>CADECX010000005.1 GCA_902825865.1 uncultured Alphaproteobacteria bacterium
CTGGTGGTGCGGCTGGCGGAAGGCGACATTGTGCGTCATCCGCTTGTGGCCTCGATGCTGACGGTTCTTTGAACCAAGCCCGCGTCCTGCTAGCTGTTCTCCGCTGCCAAGCCGGCAGCCGGGAACAGCATGGCGGGCAAGGGACAGAAGGAAGAATTTCATCGCCATTCCGGCTGGTGGTTTCCGGTCGCATTTCTGCTCGCGGTTCTCATTCTGTCGGGCTTGTTGCTGGGATGGTATTTGCGTCCGGGCCTGATGCCCGGCTCACCCACGGGGCAGTCGCATGCCCTCGGCGTGAGCGTGGGCGGGGTGTTTTTCACCATACCCGCCAACTATTTTGAACCATCCACCACGGCCAGCGCGATGAAGGCCGTCACCCTGGTGGCGCTGTTTCCATCCTGGCGCGGCTATACCGATTCCGACGCAGGACTGTTTGCCGGCAACGAGCCGGACTCCCCGCTTGTCCGCCTCTCCTTGCGCGCCGACAGCAACAGCCTGAATGGCCGCGCCCGTCTGGAGCGGATTTACCGGCCGCGTGTCGCCGATCCCAAGGGCGAAAAGGCTCCCTTCGGCCTGACCCGCTATACGTTCCCCGGCGGCAGCGGCTATCAGGATTACGAGTTGTTCGCCGGCGAGAGTGCGAACGATCTGGAGCTGCTCTTGTGCGAGCACGGCTCCAGCCAGTTTCCCAGCCCAAATTGCCTGGTCATCGTCCGGCCTTTGACCCCCAATGTCAGTTTTTCCTTCCGCTTCAAACGCGCCCATCTTGCGCGCTGGCGGGAAATCTCTACCGGCGCGGAACAGTTGTTCGCGAAATTCCAGCAATGAAATTGTCTTTGCGCCGTAGAGATTTTGTGGCGTGAGCAGGAGCGCCGAGCGATGTGTACAAGAAGTACATGAGCGAAGGCGCGACGAACTCACGACACAAAAGATCACGGCGCCTTAAGAGCGGGAGGCGGGCGCTTCCGGCAGGTCCATTTCCAGGATCGCCATGTTGAAGGCATAGGAGATTTCGCCGTCTTCCTCGTCCTTGAACAAGACGCCGACAAACTCGCCATTGATATGCATCTCGACGGAATCGGGCTGCTTGGGCCGCTCGACAATGGTGATGGTGTCGAGGCGGAACAGACTGCGAAGATACTTTTCCAGGCGCCAGATTTCGCTGCGGGTCAAGGCCTGCTCCTCATTGATTGGGCCGGCTGAACTCGCATGCCGCGACAGCAGCGTCAAGCAGGATCGGCGGAACTGACGGCCGCCCGGCCTCGCGTCGCGCTTGGGCGCGCGCCGCTGCGGCGTTCGTCGCTTTCGCAGGTCCACTGGACCTGCTCACCCGCTACGCGGGACACGCCTCACCCCGTGTTATCAGGCAGCTCTTCGATCAAATGGTTCATCTGCTGCGAGGGATTGTCGCCGCACTCGCAGTTGACCAGCTTGGCGGGAACGCCGACCGCGGTGCAGCCGGGCGGCACCGATTTGAGCACCACCGAGCCCGCGCCGACGCGGCTATATTCGCCCACTTCGATATTGCCCAGAATCTTGGCGCCCAGGGACAGAAGCACGCCGCGGCGGATCTTGGGATGGCGATCGCCGCTTTCCTTGCCGGTGCCGCCCAAGGTGACGTCCTGCATGATGGAGACATCGTCTTCCACAACCGCGGTCTCGCCGATCACGATGCCGGTGCCGTGGTCGAGCATGATGCCCTGGCCGATCTTGGCGGCGGGATGCACGTCCACCGAGAAGAGTTGCGAAATACGGCTTTGCAGGAACAGTCCCATCGCCTCGCGCCCGTGCTGCCACAGCCAATGGGCGACGCGATAGCATTCCAGGGCGTGAAAGCCTTTGTAGAACAGGAAAGCATCGAGATAGGAATGGCAGGCGGGGTCGCGTTCGAACACCGCCGAAAGATCGGCGCGCACCGCCTGGCCGATAGCGTTGTCGGCGGCGATCGCATCGTCGAACATTTCGCGGATCGCCAGCGGACTGAGATCCTCGCCGCCCAGCTTGCGCGCCAAATGATAGGACAGCGCCTGTTCCAGCCGGTCATGCTGAAGAATGGTGGCATGGACAAAGCCCGCCAAGGTGGGCTCGCGCCCCGCCATGGCTTCCGCCTGCTGGCGCAGAGCGGTCCAGATGGGATCTACCGAAGACACTTTCTCGCGTGGCCGGGACATGGAAAACTTCCTTGAAGGACGTGCTTTTACCACAAAAGTTTGTAGAATTTCAAAACGCCCAGAACCGGCTTTTTATCCCCATCGCCAATGGGGCCAACCTCTATTTGGGGGCCTCTAGAGCCCTTTCCAGGGCCCTAGGCGGCAATCAGGAAGCTATAGGCGAAAATCGCCGCGGCAACCGCCGAGAAGCTGATGACAAGTGGCCAGGAATCCATGTGACCCTCCGATGAGGGTCTGAGGTGGCCACCCGGCGGCATGATTCAACATGCGCCGGATGCAGGGCTGCTGCCCGCGCCGCACCGCCTATCGAATGCCTATCAATTTGTGCGTTTGAAGACTCAACCGCCATTGCGGATGATCCAGGCAATAACGCGTCGCGGCTTCGGTATTGGCGGCGCGATCTTGGTTGTCCATCGGTTGCAGGAAGAAATTTCGGAAATCCTGCCCGGCATAACGCTCCGGCGCGGCACCCACCTGCGGGTAGATCAGTTTCAACTCGTCGCCATGCATCAGTTTTTGTTCCGCATCGGCTTTGGGGCTGACGCAAATCCAATCGATGCCGGGCGGCGGTAGCAAGGTACCGTTGGTTTCGATGGCGATTTCGAAACCTTCATCATGCAGCGCCGCGATCAACGCCTTGTCGAGCTGCAACAGAGGCTCGCCGCCAGTGCAAACCACATAGGGCTTGCCTGCTTGCTGCTCGGGCCACCGGCTGAAAACCGCCCGCGCCAGAGCCGCTGCGGTGGCGAATTTGCCGCCCCCCACACCATCGGTGCCGACAAAATCGGTATCGCAAAAACGGCAGACCGCTTCGCCGCGATCCTTTTCCAGCCCGCTCCACAAATTGCAGCCGGCAAAGCGCAGGAACACGGCGGCGCGGCCGGTGTGAGCGCCTTCGCCTTGCAGAGTGTAATAAATTTCCTTGACCGAATAAGTCATGGAGCTCGGTACCGTGCATATCCCGCAGCGCGCAGTTCGCAGGCCGGGCATTGGCCGCAGCCATAGCCCCAATCGTGACGGTGACTGCGATCGCCCTGGTAACAGGTGACGCTTTCCTCCACGATCAAATCCACCAGCGCCTTGCCGCCCAATTGCTCGGCCATGCGCCAGGTGGCGGCCTTGTCGATCCACATCAGCGGCGTGTGCACGGTCACGGGGCGCGCCAGACCCAGCGACAGCGCCCGCGCCGTCGCCTGCACCGTCTCATCGCGGCAATCGGGGTAACCGGAGAAATCGGTCTCGCACATGCCGCCCACCAGTTCGCCAATGCCGCGGCGGTAACCCAGCGCGGCGGCGGCGGTGAGGAACATCAGATTGCGTCCCGGGACGAAGCTGGTCGGCAGACCGTTCTCGCCCATTTCGATTTTTATATCGTCGGTCAGGGCGCTGCCGCCGATGACCTTCAATATGTCCAGAGGCAGCAGATGATCGGCGCCCAGCCGCCCCGTCCAATCCGGAAAATCCGCCCGCAACTTCTCCAGAATGCGCGGCCGCGCCGCCAATTCGCTTTTGTGGCGCTGGCCATAATCGAAACCGACCGTCTCCACCCGCGCAAAGCGGGACAGCGCCCAGGCCAGACAAACGGTGGAATCCTGGCCGCCGGAAAACAGCACCAGAATGGCGGACTTGTCGCTCATGCCGGGCTGTTTAGCCCGCACCCAGGCAAAACAAAAGATGGCCCAAAAACAGCGCGGAAATCAGGCGACTTTCGCGGCCGGGACTGCGAGGCAACCGGCCGGAAGCGCGATGGTGACGCTGGTGCCCTCGCCGACGGCGCTTTGAATGTTGAGCGCGCCGCCATGCAGTTCGGCCAGCGCCTTGGCGATCGAAAGGCCCAGCCCCGCGCCTTCAAAGCGCCGGGACAGGGCGCCATCCAGCTGGCGGAAAGGTTCCAGCGCGGCGGCGACGGTTTCCGGCGCCATGCCGATGCCGGTATCCTCCACTACAAGCGCCACGCCGCCGCCCGGCTGCAACCGCGCGCACAAACGCACCGCGCCATTCTCCGGCGTGAATTTCAGGGCGTTGGCCAAGAGATTGCCCAAAGCCTGGGCCAGGCGGCGCGGGTCCACCAGCAGCGACGGCACGTCCGGCTCGACCTCGATGGCGATGGGACGCTGGTCGTGGGTGAGGCCACGCGCCAGCTTGATGGCGGCATCGGCCACATCCAGAACATTTTCCGGCCTGGCTTCGATGGTCAGCAGCCCGCCTTCCAACCGCGTCACATCCAGCACGTCGTTGATCACCGTCAGCAGGCGCGTGCCGCTTTTGTGGATGTCGCCGGCATAATCGCGATAGGCGTCATGGCCGACCGGCCCCAGCATCTGGTCGCGAATGATTTCGGAAAAGCCCAGCACGGCGTTCAAGGGGGTCTTCAATTCATGACTCATCGCCGCCAGGAAGGTGGCCTTCATCTTGTTGGCGATCTCGGCCTGGCGCAGGGCGGCGCGCAGGGTGCGCTCCTGTTCGAATTTCTCGGTCACATCCTCGACCGTGCCTTCGTAGCAAATCAGCTCGCCGGACCAGTCGCGCACCGCGCGGGCATTTTCCGAGATCCAGATGCGCTTGCCGGAACGGTGATAGATTTCCGACACGAAATGCATCACCACGTCATTGGACTGCATCTGGTCGCGGAATTCGTCGCGCCGCTTGGGATCGACATACAGCTGGGCGCTGATGTCGGTCAGGCCGACGATCAAGGCTTCCGGCGATGCATAGCCGTAAATATCGGCCAGGGCCTGATTGACCGCGAGATAATGGCCGCCGGGCGTGGTGCGGAAAATTCCTTCGATCGCATGATCGAAAAAAGCGCGATAGCTGGCCTCGCCGGCGGTGACGCGCTTGCGGGTATTCTCGGCGACACGCTGCAATAGCGACAAGCCGAAGCTCAGCACCGCCAGGATGATCAGGCCGGCAATGAACTGGCCGCCCAGATGGGCCACCAGGCCCAGGCCCACCACCAATCCCGCCACGAACACCCCGAGAAAACCCGCGACACCGGGCGCGCGGCTCTGTCCGGAATTCACCAGAGGATCTTGAAGCGGCCGCATGTCGATCGAAACTTGTGCTGAATACAGCGCCTTGGTAGCGCAAAAATCTAAATGGCCTGTTGCGGTTAGTTCCAACCGCAAGCCGCGGCATCGCATCCCGGCATTAGCCGGTTGGAAACAAAGATGGATGGTGGGTTAATATCCCGCGCGTAAGCGCCGCAAGACACGCCAACACAGCTTTTCTTGCCCAAGAAACGCGCAAAATGCCCGGCGATTGTTCCTGAGCAAACTTTGTGTTTGATTGCCCCGCGCCCGAAAAATAAATCGAAAAAATCACCCATTTCATGGCACCCCAGCCCCTTTTTGTCGTCTCCGCTTTTGCGACCGATCTCGCAATGGTCTGCGTCCGTGCCTGACCGGCCCCCCCTCGGAAAAAAAACTTCTCCTCCCCGCGCCTGGCAGCGGATGCTGAGCGGGCGGCGGCTGGACCTGTTGGAGCCCAGCCCGCTGGACATCGAGATCGCCGATATCGCCCATGGCCTGGCGCGGGTGGCGCGCTGGAACGGCCAGACCAAGGGACCCCATGCCTTTTCGGTCGCCCAGCACAGTGTGCTGGTGGAACGGCTGGTCAGCGAACTCTCGCCCCGGCTGGCGCGGGAAGCCCGTTTGATGGCCCTGCTGCACGACAGTCCGGAATATGTTGTCGGCGACCTCATAAGCCCCTTCAAGGCAGCCGTTGGCATTAACTACAAGGCCTTGGAAGAAAGACTTCAGATGACAATTCATCTGCGCTTTGGCCTTCCGGCACACATTCCCGCCACCCTCAAGGCCCTGTTCAAGCGCGCCGACCATCTCTCGGCCTATCACGAGGCTACCCAGCTGGCGGGGTTCGAGGAGGCCGAAGCACGCCGCCTGTTCGGCAGCCCGCCCAAGGGGCTTAAAACACCCCGGCTGGCCCCTTTGAGCACGGAAGAGGCCCAAGCCCAGTTCCTGGCGAGATTTCACCGTCTTTACGCCTCCTAGCTGCTAAAAGCCGCCCATGCCGCATTTGTTGGTTTCTCCCTTGTCGAGCCTTGGCGACGCCCTGAAGTCTCACGGGCCGTCGCATTTGATCAGCCTCCTGTCCCCCGAACATATGATCGAAACACCGCCGGGCTTTCCCGCTGCACGGCATCTCAGACTGGGGGTCAACGACATTGTCGATCCCGCCGCGGGCACCGCGCCGCCGGCGCGCCAGCATATCGATGCGCTGCTGGAATTTTCGCGCCAATGGGATGCCAGCCAGCCGCTGCTGATTCATTGCTGGGCGGGAATCTCGCGTTCCATGGCATCGGCTTTCACCATTCTCTGCGACCGGTTGGGACCGGGCCGGGAAATCGAAATCGCCAGCGCCATGCGGCGGCGCGCGCCGCATGCCCAACCCAACCGGCTTCTGGTCAGCCACGCCGATGAGGCGCTGGGCCGCGGCGGCGCCATGATCGCGGCACTAAACGTCATGGGACCGCCTTTGCTGGTCGAGGAAGGCGTCACCACCAGCCTGCCGCTGGTGGGCCTATGAACGTCAAAGACACCGTCTCCATCGGACTGTCCGCCGCGATCGTGGCGGTGGAGGGCGAACATCCGTCGGTGCTGGTTGTGGCGCATGAGGGCTCGCTGGATGCCCTGCCCTTTGGTCCCTTCGATCCGGTGGATCACCGCACGCTGGAATCGGGCCTGCGCAAATGGGTCGGCGAGCAGACCAAATTCGATCTGGGCTACACCGAACAGCTCTACACCTTTGGCGACAAGGGACGGCATTTGTCGGCCGGTTCGGGCGGACGCGTCGTGTCGGTCGGCTACCTCGCCTTGACCCGGCAGATGCGCGAAGCCCCCGGCTGGCGCGGCTGGTACCATTATTTCCCCTGGGAAGACTGGCGCGACGCAAAACCCGCCATGATCGACAGTGTCATTCTTCCCGCCTTGAAGAAATTCGTGAAGGACGCGCCCGACAGCGAAACCGCCGAATTGCGGCGTGAACGCGTCAATGTCTGTTTCGGCGAGGGCTGGGACGAGGAGCGTGTGCTGGAACGCTATGAACTGCTTTACGAAGCCGGGCTGGTGGAAGAATTTTATCGCGACAGCGGCCACAACAAAAACGAGAACAAAAATCAGGGCAATAAGAAGGGCGCCAGCCTGGGAACGCCGATGCTGTTCGACCATCGCCGCATCCTGGCCACCGCCATTGCCCGGCTGCGCGGCAAGTTGAAATACCGTCCTGTCGTGTTCGAACTGATGGCGCCCGCTTTCACCCTGCTGGAATTGCAGAGGGCGGTGGAAGCGCTGGCGGGCTTGCGCCTGCATAAGCAGAATTTCCGCCGCCTGGTGGCGGAACAGGGCCTGGTGGAAGGCACCGGCAAATTCTCGACCCCGGCCCGGGGCCGCCCGGCAGAGCTGTTCCGCTTCCGCCGGGGGGTCCTGCGCGAGCGTCCCGCCCCGGGGCTGAGGCTGGGCGGGCGGCGGGCGCGATCCGGCTGAAAAAGCTGTAGAAAACCGTCATATGCCGGTAACGCAAGTCTGATCCGGGCCACCCCGACTCTTGACCGCTTAATGCTCCCGTGTAGCATAAAGCCCGAACCGGCTCCTTGAAGGCCGGGTTTTTTGCCCCACATATATACTCGAAATGAGTATTAATGGGGGACGGAGGACGAGATGGGTGTCGAACTGGCCTATACCGACGCGGTGGCGCGTGCCACCGAAGGTCTTTACGCCAAGGTCGCCAATTTCATTCCCAAGGCGGAATGGATTGCCTATGCCCCGGTGATCGCCGAGATCAACCGGCTGAAGCGCGAAAAAGGCGCCGTCATCCTGGCGCACAATTACATGACGCCGGAAATCTTCCATTGCGTGGGCGATTTCATGGGCGACTCCCTCGCCCTCGCCCGCGAAGCGGCGCGGACCGACGCCAAGATCATCGTCCAGGCCGGTGTGCATTTCATGGCCGAGACTTCGAAAATCCTTTCGCCGCAGAAAACCGTGCTGATCCCCAGCATGGAAGCCGGTTGCAGCCTTGCTTCCTCCATCACCGGCGCCGATGTGCGTTTGCTGAAGCAGAAATATCCCGGCCTGCCGGTGGTCACCTATGTCAATACCAGCGCCGATGTGAAGGCGGAAAGCGACATCTGCTGCACCTCGGGCAATGCGGTGCGGGTGGTGGAAGCCATAGCGCGGGATTTCGGCACCGACACGGTGATCATGATCCCGGACAAGTATCTGGCCCGCAATGTCGCGGCCAAGACCGGGGTGAAAGTCATCACCTGGGAAGGCGCCTGCGAGGTGCATGAGCGTTTCACCGCCCAGGAGATCCGCGACTATCGCGCCGCCCATCCCGGCATCGTGGTGCTGGCCCATCCCGAATGCCCGCCCGAAGTTGTGGCGGAAGCCGATTTCGCCGGCTCGACCGCCGCCATGATCAATTATGTCGGCAGCCACAAGCCGCGGCGGGTGGTGATGATCACCGAATGTTCGATGAGCGACAATGTCGCGGTGGAAAATCCCGACGTGGAATTCGTGCGGCCCTGCAATCTCTGCCCGCATATGAAGCGCATCACGCTCGATGGCATTCTGCATTCGCTGCAGACCATGACCCATGAGGTGATTGTGGACCCCGTCATCGCGGCGCGGGCGAAAACACCCATCGACCGCATGCTGGCGGTGAAGGTCTGATTCAAAACATGGCGCAGCACATCGACAATATTGTTGAAACCGACGGCGCCCTGATTTTGGGGGCGGGCATCGCCGGGCTGTTCACCGCCCTGAAGCTGGCCCCCATGCCCAGCATCGTTTTGGCGGGCACCAGGCCCGGCCTGTCGGGCTCCAGCGCCTGGGCCCAGGGCGGCATCGCCGCCTCGGTGGGCAAGGACGACAGCTGGCAGTCCCATGCCCGTGACACGATTGCGGCAGGCGCGGGCCTCTGCGATGCCGCCATGGTCGATCTGGTGGCCTGGGAAGCCCCGGCCCGCATCGACGATCTGGTGCGCTATGGCGTGCCCTTTGACCGCAACCCGGACGGCTCGCTGGCGGTGGGGCGCGAGGCGGCGCATTCCCTGCCCCGTATCGTGCATGTCAAAGGCGACGGCGCCGGCGCGGCGATCTCCGCCACCCTGGCGGCGCGCGCCACCGAGAATAATTGCATCACCCTGCTGGAAGGTTTTCACGCCATCGAGCTGGCGATGGAGAATGGCCGCGTCACCGGCATCTTCGCCCGTTCCGGCATCGGCAGCGACGCGCGGCTGATTCTGTTCCGCGCCCGCGCCGTGATTCTGGCCACCGGCGGGCTGGGCGCGCTTTATGCCGTCACCACCAATCCGCTGGAAGCGCGCGGCGAAGGCCTGGGCATGGCGGCCCGCGCCGGCGCGTTGATCGCCGATCCGGAATTTGTGCAGTTTCATCCCACCGCCATCGCCATCGGGCGCGATCCCGCGCCGCTGGCCACCGAAGCGCTGCGCGGCGAAGGCGCGGTGCTGATCAATGGCCGCGGCGAGCGCGTCATGACCAACCTCCACAAGGATGCCGAACTGGCGCCGCGCGATGTCGTCGCCCGCGCCATTCATCGCCAGATCGTGGCGGGGGAGAAAGTGTTCCTGGATTGCCGCGATGCCATCGGCGCGGAATTTCCGCATCACTTCCCCACCGTCTATGCCGCCTGCATGTCGGCCGGCATCGATCCGGTGACGCAGCTCATTCCGGTGGCGCCCGCCGCCCATTATCACATGGGCGGCATCGCCTCCGACGCGCATGGGCGTTCCTCCCTGCCGGGCCTTTGGGTGGTGGGAGAGTGCGCCTCCACCGGCCTGCATGGCGCCAACCGGCTGGCTTCCAACTCGCTGTTGGAAGGCCTGATCTTCGGCGCGCGGGTGGCCGACGATGTGCGCGGCCGGCTGGCGGCGGGCGCGATGCGCGGCATCCCTCCCGCGCCGCCGCGGTTTGCATCGCCCGCCCCGCCGCATGTGCTGCGTGATGCTATGAGCCGCAATGTGGCGCTGGAACGCGATGCAGAGGGCTTGCGCGCGGCGCTGGGTGTGATCACCCGGCTTCAGACCGCCGGCAGCGAACCGGCGCTGCTCAACATGGTCGCCGCCGCCAAGCTGGTGGCGGCGGGGGCGCTGGCGCGGCAGGAATCGCGCGGCGGCCATTGGCGCACCGACTACACCAAGACGGACGACACCGGCACGCGCACTTTCATGACCTTGGCTGACGCCGACCGCATTGCCGCCGCGGTCGAAATTCCGCGCCGCGCCAGCCAATGACGATTGCGTTGGGTTTCACGCGGCCGCCGCCCGGGCTGTTGATCGAAGCGCATATCCGCGCCGCGCTGGAAGAGGATCTGGGCCGGGCCGGCGACATCACCAGCAGCTTGACTATTCCCGCGGACAAGACGGCGTCCGCCAGACTGGTGGCGCGCAAGCCCGGCCGTATCGCGGGCCTGATCTGCGCCGAAATCGCCCTGCGCCTGGTCGATCCCGCTTTGCGTCTGGACGTGGCGCTGCCGGATGGCTCCGACACACAGGCCGGTTCGCTGCTGGCGACCATTTCAGGACCCGCGCGCGGCATACTTACCGCCGAAAGAGTAGTGCTGAATTATCTGGGCCCGCTTTCGGGCACCGCCACCCTCACCGCGGCCTTGGTCAAGGCGGTGGAAGGCACAAAGGCGCGTATCGTCTGCACCCGCAAAACGCTTCCCGGCCTGCGCAGCTTGCAGAAATATGCCGTGCGTTGCGGCGGCGGGTTCAATCACCGTTTCGGCTTGGACGATGCCGCGATGATCAAGGACAATCATATCCAGGCCGCGGGCGGCATCGCGCCCGCCATGGCGCGGCTGCGCGCGGGCCTCGGCCATATGGTCAAGATCGAAGTGGAAGTGGACCGGCTGGAGCAGCTGGAGGAAGCGCTGGCGCAGAATGCCGATGCCATCCTGCTCGACAATATGTCCGAAAGTGACATGCGCCGCGCCGTGACATTGGCGAAAGGCAGAGCGGTTCTGGAAGCCTCCGGCAATGTCACGCTTGAGACGGTGCGCGCCATCGCGGAGACGGGAGTCGATTACATCAGTTCAGGCGCGATTACGCATAGCGCGCCGAACCTCGACATCGGGTTGGATTTCTGATTTTCCCTTTCCTCCATGGGCGGCCTTGAGCCGCCCATCCATCGCCGCGCGAAAGCGCGGCAATCAAAAAGATGGATGGCCGGGTCAAGCCCGGCCATGGTGAGGTGTGTTAGGAATCCCTGGTGCGCGGCACGCGCTTGTAGAAGATGTGGTTGCCGATCTGGGTGGTCTTATCCATGGTCTCGGCCCAATCGGGCGCAACCGTCACGGCATGAAAATTCAGCGCGCCGCCGGTGGCGTTCTTGAGCGGCGACTGGTTGGTCAGGATCTGGGCCGCCAGCGCCTCGGCGCGCAGCCAGGCTTCCTGCTGTTTGGGACGCTTCATGTCGCCATTGCAGGTGAAGGAAAACTGGCAACCGGGCTTGTCCTTGCCTTCATACACCACGGCGCAGATCGAATTGCCGAATCTGCCCTTGTTCATGCGGTGGAAAACCACCTCGGCAATGGCTTTCTGGCCGCCCGCGCCTTCGCCGCGCGCCTCGTAATACAGCACTTCCGACAGGCATTTATGCTCGGCCAGAAGCGCGGTCTTCACCGCGTCCGTGGCGGGCCTGGGCGCCTCGACCACCCGCACCACCGGCGGTACGACATTGTCCGTCTGCGGATGATAGGTCAGGGAGGCGCCGATCGCGGCGCTGGCGGTGGCGAGAATGATCGCCAGCGCGGCAACAAGCACGCGGTCAGAACGCGAAATCGCGTCGTTAGTTTTCTTGGACATTGGGGGGCACTCGTTTCGGCTTTAGGTCGCTTGGTCAATAAGGCTTGGTCTATTTCGCGCTTGCGTGTATTCCGCTTTTTCCGGCGTGTATGCGCAGTTGCTATTTCAATCAGGCTGTTTCGATTAGGCGTATTCCTCTAAAAGTTCCGAAGTACCGAATAGTTCCCAGCACTCTGAGTGGGCTTATGCCCCTCAAAAAAACGAATCGTCAAACAATTTCTTTCGTTAAAGTGACAGTCGGTCGCACCGCGCTGGAAAAAACCCAGGGTTTCCCTGTCACGCGCTGTGGATATTAAACATCTCCGCGTGTCTTTTTTAATGCAGCTTGGGCCGCCGCAAGCCGTGCAACCGGCACGCGAAACGGCGAACAGGAGACATAATCGAGTCCCGAGTCGTGGCAAAAGCGGATTGAGTCGGGATCGCCGCCATGCTCGCCGCAAATGCCGAGCTTGAGCTTTTCGCGGGTCTTGCGCCCTCTTTCCGCCGCAATTTTTACCAACTCGCCGACGCCTTCGGTATCCAGCGAAACAAAGGGATCGCGCGCGATCACATTCTTGCTGAGATAGTCGTTGATGAACATGCCGGCATCGTCGCGCGAAATGCCCAACGTCGTCTGGGTGAGATCGTTGGTGCCGAAGGAAAAGAACTGCGCCGTCTGGGCGATTTCGCCGGCGCGCAACGCCGCGCGCGGCAGTTCGATCATCGTTCCGATCAGGTAATCCGGCACTTTTCCGCGTTCCTGCTTGATCGCCGCCGCGACCTGGGCGATGCGCGCGGCCAGCATGTCCAGCTCGGATTTGAAGGCCACCAGCGGGATCATGATTTCCAGCGCGACCTTCTTGCCGCCATTTTCTTCCACCGCCAGCGCGGCTTCCAGAATGGCGCGCGCCTGCATCTCATAGATTTCGGGATAGGTGATGCCCAAGCGGCAGCCGCGATGACCCAGCATGGGATTGGCTTCATGCAGCGCGATGGCGCGGGCCCGGAGCTTCTTGGCATTGGTGCCGGCGGCGCGCGCCACTTCCTCGAATTCCTCTTCCTTGTGCGGAAGAAATTCATGCAGCGGCGGATCGAGCAAGCGGATGGTCACCGGCAATCCCGCCATCTCGCGGAAAATTCCCTCGAAATCGCTACGCTGCATCGGCAGCAATTTCGCCAGCGCCGCTTTGCGCTCATCTTCGGCGTCGGCCAAAATCATCTGGCGCACCGCGATGATGCGGTCGGCTTCGAAGAACATATGCTCGGTGCGGCACAGACCGATGCCTTCGGCGCCGAACTTGCGCGCGGTGGCGGCGTCGGCGGGCGTATCGGCATTGGTGCGGACCTTGAGCGTGCGCACTTCATCCGCCCAGGCCATCAGGGTGCCGAAGTCGCCGGTCATTTCAGGCTGGCGCAAACCCACCTTGCCCTTGAACACCAGGCCCGCCGCGCCATCGATGGTGATGATGTCGCCGCGCTTGAGGGTGACATTGCCGGCCACCATTTCGCCGCGCGCCGCGTCGATCTTGAGCATGCCGGCGCCGGAGACGCAGGGCCGTCCCATGCCGCGCGCCACCACGGCGGCGTGACTGGTCATGCCGCCGCGCGCGGTGAGAATGCCCCTGGCGGCATGCATGCCGTGAATATCTTCCGGGCTGGTTTCGGTACGCACCAGGATCACGTCGCGATTGTCGGCCGCCAGCTTTTCAGCTTCCTCAGCGGTGAAAGCGATTTCGCCAGTGGCCGCCCCGGGAGACGCACCCAACCCCACCGCGATCTGCTCGCGCGGCGCGTCGGGGTCCAGGGTGGGATGCAGCAACTGGTTCAAGGCTTCCGGTTCGACCCGGGTGATGGCGATCTTCTTGTCGATCAACCCTTCGCGCTCCATGTCCACCGCCGCTTTCAGCGCGGCTTCCGCGGTGCGCTTTCCGGCGCGGGTCTGCAGCATGAACAGCTTGCCTTCCTGCACCGTGAATTCCACGTCCTGCATGTCGCGGTAATGCTGTTCCAGCCGCTGACCGATGGCCATCAACTCGTCAAAGGCCTTGGGCATCGCCTCTTCCATCGAGGCTTTCTTGCCGCCCTGGCGCTCGCGCACCAGTTTGGAGATGGGCTGCGGCGTGCGGATGCCCGCCACCACGTCTTCGCCCTGGGCATTGACCAGGAATTCGCCATAGAGAAGCTTTTCGCCGGTGGCCGGATCGCGGGTGAAGGCAACGCCGGTGGCCGAAGTCTCGCCGCGATTGCCGAACACCATGGCCTGGACCGTTACCGCCGTGCCCCAGTCTTCCGGGATATTGTTCAGCTTGCGATAGGTGTTGGCGCGCGGGGAGTGCCAGCTGCCGAACACCGCCCCGATCGCGCCCCATAACTGTTCCTGCACGTCTTCGGGGAAGGGCTTGCCCAATTCCTTCTGCACCCGCGCCTTGTAGAGCGCGGCGATGCGCTTGAGATCTTCGGCATCCAGATCGGTATCCTGTTCGATGCCCTTTTTGTCTTTTTCGTCGTCCAGAATTTCCTCAAAGGCGGAATGGTCCACGCCCAAAACGACATCGGAATACATCTGGATGAAGCGGCGATAGCTGTCATAGGCAAAGCGCGCATCGCCGGTGAGCCTGGCCAGGCCCTCGGCGGTGGCGGCGTTGAGGCCCAGATTGAGCACCGTATCCATCATGCCGGGCATGGAGACCCGCGCCCCCGAGCGCACGCTGAGCAGCAGCGGCTTGTCGGGATCGCCGAAATTGCCCTTGGCCTGATAGCCGACCTCGCGCAAGGCGGAACCGACCTGGTCCTTCAGTTCCGGCGGATAGCTTTCCTTGTTGGCATAATAATAGGTGCAGACTTCTGTGGTGATTGTCAGGCCCGGCGGCACCGGCAGGTCGAGATTACTCATCTCGGCCAAGTTCGCGCCCTTGCCGCCCAACAGGTTGCGCATATCGGCTTTGCCCTCGGCCTTGCCGTCACCGAATGCGTAGACCCACTTTGTCATTGCTCACCCACCGCCACAGACACAACTGTCATGGCCCGCAAATGCGGGCCACCCAGGTGATCGAAAAACGCACATTTCAACGAGGAATCGATACTCATAATTCGTGTCCAGCGCATGGCCCAACTGGGTGGCGCGCACTCCAGCGGGCCATGACACTGAGGATTATCCTTCTATCTTCGAGAAGTCCGCAACTTGGTGCAGCGTCGCACGCAGGGAAGCCAACAGGCTCAAGCGGTTCTCGCGCACCTGTTTGTCGTCGGCATTCACCTTCACGCCCTCGAAGAAGGAATCAACAGGAACCCGCAGGGAGGCCATCTGTTGCATGGCTGCGGCAAAGTCTTCCTTGCCCAGGGCGACGGTAATGGCGGCGCGCGCCTTGGAGAGAGCGGCGAACAGCGATTTCTCCGCCGCTTCGGACAAAAGTTTCTCCGACACTTCGCTGATGAAGGTCTTGCCGTCTTTCTTTTCTTCTAGCTTGAGGATGTTGACGGCGCGCTTATAGCCCGCCAGCAAATTGGTTCCGTCTTCGGACTTCAGGAAGGCTTGCAGCGCCTCGACCCGGGCCACCAGCCGCACCAGATCGTCCTCGTTGCCCAGGCTGAACACCGCATCGATCAGGTCGTGGCGGATACCTTTTTCCTTCAGCGCAACCTTGAGACGGTCGGCGAAAAACGTAAGCAGATCGCTTTCCAATTTCAGCGCATAACGGACCTTGTTTTCCAGCAAGATGCGGATGACGCCAAGCGCCGCGCGGCGCAGGGCAAACGGGTCACCCGATCCGGTCGGCTTTTCGCCCGCCGCGAAAAAGCTGGTCAGTGCATCCAATTTGTCGGCAAGCGCTGCTGCGATTGAGACCTTGTTTGCGGGAACGGCATCGCTTGGGCCGACCGGCTTGTAGTGATCGCGGACCGCGTCGGCGACGGACGCATCTTCCTTGTCGTGCAGGGCGTAATAACGACCCATCACGCCTTGCAGTTCGGGGAATTCGCCCACCACGCCGGTCGTGAGATCCGCCTTAGCCAAACGCGCGGCGCGTTTGGCCTTTTCGACATCAGCGCCGATTTTGCCCGCGATCTCGCCTGCCAGCTTTTCAATACGTTGGACCCGCTCAAACTGAGTACCCAGCTTGGCGTGGAAGACGATGCCCTTGAGCTTCTCGACCCGGCTTTCCAGGGAATGTTTGCGGTCCTCGTCCCAGAAAAATTTGGCATCCGACAGCCGCGCCCGCAGCACGCGTTCGTTTCCGGCCACGATCTCCTTGCCGCCATCCTTGGCGATCATGTTGGCGACCAGGGCGAAACGGTTGGCCATTTTGCCGGTCTTGGGATCGCGCAGCGAAAAATACTTCTGATGCGTCCGCATCGAGGTCTGCAAAATCTCGGCCGGGACATCCATGAATTCGTTCTGGATGGTGCCGATATAGACCACCGGCCATTCCGCCAAGCCTGAGACTTCCGCCAGCAGCCCCTCGTCCGGGATCATTTCCAAGCCGTGCACGAACGCAGCCTGCTTGACGCCGTCGAAGATGATCGCGGCGCGTTCCTCGGCTTCCAGCACCACATGAGCGGCTTTCAGCTTCTGGGCATAATCGTCAAAGCGCTTGGCCTCGATCTTTCCTTCCGACAGAAAGCGGTGGCCGCGCGTATGCAGCCCGCTGGAGACACCAGCAAAACTGAACGGCACCAATTCGCCGTCAAAGGTCGCCAGGATGGAATGCAACGGGCGCACCCAACGCACCGCCAGGCCCGGCTTCCAGCGCATGGATTTGGGCCAGGGCAGCTTGGCCATCACTTCGGGAATGATCTCGGCCAAGACATGCGGCGTCTCGCGGCCCTTGCGCTCCACCACCGCCATATAGACATCGCCCTTGGGCGTCTTTTCGATCTTAAGCTGGTCCCTGGTCAGGCCGGTCTTTTTGAGAAACCCATCCAGCGCCGCCTGCGGCGCGTCGGTCTTGGGGCCCTTCAATTCCTCGCGCACGTCATTCTGTTTTGCGGGCAGACCGGCAATCGCCAGGGTCAAACGCCGGGGACTGGCAAAGGCCTTGATGCCTTCGAACAGATAACCGCGATCGGTCAAGGCGCCGACCATCAACCGTTCCAGATCACGTGCGGCCCCCGCCTGCATGCGGGCGGGAATTTCCTCACTGAACAATTCCAGCAACAGATCGGGCATCAGCCGGCATCCTTGTCGGCAAAGCGCGGCTTATATTCACCCATCGGCGTTTGCAGCCAGGCCTCGCAACAAGCCTGGGCCAGGGCGCGCACCCGCCCGATATAGGCGGCGCGTTCGGTGACCGAAATCACCCCGCGCGCATCCAGGAGATTGAAGGCATGGCTGGCCTTGATGCACTGGTCATAGGCGGGCAGCGGCAACTTCTTGCCGGTCAACAATTCGCGGCATTGCTTCTCGGCATCCTGAAAATGCCGGAACAGGATTTCAGTATCCGCCCGCTCGAAATTATAGGCGGAGAATTCCTGTTCGTTCTGGTGAAACACTTCACCGTAACGGAACTGGTCGTTGAATTTCAGGTCATAGACGAATTCGACATCCTGCACATACATGGCCAGGCGCTCGAGCCCGTAGGTGATTTCGGCGCAGACCGGGTCGCATTCGATGCCGCCCACCTGCTGAAAATAGGTGAACTGGGTGATCTCCATCCCGTCGCACCACACTTCCCAGCCCAGGCCCGCCGCGCCAAGGGTCGGGCTTTCCCAATCATCCTCGACAAAGCGGATGTCGTGCAGGTCGGGATCCAGCCCGATGGCGCGGATGGAACCGAGGTAAAGCTCCTGCACATTCTCCGGCGCCGGCTTCAGGATCACCTGATACTGGTAATAGTGCTGCAAGCGGTTGGGGTTCTCGCCATAGCGGCCGTCCGAGGGACGGCGTGAAGGCTGCACGAAAGCCGCATTCCAGGGCCTCGGCCCCAGCGCCCTTAAGGTGGTGGCGGGGTGGAAGGTCCCTGCTCCCATCTGGTCGTCATAGGGCTGCAGGATCAGGCAGCCCTGCGCCGCCCAATAATTCTGCAAGGTCAGAATAAGGTCCTGAAAAGTGCGGGCTTTGGCCACTGAATCTCGCCTGATTGGGATGGCCGGAACCTATAGGCGCACCCCCTGCAGGGCAAGCGCATTGCCGCGCCGCAGCACTGCGTCGGCTTCCGGGGTCCAGGAACCGTCTTCCGTGTGCAGAACCAGCCCCTGCAGCAGGGCGAAAGGCGCGTTCGAACCCTTGCGGACTTGGACGATCACCCGCTTGGAGACCTCGCCTTGGCGGGGCCACAGCGGGAAAGCGCACAGCCCGCGTTCCGGCAACGCCCCCAGCGCTTCACGCAAGCGATCGGCGCGCAAGATGGTGGTGAAAAAGCCTCCCGAAACCGTGCGTTGCAGGCCAAGCTTCAACCAATCCTTTAGCGCGCCATCGTCCATCAAAGCGGCAGCGCGCGCCGCATCGGGCGAGACCTGCCCCTCGCCATGAAAGGGCGGGTTGACGAAAACCTGATCAAAATCGCGCTTCAGTTCCGGCGGCAGGGCGAAAATGTCGGCGGCGACGAAAGTGCAGCTGGCGCTATTGGCGGCGGCATTGTTCCGCGCCAGGGCCGCCAGCGCCTCATCACGCTCCACGCCGGTCAGCTTCAGGCCCGCCACCCGCGCCATGAGACAAAGGCTGGCGGCGCCACTGCCCGCCCCCAGTTCCAAGACGCTCTGGCCGGCAACCGCAGGGACGGCGGCGGCCAGCATTACCGCATCCAGGCCGGAGCGGAAACCGCTGTCCGGCTGCGCGACTTTCACTCGCCCGTCCAAAAACGTGTCGGTCACATGGCCTCGGGAAGGGCGGCGCGCAGCAGCTTGTCCGCTTGGGCAAAATCTTCGTCCAACACCATCAGGCGGCGCGGCAAAAATCCCATACTTCCGTCCATGACGCTGGCATGGGTATCGAAAATCACCGCCTCAATGCCCTCCTGCGCGAGCAGATTGGCGGCAAAATTCAGGACCACCGGATCGGTGGTTTTCAGGACCGCGCGCATGCTCTCACTATAGCCAAGCCGCGCCCTTCTGTCGCCATCGGGACATTGGCGCCCGCTTGGCGGGCCTGGGGCGGTCCGGTATTCTGGCGCGAATGGGTGGGTCAGCGGACGTTCGAGATTCTGTCGCAAAAACCGGCACCGGCATTTCTCCGGTGGAGCGGCTGCATGCCTTGATCGCCGCCGACATGGCCGCTACCGACAAGCTGATCCACAACCGCATGACCTCCGGCGTGGCGCTGATCCCCGACCTTGCCAAGCATCTGATCGATTCCGGCGGCAAACGGCTTCGCCCCATGCTGACCTTGGCGGCGGCGGAAGCCGGCGGCTATGCCGGCGATCATCATGTGCGCCTGGCGGCGGCGGTGGAATTCATTCACACCGCCACCTTGCTGCATGACGATGTGGTGGACGAAAGCGCCCTGCGCCGCGGCAAGGTTTCCGCCAACCTGATGTGGGGCAACAAGCCCAGCGTGCTGGTGGGCGATTTCCTGTTCAGCCGCGCCTTCCAGCTGATGGTGGAGACCGACAATCTGGCGGTGCTCGATATTCTCGCCGGCGCTTCGGCGGTGATCGCCGAAGGCGAAGTGATGCAGCTCAAATCCTCGAACAATCTGTCGGTGGGCGAAGATCACTATCTCAAGGTCGTCTCGGCCAAGACCGCCGCTCTGTTCGCGGCGGCGGCGGAATCCGGTGCGCTTTTGTCGGGGCAAGGCGAGGATTTCGTTTCGGGCCTGCGCGCCTATGGTGAAAATCTCGGCATCGCCTTTCAGCTAGTGGACGATGCGCTGGATTATTCGGGACGCCAGGCCTTGATGGGCAAGACGGTGGGCGATGATTTCCGCGAAGCCAAGATGACCCTGCCGCTGATCCTGGCCTATGCCCGGGCCAAGGAAGCCGACAAGCCCTTCTGGAAACGGGTGATCGAAACCGGCAACCAGACCGAAACAGATTTGGACCGCGCCATCACCTTGATCGAGCAAACCGGCGCGATGCAGGAAACCATGCCCCGGGCGCGCGCCTATGCCGATATCGCCAAATCCGCGCTCAAGGTCATGCCGGAAAGCGACATCAAGCATGCGCTGGCGGACATCGCCGACTTCTGTGTCGAGCGGGCCTATTAAAGACTGTTAGAGCCCTTCCGGCGTCGGCCCGATATCCTGGCCCACGCTTTCGCGGTTGATACCGCATTCCGGCACAAAACTCGGCGCGATCCACCAATCGGGCTGTGCTTGTTTCAATTTGTCCGCCGCCCGCGCGCAGCAATCATCATCGGCGAAGATGGCAAAACAGGTGGCGCCGCTGCCCGACATGCGCGCCATAAGCGCGCCCGGCAAGGCCGCCATGGCGGACAGCACCTCCCCGATCACAGGCTGAATGCGCCGCGCCGGTTCTTCCAGATCGTTGCGCGTGGTTTCCAGAAAGCGCAGCAGATCGGCGGTGTCGGCAAAACGGCCGCGCGGCAAGTCCATGTCCGCGCCGCTGCGGGTTTGAAGAGCCGCGAAGACATCCCTGGTCGGAACCGCCACACCGGGATTGACCAGCAGCATGGGCACGCGCGGCATGGATTGCGCCGGGCGCAGCACCTCGCCCCGGCCTTCCATGAAACACGGGACCGACAAGACACAGACGGGAATATCCGAACCCAGCCCGGCCGCGAGTTCGCGCAGCGCCACCTCGTCTTTGTTCAAATTCCAAAGCCGATTTAAGCCGCGCAACGCCGCCGCCGCGTCGGCGGAACCGCCGCCGATACCCGAGGCCACCGGCAGATTCTTTGTGAGAGTGAGTGTCGCGCCTTGCGATCCGAGCGCAGCATTTTCAAGAAGAGCTTTGGCCGCCCGCAACACCAGATTGTCGCCTTCGCCATCCAAACCTTTGGCGAAGGGCCCGTGAATGTTCAAGGACAGAACAGGCGCCGGCTCGATCTGGAGCGCGTCGCCCATGGCGGTAAAGACCGCCAGGCTTTGCAGCGGATGAAAGCCGTCGGCACGGCGCGTCCCGACATGCAGAAACAGGTTGATCTTGGCGGCGGCCTGCTCAGAGATCACGTTTAAGCGGGCTTTTCGCTCAAACCGGTCTTCAGCTTGCGCTCGATCGCCGCCTTGTCGGTGTCGGCATCGCTGAACGTAAGCGCATGGTTCCATTGGAAGCGGGCATCGATGCGCTTGCCGGCATGCCACAGCGCGTCGCCCAGATGATCGTTGATGGTGGGATCGCCCGGCACCAGCAGCACGGCGGCCGCCAAGGTGGTGGCGGCCTCCTGATAGCGGCCGAGCTTGAAATAGGCCCAGCCCACGCTGTCGACGATATAGCCGTCATAGGGACGCAGGGACCGGGCCTTTTCCAGCATGGTCAGCGCCTGGGGAACATTGCGGCCCCGGTCCACCCAGCTATAGCCGAGATAGTTCAAGAGTTCGGGCTGATCCGGTGAAAGTTTCAAGGCCGTCTGAATGTCGGCTTCGGACTCGTCCAGCCGCTTGATCTTTTCCTTGGCCATGGCGCGGGCATAGAACATGGTCCAGTCACGCTTGGCCGGCCGCGCAATCGCCTTTTCCGCGCGGTTATAAGCGTCGACCGCTTCGGCAAACATATTGGAGGCGCGATAGGTATCGCCCAGCGCCACCCAGCTTTCGCTGTCGTTCGGCGCCGAGGCGGCCAGCTTCTTGAGGCTGGCAATGGCTTCCTCGTTCTTGCCCATGCGCTGCAGATCCAGCGCCGCCTGAACCTGCGCCATGCGGTAATAGGGCGAAGACGGCTGTATGGAGCGGTAAATCTCGATGGCGACATCGAACTTGCGCAGGGTCTCGAACCGGTCGGCCAGCAGCACCTGCGCCAATCCCAGATCGGGGCGCAGATACAGCGCCATGCGCAGATAGAGAATGGAGACGTCGGCGCTCTGGCCGTCGGTCAGCGAGGCGGCAATGCCGAACAGCGTTTCGGCGGCGCCGTCGGCGGGATTGCGCACCAGGCTTTCGGGGCGCTCCTTGGCGGCGATACGCGCCATTCCCGGAACGATCACGCTGGACAGGCCGCCATCGCCAAGATGGGAGCGATAGAGTTTGACGGCTTCCTCGGTGCGGCCAGCACGCTCCAGGAAGCGGCCATAGGCTTCGAGCGAGCGCGGCGAAGGCACGCCGGTGCCCAAGGCTTTCTTGTAGGCGGCTTCAGCCGCGGCGGGCTTGCCCAGATAGTCCTGCAACAGCGCGGTATGGAAAGCCGCCATATTTTCCGTGCCGGCCTGTTCCAGCAGGGACTGCAGGTCTTTTTGCATGCCCGCTTCGTCGCGCTGAGCCGCCGCCGCCCAGGCATCGAACAGCGACAGGGTCAGCACCGAGAACGGCCCCTTGGCCGACAGCGACACATGCTTGCGCGCCTCGACATAATCTTTGCGCTTGAGCGCCATCACCGCCAAGGTCAGGCGCGCCGAACGCTCATCGGGCGTCACCGCCACCGTGGACTGGGCGTGCTTGGCGGCGTTTTCCATATCGCCGGACGTGACGGCGTAGAAAAAGGACAGGTTCAGCAGCGAGGTGTTGCCCGGATCATTGGCCAGGGCCTTGCCGTAATATTGCGCCGCTTGCGGCAAATCATGCTCGCCGGCGGCGAAGCGCGCCGACAGATAGGTGGAAAAGGCTTCGGCCTGGGGATCGGGCTGCAGTGCGCGGGGCTCATTCGGCGCGGTGGCGCAACCGGCCAGCGACAGGGCCAGCAGGGAAACCGAGATCAGGGCAACGGCGCGGCGCATTCGTCTCCTACATATTCGCATAATTGGGTCCACCGCCGCCTTCGGACGTGACCCAGGTGATGTTCTGTGACGGATCCTTGATGTCACAGGTCTTACAATGCACGCAATTCTGGGCGTTGATCTGGAAGCGCGGGCCGGAAGCCTCCTCTACCACTTCATAGACACCAGCCGGGCAATAACGCTGCGCCGGCTCGGCATATTCGGGCAAATTCACTGAAATGGGAATGGCCGGATCGCGCAGCACCAGATGAACTGGTTGATCTTCCTCGTGATTGGTGCCCGAAAGAAACACACTGGACAGCCGATCGAAGGTTAACTGCCCGTCCGGACGGGGGTAGGAAATTTTGGTGCTTTCGGCTGCCTTTTTCAGCCCGGCAAAGTCCGGTTCCCCATGTTTGAGGGTTCCAAACAGGGAAACACCCAAAAGCTGGTTGGTCCACATGTCCAGGCCGATAAAGGGCAAGGCGAGCAGGCTGCCCAGCCGCGACCATAGCGGCTTGGCATTGCGCACCAGATACAAGTCCTTCGCCACCCAGCTTTGGCGATAGGCCATCTCATAGCCGGGCAAACTGTCGCCCGCCCTGCCCGCTTGGAGCGCTTCGGCCACCGCCTCCGCCGCCAGCATGCCGGTCTTCATCGCATTATGGCTGCCCTTGATGCGGGGCAGATTCACAAATCCCGCGGCGCAGCCGATCAACGCGCCGCCGGGAAAGGAGAGTTTGGGCACCGACTGATAACCGCCCTCGGTGATGGCCCGCGCGCCATAGCCGATGCGCTTGCCGCCGCCGAGCATCTTTGCGATCGCCGGATGCGTCTTGGCGCGCTGGAATTCGCCGAACGGATCCAGCCAGGGATTTTTGTAGTTGAGATGGACGACAAAGCCGACCGAGCAGAGATTTTCGCCCCAGTGATAGAGAAACAGCCCGCCGCCGGTCTCATTGTCCAGCGGCCAGCCCATGCCGTGCAGAACCAAACCGGGCTTGTGCTGGCCGGGCGTCAACTCCCAAAGCTCTTTCAAGCCGATGCCGAACTTTTGCGGCTCGCGTCCCTTTTGCAGTTCGAATTCTTCGCAGAGTTGTTTGGACAGCGAACCGCGCGCGCCTTCCGCGAACAAAGTGTATTTGGCGCGCAGCTCCATGCCGGGGGTGAAACTGTCCTTGCGGCGGCCGTCCTTGGCCACGCCCAGATCGCCGGTGCGTACGCCCCTGACCGCCCCCTGTTCCACAATCACTTCATGCGCCGGAAAGCCGGGATAGATTTCCACCCCCAACGCTTCGGCCTGCTGTCCCAGCCATTTGCAGAGATTGGAAAGGCTGACGATGTAATTGCCCTTGTTGCTCATCAGCGGCGGAAACAGGAAATGCGGCAACGGGATCGCGCCGGTCTCGGTGAAGAAACAGAAACGGTCGTCGCTCACCGGCGTCTCGACCGGCGCGCCTTTTTCCTTCCAGTCCGGGATCAACTCGCTCAGCGCCTTGGGATCGATCACCGCCCCGGACAGAATATGCGCCCCGATCTCCGAACCTTTTTCTAGGATGCAGACGCTGATATCGGCGGAGAGCTGCTTGAGCCGGATGGCGGCGGCCAGCCCGGCGGGTCCGCCGCCCACAATCACGACGTCATAGGCCATGCTTTCGCGGCCGGCTTCCTGGGATGACGTGGCTTCGGGCATTAAGCCGCCTTGTTCTTTGCAGCCTTTTCTAACTGGCCTGACGGGGTACCGAAAGCCTATGATCGTACCATGAGTGACCCGTTAGCGACCCTGAACTGGCTGGTCGAAGCCGGTGCGGACGAGGCCATCGCCGCCGAGCCGCTGAACCGGCTGGCGGCAAACCCCAACCCTCCCCTTGAGGGTGGAGGTAGCGCCAGCGTACCGACCTCGAAATTGGCTTCGCGCAGCGGAGACAATTTCGGGGAGGGGTCAACTGGCAGAACCACGAACCCCTCCCCGAAAATGCCTTCGGCATTTTCGACCCTCCCTCAGGGGGAGGGTCGAAAAACCCCGCTCACCTGCGATACCATCGGCAACGCCCAGGCGGCGGCGGCATCCGCCACCACCCTGGCGGAACTCAAAGCGGCGCTGGAAGCGTTTGACGGCTGCCCCCTGAAACGCACCGCCACCAACACCGTCTTTGCCGATGGCGTGGCGGAAGGCGGCATCATGCTGATCGGCGAAGCCCCGGGCCGCGACGAAGACCGCATCGGCAAGCCCTTTGTCGGCCGCGCCGGACAATTGCTGGACAAGATGCTCGCCGCCATCGGCCTGGACCGCGCGAGCAACGCCTACATTACCAATGTGATCAACTGGCGTCCGCCGGACAATCGCGATCCCACGCCGGAAGAAGCCGCCGCCTGCCTGCCCTTCCTGCGCCGCCATATCGAGCTGGCCAATCCGCAACTGATCATCCTTCTGGGCGCGGTGGCGGCGCGGCATGTGGTGGGCGTTTCGGACGGGATCATGAAACTGCGCGGGCGCTGGCTGGAGTATCGGGTGGGAAGTTCCATGGTGCCGCTGATGCCGACCTTGCATCCGGCCTATCTGCTGCGCCAGCCGGCGCATAAGAAACTCGCCTGGCGCGACCTTCAGGCGGCAAAAGAGAAAATGCACAAGCTGGGATTGCCGCGGGGAACGACGCAGTCTAACTAGCAGCATTGGTCGAAGGGACGAAGATCATTCGTATACGTCTTGTATTGGCCCTTTCGCTGCTGACCGCCACGGTTGCTTTCGCGCAGACCGAGGCTACGCCAGCCGCGCCACAAGTCCTCAGTCCCGAGGATGTCGCGCTTTACAAACAGATCATGGCGGCGGAACGCAAAGGCCAGCAGACCCGCGCCAAGATCCTGTCCGCCAAGCTCAGCGATACATCCCTGCTCGGTTACGCCGAGGCGCTGGGTTTGCTTTCCGCCAAGCGCGTCAGGGTCGCCGCCCTGGTGGATTGGCTGAAGGACAATCGCGAACTGGCGATCGCCGACCGCGTCTATCGGTTGGCGGTGGCGCATTCCACCCGCAGGGTCCGCCGCAACCGCAAAATCATCAAAGTCGCGGTGGTGACCAATATTCCGGCGCCGCTCAGCGTGGGAAGCCGCACCGGCGGCTATGAGGATCTGGAACTGCGCGAGCCGATGCCGTCATCCGATGCGGCGCGCGGCGTGATGCCGAAAATTCTTGCCGCCATCAAGGACGGCCAGCCCGACCAGGCCTTGTCCCTGATGCAGCAGGTCGCCTCCAATTGCCCGCCGGCCGATCAGGCGGTGCTGGCGCATCGCATCGCCGCCTCCTATCGCGCCGAAGGCCGCGACACGGATGCGTATAAATTGGCGACTTCCGTATCGGACCCCAGCGTGCCGCAACTGATGTGGGATGCGGGCTTTGCCGCCTACCGGCTGGGCGATTGGGCCAAAGCCATTCTCTGGCTGGAAAAATTATCGGAAACCGTTTCGGCGCAAAACAATCTCAGGGCCCAGGGCGCTTTCTGGGCGGCGCGCGCCCATATGCAATCGGGCGATGCGCTGAAGGTCGTCACGCTTCTGAACTTCGCCGCTGAAAAGCAGCCGAGTTTCTACGGCCAGATTTCGGAGCGCATGCTGGGTATCGACACCCAGACCGGTTTCGCCGACGCCATCCTCAACCAGGGCGACCTGCGCGAGTTGATGGCGGTGGCTTCGGCGCGGCGCGCCGTGGCGCTGTGGCAGATCGGCGAAAGCGAATTTTCCGGTCCCGAACTCAACCGCGCCTTTGTCAAAAATCCGGAGCGGCTGGACCCCGCCATGGCGGCCCTGGCGCGCGAGATCGGCGTGCCCAATATCGAGCTCCGCGCCAGCGAGGCCAGCGCGGCGCGCGGCACGATGCTGACCGGACTGTTTCCTGTGCCGCCCTACACACCCGATGGCGGCTACCGCATCGACAGTTCGCTGGTTCTGTCGTTCGCGCGGATCGAAAGCCGCTTTCAGACCCAGGCCACCTCGACGGGTGCCGCGGCGCCGGTCGTGCAGGTGAGGCCCGCCACCGCCAAAAACCTTGGCGCAAAAGCCCCCGACACGCTCTATCAGCCGGGCGCGGCGCTGGCGGTCGGCCAGCTTTATATCGAACAGCTGCTGAACAGCCTGGACGGCAATCTGCTGGAACTGGGCGGTTCCTATAATGCCGGACCCGGCGCGGTGAGCCGCTGGCGCACCACCAAGGCAGGCGGCAAGGCGGGCGCCGACGATGCCTTGCTGTTTGTGGAAAGCATTCCGGTGGCGGAGACGCGGTCTTATGTCAAACGCCTGATGCTTTATCACTGGCTGTATCGCCGCCGCTTCGGCCAGGACGCCAAGAGCCTGGACCAGACCGCCAGCGGCCAATGGCCGGTCTATCATCCCGGCGAGTCGACAGCGGCGACGCCCAATCCGTATGGGCTCAGGTTGAGCGCGCAGAAGTAACCACACTGTCATGGCCCACCGGAGTGTGGGCCATCCAGGTGGGGTTGCGATTGTCCTGAAAGAAAAACGCCAGCGTCATCTGGGTGGCCCGCATTCGCGGGCCATGACAATGATGCGGCTAAAGCCGCGCCACCACCCGCGACGGAACGCGCAAGGCGTGCAGCAGGATCAGCGCCGCGCCGCGCAACGCACCCTTGGACGGGCGCGCCACATTGACGGCGCGGGCGCGCAGACTGACCAAGCGGCGGCGGCCGATGCGGCGCACCAGATCGGCATCTTCCATATCGGCCAAGGCGCGATAGCCGCCGATCTTCTGATAAAGCCGTTTGGGGATCAGCAAACCCTGATCGCCGTAAGGCAGCGCGAACATCGAGGTGCGCAGAGCGGCCAAGGCTTCGGCGCGGCGGGCGTCGCCGCCGAAATCCTCCAGCGCGAAGCGGAAGGCGGCGGCGCGCGGCTGTTCCATCACCGATTGATCGATGAAGGATTCCGCTTCCACTTCCCAGCCCGGCTCCAGCGCGGTTTCGGGATGCAGGAACAGCAGCCAGTCGCTGCGCGCGGTGGCGGCGCCTTCGATCAATTGCTGGCCGCGCCCCTTGCGGGCATGGACGATATGGGCGCCGGCGCCATCGGCCATGGCCAAGGTGCTGTCGGTCGAACCGGCATCGCTGACAATCACCTCGCGCACCACCCCGCGCACCGCCGCCGGGATCAGGCTGTCGAAACAGCGCGGCAACAGGCGCTCGGCATTGACGGTGGGGATGACGACGGAGATCATGACAGCATCATGACGCAAGCCGGGCTGCGGGCCAAAGAATTTCCGGTCGCAGCCTTAAGCCGGTACCGGACCGATTAAGCACCTGTAATTTTTGGCGGTTTTCCTGCCTATTTCCGAGGCACAACAATACTGGCGTGTGCTTCAGTCGCGCAGCCAGTCGAAAGAAAAATTGATGGCCTTTGCTTTCAATGCGCTGGGTTGGGCGGTATGTGCCCTGATCGGATTAGGCGCGGCGCTAGCCGCACTCAAGTATTTGAAACTGAGCCCAGTATGGGCGCTGGTGATCGGTATGGCCGTATTTACCTTGCTACAGTTTCCGATCCCGACCCATGCGGTGAAGCTGGACATCCCCGCCTCAAAGACAAATTAGGGCACTCTGCTTCAGCGCAATTGTGCCAGCCGCAAGCGTCAAGCATCGAAATTGGCCGTCTGAATTAGGGCTTGAAGATTTGTTTGTGCCGCTTGCAATCTAATCAGCCTGTCATTGTGGAAGGTGCTGACTGCTCGGTTAAAACCGAAGGCTGCAAGCGTAGGCTCAACATACATAAAGCGCACAGCGGCGGCGGGGCTCATGTTTGTCCTAAGCCAAGTCTCAGTTTGAATAACCCAGTTATCCACTTCCGTGGCATAGGCTGCTATTGGCTGACCGGGTGTGCCGGGAACGAAATGCCGAGTGAATAGTTCGTTGGCTTGCACGTAAAAGCCGTGCAGCGCCGCCTTATGGCGCGACCCAGTTGATTGCGGCCCAATGACTATGCTGCCGCCAGAGCCATGAGCGCCGCCGTCGCCCGCGCGAAGGTTTACTGACCCGCCACGGCCACCGTGGACGCCATCGCCGCCCTTGATAATT
Source organism: uncultured Alphaproteobacteria bacterium (assembly GCA_902825865.1). Classification (GTDB taxonomy): domain Bacteria; phylum Pseudomonadota; class Alphaproteobacteria; order Micropepsales; family Micropepsaceae; genus Rhizomicrobium. The sequence continues at coordinate 28,806 of CADECX010000005.1, forward strand.
GTCTGGCTTCTCAGAGGAGAGATTGGTGGTGCGACGGGCGGACTCGCCGGTTCCTCGACAAACATACTCACAATCAACCTGAGCACGACTACTGCCACCAAGGCCGCAGAGGTTCCCGCCAACGCGATCACGGGCCATGCCCATATCGGAGCGCCGTACATCACCGCTGTGGCCCCTGAAGCTCCAAGCGCCGTACCGGCAACAAGCTTGACCCAAATGGTCGGTCCAACGAGCCATCTGAAAATATCTGTCGCGACGCCCGCCCGGACGTAGATGTCCAATCCCCAGACAGTACCGCTCCAGAACTTTCGCGTAGCCATGCCTCAGCCCTTTCCCCTAGGACTCGAGTCTCTGCCAAGTCCGGGATAATCGCCCAACGCAATTTTGTACTTGATTTGTTCTTATTTGGGTATACAGTCCCAAATATGACCGTCGTCCTGAATACCACCATCCGGCCTGAGGTCCTGCGCGGGCGGGGGGCGGTCTCCAATGCCGTGGGGCGCTATGAGAAGCAGACCCGGGTCCTTCTCGATGATGGTTGGGACGATGGCTGGCGGGCCGATGACGATGCCCCGCCCCCACTCAAGACCGAAGTCATTCACGACGCCAGCCGCAGCATCATCACGACCAACAAGTCGCCCGACATCAGCTTCGACCAGTCGATCAATCCCTATCGCGGCTGTGAGCATGGCTGCATCTATTGCTTCGCCCGCCCCACCCACGCCTATCTCGGCATGTCGCCGGGGGTGGATTTCGAAAGCCGCCTGTTCGCCAAGCCCAATGCCGCCGCGCTGCTGGCCAAGGAATTGAGCGCGCCCGGCTATGTCCCCAAGGTGATCGCCATGGGCACCAACACCGATCCCTATCAGCCGTTGGAAAAGAAGATGCGCATCACCCGCTCCATCCTGGAAGTGCTGCGCGAATTCCGTCATCCCGTCGCCATCGTCACCAAATCGCCGCTGATCCTGCGCGACCTGGATATCCTGTCGGAGATGGCGTCGATGGGCCTGGCCAAGGCGGCGCTGTCGATCACCACCCTGGACCGCAAATTGGCGCGCGCCATGGAGCCGCGCGCCGGAACACCGGCGCGGCGGTTGCAGGCCATTCAGGGCTTGAGCGATGCCGGCGTGCCCGCCGGCGTGATGTTCGCCCCCGCCATTCCGGCGCTCAACGATTCCGAGATGGAAGCGGTGCTCAGCGCCGCCGCCGGTTATGGCGCCCGCAGCGCCGGCTATGTGCTGCTGCGCCTGCCTCTGGAGATAAAGGACCTGTTCCGCGAATGGCTGGAGGTCAATCAGCCCGGCCGCGCCAAGCATGTGATGGCGCTGGTGCGCTCCATGCGCGGCGGCAAGGATTACGACGCCAACTGGAACACACGCATGAAGGGAACCGGCGCCTATGCCGAAGTGATGGCGCGGCGTTTCCACATGGCGGTGAAGCGGCTGGGGCTGAATTTGCTCTCCCAGCCCCTGGCCGTCCACAAGTTCAAGCGCCCTGCCCGGCTTGGAGATCAGCTCGCTCTTTTTTAAAAGAGCGTATGCCGCATTACATCTATGAGTCGCGCCTGCTGAAGACCGTGATTGGGTCAGAACCCTTTTTCGTCTGCGGCGTGGACGAAGCCGGGCGCGGTCCCCTGGCGGGGCCGGTGGTTGCGGCGGCGGTGATCCTGGACAGAGCCCGCATCCCCAAGGGGCTGAATGATTCCAAACAACTCGACGAGGACCGCCGCGAGGAACTCTTCCCGCTGATCATGACCATGGCAGTGGCGGTGGGGGTGGGCGAAGCCACGGTGGGAGAGATCGACCTGGTCAATATCCGCCAGGCCACCCATCTGGCCATGGCGCGCGCGGTGCGCGCTTTGCCCGTGGCCGCCCATCATGCCCTGGTCGACGGCAATGACGCGCCCGCGCTGCCGTGCAAATGCGACACGCTGGTGAAGGGCGACGGGCGCAGCGTCTCCATTGCCGCCGCCTCCATCATTGCCAAGGTGACGCGCGACCGGCTGATGCTGCGGCTTCATGATGAACATCCCGGCTACAATTGGCGCAGCAACAAGGGTTACGGCACGCCCGATCACTATTCCGGGCTGAAGGCCCACGGCGTCACCGTGCATCACCGCCGCAGCTTCGCGCCCATCAGGGAACTTCTGCTCGGCCATGCATCTGCCGGTGTGATCGTCAGTCTCGAGGATTAATCTCGTCGGCGAATCGTTCCGTGCCCTGCAGGATTTTTTTGCACGCACAAGGTGCAGAGCGGAACTTTCACTCGCCAAAATTATTCATCGCAGCCACAAATTTGGCTAACTGGCTCACTACCAAAGCTGTCGATGTCAGCTTGCAGCTCTCCGATCCGTTCGCGCAGCAAATGCCCCAAATGCGGCAGCCCGCTTTACTACACCCGCGCCGCCATGACCTTCCTGACCGGAAAATTGAAGCGCAAATGCCTGGCGGCTCATTGCAACTTCGCCGATGCCGGTCATTTCAAGATCGCCGAACGCGGCTTTTCCGGAACACTCGGCGTGTCCGAAGGGATGCCGCAAGATAACCTGCCTCACTAGCCCGTTAGAACGGACTGCAGGATAGAACGCGACCCTCCGCATCAAAGCGGGCGACATTCTTGCTGGCGCAAGTCATCACCTTGCCGGACGTATCGGTCAGCGTGATGCCTTGGGCGCCGTAATCGTCCAGCACGCAGGATTCGATGCGGCCGTTGCCGTAAAACTGGGCCAGGCTGCCGCCGGCGCATTTGACCACCGAACTGGCGCGCTGCATGCGCGACTGCGGCACACCGGGGCCGAGCAGGCTGAAACTCTGGCCATAACCCTGGCTGGCGGCGGCAAGCGTGCAGCTTCTATTCTCGCCCCGCACCTGCCCATTGCCGCAATGCGCCTCGCGCGTCGCGGGATCGGCATTGGCGGGATCATTGCCCTCGCCGCCACCGCTTTGGACCGCGATGGAGGCGTTGCTGGGAACATATGCGGGGCTATAGGCCTCGCCGCCCAGGCATGTGGTGCGCGCTTTCACGCAACGGTCGTAAACCGGTTTCCAGTTTTTTCCCTCGACCGACGCCATGCATCTTTCCCACGACGCCTGGCAAACAGACTGGCGGGAGTCTTGGGCGTCAGCGCTCAGGGCGAGAAAGGCGGGGCCGCAAAGGGCGAAAGCCGCGAACCGAATGTGATGGAACAACCCCTTCATCCAGCCCCCCGGCGGGAATTCAGACTATCGGATGCAAACCGGCTCGGTGATGAGCATGACACCGAAGGCGCCATGCGAACCCACCAGCGAAATCGCGCTGGTCTTGGGCACAGAACAAATCTCCGCGCGCAATGGATGCGGGACATTGAGGGACGACGCTGGCGCGCTGCCCATCAAGATCGCCATGGCAATAGTCGCAATGATTGTCGTTGTGCGCATTGTCCTGTCCGGACGGAAGGAACTTTCGGGCCACCACTTACTCCCCTAATGGTGAATAGATGGTTAGCGGCGCAGTAGATGACAGGCCAAGGCACTGTTCCGCCTTTGCTTTTCATTTTAATGACAATGGCGGGGAACAGCACCGGGTTGCGGCGAGCGCCGGCGCACGCTCAAAAGTTGTTCGCGCCTTAGAAAAACAGCCAGACGGCGGCGCCGACACAAGCCCAGAATATCAGGGCCGCGGACACGACAATCACGATGGCGGAGTCGACGCCATACACGGTGCTCGATCGTGCGGCCTGGGGAACTCTGTTGGAATAATCCGACATGCAAATCATCCTTCCACGGACAATCCTGTACAATTAACCATATTTTCCGGCAGTTTTAAAGATTCATGACATTTGCGTTGCAGCAAAAGTTGCTGCGGCCGCCCGATGGGCGCTGGCACAAGCGGGGCGACTCGCCGGCCCGGGCCGGTGCGGGCAATTGATCCGGGGACGGATGAACTGTGGACAAAACAGAAATTGCCTCCGTCCACATACCATATCTGGTATGGGAATGAATCTGGGGACTCAAGTCATAACACTTTGATTCCACAAGACTCTTGACCTGGGGACTCCGCCGAATCAGTGTGATTGCAGTGTGGATAAAACGGGCCGGGGGCATATGAAGCTGGATCAGGTGATTGAGGGCGATTGCGTCGAGCGCATGAAGGCGCTGCCCGAAGGCTGCGCCGATCTGGTGTTCGCGGACCCCCCCTACAATATGCAGCTGCGCGGCGAGCTCAGGCGGCCCGACCAGTCAAAAGTCGACGCGGTCGACGACCATTGGGACCAATTCAGCTCATTTGATTCGTATGACCAGTTCACCCGCGAATGGCTGGGCGCGGCGCGGCGCTGCCTGAAAGACACCGGCAGCCTGTGGGTGATCGGCTCCTATCACAATATCTTCCGCGTCGGATCGATCCTGCAGGATCTGGGCTTCTGGATTCTCAACGATGTGGTGTGGCGCAAGTCCAATCCCATGCCCAACTTCAAGGGCCGCCGCTTCACCAATGCGCATGAGACCTTGATCTGGGCGACCAAGAATCCCAAGCAGCAATACACGTTCAATTATGAAGCCATGAAGGCGCTGAACGACGAATTGCAGATGCGCTCCGACTGGACCTTGCCGATCTGCGCCGGCCATGAACGTCTCAAGGGCGCCGACGGCCAGAAGGCCCATTCCACCCAGAAACCGGAATCGCTGCTTCATCGCGTGATCGTTTCCAGCACCAAGCCGGGCGATGTGATCCTGGACCCGTTCTTCGGTTCGGGCACCACCGGCGCGGTGGCCAAAAGGCTGGGCCGCCGCTTTATCGGCATCGAGCGCGAAAAGACCTATGCCGATGTGGCGCGCGCGCGCATCGCCGAAGTCGTACCCGCGGACAGCGACGTTGTGGAAGTCACCAAATCCAAGCGCGCCGAACCCCGTATTCCCTTCGGCTGGGTGGTGGAGCGCGGCCTGTTGCCGGTGGGCACCGTGTTGCAAGGCACGCGCAAACACCAGACGGCGAAAGTCCGCGCCGACGGCACGCTGCTCTGCGCCAATGCCTCGGGCTCAATCCATCAGATGGGCGCGCATGTGCAGGGACTGGACGCCTGCAACGGCTGGACCTTCTGGCAGTTCGAGATGAACGGCGTGCTGGTGCCGATCGATGTGCTGCGCCAGCAGCTGCGTTCAGGGCTTTCTTGAACGTAGAAGTGGGCTTGAACGAAAAAGCGGGCCGTCATCAGCCAGCCCATGTTCCACCATCTTGCGCATCACGGTGGGCAACGCCACTTCGCCCAAATTTTCGGCCGCGATCCAGTCGCCCTTGAATTTGGGCCGCTTGGAAACTTCCGCGACATAGACCTCGGTTTCCAGTTCGAAATGGGTGAAGCCATGGCGCACAATGCCGGGCCGCCTTTTCCATTTGGCCTCGAACGGCGCTTGTTTCAACGCTTTGACGGGGGACGGAAAATCCTCGGTCCAAGGTCCCAGCGGCGGCTCCAGCATCGAAGCCAGCAAGCCTTTATCAGGGCGTTGCACCAGCAGCACCGCGCCGCTCTTGTCCCGCGCCACAAAGGCGGCGCCGCGCTTTAGGGGCCGCGCCATCTTGGGCGCCTTGACCGGCAGCTGTTCCTGAATGCCGCGTTTGCGCGCCAGGCATTCATCCGTCCACGGACAATTGACGCAGGCCGGGCGTTTGGGGGTGCAGATGGCGCTGCCCAGATCCATCAGGGCCTGGGCGAAATCCCCTGCCCGCTCCGGCACCAGGGCCGAACAATGGGCGTGCAGCTCCGGCTTGGCCTTGGGCATGGGCGTCACCACGGCATAGAGCCGCGCAATCACCCGTTCGGCATTGGCATCCATCGCCGCCTGCTTTTCGTCATAGGCGATGGCCGCGATGGCGCCCGATGTATAGGCGCCGACGCCGGGAAGCGCGCGCAGACTTTCGGCCGTGGCGGGAAATTTGCCGCCCATCCGGTGCGCCACGACTTTGGCGGCGGCATGCAGGTTGCGGGCGCGGGCGTAATAGCCAAGCCCTGCCCAGGCGGCCAGCACTTCATCCTGCCTGGCGTCCGCCAGGCTTTTCACATCCGGCCATTTGGCGAGGAATTTGCGGTAGTAATTTCCCACCGCCTGAACCGTGGTCTGCTGCAGCATGATTTCCGACAGCCAGACGCGATAGGGATCGGCGCGTTTTCCGGCCGGCGCGCGCCAGGGCAGCACGCGGCGGTGCACATCGTACCAAGCGAGCAGCTTCTTGCTGAGATCCGGCTTTTTTGTTTTCGGCTTGGGGGGCATACTTGCGACCATGGCCCGAACCCCCAAAGCCGCACAAGAGACGCCTGTCGTCCGGCATAACCGCGCCACGGTGATCGGAGCCGATGCCAATACCGCGGCGGCGGCAGCCTTTGTCCGCGCCGGGTTCAGCGATCCCACCCTGGTGCTGCGTTGGAACGAGATTGCCGGGCCGGAAGTGGCGCGGCTGGCCCAGCCCTTGAAATTCTCGGAAGGGCCTCAAAAAAATGGGGGCGGCGGCACCCTAACCTTGCGCGCCGCGCCGGGCGCCGCACTGTTTCTGGCCCATGAAAAACGCGAGCTGTGCGAGCGCATCAATGCCTATCTCGGCCGCGCCGCCGTCGCGCAATTGAAATTCAGCCAGGGCGCCCTGCCGGTGCGCCCGCCCCCGCCCAAACCGCAAAAAGCCGCCGGTCCGCTGCCGGTGGGCGATCCCAGCCGCCGCTATCAGGGGCCGGACGGCCTCGCCAAGGCGTTGCAGGCGCTGGCGCGAAGGCGAGAGAAGTAGCGACCAGCAGAAAAATCTGCGAGAAACGCGCAACAGAATTTGGGAGGCGCCATGTCGCGCAAACTTTGGATCATCTTGAGCGTGGTGGTCGCGCTGGCTGCCGGCGGCGCCTGGTATTTTCTGGGCCAATCTCGCGAAAGCGCGGCGGCATCATCTGGCACCGCCGACGCGATCACCGCTCACGACATGACCATGGGCAATCCGGGCGCCAAGGTGGTGTTCATAGAGTATGCCGCGCCCATGTGCCCGCATTGCGCCCACTTCAACGACGAGGTCATGCCCGAGATCAAGAAGAGCTATATCGATACCGGCAAAGTGTTTTACGTCTTCCGCGTCTTCCCGCTGGGCGCTCCGGACGGCGTGGTGGAAAAGCTGGCCCGCTGCCTTCCCAAGGCGAAATATTTTCCCTTCATGGACCAGATATTCCGCAACCATCCGGAATGGAATCCCCAGTATGGCGTGCAGGACGTGCGCGGCGGGCTGCTTAAGCAGGCCCAAACGGCCGGCATGAGCGAGGCGCAGTTCGACACCTGCATCGCCGATACCAAAGAAGACGCCGTCATCAATCAGGTCGCCAGCGATGGCCAGGCCAAATACAACATCACCGGTACCCCGACCATCGTGATCAACGGCGTCAATGTCAGCCCCGGCAGCGTTCCGAGCCTGGAGCAGATGAAAATCTTCCTGGACAACGCTTTGGCTGGCAAAAAACCGGTTTAGGAGAGCAACGATGTCGCGCAAAAGTTGGACGATTGCAGGCCTGTTCGTGGTCCTGTCCGCGGCAGCGGCCTGGTACTTCCTGCATGGCATGGGCGGAATGCCCGGGGCAGCCGGCAGCTCCACGGCCGCGGTCTATGAGCCGCTGCCCACCGATCACACCCAGGGCAATGCCAAGGCCAAGGTGACGGTGATCGAATATGCCTCGCCCACCTGCCCGGTCTGCGCCAATTTCATGATCAACTACTATCCCCGGCTGAAAAGCGAATATATCGACACCGGCAAGATCTTTTTCGTCTACCGCACCTTCCTGCGCCTGGCCGATGACGCGATGGCGGAAAAACTCGCCCGCTGCATGCCCAAGGACAAATATATGGAATTCACCCACACGCTGTACCGCGAACAGCCGCGCTGGGATTATGAGTTCGGCATTCCCCAACCCGCCGGCGTCCATGCCGCTTTGGTGCAGCTGGCGCAGGAAGCGGGCATGAGCGCGGCCGATGCGGAAGCCTGTATCGCCTCCCCTACCGACGAAGCCGCCATCAGCAAAGTGGGCGAGGACGGAGTGGCCAAATACAGCGTCGCCGCCACGCCCACTTTTGTCGTCAACGGCCAGGCCGAATCGGGATTCGAGAACCTGTTTTCGCGCATCGAGGCCGCCCTGGCAAAATAACAACGAGTTTTCAATAACTTAGGCCGATGGACCGGCGCCGAATTCTCTGCCAAAAGCATAGGCGCAATTGAGGCGGAGATTCCCTTGTCGCGCAAAACGCTGTTTGTCGTCCTGGGCCTGGCTCTTCTGATCGCAGCCGGGGGAATCGGTTACTACTTCACCAGCGGCTCCGGCAATGCCGCCAGCGCCAAGGGCTATGAGATCGCCCCGACCGACCGGGTCCTGGGCAATCGCAATGCCAAGGTGGTGCTGATCGAATATGCGGCGCTCACGTGCCCGGTCTGCGCCAATTTCAACGCCAACACCTTCCCGCGACTCAAGGCCGACTACATCGACACCGGAAAGATTCTCTATGTCTTCCGCATGTTCCCGCTGCGGTCCGACGACGGTTCCGCCGAGAAAATCGCCCGCTGTCTGCCTGAGGATAAGTACTTCGCCTTCGTTGACCTGTTGTTCAAGAATCAACCCAAATGGGACTGGGAGTATGGCCTCAAGCCGCCGGAGGTTCGCGAGGGGCTGGTTTTGTTGGGGCGCATTGCCGGCATGAGCAGGGAACAGGTTGACCAGTGCATGGTGAACAAAGCTGAGGATGACCGGATCAACCAGGTATCGTCGGAGGCCCAATCACGTTACAGCGTCAACGCGACGCCGACTTTCATCCTGAACGGCACCAGCATCGGCTCGGGAAACATTCCCTTCGACTCGCTGTCGAAGCTTTTGGACACAGAACTCGCCAAGCCGTAGCAGGCGGCGAGCGCATAAGGACATAACAGTTGAAGTTCACACGTCTCAGGCTTTCCGGTTTCAAATCCTTCGTCGAACCGACGGAGCTTTTCGTCGAGCCTGGCCTTACCGCCGTGATCGGCCCCAATGGCTGCGGAAAATCCAACCTGTTCGACGCGATGCGCTGGGTGATGGGCGAGACCCGTCCCTCCTCTATCCGCGGCAGCGAAATGGACGATGTGATCTTTTCCGGCTCTTCGGGGCGGCCGGCGCGCAACGTCGCCGAAGTCACGCTCTTCATAGACAATAGCGACCGCACCGCGGGCGCGCCTTACAATGACTTCGACACGATCGAGGTTTCGCGCCGCATCGAGCGCGAGGCCGGCAGCGTCTATCGCATCAACGGCCGCGACGTGCGCCAGCGCGACGTGCAGATATTCTTCGCCGACGCCTCGTCCGGCGCCGGTTCGACCGCCTTTGTGCGCCAGGGCCAGATCGGCCTTCTGATTTCGCAAAAACCGCTGGCGCGCCGCGCCATTCTGGAAGAAGCAGCCGGCATCGGCGGTTTGCATCAGCGCCGCCATGAAGCGGAACTGCGCCTGCGCGCCGCCGAGACCAACCTGTCGCGGCTGGAAGATGTGATCCGCGAAGTCGAAGGCCAGCTCGCCAGCCTCAAGCGCCAGGCGCGCCAGGCCTCGCGCTACCGCAACCTGTCGGGCCATATCCGCAAGGCCGAGGCGCTGGCGCACTATCTGCGCTGGACCGCCGCCGAGGCGCGCACCGCCATCGCCGCCGAAGAACTTTCCACCGCCGCCGCTTCTGTCGCCACCGCCACCGATGCGGCGGCCCGCGCTTCCACCGCGCAAAGCGATGCGGCGGCGATTTTGCCGCCCTTGCGCCAGGCCGAGGCCGAAAAGGCCGCGGCGCATCACCGCCTCATCGCCCAGCGCGAGCAACTCGATGCCGAAGAACAACGCGCCCGCGAAGCCGCCCAGCGCATTCGTCAGTTGATCGCCCAAGGCCAGGCCGATGCCGAACGCGAACAATTGCTGGAGCATGACGCCGACAGCGCCTTGACCGATCTGGCGCGCGAGACAAGCAATCTTCAAGCCGCCACCGAGAATGCCGGCCAGGACCTGGCCGCCGCGGAAGCAGCCGCCGCGCAAATGGCGCAGGTGCTTTCGGATGCGGAAAATCTGCTGGAACGGTTGAACGCCGAACTGGCGGAATGGAATGCCAAGAAAGCCAGCCTGGAACGCGGCAAGGACCTGGCCATCGCCTTGCTAGACAGCAGCAAGCAGCAATTGGCCGACGCCCAGGCCCGGCTGAACGCCGCCCTGGAGCGCGCCAAGGATGCGCCCGACGTGCATGCGGCGGAGTATGAGACCGAGCGCGCCCGCGGCAGTTCCGAAGATGCCCACGCCGCCGCCGATTCTGCGCGCGACAAATTCCAAAACGCCGAAACGGCGGAAGCCGCCGCCCGCGAGCCGCTGGAGGCCGCGGAACGCGAAGTGCAGCGCCTCTCCGCCGAAGTAAAGGCGCTCAGCGATCTGTTGCATCCCGAGGGCGAAGGTCTTTTCCCGCCCCTGGTCGATGCGGTGTCGGTGCAATCGGGTTACGAAGCCGCCCTGGCCGCCGCACTGGGCGACGATCTGCAGGCGCCGCTGGACAATTCCTCACCGCATCATTGGCGCGATCTGGGCAAGTTCGAGTTCGATGCGCGCCTGCCCGCCGGCAGCAAACCGCTGAGCGATTTCGTCAAGGCGCCCGCCGCCCTGGCCCGCCGTTTGGCCATGACCGGCCTGGTGTTCCCCGATCAGGGCGGGAACCTGCAAAGCCAGCTCAAGCCGGGACAGCGGCTGGTATCGGCGCGCGGCGATCTGTGGCGCTGGGACGGTTTTGTCGCCAGTGCCGACGCACCTTCGGTATCCGCCGTGCGGCTAGCGCAGCGCAATCGCCTCAGCGCGCTGGAAAGCGAATTGGAAAAAGCCCGTCAGGCCCGGGCCACGGTCTTCGCCGATTATTCCGCCGCCAAGGACGCGGCCCAGTCGGCGCGTGAAATGCTGCGCGCCGCCGAACAGCAGGAACGCAGCGCCGAACAGACATTGATCGGCTCGCAGGATCAAGCCACCCGCGCGGCACGCGCCGCCGCCGAGCGCGCCTCGCAACTGGCGTCGCTGGAAGCGGAAATCCGCCGCCTGGTGCAGTCGGTGGAAGCGGCCGAGGAATCCCGTTCTTCCGCCGCCGGCGGATTGGACGAATTGGGCGACGGCGTGGGCCTCAATCAGAAAGTCGCGGATGCCCGCGGCCAGACCGCCGATGCCCGCACCAAGGCCAGCGAGGCGCGCGGCGCCTTGGAAGTGCTGCGCCGCGAAGGCGAAACCCGCACGCGTCGCCTTGCCGTCATCAGCGACGAACAGGGACGCTGGAACAGCCGCAAGAGCGACGCGCAAAGCCATGTCGCCGAACTGGTCCGCCGCCAGGAAGAACTGACCGGCGAGCTGGCCAGTGCCGAGCAGGTGCCCGAACAGATGGCCCAGAAGCGCAACGCCCTGCTGGACGCCATCGCCGCGGCTGAAAGCGCGCGCAATCAATCCTCGGATGCCAGGCAAGAGGCCGAAAGCATCTTGGCCGGAGCCGACAAGCACGCCAAGGCGACGGATGCCATCCTGTCTTCGGCGCGCGAGGAACGCGCCCGCGCCCAGGCCTTGTCGGAAGCCGCCAGCCAACGCATCGAAGAACTCAAGACCCGCATCCATGACGAACTGGAATGCGCGCCGAACGAACTGGCGGAGCGCGCCGAGATCAAGGACGGTGAGGAATTGCCGCCCTTGGAACAGGCGGAAAAGCGCGTCGAGCGGCTGAAGCAGGAACGCGAGCAGTTGGGCGGCGTCAATCTGCGCGCCGAGGAAGAAGCCGCCGAGCAGGAAACGCGCCTGACCACCCTGGTGGCCGACCGCGACGATCTCACCGGCGCCATCGACCGGCTGCGCCGTGGCATTCAGAGCCTGAACAAGGAAGGCCGCGAGCGGCTGCTGGCCTCGTTCGAAAAGGTGAATGAGAATTTCAAGCAGCTCTTCACCAAGCTGTTCGAGGGCGGCGAAGCCAAGCTGACCTTCACCGAATCCGAAGACCCACTGGAAGCGGGCCTGGAAATCTTCGCCCGCCCGCCGGGCAAGCGGCTGCAGTCGCTGGCGCTGCTTTCGGGCGGCGAGCAGGCCCTGACCGCCATGGCGCTGATCTTCGCGGTGTTCCTGGTCAATCCGGCGCCGGTCTGCGTCCTGGACGAAGTGGACGCGCCGCTGGACGACGCCAATGTCGAGCGTTTCTGCAACATGCTGAACCAGATGACCGAGATTTCGGGCACCCGCTTCCTGGTCATCACCCACCATGCCTTGACCATGAGCCGGATGGACCGGCTGTTCGGGGTCACCATGGCGGAGCGCGGCGTCAGCCAGTTGGTCTCGGTGAGCCTGGCGGACGCGGAAAAGATCGCAGCAGAGTGATTCTTGAGATAAGGCCGTAATCCGGCTCGACCTTTTTGCCGCGCCTGCGATTTCCCCTTTAAAGTCAACGATTTGACGCAGTCTGTCTTTCTTGACACCCAAAAGGGCCAACCCTATGGTCCGCCCGCCTTCGACGCGTCGGAAGGCCCATTTCAGTTGGTTTTTCGGCACTTTGGGAGACGGTTTTGACGGCTCCAGACCCCGACAGGCTGACCGATCTGGGCAAGCGGGTCGAGGAAGCCCAAAAGCGGCAAGCGGCAGCGGCGAAACGCCCGCCGCCTTCGCAAGCGGGCATCGCAGGCCGTTTCGCGACCGAACTGGTCGCGGAGCTGGTCGTCGGAGGCGGACTGGGATGGGGGATCGACTGGCTCTTCGGCCATTTCGGGTTCCGCACACGCCCGGTCTTCATGATTGTGTTTTTTGTGCTGGGCGCGGCCGCGGGTATTCGCAACGTGATGCGCGCGGCAACCGAAATCAACGCCGAGATCGCCGCCAAGTCGGCTGAGGCGAAAGACGGTGAGGAGAGATAGTCCGTGGCCTTGAACCCGATGGAGCAGTTCAGCATCAAGCCGCTCGTCGCCGAGCCGCTTTTCTCCATTGCGGGCCATCCGATCTATTTCACCAACCAGGCGCTGTTGATGATCATGGTGGCGCTGGCGTCGTCGCTGTTCCTCATTTTGTCGGTCAAGCGCAACCGGCTGGTCCCCACCCGCGGCCAGTCCATGTCGGAAATGTCCTACGAATTCGTCGCCAACATGATCCATTCGACGACCGGCGAGGATGGGCTGAAATTCTTCCCCTTCGTCTTCACACTCTTCATGTTCGTGCTGTGCAGCAACTTCTTCGGCATGGTCCCGGGCAGCTTCACCGTCACCAGTCAGATCGCCGTGACCCTGGCATTGGCGTCCCTGGTGATACTGGTTGTGATCGTGACCGGCATCGCCAAGCATGGCTGGCGTTTCATCATGCTGTTCATTCCCAAGGCGCCGATCTACATCCTGCCATTGCTGTTTCTGATCGAGCTCATTTCCTTCTGTTCGCGGCCCATCAGCCTTTCGGTCCGTCTATTCGCCAACATGCTGGCCGGCCACACCCTGCTGGCGGTGTTCGCGGGCTTTGTGGTTTCCCTGGGCGCCGCCGGCGGCATCTACACCGGATTGGCGATCGCCCCCCTGCTCCTGATGATCGGCATCATGCTGCTGGAGCTGCTGGTCGCCTTTCTGCAGGCCTATGTTTTCGCGATCCTCACCTGCATCTATCTCAACGAAGCACTTCACCTCCACGATCACCACTGAACCTAGAAGGGACCTAAAATGGAACTTGCAGCTGCGAAAATGATTGGTGCGGGCATCGCCTGTATCGCCCTGGTCGGCGCCGGTATCGGCATCGGCAATGTGTTCGGCTCTTACCTGTCTGGCGCGCTGCGCAATCCGGGTGCCGCCGCCACGCAGACCACCAACCTGCTGTTGGGCTTCGCCCTGTGCGAAGCGACCGGCCTGTTCGGCCTGGTCGTGGCCCTGATCATCCTTTACGGCTGAGCTCGTGCAGGAACACGGCGCTACCGCGGAGACGACAGAAGTCCCCCACAAGGAGGGGGGATTTCCGCCGTTCGACACCACCAGCTTCCCCAGCCAGTTTTTCTGGCTGGCGATCACCTTCGCGTTCCTGTTTACGATGGTGTGGCGCGTGGCGGGGCCGCGGATCAACAGCGCCATTACCAACCGCCGCGGCGCCATCAATGGCGCCATTGCGGAAGCCGGCAAGGCGCGCGCCGATGCGGAGGCCGCCCAGGCCAAGTATGAGCTGGCGCTGACCAAGGCCCGCACCAACGCCAATGCCCTGGCCGAGGAAACCCGCACCAGGCTCAATGCGGAAATCGCCAAGGCCAAGGCGGACGCCGATGCCAAGGCGCATGAGGCCATGGCGGCCGCCGATGCCCGCATCACTGCCACGCGCGAAAGCGCCAAACAGGCGGTAACGGCGGCGGCGCGCGACGCGGCCATCGCCATTGTCGAGCGCCTGACCGGTGACAAGGTTTCGGCGGACGATGCCGCCAAGGCCCTTGGAAACTAAAGGGCGAGAAACTAGACCATGGAAATCTTTCATCATCACGAGACCTGGGAAGTCATCGGCTTTCTGATCGTTGTCGGGCTGCTGCTGTGGAAGGGCGTGCCCGGCATGATCGGCAAGATGCTGGACCAGCGCGCCCAGGTGATCGCCGCCGAACTGGAAGAAGCCAAGCGCTTGCGCGCCGAAGCCGCCGCCCTGCTGGCCGATTACCAGAAGCGCGCCGCCGGCGCCGAGGCCGAGGCCCAGAGCATCGTTACCGCCGCCACCGCCGAAGCCGCGCAGTTCCAGAAGGAATCCCGCGCCGCGCTGGAAGCCCAGATCGCGCGCCGCGCCGCCGCCGCCCAGGACAAGATCGCCCAGGCGGAAGCCGCGGCCCTGAACGAGATCCGCGGCCTGGCCGCCGATACCGCCGTCAATGCCGCCCAGAAGCTGATCGCGGCGCGGCTGGACGAGAACCGCGCCAAGAGCCTGATCGCCGACAGCATCAAGGGCGTGGGCGACACGCTCAATTAATACGAATTTGGTGGGACAATAAGAAAAAGGGCGGCCCCAAAATGAAAAAAGGGGCCGCCCTTTTCATTTGTGCGCTACCTACGCCTTTTCCGGGTAGACCACGCGCAGGTGCAGCTCCTTGAGCTGCTTGGCGTTGGCCGGGCTGGGCGCGTTCATCAACAGATCCTGCGCCTGCTGGGTCATGGGGAACATGGTGACTTCGCGCAGATTTTCCTCGCCCGCCAGCAGCATCACAATACGGTCGATGCCCGGCGCGGTGCCGCCATGCGGCGGCGCGCCATGGCGGAAGGCATTGATCATGCCCTTGAACTTTTCTTCGGTCTCCTCGCGCGCATAACCGGCGATCTCGAAGGCCTTCAGCATCACGTCGGGATCATGGTTGCGGATGGCGCCTGACGACAATTCATAGCCGTTGCAGACAATGTCGTACTGATAGGCCTTGAGCCCCAGAATGGTCTCATGATCGTTCTGGTCGAGGGCGAGAAACTTCTCCCGGTCGAACTGGGGCATGGAAAAGGGGTTGTGGGAGAAGTCGATCTTCTTGTCGTCCTCGTTCCACTCATACATGGGGAAATCGACGATCCAGCAGAATTTGTATTCGTCGTCCTTTATCAGCCCCAACTCGCGGCCCAGCCGCGTGCGGGCCGCTCCCGCGATGGCGGCGGCGCGGTCCGCCTTGGCATCGGCCGAGAAGAACAAAGCATCGCCCGCCTTGACCTTGGCGGCTTTGGCCATATCGGCCAGGACAGTGGCGGGAATGAATTTGGCGATGGGGCCCTTGCCGACCAGCGCGCCACCGTCTTCTTCGAATTGGACATAGCCCAGGCCCGCGGCGCCCTCGCCGCGCGCCCATTCATTCAGCTTGTCGAAGAAGCTGCGCGGCTGCGGCGCGGCGCCGGGCGCGGGAATGGCGCGCACCGTTTTGTTCTTGAAGGCTTTGAACTCGACTTCGGCGCGGCCGAAAAACTCGGACACATCCACGATCTCGATCGGATTGCGCAGGTCCGGCTTGTCGGTGCCGTATTTCAGCATCGCCTCGGCGAAGGGAATGCGCGGGAACTGGTCCGGCTTGGTCACCTTCTTGCCATTGGCGAATTCCTCGAACACGCCGGACAGAACCGGCGCAACCGCGGCGAAGACGTCATCCTGGGTGACGAAACTCATCTCCAGATCGAGCTGATAGAATTCACCCGGCGAGCGGTCGGCGCGGCCGTCTTCGTCGCGGAAACAGGGCGCGATCTGGAAATAGCGGTCGAAGCCCGACACCATGATCAGCTGCTTGAACTGCTGCGGGGCCTGCGGCAGGGCATAGAACTGGCCGGGATAGCGTCGCGACGGCACCAGAAAGTCGCGCGCGCCTTCGGGTGAGGACGCCGTCAGAATCGGGGTCTGGAATTCGGTGAAGCCCTGTTCGACCATGCGGCGGCGTAGGGACGTGACGATATTGGCGCGCAGCATGATGTTCTTGTGCAGCCGCTCGCGGCGCAAATCGAGAAAGCGGTAAGTCAGCCGGGTCTCTTCCGGATAATCGTGATCGCCGAACACCGGCAGCGGCAGTTCCTGGGCCTTGCTCTGCACCATGGCCTGTTCGATGCGCAGTTCGACTTCGCCGGTGGGAAGATCCTTGTTCACGGTCTCGGCGCTGCGGGCCACCACTTTGCCGGTCAGGGTCAGCACCCATTCCGAGCGCGCCGTATCCACCAGCGCGAAAGCAGCCGCATCGGGCTCGATCACGCATTGGGTGATGCCGTAATGATCGCGCAAGTCGATAAAGATCAGCCCGCCATGATCGCGCCGGCGATTGACCCAGCCCGACAGGCGCACGGTGGCGCCGACATCGGCCTTGCGAAGCTGGCCGCAGGTATGGGTGCGATAGGCATGCATGCCGGAAAATTCCTTGGGAAAGCCAGGGTTTTTGGCGGTTTATGGGGGGTAGGTCAAGGGTAAGGCCGGGACCGGCAAATAGCCGGTTTTTCCCGTCGCAAAGCCCGGTTAACCTGCCCCATCTCAGGGGAATCACAGATGAAAATTGCACTGCTTTATGGCCTGGTCCTGGCCTTGCTGGCCATGCCCGCCCAGGCACAGACGCCGCCCCGCAACATCATAATCTTCGTGGCGGACGGGCTGCGTTACGGCAGCGTCGAGCCCGGCAACATGCCCAACCTGTTCAAGCTGAAAAGCGAAGGCGTCGACTTCACCAACAGCCATTCGCTGTTTCCCACCATCACCATGGTCAATGCCAGCGCCATTTCCACCGGCCATTACATCGGCGACACCGGCAATTTCGGCAACACCCTGCACACCGGAACGCCGATGCAACACGCCAAAGGCGGCACGGTCGTCGGGCTTGAGAACAATCGAGTGTTGGCGGAGGTCAATGAAAAATTCGGCGGCAACTATCTGAACGAGGAAACGCTGATCGCGCGCGCCCGGATGCAAGGCTTTTCGACCGCGGTGATCGGCAAGCTGGGGCCGACGAGGCTGCAGGATTCCACCGCCGCGGCCGATGGCAGCCAGACATTGATCCTGGACGACGATACCGGCCGCGAAGGCGGTGTCGGCCTGCCCGCCTGGTTCAGCGAGGGCATGAAGCGCGCCTTTGTCGGAACGGAAGTGCCCAAAAGCAGTGTGCCGAATATCGAGCAGCAGGTCTGGCAGATGAAAGCCACGACCCGGATCGTGCTGCCGCGTTTTGCGGCGGCCGGAAAACCTTTCGCGCTTCTGTTCTGGTCGCGAGACCCCGACATCACCCAACACAACACCAGGGACAGCATTGGCGAATATGTGCCTGGCATCAGCGGACCCAGCGGCAAAGCGGGCACCCGCAACGCCGACACCATGCTGGGCGAATTGCTGGCGGCCTTAAAGGCACAAGGATTGGACAAGACCACCGACGTCTTTGTCACCGCCGATCACGGTTTTGTCACCATCAGCCATGAAAGCCAGACCAGCCCGTCGGCGAAAGGTGGCCAACTTGCCCAAGGCTTCGTGGCTTCGGACCTGTCCAGCGCGCTCAGCCTGCCCAAGATCAGCAACAACAGCTTGGGAAGCGACGCGCAGAAACCGGATGTGATCGTCGCCAGCAACGGCGGGTGAATCTGGTGGGATCGGCCAAGACCCCGGCGCCTTCCATCTATGTCAGCTTCAGGAGCTTCGCCGGAGATTGCGAGAACAAGCTGCAATGCGGCGTTGGGGTTCACGATACCGGCGGCGCCACCGGCCAGGGCAGCCACGGCTCGCTGTCGCGCGCCGAGACCCGCAATTTCATGGCCGCGATCGGGCCCAGCTTCAAATCCGGTTATGCCGATCCCGCTCCGATCTCCAATGCCGATATCGCGCCAACCCTGGCCCATATCGCGGGCATCAGCATGCCGGCCAAGGGCAAGCTCAAGGGACGGGTAATCGGAGAGGCGCTGGTGGGAGGCTTAGAAACCGATTTCGTGCACAAGACCATCCAATCGGTGCCCGCGGAAAACGGCGCCCGCACCATCCTCAATTTCCAGCAAGTGGGCGAGCAGCGCTATTTCGATGCCGCGGGTTTTGCCGGAAAGGCCATCGGGCTGACGCCTCCTTAGACGCCAGCCCTTGTGGCTACGCCGCCTTGGGCTTGGCGCACATCAGGTTGAGGCCGTTTCCGGTTTCCAGGAAACTCTTCAGACCGCTCAGCACACGCGGCCAGCCATTGGAAATGCCCCTGGCCATGTCCGAACCGGCCTTGAGTTCGTTGTGGAAGACATCCAGGCGGACCACATCGCCGATGACTTCGAGCTCAAAGGTGACGCGCGAATATTCGGAAACGTCGGCAACCTTGGCGGGATCGACCCAGCTGATCACCAACCGGCGCGGCGGATGGCTTTCCAACACGGTGCCTGTGGTCTGGACAATGTTCGAGCCGTCACCGCGCACCATGTCCCACTTGGAGCCGGGCTTCCAATCCGAAACATTGCCATGACCCCAATATTGCCGGGCAAATTCCGGGTTGGTGATGGCATCCCACACTTTCTGGGGCGTGGAGCGGATATAGGTGGTGTAGAGGAATTCGGTTGTCGTGTCGCTCATTGGTCTTTCTCCTGAAGGGCCTGCTTGAGATTGTGAAGCGCCTGGACGCGGCCCTGCTCGAATTTGCCGATCCAGCGCATATAGATCTCGTTGATGGGGACGGGATTGAGGAAGTGCAGCTTTTCGCGGCCTCGTTTTGTGGAGGCGACCAGATTGGCCTCCTCCAGCAAATTGAGATGCTTGGTCACCGCCTGACGGCTCATGTCATGGCCCTCGCAGAGTTCCGACAGCGTCTGGCCGTTCTTCCGGCGCAGCCTGTCGAGCAGCTGACGCCTGCTGGCATCGGCAAGGGCTTTGAACACTTTGTCTTCATCGGCGACCATGGCCGGACTATATGCAACCATTTAGTTGCATGTCAACTGGTCACAGCCGGAATGAATAAGATCGCGCTTTTAAATCCCCGTTTTCCGCCCGAATCCGCTATCACCGGAAGATGAGAATTGTTGAAACAAATGACGATCTCCGGGCCCTGATCGCGGAGTTGGGACATGCGCCCTATCTGGCGCTGGACACCGAATTCCTGCGCGACCAGACCTATTATCCCAAGCTCTGCCTGATCCAGGTCGCGGCACCCGGCATCGAAGCCATCATCGATCCCTTGGCGCCCGGCATGGATCTGGCGCCTTTCTACGAGCTGATCCGCCGGCCCCACATCGTGAAGGTGATGCATGCGGCGCGGCAGGATATCGAAATCTTTTTCCTGCAGGGCGGCGTGTTGCCCGATCCCTTGTTCGACACCCAGATCGCCGCGATGGTTTGCGGTTTCGGTGATGCGGCATCTTACGAAACCCTGGCGCGCAAAATCGCCCATGTCGAAATCGACAAGTCGGCGCGTTTCACCGATTGGAGCCACCGCCCCTTAAGCAAGCGGCAGCTGGAATATGCCTTGGCCGATGTCACCCATCTGCGGGTGATCTATGACTGGATGAAAGCGCGGCTGGAAAAGACCGGGCGCTCAAGCTGGGTGGCGGAAGATGTCGCCGCGCTGCAGGACCCTGCCCTCTACCGCATCGAGCCGGAACAGGCCTGGAAACGGCTGAAGCCGCGCACCACCAACAAGCGCTTTCTGGCGGTGCTGGCGTCGCTGGCGGCCTGGCGGGAGCGCGAAGCCCAGGCGCGCGATATTCCCCGCGGCCGGGTGCTGAAGGACGAGGCCCTGAGCGAGATCGCCGCCCACCCCCCGGAAACGCCGGAGGCGCTGGAACGCATCCGCGCCGTGCCCAAGGGGTTTGCCAATTCCAGGCTGGGCAAGGGTCTGACGGACGCCATCGCCGAAGGGCTTCATGCCCAGCCGCCCCAGGGCGCCATCGACGAAAACAAGCAGCGCCGCCGCCGCGAACCCTCGCCCGCCGTGGTCGATTTGCTCAAGACCCTGCTGCGGCTGCGCGCCGAGGCGGCCCATGTCGCCCCCAGGCTGATCGCCAATGCCGAGGATATTGAACGGCTGGCCGCGAATGAGGATGATGGCGTGGCCGCCCTGCATGGCTGGCGCAACGACGTGTTCGGCAAGGATGCGGTTGCGCTGCGCAAGGGCGATCTGGCCATCGCGCTGGAAAATGGCGAGGCTGTGGTGGTGGAACTCGAAGCGGAGTTGGAAACATGAAAAAGATTTTTGTGACGGCGGCGATGTTGGGCTTGGGATTGGGCAGCGCAGGCGCGCAGACGCCGCAACCGGCCGATTGGGTCACCTTGAACTTCACCGCCAATATCGCCAAGCCGGCCGATGTCGCCTGGGAGCGGGTCGGCGGCAATGACTGGTGCGCCATCGCCAAATATTTGGATGTGAAAGGCTGCACCATCAATTCGGGCAAGGGCGAGTTGGGCTCGCTGCGCACCATCATCACCCCCACCGCCAATGTGGTGGAGAATGTGGTGGCAAGGACCAGCCGCTCTTACACCTATGCCCAGCCCTTCAGCCCCACTTTCTATCACGGCACCATGGCGATCGAGCCGGTGGATGCCACCCATTCGCGGCTGGTCTATAGCCTGATCTGGAACCAGGCCGGCCTGCCCGACCAGAAGGCGCGCACAGACGCCTATGAAGGGCGCAAGGTTCGCTTCCAGGCGGCTATGGACAAGATGAAAGCCGCCGCCGAAGCGCCTTGAGGGGCGCGGGTCTTTTGCTCCCCGAGTTCGTCGCGTTCGCACACTGACGCTACGAACTCGCTCTCGTACGTATTGTACGCATCGCTCGTTGCTACGCTGTCGCTAGCAACCCTGCTCGGACGAGCAAAATCCCTCGCGCCCACCCTTAGAGGGTGGCTTGCTCAGGCTTCGTCCAGGTTCGGCGAACCTGTCAGAAGATCCGGCTCGTTGGGATCGTAAGGGTCTTCGTCCGCAGACAGCTCGTCCGACGGGGACGGCACGTCAAAGCCGGACGGCGGAATGGCTTCCAGGAAGCCGGCCGCCTTGAGCTCATCCAGCCCCGGCAGATGCGCCACGCTTTCCAGCCCGAACTGGACCAGGAAGGCCTCGGTGGTGCCGTAGGTGACGGGACGGCCGGGGGTGCGCTTGCGGCCCCTGATCTTGATCCAGCCGATCTCCATCAGAATATCGATGGTGCCCTTGGACATGGCGACACCGCGAATGTCCTCGATCTCGGCCCGGGTGACGGGCTGGTGATAGGCGATAATCGACAGGGTCTCGATCGCCGCCTTGGACAGGCGCTTCTGTTCCGGCTGCTCCTTGCGCAGCAAAAAAGCCAAATCACTGGCGGTGCGGAATTGGTATTTTCCGGCGACACAACAGAGGTTTACACCGCGCTTCTGATATTCTTCTTGAAGTGCCTTGAGCAGGCCCGGCACGTCCGCGCCTTCAGGCAGGGATGTTGACAGCGCCTTGATATCCAGCGGCTCGGAGGCCGCGAAGAGCAGCGCCTCGACCATCCTGAGATGCTCGACATTGGTCTGCTCGGCTTCCATCTCGGTTTCTATCGTCTCGATCATTTTGGCTACGCTGCTCATGTCATGCTCCCGTGGGGCGGTCCCGCACAAATATTTCCGCGAAGGGGGCCAGTTGCTGAATTTCCACCTTGCCGTCGCGCGCCAGTTCCAGGGCCGCCAGCAGGGTCGAGGCCACCGCCGAACGCCGCCTGTTGCCGCCCGACCATTCGAAGGGCAACAGCCGGTCCAAGGCGCTCCAGTCGGAAATCCTGCCCAGCATCCGCTCCAGCCGCTCGCGCGCTTCCTCGATATGCAGCACCGGCGCCATTTGCGGGCGATAGGTCTTGCCGCCCAGCTTGCGCACCCTGTCGGTGGCATAGGCCGTCAGCAGGTCATACATCGTGTCTTTGTACGTCCGAAGCTTGATCACATTGACGGCTTCCGGATCGCCGCGGCCGAACACGTCGCGGTCCAGCCGCTCGCGTCCCAGCAACCGGGTCGAGGCGGCGCGCATGGCGTCCAGGCGCTGCAACCGCCAGCGCAGCCGGGTCGCCATTTCGTCGGCGGTGGGTTCGCCGTCGGGCCCTTTTTCCTGCGGCAGGATCAGGCGGGATTTCAGATAGGCCAGCCAGGCCGCCATCACCAGATAATCGGCCGCCAGTTCCAGATTCAGTTTCTTGGCGCTCTCGATGAACTCCAGATACTGGTCGGCCAGCTTGAGGATCGAAATCCTGGCGATGTCGACCTTCTGGTTGCGAGCCAGGGTCAAGAGCAGATCCAGCGGACCCTCAAAACCATCCACCTGGACCAGCAGCGCCTGATCGTCGGCGAAGATCGCGGTGGACTCGAATTCGTCGAAATGTTCGGCCGGTTCGGTCATGCCGAGGCCTCCAGCAAAGCGGCAAGACGGGCCTGGGCGGCGTCGGGATCGAACGCGCTGGGCGCCGACAAATGCGCCAGCGCCTGCCGGCTGCGCCGGAGCGCCTGCCCGTCCAAAATCTTCACTTCCGATGCCACGTCGCGCATTTCTTCCATATCGCCGTTGCAGTGAAGCACCAAGTCGCAGCCCGCGAACTGGGCCTGCTTGGCGCGCACCGACAAGGGCCCGTCGAGCGCCTTCATGGAGAGGTCGTCCGACATCAAAAGCCCGTCAAATCCTATCTCACCGCGTATCACATCCCGAATGACTTTGGGGCTGGTGGTGCAAGGACGCTGTGGATCAATCGACTCATAGACAACATGCGCGGTCATGGCGATCGGGCATTGGTCAAGGCTGCGAAAGGTCACAAAATCGCTGGCCGAAAGCAGTTCCAGCTCGGCCGACACGCGTGGCAGGGCCAGATGGCTGTCCGATTCGGCGCGGCCATGGCCGGGAATGTGTTTCATCACCGGCAGCACGCCGCCATCCATCAAGCCTTCGATCTGAGCCCGACCCAGCGCAATGATGGTGGCGGGATCGTGGGCGAAAGCGCGGTCGCCGATAATGTCGTGCGCCCCCGCCACCGGCACATCCAGCACCGGCAGACAGTCCACATTGATGCCCAGGCTGGACAGGTCATGGGCGATCAGCCGGGCGTTGAGATAGGTCGCCTCGCGACCAGCTTCGGGGTTCTGGGCAAACAGCCCGCCAAAGCGCGCCGCGGGCGGGCGCTGCCCCCAGTGCGGCGGTTTCAGCCGGGCCACCCGTCCGCCTTCCTGATCGATCAGGACCGGGGCCTGATCGTCGCCCACCGTATCCCGTAATTGTTCAATCAGAACTTTGACTTGTTCCGGTTCGCTAATGTTTCGCGCGAATAGAATAAAGCCCCAGGGCTGGGTCTGGCGGAAGAAATCGCGTTCCTGTTCCGACAGCACCGTGCCGGAACAGCCATAAATCGCGCGGCTGCGCATGACTACCTACCCGGGATACACGCGCCACCGTCCGCCTTGAGGCGGTCGCACAGGGCCGAGGCGACTTCCCGGTCGGCAAAGCCGCCGACCTTCAGCCGGTACCAGGTTCCTTTTTCCCCCAGATCGACCTGCTGGATAACGTCGGAATAGCCCGCCAGCAGAGCGGCATGTTTGCCTTGGTAGCTTTTCCAGGCTGCCTGGGCTTCCGCCTGGGATTTGAAAGCCCCGATCTGCAACGTATAGGCGCCAGCGGGAGCAGCAGGCTTGGCGGCCGCAGGTACGGGGGCGCCAAGCTGTCGCGGCGGCGCAGTAGCCGGACCCATCGCTGGTGCGGCTGGAGCCACAGCTACCGGCTTCGCAGCCGCCGCTTTGGCAGCCGCGGCTGCGGCTAGAGCCGGCTTGGCGGGATCGGAGTTGGCCTGCTGGATCAAGGCCGCGACGGTTTTGGCAGGCGGCGGCGACTTTGTGACAGGGGCAGGAGCGGGTTTGGGCGTCGCGGCCGGAGCCGCCGCCTGGGGCGCCGGAGCGGCGGGCGCAGGCGGCGCAGGTTCGGCACTGTCGTCCGCCGGCGCGGGCTGCTCGTAAATCTTGAAACCCTGATAGGGAACATTACCGCCGCCGGGATCCTGCGGCGCCACGCGCTCGGGCCCGCCCGCCGCGGCCAGCACAGGGGTTTCACCCCGGCCGCGCGCCACGCCCTGGGTATAGGCCAGCCAGACCACGCCGCCGAACATGGCCAGCACCAGCAGCGCCAACACGATCAAAAGCGGCAGGCGCGAGCCCTCTACGTCTTCTTCGTCCTCGGAGCCGTCGTACACCCTTATTCCTTCATGGGCCTCATCGCCGGGTTCATAAACGCCGCGCTCGAATTTGGCCAAAGTGGTGAATCCCGAATCTTCCGCCGGAGATATTAGCACTGCCTCCAGCACGAATCATGGAGAAGAAATGCTTTCCCGAAACCTTAAAGGTCCGCCTCCCCCTTGCGCGCAGCGCAAAAGGGCGAGGTGGCCGTAGCTGGCTCTCGAGCCAGCGAAGGCCGGAGGGGGTCAAAGGACAATGTCGGTACGGAAGACCCTGGCATACTCGGCCAGGGCGAACCGGTCGGTCATGCCGGCGATATAATCCCGCGCCACCGTGCCGGGAACAGCCCCCCGCGCCGCCTGGGCCCAGTCCGGCGGCAACAGGGCCGGATCGGCGACAAAGCCTTCATACAGGTCGGCCACCACCGCCTTGGCCCGCGTCATCGGCTGGGTGACGCGGGGATGGCGATACATATTCTGCATCTGAAA
The DNA here is from genome assembly GCA_902825865.1 of uncultured Alphaproteobacteria bacterium. Lineage (GTDB taxonomy): Bacteria > Pseudomonadota > Alphaproteobacteria > Micropepsales > Micropepsaceae > Rhizomicrobium. Next base: position 53,878 of record CADECX010000005.1, read on the forward strand.
GGCCTTGAGCGCCTTGAGACGGGCCAAGAGCGGGGCCGAGAAATTGGCGGCCGCCCTGCCCGCCGCGCGCAAATCCGCGGCATCGGCGAAATTTGCCTGGCTCAGATTGGCGCGGGTCTGGACCAGCACATCCTCCATCAATTCACTCATCAGGGTACGGATCAACTCTCCGATGAAGCGCGACAGTTCCAATTCGCCATGCCGTTCCAGCACGCCGCGCACATGATCGCCAACCAACGGCGCGGACAAAAGATCGTGAATGGTGAAAATGCCGGCGCGCAAACCGTCATCGATATCGTGACTGACATAGGCGATATCGTCGGCCAGCGCCGCCAATTGCGCTTCCAGCCCCGGCCAGCTGGAAAGCTCCAGCGGCCAGCGTTTGTCGAAACCGGCGATGGGACCCGGAAGCGGTTCCTGCAGCGGACCGTTGTGTTTGACCAAACCTTCAAGCGTTTCCCATGTGAGATTCAGGCCATCGAAATCGGCATAGCGGTGTTCCAGCTTGGTCACCAGCCTCAGCGCATGGGCGTTATGATCGAAACCGCCAATGTCTTTTGTGACCGCGTCCAGGGCTTCTTCACCGGCATGGCCGAAAGGCGTGTGGCCCAGATCATGGGCCAGCGCCACCGTCTCGGCCAGATCCTCGTCGGCGGACAGAGTGCGCGCCAGGCTGCGCGCCAATTGCGCCACTTCCAGGGAATGGGTCAGACGGGTGCGGTAATAATCGCCTTCATGCTGCACAAAGACCTGGGTTTTATGCTTGAGACGGCGGAAAGCGCTGGAATGGATGATGCGGTCGCGGTCTCTGGAGTAGCAGGAGCGCGTGGCGCTTTCATTTTCGGGATAAAAGCGGCCCCGGCTGGTCTGGGGCCGCGCGGCATAGGGGACATGCGGTCCGGGCGGGCTCACCACCGGGCCCAGCAGCCGGCCCGCAGGGCTGTTTTGGGGCAAATCCGGGGTGTTGGTTTCGGCCATGCCGAGGACTACATAGAGACTGTATCCAGGACTGCAAGAGCGCCCAAAATGGTCAGCATGCCCGTTACCTTGTCCGACCGCGCCGCGCGGCGGATCGCCGAGATTCTCAAGGCCGAGGCCCAGCCAACCGCGCTGCGCCTGGCGGTGACCGGCGGCGGCTGTTCCGGCTTTCAGTATAATTTCGCCCTGGACAACTCCCAGCTGGACGAAGACATGGTGGTGGAAAAGAACGGCGCCAAGGTGCTGATCGATCCGGTGTCGCTGGATTTCCTGGCGGGGTCGGAAATCGATTTCACCGACGATCTGATCGGCCAGGCCTTCAAGGTCAACAATCCCAACGCCACCGCCTCCTGCGGCTGCGGCACCAGCTTCACGGTCTGATCATCCGTCCATGAAAATTGCCACTTGGAACGTGAACTCAATCAAGGCACGGCTGGAACCGGCTTTGGCCTGGCTGAAGCAGGCCGATCCCGATGTCGTCTGCCTGCAGGAGATCAAGACCGTCGACGAGGGTTTCCCGCGCGAAGTCTTCGAAGGCCTGGGCTATGCTTGCGCCGTACACGGACAAAAGAGCTATAACGGCGTCGCCATCCTGTCCAAGCGGCCGATGGAAGATGTCACCCCGCGCCTGCCCGCCGACGACGGCGTGCTGGACGATCATTCGCGTTATCTCGAAGCGGTTATCACGGGCGAGAAAGGCACCGTGCGGGTGGCCTCGATCTATGCCCCCAACGGCAATCCCTGGCCCGGACCCAAATTCGACTACAAGCTGGCCTGGCTGGAACGATTGCGGCTGCATGCACGCGGCCTGCTCAAAAACGAGGAGCCGGTGGTGCTGATGGGCGACTATAATATCATCCCCGAGGACAAGGATGCCGCCAAGCCAAAAGCCTGGCTGAAAGACGCCCTGTTCCAGCCCGAGTCCAAGGCGGCGCTGCGCCGGATCGAAAATCTGGGCTATACCGATGCTTTCCGCGCCCTTCATCCTGGAGCCGGGCATTACACCTTCTGGGACTATTTCGGGTCCTGGGAACGGGGCAACGGCATCCGCATCGATCATGTCCTGCTGTCGCCCCAGGCCCTGGACCGGCTCAAAGGCGCAGGGATCGATAAGGAGGTCCGCGGCGCCAGCGAAAAACCCTCGGACCATGTGCCGGTATGGGTGGAACTGCGTGTTTGATCTTTTCGGCCATCTTTTTGCCGTTCCTGCTTCGCTATAGTCCTTTGGCATGAAATCTCCTCTCGTCTTTGTCATAGCCTGCGCCCTGTTCGGCGCTGCTCCGGCGCTCGCGGCCGACAAACGCGTGCTGCGGATCGATTCCCTGATCGCCTCGCAAAAAAAGGGCGTCATTTCGCTGACCGCCAAGGGCGCGGTGCACAGCGGCGGCTGGACCAATCCGCGCCTGCATATCGTCCGCCGCGACAGCCGCACCCTGACGGTGGAATTTCTCGCCACCCCGCCACCGCCCGGCATGACGGTGATTGACGCCGTGGTGCCGGTGACCGCCGATGCCCACATCAAGGGCCGGGCCTCATCGGTGCGTGTGCTGGCCGATCAGAACGAAATCACCAGCCAGGTTCTGCGTTAGTTGTATAGTGGCCACCTGCGTACTATTTGAGGCCGCATGCAGATTGACGTGATTTCCGACACGGTTTGCCCCTGGTGTTTCATCGGCAAAAGGCGGCTGATGCGCGCCATGGCGATGCGGCCGCAAATCCTGTTCGACGTGAAATGGCGGCCCTACCGGCTGGATCCCACCGTCCCTAAGTCCGGCATGGACCGTCAGGCCTATATGCGCGCCAAGTTCGGCACCGATCCCATGAAGATCGTGGAGATGCACAAGCTGATCGCCCAGGAAGGCGCCAAGGACGGCATCGAATTCGATTTCGCCGCCATCGCGCGCCGCCCCGACACCTTGGATTCCCATCGCCTGATCCGTTGGGCGGAAGGCCATGGCGTGCAGGACGAAGTGGTGGAGCGGCTGTTCATCGCCTATTTCGAGAATGGCGAGGATATCGGCAATATCCGTGTGCTGGCGGACATTGCCGATCTCTGCGGCATGGACGGGGTGGAGGTGGCACAGATGCTGGAAAGCGATACCGATCGCGCCCTGGTGGAACGCGAGGACCAGATCGCCCATGAAATGGGCGTCACCGGCGTCCCCGCCATGATCTTCGGCGGCAAGCTGGCGGTGTCGGGCGCGCGCGAGCCGGAAGTGCTGGCGGCGGTGATCGACCGGGTCGCGGCCATGGCGGCGGAACAGGACGCGCCGGCGGAAACCGAAGAAGAAACAGAAGAAGAGTCCGGCGAACCGCGATAGGCCTTAGGCGGCGTCCGCCACAACCTTGTTGCGGCCGCTGCGTTTCGCGCGATACAGCGCCTGGTCGGCGCGGTGCAGCAACTTCTCGGCGGTGTCGTCGGAGCCTTCCGCCTTGGCGATGCCGATGGAGATGGTGATGCTCAACTGGCCCGGCGCCCGGCTGATCTTGACCGGCGTGGTCTCGATCGACTGGCGCAGGCGCTCGGCGATGCTGTAGGCGAAGGACATGTCGGTGTCGGGCATCGCCACGACAAACTCCTCGCCGCCGTAACGGCAGGCCAGGTCGATGCCGCGCGTGTTGGCGGCGATGCGCGAGGCGAACTCCTTCAGAACCTCGTCGCCGATGTCGTGGCCGTAAGTATCGTTGACGTGTTTAAAATGGTCGATGTCCATGATCACAAAGGCCAGCGGACGCTCGTCCTTCTTGGCGCCGGCGAGCAGCGTATCGAGGTGGCGGCTCATATAGCGGCGATTGTGCAGGCCGGTGAGCTGGTCGGTGATCGCCATTTCCAGGCTGAGCTGAACATTGTGGCGCAGGCGGTCGGCATAACGCTTCTTGCGCAGCTGGGTGCGTACCCGCGCCACCAGCTCGTTCTTGTCCACCGGCCGGGTCAGGTAATCGTTGACGCCCATTTCCAGCGCCTGGGTCAGCTTGCGGCGGTCGCCATCGGAAACCACCACAAGGATCGGCACATGGCGGCCTTCGGGCAGCGAGCGCAATTGCGAGCAAAGGCGCAGGCCATCGAAGCCGCGCATGCCCAGCGACACCACGATGAGATCGAAATCGCCGCCCTTCACCCGCACCAAGGCTTCCTCGAACGTATCGGCGGAGGAGACTTTATGGGTGGGAGCCAAGGCGCCGGTGAACCAGGCGACGGACTCGACACGGTCCTCGATCACCAGAATATGGCCGACATGGCCGCTCTCGGTCAGGGTTTCGGCCGGATCGATCAGGCCCATGCCCTGGCCGGTCGACTCGCGCATGCGAAGCTCGTCGGTCATCATCTTCAGGCGTACCAGCGAACGCACGCGGGCAAACAAGGCGGCGTCATCCACCGGCTTGGTGAGGAAATCGTCGGCGCCCGCATCCAGGCCGGCGACGCGGTCGGACGGCTGGTCCAGCGCGGTCACCATCACCACGGGGACATGGGCGGTTTTGGGATTGGATTTGATGCGGCGGCAGACTTCGAAACCGTCCATGCCGGGCATCATCACGTCCAGCAGCACGATGTCGGGAAGGGTTTCTTCCATCCGGGCCAGACATTCCAGCCCGTTGAAAGCCGTGCTGACCTCGAAATATTCGGCCGACAGCTTCGCTTCCAGCAGTTTCACATTGGACAGGATGTCGTCGACGACAAGAACCCGGGCCGTCATGGCGGTACCCTTATCCGACGAAGCGGCGCACGGTATCCAGGAAGCTGGTCACCGAAATGGGCTTGGAGATATAAGCCTCGCATCCGCCCTGGCGGATGACTTCTTCGTCGCCCTTCATGGCGAAGGCGGTGACGGCGACGACGGGAATGGATTTCAGCGTATCGTCTTCCTTGAGCCACTTGGTGACTTCCAAGCCGCTGACTTCCGACAACTGGATGTCCATCAGGATCAGGTCGGGATGATGCTCGCGGGCGATGTCCAGCGCTTCCATCCCATCCTTGGTCTGCAGGATGTTGTAGCCATGGGCGTCCAGCAGGTCGTGGAAGAGCTTCATATTGAGCTCATTGTCCTCCACGATCAGGACCGTCTTGGTTTTGGCATCCATGCTCAGGTCTCCGGCGCTGTTCGCGCAAACCCCAAGCCCAATAGGGGCTCTGGCTGTTTTCAGCAGTATTAGGGATTATCTCTTAACGCTCCCTTGACGATGGCCCTGATGAATCGCCCGAAAACCCCGGAAAATGCAGAAATCCTCGCTTTACGGGGCCTGGGCTGGCTGGCCGGGGAGGAAGACGGGTTCCAGATGTTTATGGAGCAATCCGGGGTCGATCCGGCCCAATTGCGCGATGCCGCCGGCAGTCCCGGCATGGGGGTGGCAGTGCTGGACTTCCTTTTGGGACATGAAGAACTGTTGCTGCGCTTCTGCGAGAGCCAGGAAATCGAACCGCGGGATGTCCATCGGGCGCGGCATCAGTTGGGCGGGGAAGCCTGATGGCGGTGTTCCGCTTGGGGCTGGATCTTGGCGGCACCAAGACCGAAATCATCGCCCTGGCGGCGGATGGCGGCGTGGCGCTGCGCCGCAGGATTTCCACGCCCAAGGATTATGACTCTCTGATCCGCGCCCTGGCCGGGCTGGTGCAAGGCACGGAAGCGGAGCTGGGCGCGCCTGGAAGCATCGGCATGGCGATACCGGGAACCGAATCTTTCGGCTCCGACCTGATCAAGAATGCCAACACGGTTTTTCTCAACGGCATGCCGCTCAGGCAGGATCTGGAAAAAATTCTGGCGCGGCCGGTGCGGCTGGCCAATGACGCCAACTGCTTTGCCTTGTCGGAGGCCAGTGATGGCGCGGCGGCGGGCGCGGGCACCGTATTCGGGGTGATCGCGGGCACCGGCGTGGGCGGCGGCGTGGTGATCGGCGGCAAGGTGGTCGGCGGCGCCCATGGCGTCGGCGGCGAATGGGGCCATATTCCCCTGCCCGCGCCTTCGGTCGAAGAAGTGACCGGCGCGCCGCCCTGCTATTGCGGCAAGCGCGGCTGTCTGGAGGCCTGGTGCAGCGGGCCCGCGCTGTCTCTGGATTTCAAGCGCGCCACCGGCCGCGAGGCCACTGCCGATCAAATCGCATCGTCGAACGGCGACGAAGAACGCGCCGCCATCGCCCGCCTGATCGACCGTTTCGCCCGCGCCATGGCGACCATGGCGAATATTCTGGACCCCGACATGATCGTAATGGGCGGTGGACTGTCGAATATTGACCGGCTGTATGAGGAACTGCCGCCGCTGGTGGAGAAATATGCATTCAATTTGGGTGGACCGCCGCGCATCGTCAAAAATATGCACGGAGATTCCAGCGGTGTCAGAGGGGCGGCCTGGCTGTGGCCGGTGTAAAAAACTGGCCCGCCTTCTGCCGCGACTGTCTGTCGGACACGGCGGCGGATGCGACTTATTCGATGGTCGCTCCGGCTCGCGCCGACGCGACGTGCCCGGCCTGCGGCTCAACCCGCATCCTGGCCCATCCCGAACTGGGCAGCCTTTCCATCGCGCATCTGGATTGCGACGCTTTTTACGCCGCCATCGAAAAGCGTGATGACCCGTCCTTGAAGGACAAGCCGCTGATGGTGGGCGGCGAGACCCGCGGCGTGGTCTCCACTTGCTGCTATATCGCCCGCAAATTCGGCGTGCGTTCGGCCATGCCGATGTTCCAGGCCAAGAAGCTTTGCCCGCAGGCCGTGATCCTGAAGCCGCGTCATGCCTATTACAGCCAGGTGGCGCGGCAGATCCGCGCCATGATGGAGGAATTGACGCCGCTGGTGGAACCGCTGTCGCTGGACGAAGCCTATCTCGACCTGTCGGGGACCGAGCGCATCCATCACAAGAGCCCGGCCAAGACCATGGCGGCGCTGGCGGCACGGATCGAGCGCGAAATCCGGATTACCGTCTCCATCGGCCTGTCGGGCAACAAATTCCTCGCCAAGCTGGCCAGCGAGCTGGACAAGCCGCGCGGTTTTGCCGTGATCGGCATGGCGGAAGCCAAAAGCTTTCTGCGCGACAAGAAGATCGGCATCATGCGCGGCGCCGGCAAGGTGCTGCAGACGCGATTGGAACGCGACGGCATTGTCACCATCGGCCAATTGCAGGATGCAGATCCCAAGACCCTGGCCAGCCGTTATGGCGCCACCGGTCTGTGGCTTCATCGCATGGCCAATGCCCAGGATTCGCGTCCCGTCGATCCCGAAGGGGAAATGAAATCCATTTCGTCGGAGACCACCTTCGACAAAGACTTGTCCGCTTATGCGGCGCTGGAAAGCATATTGTGGCGGCAGGCCGAGCGGGTCAGCGCCCGCGCCAAGAAACTGGGCCTGGGCGGACGCACCGTGGTTTTGAAGCTCAAGACCGCCGATTTCAAGCTGCGCACCCGTTCGACCTCGCTGGAAGCGCCCACCCAACTGGCCGACCGCATCTTCCGTGCGGCCCAGGCCGCGCTGAAACGCGAGGCCACCGGCACCCGCTTCCGCCTATTGGGCGTGGGCATTACCAATTTGGCGCCCGCGCAAAGCGCCGATCCCGCCAGCCTGATCGACCCGGCCGCCGACAAGCGGGTGGCGGCGGAGCGCGCGATGGACAAGATACGCGCCAAATTCGGCAATGAAGCGGTGGGAACCGGCCGTGCTTTCAAAAAGCCCCGGGGCTGAGTAGGCTTGCACGATATTCAAGGATTACCGCATGTCCGTCATTGACGCCCGCCTCAAAACTCTTGGCATCACCCTGTCGCCGCCGCCCAAGCCGGTCGCCTCCTATGTGCCGTTCACAAAAAGCGGGAATCAGGTTTTCATTTCCGGCCAGGTACCGATTTCCGACGGCGCGCTGAAATATGTCGGCAAGCTGGGCGCGGATTTCAGCATCGAGGTGGGCCAGGCTGCGGCGCAGCTCTGCGCCATCAATGTTCTTTCGGTGCTGAAGGTGGCGTGCGAGGGAGATCTGGACCGCGTGGTTCAATGCCTGAAGGTCACAGTTTTCGTCAACGCCACGCCCGACTACGACAAGCAGCCGGAAATCGCCAACGGCGCCAGCGACCTGTTTGCGGCGGTATTCGGTGACGCCGGCAAGCACGCCCGCGCCGCCGTCGGCATGGGTTCGCTGCCGCGCGGCGTGGCGGTGGAAGTGGACGCAATTTTCGAGATCAAGTGACGCAAAACGAGTCCGCCCGGCTCATCACCAGCGCTGCCGAGATCGGCGCGGCGCGATGGAATGCCTTGGCCAATCCACAAGGTCTGGCCGAACCGCATCCTTTCACAAGCTACGAATTCTTTGCGGCGCTGGAAGAGTCCGGCTCGGCCTCGCGCAAGACCGGCTGGCAACCGGCGCATTTGTTGATGGCTGGTCCTACCCCAAGCGCGTCAGCGCATGATGGGGGAGGTGGCCGTAGCACCGTGGAGGACAATAGCCAAAGGTCCAGTGGACCTTTGACCGTCCGACCGGTGCGAAGGCCGGAGGGGGCAACTGCATTGATGCCGCTCTATGCCAAAAATCACTCCTATGGCGAATATGTCTTCGACCATGCCTGGGCCGAGGCCCTGGAACGGGCGGGCGGCGACTATTACCCCAAGCTGCAATGTTCCGTGCCTTTCACACCCGTTACCGGGCGGCGATTGCTTGCCAGCAGCAACGCGGACCGCATGGCGTTGCTGAAAGCCGCCACGGCCGCAGTGAAACAGATCGGCGCCTCGTCCTTGCACATTACGTTCCTCACCCGTGAGGAATGGCAGGCAGCGGGCGACGCGGACTATCTGCTGCGCACCGGACAGCAGTTTCACTGGGAAAATCGCGGCTATAAAAGCTTCGACGAATTCCTGGGCGAACTGTCTTCCGCCAAGCGCAAGAATTTGCGCAAGGAACGCGCCGCAGTGCGCGAGGCCGGCGTGACGTTCGACTGGCTGACCGGCAGCGACATCAGCGAAAGCCATTGGGACCAGTTTTTCAACTTCTACATGGACACCGGCGGGCGCAAATGGGGCACGCCCTATCTGACCCGCGAATTCTTCTCCCGCCTGGGTCAGGGCCTGTCCAAGCAAATTCTTCTGGTGATGGCCAAACAGGATGGCCGCACCATAGCGGGGGCCTTGAACCTGTTCGGCGAAGGCGTGCTGTTCGGGCGCAATTGGGGGGCGGTGGAGCATGTCCCTTTCCTGCATTTCGAGGCTTGTTATTATCAGGCGATTGATTTCGCCATTGCGCGGGGCCTGAAAAGGGTTGAAGCGGGCGCCCAGGGCGAGCACAAATTGCTGCGCGGCTATATGCCGGCGGAAACTTACAGCGCCCATGTCATCGCCCACAAAGGCCTGGCGCGGGCGGTGGACGATTTCCTGGAGGCCGAACGGGCGGCGGTGGCGGAGAATATCTCGGAACTGGCGCAGCATGCGCCGTTTAGAAAGGACAAATGATGGCGTACGACCCCAACAATATCTTCGCCAAGATTCTGGGCGGCCAGATCCCCAGTGTGAAAGTCTATGAGGACGACAAGACTTTCGCTTTCATGGATGTGATGCCGGAAGCAGACGGCCATGTGCTGGTGATCCCCAAGGAAGGCGCGGAGAACATTCTGGACCTTTCAGCGGCGGGCATGGCGGCGATGATGGCCACCACCCAGAAGGTCGCCAAGGCGGTGGACAAAGCGTTGACGCCCGACGGCATCCTGCTCAAGCAATATAACCGCGCCGCCGCCGGCCAGAGCGTGTTCCATGTCCATTTTCACATTGTGCCGCGCTGGGAAGGCGTGCCCATGGCGCCGCACGGCAAAGTCATGGTAGAGGCGGCCAAACTTGAACCCATCGCCGCCAAAATACGGAGTGAACTGTGATCCTGGAACGCGCCATCTTTGCCATCAAACCCGGCCAGGCCGAGGATTTCGAAAAAGCCTTTGCCCTTGCCGCGCCCCTGATCCGCGCCGCCAAGGGATGCCGCAAGGCCGATATGCATCGCGGCATCGAAAATCCCGACAGTTTCATCCTGCTGGCGGAATGGGACACGCTCGAAGATCACATGGTCGGCTTCCGGGAGTCTCCCGCTTTCACCGAATGGCGCGCCCTGTTGGGCCCGCACTTTGCCGGCCCGCCGGCGGTGGAGCACTACAAGGCGGCTCTCTAGGAGCGTCGGCCCAGCAGGTTGCGCATTGTCGATGCGCAACCGTCAGCGTTAGGACGCGCGACCACTGAAAACGGCGGCTACCAGTAGCCCAGCATGCGCCCGCCGGTGATCGCGGTCAGCCAGAAGACCAACGACAGCACCGCGCCGAGCTTCAGCCTGTTTTTCTCAGACAGCATCAACTCGCGCACCCGATGCGCCCGCCAGGCTTCCGTCCGGTGCACCAGCCAGACATTGAGCAGCGCCAGGCCGATGGCCGGGAATTTCACCAGCAGAAACGGGTTGCCGATATATTCGCTGGCATTGACCGACAGCATGGGAATGCCGGAGCACACCGCCAGCGCAAAGCCGATGCGGGCCATGAAGGTGGTCGGCCCCGACAGCGCCGCCAGCGGCATCCGGGTCCAGGCGCCCAGCAGCCTGAGATCCAGCAGCAGGATCGAGCCGAACAGCAGGGCAATGCCCAGAATATGGACCAGATTGAGGGTGCCGTAACTCCACACGCCCAGTGAGCGCGTGAACTGCCCCAGCGGAGAGCCTTCCAGCCAGATCAAAAATTGGGCTGCGCTCACACCGGTCTATTCGCGCTCGGGATAGACGCGATACTCGTCAGCGCCGTGCTTCACATAGATGGTCTTCATCTCGTAATGGCCCGGCTCGGTGGTGCGGTTGCCGCGCACCGTCACGGTGGCGCCAACGGGAATTTTGCCTTCGGTCAGCCCGGCACGGCTGGTGCGGAAGGGCGGCGCCAGGGTGATGTCCCACACCTGGTTGCCGACCTTGATCTTCATGGCGCCATGCGGCCCGGCAAGGTTGACGCTTTGCACGACCGTACCGGTCAGGGCGGTGATTTTGTCCTCCTGCCCGCTCCAGCCGTGATGGGCGAAGGCCGGCGACGCGGCCAGCATGGCCAGCGCGGCAAATCCTGAAACAAGCTTCATGGCTTTGCTCCCTATTTTTCGACGTCTTCGGATTTCTTCTTGCCCGTTCGCGGCGCGCGCGGCTTGGCTTCCGCCGCCGGAATGAATTCGAACGCCAGCTTGTCCTTTTCGCGGTCCAAGAGCACGCGCACCGTGCCGCCATCCTTGAGCTTGCCGAACAGGATCTCGTCGGCCAGCGGCTTTTTGATATTGTCCTGGATCACCCGCGCCAGGGGCCGCGCGCCAAACGCATCGTCATAGCCCTTCTCGCCCAGCCAGCGCGTGGCTTCCGGAGTGAGATCGAAGGTGACGTCGCGGTCGGCCAGCTGCGCTTCCAGTTCCAGCACGAACTTCTCCACCACCTTGTCGATGGTGGCGCGCGACAAAGGCGCGAAAGCGATGGTGGCGTCCAGCCGGTTGCGGAATTCCGGCGTGAACAGCTTCTTGATCGCTTCCTCGTCCTCGCCTTCGCGCTTGCCGCGGCCAAAACCGATGGCGTCCTTGGCGGCGTCGCTGGCGCCCGCATTGGTGGTCATGATCATCACCACATTGCGGAAGTCGATTTTCTTGCCGTTATGGTCGGTGAGTTTGCCGTGATCCATCACCTGCAAAAGGATGTTGAACAGATCGCCATGGGCCTTCTCGATCTCGTCCAGCAGCAGCACGCAATGGGGGTGCTGGTCGACGCCGTCGGTCAACAACCCGCCCTGATCGAATCCGACATAGCCGGGCGGCGCGCCGATCAGGCGAGAGACGGTATGACGCTCCATATATTCCGACATATCGAAGCGCAGGAATTCCACCCCCATGATGCTGGCCAGCTGCTTGGCGACTTCTGTCTTGCCAACGCCGGTCGGCCCGCTGAACAGATAGGAGCCGATCGGCTTTTCCGGCTGTCTCAGCCCGGCGCGCGCCAGCTTGATGGCGGAAGCCAGGGCATGGATCGCCGCATCCTGGCCATAGACCACCCGGCCCAGATCAGCTTCCAGGGTCTTGAGCGCCTCGGCATCGTTCTTGGAGACCGACTTGGCGGGAATGCGCGCGATCTTGGCGACGACCTCTTCCACGTCGCGGACATTGACGACCTTCTTGCGGCGGCTTTCCGGCACCAGCATCTGAGAGGCGCCCAGCTCGTCGATCACATCGATCGCCTTGTCGGGAAGCTTGCGGTCATTGATGTATTTAGCCGACAGCTCAACCGCTGCCTTGATGGCGTCGGCTGTGTAGCGCAGCTTGTGGTAATTCTCGAAGTAGGACTTGATGCCCATCAGGATTTTGATGGAGTCCTCAATCGTCGGCTCGGAAACGTCGATCTTCTGGAACCGGCGCACCAGGGCGCGGTCCTTCTCGAAATACTGGCGGTATTCCTTGTAGGTGGTCGAGCCGATGCAGCGCAGGGTGCCGGCCGCCAGCGCGGGCTTGAGCAGGTTAGAGGCATCCATCGCGCCGCCGGATGTCGCGCCGGCCCCGATCACGGTGTGAATTTCATCGATGAACAGGATGGCCCCTTTGAGGCTCTCCAATTCCTTCACCACGGTCTTGAGCCGCTCCTCGAAATCGCCGCGATAGCGGGTGCCCGCGATCAAGGAGCCCATGTCCAGCGAATAGATGACGGAGCCGCGCAGCACCTCGGGCACCTCGCCGCGAATGATCTTGCGCGCCAGGCCTTCGGCGATCGCCGTCTTGCCCACGCCGGGATCGCCCACGAACAAGGGATTGTTCTTCTGGCGGCGGCAGAGGATCTGGATGGTGCGTTCGACTTCGGCGGTCCGGCCGATCAGGGGATCGACCTTGCCGGACTTGGCTTTCTCGTTGAGGTTGACGCAATAGGCTTCCAGCGCCTCGGTGCCCTGCTTGGAAGGCTTCTCGGTCTCTTCTTCCTCGTCGGTGCCGCGCACCTGCTTGGGCTGGCTCATGCCCGGCCGCTTGGCGATGCCGTGGCTGATATAGCTCACCGCATCCAGCCGGTTCATATTCTGCTCTTGCAGGAAATAGACGGCGTGGCTTTCGCGCTCGGTGAACAGGGCCACCAGCACATTGGCGCCGGTGACTTCGTCGCGTCCGGAATTCTGGACGTGCAACACGGCGCGCTGCACCACCCGCTGGAAACCGGTGGTGGGCTTGGCTTCCTCGGATTCGTCCATCACCAGGGTGGAGAGGTCTTCGTCGATATATTTCTGCACCGACTTGCGCAGCACATCCATGTCGACATTACAGGCCTTCATCACCTGGCTGGCATCGGCATCGTCGAGCAAGGCGAGCAGCAGATGTTCGAGGGTGGCGTATTCGTGATGGCGGTCGCTGGCCAGCTTGATGGCATGGTGCAGCGCTTGCTCCAGTCCTCTCGAAAGTGACGGCATGCGCTACTCCTTCTCCATCGTGCACTGTAAAGGATGTTGATGCCGGCGTGAGAATTCAATGACCTGGGCGACCTTGGTTTCCGCGACCTCGAAGGTGTAGACGCCGCAAATGCCCACGCCGTGGCGATGGACATGCAACATAACGTCCACCGCCTCCTCGCGGTTCTTGCCAAAGATCTTTTCCAGGATATGGACGACGAACTCCATCGGCGTGTAGTCGTCGTTCAGCAATAGCACCTTGTAGAGGCTGGGCTTCTTGGTCTTGGGGCGTGTTTTGGTGACGATGCCGGTTCCGGTGTTGCCTCCGGTATTTCCAGGCCCGTTCTTGCCGTCGTCGTTATTGCCGCCCGAATCCTTCATGGGGAAGATTCTGCTTCGTTCCTCGCGCCTATCCTAACGCGGATTGGCATTCTGCCTAGTGGGATACTCCTATCTGGTTACCACCAAAGGGAAATTCAACTCAGGGAGCGGCCAAAGGGGGTAAAAGCAAAAGGGCCCTGGCAGCAAAGCCAGAGCCCTTCGCAATGCGAGAATGAAGAAACTTAGGCGGTACGGACGGACTGCACGGTGTCCAGCCAGGCCTGCACACGGCCCTTGAAGGGCGCGTAGGTTTCCTTGGTGGCGGCAGTCGCCAGTTCGCTGATCTTGCTGAGTTCGGCGACATAGGCCTCAAACGCCGACTTGGCGAAATCGGTCTGGAACTCGAACGCTTCATGCACCGACTTGGAGCCCAGCACGGCCTTGGTGGCCGCGACGGCGTCTTCGATCGACTGCTTGGAATAGGAATAGATTTCGCTGTTGATGCTTTCGATGCCCTTGCCGGCGACAGTGGCCGACTTGGTGATGGCGTCGGCAGTTTCCTTGCCGTAGCCAACATAGGCGTCATAACCCTTAAGGGCCTTTTCCAAGCCGGTCTTCAGCGCCGCGGCGCCGTTTTCCAGTGCGGTTTCAGCCGAGGCAGTCGCCTTTTCACCGGCCGTCTTTGCTTTGCTCATGTCATGTCCTCTCTGTGAGTTAGGGCACGACCGGTTTTCCGGTGGCCTGTTGCAGTGCAACATGACCTATATGAGGCAGCCCATAACGCCAGTCAAGAGTTAATTGTGCGCCGCACCATTCTTTTTTGCATCGCCGTTGGGGAACCGGCGGCAACCTTGGTTAAGCATTCTTAAACGCCCGTAAAGTATAGTGGATTCTTGATTTTTCCTTGCACAGCTTGTCGCAATTTGGTCTTTTGGGCGTCAGCAGGGGTGGTTCGGCTTTGGGGATGACGTTGGTTTTTCGGTTTCGGCCTCTTTTCCTGGTTGGGCTTGCCTTGGCCGTGCTGTTCGCGGCGGTGGCTGACCCTGCCCAGGCCGCACGCCGTAAACGCGCCGTGGTGCGCATGCCCGCCAGCCCGACCGATCCAGTCAAGGACGCCGCCCTGATTGTGGATGGGGTCACCGGCAAGGTGCTCTACGCCCGTAACGAAACGGCACAGCGCCATCCCGCGTCCCTAACCAAGATGATGACCCTGTATCTGCTGTTCGATGCCCTCAAAGCGGGCAAGGTCACCATGCAGACCCAGCTGCCGATCAGCCGGCACGCCGCGATCCAGAAGCCCACCAAGCTCAATCTGCGGGTCGGCCAGACCATCTCGGTGGATACCGCCATCCGCGCCACCGTGATCCGCAGCGCCAATGACGTGGCCGTGGTGATCGCCGAAGCCTTGGGCGGCACCGAATCGCATTTCTCCGAAATGATGACCGCGCGCGCCCGTCAGCTGGGCATGCGGGAGACCAATTTCCACAATGCCTCGGGCCTGCCCGATCCCTTGCAGATTTCGACCGCCGCCGATCTGGCGATCCTGGGCCGTCATTTGGCTTACGACTATCCGCAGTATTTTCCCTATTTCGACTTGGCGGGCTTCAACTACAAAGGCACCTGGTATCCCACCCACAACAACCTGATCGGCCGCTATGACGGCGCCGACGGCATCAAGACGGGTTACACCGGCGCGTCCGGCTTCAATCTGGTCAGCTCGGTCACCCGCGGCAACACCCACCTGATCGCGGTGGTGATGGGCGGGCGCACCGCGGTGCGCCGCGATCTGGAAATGGTGCGGCTGTTGGATCAGACCTTCGCCCAGATCTCGGCCAATCCCAGCCTGGTGGCGCGCGCCAGCGTGCCTTGGCAGCAAGTCGCGCAAAGCGCGCCCGCCCCGGCGATGGCCGGGTTCAGCCTGCCCCAGGTTGCCACCAGCCAGTTCGCCGCGCTGTCGCCGATACCCGCTACGGTGCAAAGCGATGACGAAGACACTGCTGAATCGATCCGCGCGCCGGACGAGAATATCGCGCTGATTCATGCCGAGGGGGCTCAAGCCGCTGTTCCGGCCGCCGTCCGCCCGGATCAGGCCAAGCCGGTCAGGACTGCCGTGAATGCTCCCCGGCCGCAAATGCGCCCCTCCTTGCGTGACGACACTAGCCAGAGCGATCCCGAGCCTGCCATGCCGGGGCGCAACTGGACCATCCAGATCGGCGCCTATGCCGACAAGGCGCTGGCGCTGGCTCAGCTGAAGACCTATGCCGGCAAGGCGCAGGACATCCTGGCCCGGGCCTCCCAGATCGTCGCGCCGATGCAATCCAACAACGGCCATGTGATCTACCGCGCCCGTTTCGGCCTGTTCGCGGAACAGGAAGCCCGTGACGTCTGCAATCTTCTGACCCAGCGCGGCCAGACCTGTTTTGCGGCGGCGCAGACACGCTAGTGTCCTTCGCCAAAAGCCCGATATAAATAGTGCCATGACCCAAATCCTCGCCACCGTGGCGGAGCTGCGCGCCGCGCTGGCTGGGCCGCGTCGCAGCATGGCCCGCATCGGCATGGTGCCCACCATGGGCGCGCTGCATGACGGGCATCTCGCGCTGGTGGCCGAATCCAAAAAACACAGCGATCAAGTGGTGGTCAGCATCTTCGTCAATCCCACCCAATTCGCCCCCAGCGAGGATTTCGACGCCTATCCCCGCACACTGGACAAGGATGTGGAAAGACTGGGCGGACGTGCGGACATCGTCTTTGCTCCCAGCGCACGGGAAATCTATCCGGCCGGTTATGCCACCCATATTTCGGTCTCAGGTCCCAGCGCCGGATTGGAAACGGATTTTAGGCCGCATTTTTTTGCCGGCGTGGCGACGGTGGTCGCCAAGCTGTTGATCGCGGCCTCGCCCGATGTCGCGGTGTTCGGGGAAAAGGACTATCAGCAACTGCTGGTGGTCAAGCGCCTGGTGCGCGACCTCGCTTTGCCCGTCACTATCCTTGGTGTGCCGACTTTGCGCGAGAGCGATGGCCTGGCCATGTCATCCCGCAATGCCTATCTGAGCGCCGAGGAGCGCAAGGTCGCGGGCGCGTTGAACCGAATCCTGAAAGACGCCATCGCCCGGGCGCAAACCTCCGGGGATTTGCGCGCGGCGGAAGCCTCCAGCGTCGAGGCTTTGTGGGCCGCCGGTTTCAGCCATGTGGATTATGCCGCCATCCGAGACTCCGAAACACTGGACCACATTACGACCCTGGATCGCCCGGCGCGTATTTTGGCGGCGGTCAAGATCGGTAAGACGAGGCTGATCGACAATATGGCGGTTTAGAGAAGACCGAGCGCCGCCAGTTCCCGTTGCAAGGCTTCCGGCAGCCCCTTGGCGCCCTTGGTCTTGGCAAGGTCGGGCGGCGCATCCTCAGCCGACAGATAACGCCAGCCTTGAAAGGCGCGGCGCGGCCTGGCCACCACCGGCACCAGGACCTTGTCATAGACCAGGCCGCAATGGGGAATGCCGTTCTTCTTCACGTCGCGGAAGGCCAGAAGCTTTTGCCGCGCCGCGATCTGGCCTTTGATCACCCAATAGAGCGAGCCTCCGTCCAGCACTTCATCGGCGCGTTTGGGTGTCATGCGGGTGACGTGGACCAGTTCGGGCTTTTGGCCCTTGGCGCGCTTTTCCTTCAAGCGCTTTTTCTGCCAGTCCGCGAGATCGGACAGGCTGTCGCAACCGACACAGAGCTTTATGATGTGAAGCGCCATCGTTACCGTCCAATAGCCGCGAGCGCGCAAAAACTCAATCCGTAGCGTTAACCCGATCTACATCTTCCTTTATTTTTTTAACCGTTCCTCGCGGCGAAATTTCCGGCTTTTGCCTGGATCGCTTCGCATATCGCGCGAGTTCACTCCCGCACATGCTTCATTTTATATCAACCCCGCGGTGGGAAGCTGAAGAGATGCGTCAGCTTCTTTACGTCAGCAATACTGTGGATGAACTCGGTCTGGCCGATCTGGACCAGATTCTCACCGCGTCCCGCCGCAACAATGCCATGATGGGCATCACCGGCCTTCTGCTTTTCATCGATGGCGGCTTCCTGCAGATTCTGGAAGGCGAGGAACGCGCGGTGCGCGAACTCTATACCCGCATCGCCAGCGATCCGCGTCACCGCAATGCGCGCCTGATGCTGGACCGCGAAGTCCCTAGCCGCGCCTTTCCGGAATGGAACATGGGGTTTGAGCGGCCCTGCATGGACGATCCGGAAACCGCCGGCATGTTCGGCGTCGCCCGCGAAGCCATTCACGGCCGCCTGTCGCCCGGCACCGGGCGCATTGTGGCGATGATGCTGCAGACCTTCTATGCCGTGCAGAACAGCGATTTGCCGGTGAATCTCTACTACGCCGGCTAAAGCTTCCTCACCCACAGGTTCCGGTACCGCACCGGATTGTTGTGCGCCTGAAGCAACAGCGGCGCATCGCCATGGACTTTATAGATCGGCACGCCGCGATATTCCGTCGGGCCTTTGATGGCGAAATTGCTCTGCACCAGGATGCCATTGAGAAGCACGGTGACCCGCGCCGGTTCCGCGAGCGTGCCGTCGGCATAAAAGCGCGGCGCATAATAGATAATGTCATAGGCCTGCCAGTTGGGGGCGCGCTTGAGCGCGTTCACCAGCGGCACGGATTGTTTGTAAATCGAGCCCGCCGAGCCGTTGACGTAGGTGGGATTGTCGTAATTGTCCAACACCTGCACTTCGTACAGGCCCTGCAGATAGATGCCGCTATTGCCGCGATCCTGGCCTTTGCGGTCGGGCGGCAAGACCGGGACCATCCATTCGACGTGCAATTGCATATCGCCGAATTTCTGGGTGGTGCGGATGTCGCCCGCCTTGGGCACATCCACCATCTCGCCATTTTCCACCGCCCAGCCCGCCGCTCCGCCCTTGGTGCTTTCCCAGCCCGTAAGATCCGCACCGTTGAACAGGATAATGGCGTCGGAGGGCGGATCGCCCAGCCGCGCGCCCGGCTCGACCTTGGGCGGTACCGGCGACCAGATTTCGGTCAGTTCCGGCTTGGGCAGCGGATTTGCCGCTTGCGCCAGCGCGGCTGCGGGCGTGAGCAGAAACAGCAGGACGAATTTTCGCATGGCTTTCCCCGGCATTCTTATAACGCCGAGTGTGCGGCAGCAGCGCAAAGCAGGCAAGGCTCAGGCCCAGCAGCCTTAGGCCAAGGCGCCGTGGCAATGTTTGACCTTGCGCCCCGAGCCGCAGGGACATGGCGCGTTGCGCGGCACACCGCTCAGATCGTTGGCCGCATCGGCGGGATGCTTGATATGGCGGTCGGTGCCGATGTGACGCACATAGCCGGCCTCGTCCAGGATCAGCGCCCGATAGCCGAGATTGCGGTAAAAAATGCTCGCCTCTATTTCGAACCGCAACGCCGCCGCGGGCTTGTAGGCCTTGACGAATATGGTGCGCGGCAGGTTCTGGAAACCGCCCGGCAGAAGCCGGTAGTCGCTGAGCCGCCGCAACGACGGGGTAAAGGTAAAGCCGTGCCAGACGCCGCAGAAATCAAAAGCCATGACGCCCCAGCTGCGGTCCGGCGCAGCCCAGCCCACAGGGTGCTCGAAGGTGTCGTTCCAGGCTCTCAGCCATACCAGCAGGGTTTTGGGATCGGCCTCCAGCAGGGCGCGGCTCTTCTCCATGAAGCCGGACCGGTCGAACAGCCAGTCATCTTCCAGATGGAAAATATAGGGCGTCTCGACCATGGAATAGAGCCGGTCGATCAGCTTGATTTGCCCCACCCGCTCGCCGGTGCGGAAATATTCCGCGCCAAACCGCCGGCAAACCTCGCCGGGGTCGGCATCACCGTCCTCGCCCACGATAATGCGCGCCACCCGGCCCTCGGTTTCATGGGCGCGGAAGCTTTCCAGGGTGCGCGCCAACAGATCGTGGCGGTTGCACGATGTCATGACCACGGTAATGTCGGCGGGTTGCTGCATGAAGAGATGGGTTTTAACCTTTGCGCGCGCAGCCGCGCAAGCAGGCCTTACGAACCATGATGTCCTCTCAACTACTGTTCGGCCAGGCCATGGCGCTGTTTCAGCGCGGGGCGCTGAGCGAGGCGGAAAGCCTTTTCGTACGCTGCCTTTCCGCCGATCCCAGGGCCTTTGCGCCCCGCCACATGCTGGGTCTGGTATTGGCCCAGCAGGGCCGCCTGCCCGAGGCCAGAGAGATGATCGCCGCCGCGCTGAACCTCAATCCCCGCGACAGCGCGGCCCTGGTGAACTACGGCAATGTTCTCACCATGATGGGCCGTCTCGGAGAGGCGGTCGCCAGCTATGACCGCGCCCTGCTGATCGCCCCCGATGCCCAGACCTGGAACAATCGCGGCAATGCCCTGCAGAATTTGAATCAAAGAGCCGAGGCTCTGGCCAGTTATGAAGAAGCCCTGCGCCTGGAGCCCGCCAACATCCAGGCCTTGTGCAAGCGCGGCGTGATCCTGGGGGAGATGCGATACAGCGCCGAGGCGATGGCGTCTTACGACCGGGTGCTGGCCTTGGACCCGGGCCATGCCGAGGCCTTGAACAATCGCGGCTTTCTCTGGTGGCTGAGCAAACACAATTATCCCAAGGCCATGGCCGATCTGGAACGCGCCTTCGCGCTGGCGCCGGATCTGCCCTATCTGCGCGGCTTGCTGCTGCACCTGAAAATGTATGCCGCCGACTGGGCGGGTTTCGCGGAGCACAAGGCGGCGATCGCCGACGGCATCCGGGCGGGACGGCCGGTGGCGCGTCCCTTCATGTATCAAGCGCTGTCGGAGCGACCGGAAGAATTGCAGGCCTGCGCCCGCCTGTATGTCCGCGACGTATATCCGCCCGCATCCGATGCGCCGCGCCACGACCCCGCCACGCGCAAACGCGGCGGCAAGATCCGGTTGGGCTATCTGTCCGGAGAATTCCACGATCAGGCCACCGCCGTCCTGATGGCGGGGCTTTACGAACGCCACGACCGCGACCGGTTCGAGGTCATCGCGGTCGACAATGGCAGCGCCGACCAGAGCGCCATGTCGGCGCGCCTGAGACAGGCCTTCGATCAATGGATCGATATCGGGGATTTGCGCGACGTCCAGGCAGCCGAAAAAATCCGCGCCGCCGGGATCGATATTCTGGTCAATCTCAACGGCTATTTCGGCAAGCTTCGCATGGATGTGTTCGCGCGCCGCCCCGCGCCCTTGCAGGTCAATTATCTGGGATTCCCCGGCACCTTGGGCGCGCCCTATATCGACTATCTCATCGCCGATGTGACTGTGATCCCGGCGGACGAACAGCGTTTCTACGACGAGAAGATCGTTACCCTGCCCGGCTGCTATCAGGTCAATGACGACAAAGGCCGCGCCATGGCACAAGCGCCCAGCCGCGCAGAGGCCGGGCTGCCACAGACCGGCTTTGTCTTCTGCAACTTCAACCAGAGCTACAAGCTGACACCGTACAGTTTCGCCGGCTGGATGCGGATTCTCGCCCGGGTGGACGGCAGTGTGTTGTGGCTGCTCGAGGGGCCGGCCCCCTTTGCCGAAAACCTCGCCCGCCACGCCCAGGCGCACGGCATCGCACCGGAGCGCATCCTGTTCGCGCCCGACCGCCCACAGGATCAGCATCTGGCGCGGCTGGGACTGGCCGATCTGTTTCTGGACGGGCTACCTTATAATGCTCACACCACCGGCAGCGACGCGCTCTGGGCCGGGGTACCGCTTATCACCCGGCGCGGCGCAGCTTTTCCGGGCCGCGTCGCCGCCAGCCTGCTGCAGGCCGCGGGATTGCCCGATTTGGTGACGCAAACCACGCAAGACTATGAAGACCTCGCCGTGAAACTCGCCACCGATGCGGGGGCGCTGGAAGCGGTGAAAAGCCGCCTGACCCGAAACTGTCCGCTGTTCGACACCGATCTGTTCCGCCGCAATATCGAAGCGGCTTACATAAGGATGTGGGACAATTGGCTGGCGGGCGGAACACCGCATGGTTTCAAGCTATAGGCGTAGCGTTTTCGCCGCCGCTTCAGCGCAAACGGCGCACCTTGTAGGCCCGCGACTGACCCGAAACCTTCATGGAAAAAGTGTGCATGGGACCGGGCGCGATTGTCACCAGCTTGTCGGGCCCCGCCCTGCGCCACCGCGCCGGATGATAGATCTGGTCCTCCTCCAACTGCGCCCAGACCTGCCCATCCGCCAAGGTGACGGTGAATGCGCCGTTGCGGTCCAAGGTGAAGGATTGCATCGCAATGTTGCGGACAATCGGTTTTGTTTCGTTGAACATGCCGTCCAACAAACCCGCATTGCGCGGCATGGGCGGTGGACGGTTGGATGCCGGTTGTGCCGGCGGCGGCACGTAAGCAAGCTGCGGCAATGGCTTTGGCGCGGTTGGAGGCGCCGACAGGCCAAGCAGCGCGCGCATCGGCGTGGCGGCGGCATAATAGCAATCCAGCCAGGGACGCTCGCCGGTAATCCGGATGCAGCCGGCGGCTGCCGACATCACTTCGTCGCGCACATGTTCATCGCGCGGCTGACCACCTGCCGGCGGAGCGCTCGCCAATTTTAACTGGGAGGCAAGCGCCGGCGGCATACCCAAACCGGCACGGACCGGCTGCACGGCGCCATAGTAGCAATCCAGCCATTGCCGGGATTCGGCGATCGGCGCGCAGCGAAAAGCGCCCGCCAAGGCGTCATCGCGCGGACGGGCCCCGGCGGGCGCGACGAAGACCGCCATCGCTGGTATGAAAAGCAACCAAATTCTACGCATGTGTTCCCTGTTGCGCGCCCACTTAAAAAGACCTGCGCCGGCATCCAGGCGCGAGATATCGAGCAGGCCATCGAGCAAGCAAGTTTCTAGGCTTGCAGAACTACGGTTCCCGGGCGCCCCGCGGCCCTGGAAATCTCCTTCATCCGGATAAAAGCGGCCTCAATATCCCGGCAAACCCGGTCGGTGTCGAAAAGCGGGCTGGTGAGGCGATTTTGCGCCAGCCGGTTGCGCAAATCCTTCAGCCGGTCCGCATCGCCCGCCAAGGACCGCGCCATCGCTTCATAGTCATCCAGGTCGGACGCGACCAATTCGCCCAGTCCCAGCGTTTCCAGAAGGCTTGCGGCGACACGGCCATCAAACGACGCGCCCAGGCAGGTGAGAAGGGGCAGCCCCGCCCACAAAGCGTCGCTGGCGGTGGTATGGGCATTGTACGGAAGCGTATCCAAAAACAGGTCCGCCGCTGCGTGCCGCGCCAGATGCGC
This sequence comes from uncultured Alphaproteobacteria bacterium, assembly GCA_902825865.1. Taxonomy (GTDB): domain Bacteria; phylum Pseudomonadota; class Alphaproteobacteria; order Micropepsales; family Micropepsaceae; genus Rhizomicrobium. The sequence goes on from CADECX010000005.1 coordinate 76,802, forward strand.
CGCGGACGGAAGTTTTGGCGCAAATATCAGCCGCGCCGGGTCCACCTTCTTTGCCGCGGCGGCGGCCCGAAGATTGCTTTGCGCCGTCTGATTATCGGCCAGCAGCCAAAGCACGCTGCCCGGCACATCCCCAAGCAGGCGCATCCAGGTATCGAACATTCCCGGCGCGATCTTCCATGCCGCATTGAAACAGCAGAAAACAAAACCGGTTTCGGGCAGTCCGGCGTCGTGACGGCTTGGGGTTTGCGCGATCTCGCGGCTTTGGTCATTCACCTGATAACAACGCGGCAGGTGGACGATTTTCTCGCTGTAGAAAGGCTGATCGCCGAGCGGCAGCACGCGCGCATCGGCAACAATATAGTCCAGCCAAGGCGCGCCGATGGTGCCGGGATAGCCCAGATAATTCACCTGCACCGGGCAAGGCCGGCGCGCCAATATGCCCGGCCGCGAGCCTTCGGTATGACCCTTCAAATCCACCGCTATGTCGAATTCGCCGTCCCTCAGCAATTGCGCCACCTCGGCATCGCTTTGCGCACGCACGTCGAGGAAATGGTCGAAGGCCCGCACGAGGCGGGCGCGCATGGCGCTGCCGTCATCCCGGCAAAAAGAGACGGCGGTGATTTCAAAACGCGCCCGGTCATGCCGCTCGATCAGGCCCGCGATCAGATCGGCGGTGGCGTGCCGGCGAAAATCATCCGACAGATAGGCGATACGGATGCGGTCATGGCCATACTGTGCGCCCGCCCATAGGGGTGCGTCCACGGGCGGTACCCGTGCGGCAACGAAATTCTCGCTGCAGCGCCGCCGCAGCGCGCCGTCATCGCTCAAGGGCAGAAAAGAAAGCGGCGCGACTACGCCGCGCTTATCGCGGACCGCTTCGATTGCCCGCGTCTGAATTTGCGGCCAGCGGGCGTGATCGCAACCACCTTCCACCGCGCTGACCAGTCCGCCCAGCAAATAGGGATGATCGGGCGCCAGCTTGCCCGCCGCCTCGAAGGCCGCGAAAGCCTGGTCATAGCGTTCGAGCTTGAGCAGAATCGTGCCGGCGTTGAAAGCAGCGCTGAACCGCCCCGGATTCAATTCCAGCGCCCTTGCGTAAGCGGCCAAGGCCTCGTCATAGCGCTCCACCAGCCACAGCGCGCCGCCCAAGCGGAACCAGGCTTCGTCATAGCCCGGCGCCAGACGGAGCAGAAGCTGATAGTCCTGGAGCGCGGCGCCGGCCTGCCCCATCGCGGTGAGAAGATTACCGCGATACAGCAATGTCAGCGCATTGTGGGGATTGAGCGCCAGAGCCAGGTCGTAATCTGCCATTGCCTGATCGCGGTGCCCAAGCTCCTCGCGCGCCATGCCAAACTGGGTCCGCAGATCGGGATCTTTCGGCGCTTCGCTCAGCAAGGGCTCCAGACTGGCAATCGCCTCGGCCGGCAAACCCTGCTGCAGTTGCAGCACACCGATCATATAACGTGCCTGGAGATCGCCGTGCCGGACATCGAGAATGCGCCGATAGACTTGCTCGGCTTGCGCGAACTGCCCCACCGCGTGCAATTCCATCGCCTTGGCGCGCAGCCGCTCGACCTTGTCGGCGTTGCTCATCGCCGTTTTGCCAGCGGCGTCATTCCAGAATCAGCTTGCTGTTGAAGGCGATGCAGATACGCGTCCCCTCGCCCTGAAATGCCGATACGGAATGTTCAAGCCAGGACGGAAACAGATACATGTCTCCCGGTATGGGAGCGACGCGGTGGCGGGTGGCCTGGTAGGGCAATTGGGCCATGGTGGCGCGGGGCCTGGGATCGTAGAAGGAAATTTTTCCCGCCTCGCCCGCTTCCAGCGTGGAAGGCGGCGCGGCGACATAATAAACGCCGCTGATATTGGCGCCGGGATGGACATGCAGGCCTTGGGTGTGTCCGGCCTGGTAAGCAACCGCCCAGCCCCAGAGGATGAAATCCACCTTCTCCGGCGGCTTGGTCAATTCCTGCCGGATGATCAGCCCGGCATAGTCCTGCACCGCGCTGAAAATGTGCGGCTTCAGCGCCGCGAGGCCGGGATTCTCGCGCTGGAAAAAATCGTCCTTGGTCTGGAAGCCGCCCTCGGTGGTGGTGCCGGCGGTGGAATTGGGTTCGCTGGCCGCGATTTGGGCCACCAGCGCCGCCAATTGCAGGTTGACCTCCTCCATGCCGTCGAGATGACGTTTCAGGATGTTGGTAGGAAAAGCGGAAAGGAGTTGATCGGCCACGTCGAGACCTGGGCGTTATGGAATAGTCGATGATAGAGCAAAAAAATGTGATTTAAAGCCGCAAAATCCGGCTTTTCTTGCGCCCTCAGCGCCGCTTTGGCAGAGCGAAGACATACACCGCCTGCCCGGTCTCGGGGCGGCTGACCTCCTGCAACATGGTACGGGGCTTTTGCACCGGGCTGCCGCCTTGGGTGCCGGTGGTGACCGCAACGAACTGCTCGCCGTCCACGCTGAAGGTCACGGGGAAGCCCTGCACACCGGTACCCAGGCGCGTATTCCACAAGGTCTTGCCGGTCTTGACGTCGAAAGCGGTGAAGACGCGATCATAGTCGCCGACAAAACCCACGCCGCCCGCGGTGGAAATAATGCCGGTGAGGAAGGGCGCGCGCTGCTGAAAGGTCCAGATCTGCTTCAGGGTTTTGGCCTCATAGGCGGAGATGCGGCCCAGATTGCCGTTGCTGCCGGGCATTTCATAGAATTGCTGGCTGCCCGCGCCGAACATGGCGCAGGTCTGGCTGAGCGGGATCAGCAGAAGATCGTCGGGCTGGTCATAACTCATGGCGGGCCAGTCCTTTCCGCCTTGCGGACTGGGACAGGAAGCCAGCGCCACGCCCGGTTTTTGTTTCAGAATGTCATCCCGATAAGTGGGCCGGCCCGTCTTCTTGTCGAAACTCACCCACACATTCTGGAAAACCGTCTCCACCAGACCCAGGAACTTGCCATTGGTGCGGTCCAGCTTCCACAACACGCCGGTCTTGCCCACTTCCAGAACGGTTTTCTGGTCGCCATGGTCCACCAGCACACGTTCATAGACCTCGTCCAGGTCCAGCGATTCACCCGGCGCGTTCTGGTAATACCACTGCATTTTCCCGGTATCGGCATTCAGCGCCAAAGTGGAATTGGAGAACAGCGCATCGCCGTCCGTGCCACGCTCGTCACGCCGCGAGGGCTTGGCCTGGCCGGTGCCCCAATAGGTGAGATTGAGCTCGGGATCATAGGACCCCGTGATCCAGGCGTCAGCGCCGGAGCGCTTGTCGTCCGTCAGATTGCCCCAGCTGTCGCCGCCCGGCGTGCCCTTGCGGGCGATGGTGATGGTCTTCCACAATTGCTTGCCGGTGGCGGTGTCATAGGCGCCGATCCAGCAATGATCCTGCGCCGAAAGATCGTTGCAGCGGGTCAAGCCGATCAACAGCTTGCCTTTGATGACGGTCATGCCGCCGATCTTGTCACGCTTATTGGTGGAGACCAGGGTGCGCCAAACCTCCTTGCCGGTGCGCGCGTCCAGGGCATGCAAGGTGGTGCTGGTGGCGGCATAAAACAGCAGGTTGCCGTGCAGCGCCATGGTGCGGTTGGCATTCTCCAGATTGTCCAACACCGGGCCGATGCGGTTTTCCCAGATCAGATCGCCCGTCTTCGCGTTCAAGGCTTGCACCGCGTTGGTGCGGTTGTTGGAGACGAACATCGTGCCGTCATGAATCAAGGGATTCATCTGCTGGCGGCCGCCCTCGTCCATCGACCAGACCCAGCGCAGTTGCAGGTTGCCCACATTTTCGGTGGTGATCTGTTTGAGGCGGCTGTAGCTCCAGGCCTGGTAATTGCCGCGATGCATCAGCCAGTCATTCTCGGATGGACGCGTCAGCATCTCGTCGGTGACGGGGGTGTAGTTCTTCACCACACCGGCGACGGTAAGGCCCGTTGGCTCGACTGGCGCACGGCGGGCCGGCGCTGCCGCCACCGGCGCGCTCAGCAAGCCGGGCGGGGTTTTGCCGGTGGCGAAGCCCGCAATCTTGTCCGTGGCGGCGCCCGTAAAGGGACGGGTGCCGGGGGTCGCGCCATTGGCCTGGAAGATGAAAGAAGCGATCTCCTGGTAGGTCTCGGGCGCCAGCGAATTGCCTTTGCCGAGCGGCATGGACGCCTTGATCACGTCATGGAATTCCTTGGCGCCTCGCGCGCCCCAACTGCTGAGGAACGCCGATCCCACCAGCGGCGGCGCCTCACCGCTGCCCATCAGCGTACTATTGTGGCAAACCGCGCAATTTTCCGCATAAGCGGCTTGGCCCGCTTTGGCTTGGGCGGCGGTAAAGGGGCCGGCGGATTGAGTCGCGGCGCTGGTCAGGCCCAGTACGGTAACGGCGACAACCCCAGCCAGCGCTGCGCCCAATTTCAAACGGTCCATCGGCATGCCTCGCTATCGGGTGGGCGTGTTGAGCTGCGGCAGGAACCAGGGCCCCGCCTGCGGCACACCGGGCGGCGCATCGAAATGCTGCGGCAACAGCCAGCCCCAAAGATTGCCGGTCGGCGCCTTCTGGCTGTCGATCTGCACATAGAACCGGCCGGTGCGGAAGGCGATTTTTTGCCTGGCGTTCAAAGTGAGCTGGCCGGAGACCGTGCCATTGATTGCTTCCGTCACAACCAGATCGACCCCATCACCGCCGGACACGCCGATGGCGGGACTTGTATAGAGACGCGCCTTGGTCGCGGGCGATGACAGACCGATGAAATTGCCGCTGACGATCAGAATATTGCCGTCGAGCGTGGCGGTGGCTTCGCCGCGGCCCAGCTTTGTAGCCCTGTTGGCCTGATCCAGCGGCATCGGGCCAAGATTGGCCTGATAGGTCTCAGCCGCGAAAGCCGGACCGGAAAGCAAAACCACCAAACCCAGGGGCGCGGCGAGACGACGGATTAACCTTTGAGTCATGGGCAACCCTTTTTCAGCCGGGGCAAGTCTGGCCCAGCTTCCTGTCCCGTTCAATTGCTTCAGCGAAGCCTTCGGTACGAAAAGAAGTGACGGCCACCCGTAAAGATGGCCGCCGCAAATCTTCCTGGAGATCCGCCTAGTGATTGATGCGGAAACCGATGTGATAGAACCGGCCGAGGGTATCGTACAGCCCCGGATTCAGCGGCGGCGACTGGTTGGCCGGCGTGAACACATAGGCGTTGCCCGGATTCTGGTTGGTGACGTTGTCGATCTTGAAATAGAGCTGGTTATGCTCGCTCAGGTCATAATGACCACCGATGTCGAAGTAGAGCTCGCCCGGCATATAATTGCTGGACACGGTGGGATAGTTGCTGGATACGGGCGCCGGACAGGCCGAAGCGCAAGCATACCAGTTGCGATTGATGACGCCCTCGCTGAACCAGCGTTCGTTGACGAACAAGCCCCAAGTGTCGGTGTCATAGGCCTGATTGAAGAAGATTTTCCAGTGCGGTGTGGCGCCCGCATTGGTACCGGCATTCTGGGTGATAATGGCGCCGATGAAGCCCGGATTGGTCCGGTTGCTCGACACATTGGTGGCCAGCATGCGGATGGTTGCGTCGCCACCCAGGCCCCAATTGATCGCCTCGTCCACGGCGAAGCGATAACTCACTTCATAGTCGAAGCCGTCGATCACCTGCGAGGCCAGATTGACCTGCGGCGTGGTCTGCAAGGTCGGGCTGCTGTGAGTCAGGGCAGCGTTGATCACGCCATTGACCGCCCAAGGCTGGCCGTTGGTCTGGATGAAGGAGCACTGGAAGGCATTGCCGTTGAAGCACAGATTGATCTGATCGAACTGGCCAAGCTGGGAGATGATGTCCTTGACCCCGATGCGCCAATAGGTGGCCGAGAAATTCAGCCCCGGTATGTAGGAGGGCGACCATACCAGGCCGATTTCCGTGGTCTGACCCTTTTCCGGCTTGAGGTTCGGATTGGCGGTGATGGGATTGGGCAGCGGGCTGATGGTCCGGTTCGCGGTATCGGCCGGATTGCCCACAGTGCCCGAGCAGCAGGTGAAGGGATTGGTGACAGAACCATTGTTGACGCGAGCGCCGGCGAACAGTTCCGCCAGGTTGGGCGCGCGCACGTCACGCGACTGCAGGGCACGGATGCGCAGGCCATCCAGCGGCGTGTCCCAGGTCATGCCCACCTTCCAGGTCTCGACATCGCCCGAGGTGGTGTAGTGGGTGTAGCGACCGGCCAGGTTGGCGTTGACCACGCCCCAGTCCTGGTCGTTCAGCAGAGGCACGTTCACTTCGCCGAACACTTCCATTTCATGGAAATTGCCGCGCGCGGGCTGGAAGTTGCCGGCATACCAGTTGGGCGCCGCCGGCGGGAAGGCCTGTCCGCCGATGACACTGCCGGCATTCAGCAGCGGATTTCCGGCCGGACCGTAGCGCACACCGTCAAACACCTCGTTGGCGCAATTGCCGCGCGAGGCGCAGTCGGTCACCGTGTTGATGGCTTCCTCGCGATACTGGAAACCGGTCGCAACGGCGACTTTGCCGGCCCAGTTCTCCCAGACCTCGCCGGAAACGCCGAAATCGAACACTTCCTGGCGGGTGCGGACGATCTGCCAGGGATTGCGGCCATTGGCGCCCGAGGAGCTGCCATCGGCGTTCAGGCCCTGGACAAAAGTGCGGGACGCAGCCGTCGGCATATTGGTGCCGATAATGTTGAGCGGCTGGCAACCCACCGAGCGCGCGGCCACAGAACGACAGATGACGCTGCCGAGCGGCACGCCGGGGAAGCTGGCCTGATTGCCGGAGGTAACCGTCACCGCATCGATCGCCGCATTGTAATAGGGCGTGATCAGGATGTTCTCGAGAGCGTTGTGGAAATTGATCTCGCCATGCTGGAAGTAGGTCTTGAACGTCCAATCGATGTCGAACAGGTTGAAGACGCCATCCGAACCGATGACATAACGGCGGGTGATGCGGTTGTTGTAATTGGAGACATCCTGCAGCACCGAGTTCAGGGCGCCGTAGGGCATCTTGCCGTTGGTATAGCCCGAGACAAATCCGTTCGAGAGCGAATTTCCGCCGTTCGGGCCATTGGCGATATCCGCAGCCGAAGGCGCATAGGCGCCGGCGCCCGCCGTGCCGGCGACGCCAGTGGCGTTGGTGGCACAGGCTGAAGCAACGGAAGTCGGCAGGAAGGGATTGTCGCAGGCAATATTCAGATTGTCCGACTTGAAGAATGAGTCGGTCGGCTTGCCCCAGGTCACCACCTCGCTCCAGATCACGCTGCCATAGATTTCGATCTCCGGCGTGATGTCATACGAGACACGGCCGAAGAGATTGCCGCGCACTAGGCGCGCCACCATGGCGGCATAACCGGTCTGGTTGCCGGCCAGATCGCCGCCAAAGCAGTAACCGCCCGAGGAGCAGCCGTTGATCACGGATGCCGAGCCCGATGTTCTGGCCGGAGTTGCGGGCAGCCCGCCAGCGCCGAATCCGTAATCAAACTGGGACGGCACACCGTTGGCGCCGAATTGGGTGCCCTGCAACGGACCGCGGGTGATCATGCCGCCATAGGCCCACAAGGCATTCTTGCCGTTGAGGCCGTTATACCACATCGGCCCACCGGCCGGGATACCTTGCGCCACGTTGGCAGGGCAACCACTGGGCTGACACTGGGCCGCGCTGAACATCTGCAACTGCTGCGGATTCTTGTACCACTTGCGGGCGCCGGTGATGCTGTTGACGCCGGCTTCACTGGTGAATTCCGCCGAGACTTCGATATGGCCGCGGCCGCCCAGGAAGCTTGTGCCCGCCGCCACTTGAATCTGGGCATGCGGATCATCGGCATAATCGGTGATGCCGCCGTTGATGTTCATTTTGAAGCCTTCAAACTTCTTGTCGAAGATGAAGTTGACCACGCCGGAAACCGCGTCCGAGCCCCAAGAGGCCGAGGCGCCGCCGGTCACCACGTCGACCCGCTGCAGCAGCATCGAGGGGAACTGGCTGATATCGACCACGCCCGTAATGTTCGTCGGGATGACACGCTCGCCGTCGATCATGATCAGGTTTCTGGCGGTACCGATGCCGCGCAGATTGAGGGCGGACAAACCATTGACACCGTTGGAGGAGCCACCATTGCCCACCGTGACACCGGTCGAGCCCATCAGCGAGGGGAGCTGGGTCACCGTGGTGAAGACGTTGGTATTCGCCTGCTTCATCAGTTCGTCGGAGTTGATGACCGTGGTCGGCGTCGGCGCGTCGAACCCGCTGCTCATGATGCGCGACGAAGATGACGTGACGGTTTCCACTTCCTGCGCCATGGCGGGTGCCGACATCAGCAAAGCCAGGACCGCGGTGCTGCCGGACATGGCAAGGCGGCGCTTCGCGCGAAGCGCGTTCACGTGTGAATTCATCTGAGTTCCCCTGTTCATTCGACGTCCCCTTGTTTTTTGAGACTAGTCGATTCCGCCGAATCTAGTGTGACGTGGCGGATATCGCAATCCCTATGACCTTGCTAAATCTCATCTTTTGAAATTTGCCGTCAGTGCTGAAGCTCCTTTGAAAGAGCGAAATCACGATCCTGTCCCCGAATATGGGACGCCCTTGCCCTCTTCATCGCTGTTGAACAGATCGGCTGTAACGAAAAGAGATCGCGTTCGGCGCGGGCCGCTGCGCAACGGCCGCGCCTTCCTGTGCCGGCGCGATGCCCGTCCAGCCTGCCCCGGCACCCAACCACGGTGCAGGCAGCGCCGCAAAAGGCGGAACACGCCAGGGACCTGGTCGAGGAAACCACACGGGCGATGACTCGCAACTGTTCCCCCATTTGCCTGAGAACACAGACAATTTTCTAGTGGACGTGCGAAGGCGAAATAGTACGAAATAAGGAGAGGTCTCGCGAATGGGGCTAAAAATGCCACACCGCGCCGATCGCCGCCTTCATTTGTAGTTTTGCTATCGTTATCAGAGACTTCTGCGGTTATTTTACAACCCGGCCATTTCCCTTATGGTATTACCAATGGCATTTGGGACTCACCTCTGTGGTTTCAGGACTTCGCGATGGCAGAAAATGAAGATCGCCTGAATTCCTGGAAGCAAATTGCCAGTGCGCTCAACCGCGAAGTGCGCACCGTGCAAATGTGGGAAAAACACGAAGGGCTGCCCATCCATCGCCATTTTCACAATCGGCGCAGCACCGTTTTTGCCTCCCGCGCCGAGATCGAATCCTGGGCCAGACGCCGGACCGAGATCCGCATGCCCGGCAAGGCGGTGGAGCCGGCGCCGAAACCGGTACCGGGCAGCCGGATCCTGGTTTTGCTGCCGGCCGTGGCGTCGGCGGAGAAAGCCTTGTCGTTGTTGCTGCTGGAAGCCGCAAAGCGGTTGGACTCGGTAACCGTCGAAATTCCGAACGGCACAGAGGAACATGGCGATGTGGAATTCCTGCTGCGATGGAAAAAAACCTCCGATAGCGACTGCGCCATAGCGGAACTCTTTTCGATTCGCACTTGCACCGTGATGTGGTCCCACAGCTTCAACCTTGGCAGGTGGACGGAAACGGCCGACGAGCTGGCGGGGCAAATGAACCAGTGCCTGTGGCTGCACACGATCCTGGCCAGGCCTTCCGCCAACACCCGCTCGCCGCGCGCGGATGCGCGCGAGGCCTATTTCAAAGGCCGCTATTTCTGGAATCGCCGTAACGAGATGGACTTGCACAAAGCGTTGCAATGTTTTCGCGCCGCGGCGACAACCGATCCGGATTTCGCCCTGGCCTATACCGGCATCGCCGACACCCTCACTCTGCTCTCATTCTATGAGATGGTCTTGCCCACCGAGGCGATGCCGCAAGCGCGCGACGCCGCCATCCGGGCGATCCAGCTCCAGCCGGACCTTGCCGAGGCCCACACATCCTTGGCCGATGTTCACCTGCATTTTGATTGGCGGTGGGATGCCGCGGCGCGGGAGTATCGCCGCGCCATCGAATGCGATCCCGGCTATGCGCTGGGCTATCATTGGTACGCCAATCTGCTGGCCGCGACCGGGCAGCATGATGCCGCCTATGCGGCGGTGATGCGCGCGCTGGAAATCGATCCGGTGTCCTTGAGTTTTCAGGTCTGGGCCGGTGTGACGTCGCATCTTGCCCGGCGCTATGACGACGCCATCGGCCATTATCAGAATGCGCTGGAACTCGATCCGAATTTCGTGGTGGCGCACATGTATCTGGGACAGGCATTGGAACAAAAGGGCCGCCATCTGGAGGCGCTCAGTTCCTTCGACTCCGCGATCCGCCTCTCCGGCGGCAGCAATCAATTGACCGCCATGAAGGCCCATGCCTGCGCTCTTGCCGGCGACGCCAAGTCGGCGCGGGAGTTGCTGGGTGAATTGCAGCGCCCGCCGTTCGGCAAATGCCTGCCCTCCTACGATATCGCCGCCACCCATGCCGCGCTTGGCGATTCAACCCAGGCCGTCCAATGGCTGAAGCGCGCCCGCAACGAGCGCAATATGAAGCTGTTCCTGGTATCGCAGGATCCGCGCTTTGACGCCCTGCGCAATCATTCGGAATTCAGCGCGGTGGTACAGCAGATGGGCTTGGCCAAGACCGGCTCAGACCGGCGGATGCTGACAGCCGCGCACTGATCTTTAACGAATTAATTTTGGCGCGCGCGAAACCTGCGCCTCGATATCGGCAGTTCCGCGATTTTTGCAGGCGGCGATCGGCCTAGATAGTGGTGGTCGTTATGGCGATATTCTGCGGTCCCTTTGTCGGGCTGCCATTTGAGTCTGACGCCACGGCAATCGCGACCGCGGCAACAACGCCCGCGCCAATGAGAACCCAACCGGTCGTACCCACTTGCGCTTGTTTGACACCGGCTGGCTTGCCGGGTGTGAGCGGACCGACTTCGGCGGCCAGAGCAGCGGATACGATCAAGGTCGACGACAAAGCAACGGCAATGAGTGTGCGCATGGTAACCCCCGGGTGCACTTTTTTTCGACTATACATAAAAAACCAACCGATACAATGTGCTGACGGCGCATCGGCGCTTGCGTGACCACCATCGCTCACGAGGTGAGAAGAGCAAACCCGGCGGGTTGCAAGGCGATTGCGCTAAATTTCGCATCCCTGCCCGGCAATGATGGCGCTATCGCTAAATTGCGCCATCCGGGCCGATCAGCGCGCCGCCTGCCCCTGTCCGTCGTAAAAATCATTCATGCTTTTGGGCACCGCGCAGCGGCCCACCAACTTACCCACGATTTCGGCCCGGGCATCGATCAGAGATTCGGTTGCAAGCGCGCGCGTCCGCAGCTTTCCAACTTCCGCCGCGGTGAAGGGCTTGGCGCCCTTGGGCACACTGGTCCCGCCCAGGCCGAAAACCACGAAATTCATCATATCGGCGAGCTGTTGATTATCGGGAATCGGAGAATAGGCCACATTGGGCAGGCGGATCAGATATTCACGCCCCTCCTGGATGCACATGAAGTAACCGATCCGGTCGCGCAGAACCGGGATCTCGGCAGGATAGGAATCGCCCTGCATGCCATGGCAGCCGCTGCAATGCTCGACATAGTCGGATTCGGGCGTCGTCAGTTCCGGCCAATTCGATGCGGCATAAGCCATCGCCGGCGCGATGCAGAAAAGCGCAGCCGCAGCCGCCGCCTTGATCACGGCACGATCTTCCTGTCGCTGAGGGCGGCGCGTTGCGTCACGATCTCGGTGGGCGAAATTCTCGGCTGCGCCCGGGCTTCACCGACTTCGCGCGCGGTAAACGTCACCGGTGCGTGGTCCAGGCCGGAGAGATAGGTCAGCACCGCGGCGATATCGTCATCCGACAAAGTATCGAAGGGCGGCATGATGCCGAGCACCGGCTCGCCATCGGCGACGATGCGGCCGCTCATGCCATTGAGCAGCACCTTGGATAGAAAGGCCTTGCCTTCGGGTTTGGAGGCGATAACGCCAACCCGGCCCGCCAAACGCGGAAACTGTCCCGGCACGCCCACCCCGCCGGACTGGTGGCAAAAGGCGCAACTTGAGTCGTAGACTTGGGCGCCGTCGGCGGCGGCGGTTCCCATCGTCGCCGCCAGCATCGCGGCAACCAAAATCGCTCGCATCACTGGACGGCACCCACCAAGGCCGCGGTGGAGCAGTGGTACTGCATATTGTCGAGGCCGAAGCACCAGATGATGTCGTTGTTGGTCTGCGGCACGTAAAGCTGCGTGTTGCGATCCATATTGTCACAAGTGCACTGGCCGCATTGCGGCTTGCCGCAACAGTCGCGATAGGCGATCAGATAGGTCTTGCTGTCGTCGGGATTGATGCAAGTACCGACCCAGGAGGTGGTGGAAGCCACCGCGCCCGGCGGGCAGATGGCCGGACCGCCGCCGCAGCAGGAACAGAGATTGCCGTCGATACCGCAATAGCGCCAGTAATCGCACTTGGTATCGTCCTTGGTCTGGGCGTTCGCGGTGAAGCGGGTGCGCGCATTCTCGCCGCGGGTATTGGATTTTCCCTGCGCGTTGGCGCGGCTGATCGGCAGGACCGGGAAGACCGGCGCCGCCGCCAGGGCGAGGCCGAGGCGGGAAAGAATGCCGCGGCGCGAGGTATGGCCGGCCAGCCGGCGCACCAGTTTTTCGCCGATCCTGTCGATGATGATCCCTGTCATGGCTAGGCCACCTTCGATTTAGAATTGGGTGATTTGGAATTGGCGAGATAATCCTGCACCGAGACCACGCCCAGTTCATGGGCGGTGACCAGGCTTTCCAGGTGCTCGCGGCTGTTGACCAGCCCTTTGGACAAAACGGTGCCGCTGTCGCCGATCAGAACGGCATGCGGCAGACGGTCGACATGGAAGGTGCGGCCCACCAGCGGTCCGTTGACGAATGGCAATCCCGTCATGTCCAGGCGCGCGATCATGGCCTGCTGTTCCTTGGCCTCATCGTCGCCGACAAAGACAATGTCTAGCTTTTCGGTGCGTGCGAAATTCTTGGCGATGGGAATCAGCTCCTTGCACAGCGGGCAAGACGGCGAGACGAACAGCAGAAGCTGCTTGCGGCCCTTGGTCAGCGCCTTGCCGATGGACAAGGGGGCGCCCTCCAGGGTGGTGACATCCAAAACCGGTGCGGCTTCGCCAACCACCGGGCCTTTGCCGGTCAACAGCGCGCCCGCCGGCGCGACGCGCACATGCAACACGCCGACCTGACGCGCCAGCGCCAAAAGCGCGATGCCAAGCCCCAGGATCACGATCCAGGAGAGGATTTGCGAGACAATCAGGACAGTAACCATGGCAAGTCCTTTTCAGGCAAAACGGTGGCCGCGCGCCTCGGGACGAGGCAGCGCCGCGAGCGCGTTAAGCAGAAGATAAAGCAGGAAGAAGGCCAGACCCGCGCCGACACCGGTCAGGGCAGCAGACAAGGTCATGGAGCCCGCCGCGGCCAGCGACGGCAACAGCAGCGCCGCCAGTACGGCATTGCGCGCCACCAAGGTCCAACTGAGGGTTTGCGCCAGAAACGACTGACCGCAGCCGCAGTCGATGGCACTGCGGCCCCGGAGCAGGTTGATCGCCATCGCGGCGGCGAAAACCGCCAGCAGGGCGATGGACGCCAGCGCGGCCCATGGCATCAACAGCCCACTGAGCAGAAGGATGGCGATCACCATCTCCAATGGCGGCAACAGAGCCGCAGCCGGCGCCGCCATTTTGCGCGGCAGCAGGCGGTAGTTCGCAATCACACCGGAGAGAATTCGCCAATGACTGGCCTTTTGCGCGGCCGCCAGCAGGAACACCAGCCCGACACAGACCCTGCCCGCGAAAGACGCGGCGGCCAGAAACTGCTCCCCCATCGCATCCATCAGGGCTGCACCGTGTAGAGGATGCCGCCGCCGGAATTTTCGATGGTGCGCTTTTTCTCGAAGGTCTGCCCATCCAGCACGTGGGTCAACCCGCCACTGCCGCTGATATAAATCTGTAGGTTGGCATCCTGGCTGACCGCGATATTGCCGAACTTGCCCTTGAGCTCGCCGCTCAAGACATGTCTGGCGATCAATTTGCGGCTGTTGCCGTCCAACACCCAGATTTCCTCGGCCGGTTCCCACATGCCCCAATATTCGCCCTTATGCATCAGCACATAGATGCGGCCCGTGGCGTGGTGCACGGCGATGGGCTGGCGGCCGCCCGGCATCCAGGCAATGTCCAGCGGCGAATAAACGACCTTGCGCATGGAGGCAGCCTGCTGCAGCGACCAGGGCGTGCCGATCACCGGCTTGGCGCCAAGCGTGACGGGCGTGATCATGCCGCTATAGCTGAGAAAGGTTGCCTTGCCGGTCTTGCGATCGACGACGGAGGTGTCGAAAATCGGGTCCTCGGTGCCGCTAAAGAAGGGCGCCGAACGGGTAATGGTAGGCGTGGCCCCCATCGCCACGGTCGCCAGGGTGCCGTTGGAACAGAGCGCCGAGAAACCGTTGACGGTGTCGGTGAACATGGTGGCGCAGCCCGGCAGTTCAATCTTGCGCTCGAAGGTATGCTTTTCCAAATCCACGACATTGACCGACGAAGACGGCTGCATGTTGTAGATCAGCGCCTTCTTGCCGTCGTTGGTGATCACCAGATTGTGGGTGCGATTGCCGATCAGCATCCGGCCGGGGATCGGCACTTCCGCCGTCAGCTTGAGGGTGGTGGCGTCATAGACCAGCAGACTGTCCTGGCGGGTGCCGCGGTCCAGCTTCGACCAGATGGTCTGGGCGACATAGAAATTCTTGCCCAGCGGATCGAAGGAAAAACTGTCCTGGCCATACATATTGACCATGCCCTTCATCTTGCCGGTGTCGTCCTGACCATTGCCCCGGTTCACGAAAACCCAATGAGGCTGCACCGGCGCCAAGTTCGAGACCTGGGGCACCTCCGCTTGCGGGATGTTCACCGCTCCGGTGGGCGAGACATGCTGCAAGGGTGAGGCAATGCCGTTGGTCTGGCCGGATGCCAGGCCCGAAGGCGTCAACGCCAAAGCGGCCATGGCCGCGACCCTGAAAGCGGTCTTTGCGGTCAGCATTGTTTAGATCCCCCTTGGCCCATTTCGGGCTTCGAGGTCAGCTTTGGCCCGGGCCGACAGGGAGTCAACGCGAAAAGAGCACCAACCCACTGGCTGGCGGCCTTTTTTCGGCGCTATTGGCGAGTCCTTTGCCTGTTATTTCCGCACCTTCTCAGGCAATCGGCACCTGCTCGCGGCTGCGGCGACTCGCCAGCATCGTCAGCAACGGCGCGGCAAAACACAAAACCATGAACGGCGCATAGAACAGGTAATGGCCGAGATTGATCTGACTGGGTTTGGGATGAAGCACCGGCAGGACAAAATCGCGCGCAAAGGCGATCAGGATGTAATTCATGCCCAAGAACCGGATCCAGCGCCAAGCGGTGGGACCGATGGTTTTTACGCCGCCGAAGGAAAATCCCGCCAAGAGATACGTCGCGAACAAAGCGACCAGGAAGAACAGCAACAGCCCACCGGACAGAGGCACGCGTCCCAGTGTAATGCCCAGCCAGATCACCAGCCCGACATGCACCAGATGCGCCGCGGCGAAGGCCAGGCCGAACTCCCGCCCCCTGCCCGCCAATTGCTCGATGCTAAACAGGTTGGCGATGGCGCCACGCGCGTAAGCCAGAAAGAACAGCAGGAACGACCAGCGCGCCGCGATCTCCAGCGCCAGGCGCGTGCCGGAATTGCCGGCACCTTGCAGGGCCAGGACAGCCACGCTGATCGCCAGCGCGATCCCGAACGCCGACCCCATCCAGATTGCGGACTTCTGCATCCTAGCCCTGCCCGAAACGCACTCTAGGAGCGGCTTTCCGTGTTGACAAGCGAAGGCGCGGCTGCCGCTAATAACCAGCCTCGCAACAAGAAAAGAAAACAGGGGAACAGATGCGAAAATTCTTGCTCGCGCTCTTCGCTTGCGCCCTCAGCGTCCCCGCTTTCGCGCAAATCGGCGGTCAACAGGTGCTGATCGACAGTGACCGCAATCTTGCAACCGCGGAGTGGAAAGTCAGTTCGGCGGAATGGGGCGGCGGTCGGTGGAGCGTGCAATTGCGCACCTTGCATGGCGGGCGGCAGGAAGGCGTGCAGGTGATCGATGTCGACAATGGCGCGATGACTTTCACCATCGTGCCGTCGCGCGGCTTTGAAATCTGGACGGCGAAGGCGGGCAAATTGAGGCTGGGATGGGATTCCCCGATCAAGGAGATCATTCATCCTTCCTATATAAGGCTGACCGACAACGGCGGCGCCGGCTGGGTGGCGGGTTTCGGCGGCTTGATGGTGCGGGGCGGCTTGGCATCTTTCGGATCGCCGGTGCAGGACGGCAATGAGCAGCTCACCCTGCACGGCCGCGTCGACTATCTTCCCGCCAGCCATGTCAGTGTCCGTTATGAAGCCTCGCCGGTGCCGCGGCTGGTGTTCCGCGGCGTGGTGAACGACACCCAGACGTTCGGTCCGCAATTGCGGCTGACCTCCGAAATTTCCACCCCGATCGGCAAGCCCGAAGTCGCGTTCGACGACGAAATCACCAATCTGTCGGACGCGCCCCAGGAAATGCAGCTTCTCTATCATACCAATTTCGGCACCCCGCTTTTGGGCGCGGGCGCGGAATTTGTCGCGCCCGTCAAACAGGTGGCGCCGATGAACAAGGCATCGGCGGCGGGCGGTCTGGCGGGCTGGAACCGCTATAGCGGCCCGCATGCACAGCCCTATTCCGCCCAGGTGTTCAACATGCAGCTGCACGGCGACGCGCGTGGCATGACCAAGACGATGTTGAAATCACCGCAAGGCGATATGGGCGTGCTGATGAGCTTCGACACCAAGACCTTGCCCTATATGTCGCTGTGGAAGAATGAGGTGACGCCCAAGGCGGGCTATGTCACGGGACTCGAGCCGGGCACCGGTTTCCCCAATCCACGCCCGGTCGAGCGCGCGGCGGGGCGCGTTCCCACCTTGAAAGGCGGCGAAACCTATCGGGTGCATCTGGCGATAACCGCGCTGACAAATCCGGCCGAAGTCGCACGGGCGGCAGCGGATATCCGAGCTCTTGCCGTGGTGCCGCCTGTGGTTTCAATCACCCCGACCGGACCTTAGGGCGACCGCGAACCCGGAGCGAAGCGTAGGGGTCGCTAGCGCCAGCGTGGCGACGCGGCGCGACCATAAAAAGAAGCCGCTTATGACGACAACTTTCCAGTATTTGAGAGCGTGATCCCGAAATACGCCAAAGACATTCCCAGGTGACTTGCCGGGGCGTGGGGAATTGATAACCTTGCGCCAGCAACAACAGCCAAGCGGTAAACGCTTGTCACCAGGGGACGAAACATGAAATCCAAACAACTCTCCCGCAGGGGAATGCTCCAGACATCGGCAGGCGCCTTAATGGCCGGGGCGGCCCTGCCCGCTTGGGCGCAGCAGGGGCCGAACGCGCCCTATAACCCCACGCCCAACAAGCGTCTCGGCCAGCCGCAGGAAGGCCCCGACACCCCCAAGATCACCATCTACATGAACGACATGCTGGACAATGCGGAGGCGATCCGCATCAAGCAGCTCGGCGTTGACTGGATCGACGCCGCGGGCGTGCCGGAACAGCCCTGGGGCATCGATTACCTGCAGCCCCGGGTCGACGCGCTGAAAAAACACAATATGCGCATCGGCATCATGATGATCCGCTGGTCGTACAAGGGCGGTCTTGATCCCGAAATGAACAAGATCGTGCGTGGCCTGCCCGGCCGCGACGAGGAGATCGGCAAGATCAAGCAGACCATCGTCAATATGGGAAAGCTGGGCATTCCGGTTTTGGAATGGAATTTCTATACCCATCGCGCCACGGACGCTTATACGACCGTGCCGGGCCGCGGCGGCGCCGGCATGCTGGATTTCAATTATGACCGCATGAAGGACCTGCCCCCGCTTCCGGCGGACGGCGCCCCTCAAAATTATGAAGATACCTGGAAGAACCTGACCTACTTCCTGAAGGAAGTGATCCCGGTGGCGGAAAAGAACAATGTGGTCATGTCCGTGCATGCCAACGATCCGCCGTCGCCCATGAGCCGCGGCTCGGCCCAGGTGCTGAACAGTTTCTCGGACTGGAAGCGGCTGGTGGAGACGGTGAACTCACCCTCCAACACTTTTACCTGGGACTGCGGCGTCACCCGCGAACTGGGCGAAGATCCGATCGTGGTGGGCAACTGGCTGGCCTCGCGCAATCGCATCGGCCAGGTGCATTTCCGCAATGTCGTGCTGCGCAAGCCGCGTCTGGATTACACCGAAGTCTTTCCCGACAATGGCGACAATGACATGTATGAGGTGATGAAGCTGCTGGTGCGCAACAATTACAAGCGGCTGATCTTTCCGGAGCATCCGCGCGGCCTGGACACCGACAAACTGCTGCCCAGAGAGGCTCAGAGCACCAATTCCGGCTGGGCCTATAATGTGGGCCATTGCCGGGCCATGCTGCAGATCGCCCTGCGCGAAATTAAGGGCCTGTAATCTGGACAATGCCTGTTAAAAACAAAGGCCCCGCATTTCGACGCGGGGCCTTTTGTTTTTTGGGGCGGCCGTTCTATCTGCCCATCGGCAGTTGCGTCGCTCTCCAAAGCGTCTCCAGGCTGCGCCCTTCCAAACACGTCACAAACACGGTGGCGTTTGACGCCTTGAACTCCGCTTTCGCCTCCTGGAGCGCCGATGTGACTGCCGCCGCGCGCATCTCGCGTGCATAGGCCATCACGCCATTGCGAAACACATCCCAGCTCTGCGCCCTGTCGTCCCATTGAATGCGATATTCGATGCACCCCAGCGAAACGCGCGGTCTTTCAGCGAAAACCGGCTGGGTCTTGGGCTGGCTCGCTGGCATGTAAATATTCCCAGAAGTGCCTCCAAGCTTAAATCCGCAAAAGTGGCCTGCTCAATCAGGATTGACGGCATTTTATGGTGTTCGGACCGCAGCGCCGAGGTTTTCGGTCGCACCTCGCGCGGTGAATGCCGATGAAATCGGCACGGTGCGGGTACCTGTGCCGATAATATAGGCGTTCTCCAATTTGCAAGGTATAATGGGACAATGCCGGCCGGCACCTCGAATCAAGTCGCTCCCACGGTCGTCCATAGCCCATGAAGGAGGCTCATTTGCTTGCACTCCGGTTGTTAATGGCCGCTCTGGTGGCGGCAAGCACCGCTGTTCCAATCGCCGCCGCCGCGCAGCAGGGCGGCGCGCCAGCGCCGCCGCTCGACTACGCCTTCTTCAAGACCTCGGTCCAGCCGATCTTCACGGCCAAGCGCCCGGGACTGGTGCGTTGCATTCAGTGCCACATGCACAACACCAATAGCCGCATGCTGCTGCAGCCGTTCGCGGCCGGTGCGACCAGCTGGGATGAGGAGCAGTCGCGGAAGAATTTCGAGACGGTCGCGAAGCTGGTTGTTCCAGGCGCGCCGGCCGCCAGCCGGTTGCTGAGGCACCCGCTCGCACAAAGTGCGGGCGGCGACCCGTTTCACGCCGGCGGCAAACACTGGGATTCGCAAGGCGCGCCGGAATGGCAGATACTTGCCGCTTGGGTGCGCGGACAGACCAGCGCGTCACGTTAACGTAGCACCATCGCAGAAGGAGGACTTTCATCATGTGGCACAATCAGAAATTCCGCCGCACCCTCGCGGCGCCCGTCATGGTGCTGCTCGCCTGGCATCTGACCACAGCGGCGACGTCCGTCCGGATTATCCAGACCAACGCCGCCGGCGATAACGCCCATGTCATCGACCCGGTCACCAACAAGGTGGTCGGGACCATCGAGGGGGTCGAGATCGTCCACGGCGTGACCTCGGACGCCAAGCGGATCTACTTGACCAACGAGTCGCTCTCCACCCTCGACGTGGTCGATGCCAAAAGCTTGAAAGTGACCAAGCGGATCGCGCTGTCCGGCAGGCCGAACAACGTCACCATCACCCAGGACGGGCGCAAACTCTATGTCGGCATCCGTGAGGAGCCGGGCGCGCTCGACGTCATCGATACCGCGTCGCTCGCCCGCATCAAGACGATTCCCGTCAGCGGATCCATTCACAATGTCTATGTGACGCCAGACGGCAAGTTCGCCGTCTCCGGCTCGATTTCCGCCTCGACGATCAGCATTGTCGACATCGCCTCGGACATGATGGTGCGCAATATCAAGCTGAGCGCCGGCATCCGGCCGATGGTTTTTGACACCAATGCCGACGGCTCGACGCGGAATATCTATGTGCAACTGTCCGGCTATCACGGTTTGGCGGTGGTCGATTTTGCCAGCGGCAAGGAAACGCAACGGATCGAACATCCGGCGATTCCAGGCGCGCATGCCCATACCGACGGGCTACAGGGCGCGCCGGCGCATGGCCTGGGCATACCGGCAGACGGCAAGACGCTGTGGTCCACCAGCAAAGTGTATGGCCACGCCTATGTCTATTCACTGCCCGACCTGAAGCCGATGGGCAGCGTGTTCGTGGGTCAGCATCCTGAGTGGATCACCTTCACTCCCGACGGCAAATACGCCTATTTCGGCGCGGCGGGCGCAAACATGACAGTGGCCGTCGACGTGAAGGCGATGAAGGTGGTTGCGAACATTCCGGTCGGCCAGGTGCCGAAGCGGATCGCGACAGCCGTTCTGCAGACCGAATAGACCGCACGCGGCGGCAGCCTCGCCGTGCCAGCCCGAGGACGCACGGCACCAGGCTGCCGCCAGCCGCCATGGGCGGCCTTGTCGTTATTTTTGCGCCATCGTCGGGCCGTTGATCGAGTTTGATACGCGAAGCTTGAAATTGGGATCTGAACCATGCGGAAGGCATCGGAATTCTGGAGTTTCTTCGACGGCGAGGTTGCGCCAAGGCTCGCTTTGCGTGCGAACACATTCCGGAAAATGTTTGAGCATCTGGATCGGCTGGATACGCCAATCAATATTATTGAAACAGGTTGCGCCCGGTTCAAAGATGATTGGACCGACGGTCAGAGCACAATGTTATTTGACAAGTATATTCACCATCATGCGGCAGAGTCGAAGCTCTATTCCGTCGATATAAATAAGGCGGCGACGGATTACGCCAGGACATTTATCGGGCCGAAGACCATTCTCACGACCGATGATAGCGTAAAGTATCTCGCCAAATTGACGGCCGATTTCCTGGCCAACGGCCGGACCGCCGACTTGGTGTATTTGGATGCACACGATTTGGACTGGCACTATTGGTATCCATCAGCCGCTCATCATTTGATGGAGCTGTGTGCGGTATCGCGTATTTTGAGAAAAGATACCTTGGTCGTCGTCGATGACTGTGCGCATTCCGCCAGCTTCGTGCGAACCAACAACAACATCAATTTCATAACGCCGCCCATTATTGGAGGCAAAGGCCGCTTGGTGGCGGAATTTGCAGCCAGAATCGGCGCGAAGGTGGAGTTCTCCGAATACCAAGCCGGGTGGTCCGGATTCTGATGCGGGCCGCGCGGGCGAGCTTGGCATTCCTGCGCGCCGCCTTGCAGTTTCCTGCTGGGCCTATGTTTTCGCCTGCCGAGCCCGCCCTCAAGTCGCTGTCGCGCGGGCGGGCTTGGCATTCGTTATCGCGCGCCCCTAGCGCGCGATAACGAATGGTGCGGTCAAGAAGACTCGAACTTCCACGGGTTGCCCCACTAGCACCTCAAGCTAGCGCGTCTACCGTTCCGCCATGACCGCACAGTCCTGGGAAAAATCCCGGTAGGACGGGGGGTTTAGCAAGCGGGCCCGGTCAGGGCAAGTCATGCCAAATCACACCCAAAATGGCGGTTTACCCGCCGCGAACCGCCCCCGCCGGGATAGCCAACATGCGTCCCTGTGGGAGCACAGCCGGTGCGCTTTGGCCTAGCGTAACCATCCCATGTCGCTGGAAACCTTCACCGCCGCCCTGATTTTTACCCTGGCCATGAGCCTGACGCCCGGGCCCAACAATGTGATGCTGGCATCCTCCGGCTCCCGCTTTGGAATCCGGCGCACCCTGCCCCACATGGCCGGAATCACATTGGGTTTTCCCGTGATGCTGTTCCTGGTCGGCACCGGGCTGGCCTCGGTGCTGGTCGCGTCCGCGCCGCTGCAACTGGGCAAGAAGCTGGTGAGCTGCGTTTATCTTCTCTGGCTGGCGTTCCAAATCGCCCGTTCCACCACCGCAGGCGGCGATACGGAACGGGGCAAGCCGATGTCTTTCCTGCAGGCGGCGGCCTTTCAATGGATCAATCCCAAGGCCTGGCTGATGGCGGTGGGCGCCATCTCCGCTTACACCGCCGGCCGCGGCAGCGAACTTTACATCCAGGTGACGATCGTCACCCTGATCACGCTTGTGGTGAGCATATTTTCCACCTTCACCTGGGCGGCGTTCGGCGCCGCGATCCGGCAATGGCTTCGCAGCCCCACCGCCTTGCGCCTGTTCAATGCCGCGATGGCGCTGGCGCTGCTGATCTCAACCGCGCCGATCCTGCTGGAAATCTGGGAAGGCCTGAAAGCCTAGATACCGCCGCCGTCGGTCAGGTGGATCCCGCACTCATCCTTATCGAGTCCCGACCAACGTCCGGCGCGATAATCCTCGCCCGCCTGCACCCGCCGGGTGCATGGCATGCAGCCGATCGAGGGGTAGCCGTCTTCCACCAAGGGATGGGCGGGCAGATTGTTGCGTTCGGCAAAGGCTTCCAGCTGCTGCAGGTCCCATTGCCACAGCGGATTGAAGCGATAGCGGCCGTCAGAATATTCCACCGGCAGCATGTCGGCGCGCTCGCGGGTCTGGAAACGCTTGCGCCCGGTTATCTGTGCCTTGAAC
The DNA here is from genome assembly GCA_902825865.1 of uncultured Alphaproteobacteria bacterium. Taxonomy (GTDB): domain Bacteria; phylum Pseudomonadota; class Alphaproteobacteria; order Micropepsales; family Micropepsaceae; genus Rhizomicrobium. The sequence goes on from CADECX010000005.1 coordinate 99,558, forward strand.
GGCGCCAGCGCCGTTTTGAGCGGAATGGTCTTGCGGAAATCGCAGCAGGAATCGGTATCGCGCGACCACAAGGTGCCGTCGGGATCGTTCTTCTGGCGGGCCTCCAGGCTGGGCGCCAGCGAGCGCACATCGCCCAGGCCCAGCACGTCCTGCAGCCGGTCGCGATAGCGCAAGGTTTCGCCGAACAGCTTGCCGGTGTTGAGAAACAGGATCGGCGTGTTGGGATCGATATCGGCCACCAGCTTCAGCAGCACAGCCGATTCCGCGCCGAAAGAAGACACAACCGCGGTCTTGCCGGCGAATTCACCGGTCAGCGCCATTTCCAGAATACCGTGCGCATCGCGGCCCACCGCTCTGTCCTGCAATTCTTTCAGATGCGCGGCCACGGCGCTATCGGGCGCGCCGGGACGCGGAGCGATGCCGCGCTTGGTGTCGATGACGGTGACGTTGCCAGTTGAAGTGGGGCTCATAGCCAACCCATCCGTGCGATCAAAGCCCGCACATTGTGGGAAACTTCGCGGGGCGACAGGCCTTGGGAACGCCATTTGGCGCGGGCAAGGCCCAGTTCCTTCAAGCGCTCCGTCCATTCCGGGCCGAACTGATCGGCCAGGCTTTCGCGCAGGGCGCGCGCCAGGCCTGGTACCTGCCCACCGGTCGAAGCGGTCAGCAGCAATTCGCCCCGGCGCACCACGGCGGGAACATGGAAATCGCACAAGGGCAGCACGTCCTCGACATTGACCAGCACCCCCAGCGCCCGGGCGCGGGTGGCAAGCTCCCTCGCCTCGCTTTCCGGCAGGCCGGCGACGAACAGAATCTGCAAAGAGGCCAAAATCGCGTCGCTGACCGCATCCGGCAGCAGCCTGGCTTCGACTCCCGCTTCGGCCAGCAAGGCTGCCCTGCGGTCGCGCTCCGCCCCCCGGCCTGCCAGGCCGGCCCTCAGATTGACGGGGTTCAGGACAAGGGGAAGCATTGGACCCTCTCAGGCCATGAGAGGTAGGCCCGCAGGGTATAAAATGCAAGAATTAGGTGGGGAATATATTATAATACAGTAAATCTATGTATTATCATACCCCTTCAGCAGGTCGACCACGGAAACGGCGATCTTTTCCCCCTGAATCTGGATTTCGCCCCGGGCCACCGGCTTGTCATTGGCCAGGATGGTCACGGGATCGTCCTGATGGCTGTCCAGTTCGATCACGGCGCCGCGGCCCATGCGCAGCAGCTGGTGCATCGGGATCACCGAGCGGCCCAACACCACCGAGATCTCGACTTTGACATTATCGACATTGGAAGCCATGGAATGCGCCTTACATTTGCGGTGAGACGGCAAGGGTGCCGCAACATGGTTTCGGAAAGCTTAATTTGGCCGCCCCCACTTCCGCTCTGAACGCCGAAAATCACACCGAAAGCCGAGGGCCGCGTCCCGTGGAATGGAAAATCAGCGACCGGCCGGTTTCCTATCCTGAAGCCTTGGCCCAGATGGAGGCGCGCGCCGCGGCGATTGCAGAAGGCGCAGCCGGCGAACAAATCTGGCTCTTGGAGCATCCGGCGATCTACACCGCCGGCACCAGCGCCAAGGATGCCGACCTTATCGAAGCGCGCTTTCCGGTCTACCGCACCGGCCGGGGCGGCCAGTTCACCTATCACGGCCCGGGCCAGCGTGTGGGCTATGCCATGCTGGACCTCAAGACGCGCAAGCCGGATGTGCGCGCCTATGTGCGCGATCTGGAGCAATGGCTGATCGACACCCTGGCGCAGTTCAATGTCAAAGGCGAAAGACGCGAGGGCCGGGTTGGAATCTGGGTGCAGCGGGGGCTTCGAGAAGACAAGATCGCCGCGCTGGGCGTCCGCATAAAACGCTGGGTCACCCTGCATGGCGTGGCGCTGAATGTGGAGCCGGACCTGACGCATTTCTCCGGCATCGTCCCTTGCGGAGTAACCGCGCATGGGGTTACCAGTTTGGCCGATCTGGGGATCGCCGTGTCCATGGCGGACGTGGATGTGGCGCTGAAACAAAGCTTCAAAAAGGTTTTTGGCTAAAAGGGGAGAATTGCTATGCCGCGCGTATCTGCCGCTTTTTTTGCACTGGGTGTCGTCTGTCTGTTCATTGGCATGCTTATGGGCGCGGAAATGGGCAAGTCCGAGGACTTCACCCTGATGCCCGTCCATGCCCATCTCAATCTTCTGGGCTGGGTGACCATGGCGCTCTACGGCATTTTCTATGCCCTCACCCATGCCAGCCTGAAACCCAAATTGGCCTGGATCAATTTCTGGCTGGCCGCCTTGGGTGTGGCGCTGATGATCCCGTCCCTGGCGCTGTATCTGCCCGCGCGCGATACCAAATTCGTGCCCGGCATTCTGGCGGGCGAAGCCGCCACGATCTTGAGCCTGCTGGTGTTCGCCATTTCGGTCTATCGCGAGCTGGTGCGGCCGCGTTTGGCCTGATGCCGACCTATATCTGCAAGCACTATCGCCGGTCGGCGCCGGACGCCACGACCGGCACGCTTGCGGACGAAATAACCTTCTCGGCGCCTTCGGCTGCGGACGCCGATGCCAAAATGCGGAAGTTGCTGACCTCGGGTGTCGTGCCGATGGACTGGCATAAGCACTTTGCCACCTTGGAGGATGACTCAGGTCACGTCTTGGTGACTTGGCTACATGGGGTGATGCATGCTTAGGACAAATGCGCGCACCAAAAAGTCCTCATGCTGAGCCTGTCGAAGCATGAGGGCTGCCTCACCCTTCGACAAGCTCAGGGTGAGGATTGATCTAAAGTGAGGGACGGCGGATAAAGCCCTTCTCGGCGGGCGGCTCGCTGTTATGCAGATCAACGGCCGTGACTTTTGCGCCTCGCGGGCCATGGGTGGCATTGCTGACAAAAATCTCCACCGCCTTGGTCGGGCCCGATACCAGCGCCTCGACCGAGCCGTCGGAGCGGTTGCGCACCCAGCCGTCAAGCTTGTTCTGTTCCGCCGCCATCACCAGGAAATCGCGAAAGCCCACGCCCTGGACAAAGCCATGCACATGCACCCGCAGGGCAGTATTATCGTCGCTCACGCCATTCTCCACTATCCCGATCTAACATAGTGCGCTGATATATCCAGACAAGATGGCTGCCCTTCCCCGTTCCCTTTCACGCCCTTTGGCCCTGGCCGTGTTCCGCGCCCATATCGAGAATGGCGTCAGCGTGGGCATTGGCGTGGGGCTTACCGGGCTTTTGACCGGCTGGGGACTGGGACTTTATGCCGGCATCGTGGCCGCCAGCGGCGCGGTCTGTGTTTCCATCAGCGACCGCACCGATCCCCTGCGCCAGAAAATCTGGATCATGGGCATGGCCTTTTTGTGCACCGTGTTTTTCACCGCTTTGTCGGATTTCGCGCGTTTCTCCACCCCCGCTTTTGTCGCCGCCGTCACCTTTATCGGCATTTGGACCGGCTTGATCTCGGCCTATGGCAAATGGGTGTTGAGCCTGGCCATGACTTGCGTGCTCGCCTTCGTTTTCGCCATGGGGGAGACGTTTCATACACCGTCCGCCGCCGCCGACCATCTGATGCTGACGGTGTGCGGCGCTTTTGTTTATACCGTCTATTCCGTTCTGGTGGCCTGGCTGTTCGACGATCGCGGCCGCCGCCTGTTGCTCGCCGAAGCGATGCATGCCTTCGCCGCCTATCTGCGCGCCAAGGCTGCGCTCTACAATCCCGATACCGAAGGACCGGCGGCGTTCCGCGCCGTGATCGATGCCCATGCCGCCCTGGCCGACCGCTTGCAGGCCGCGCGCGACAGCCTGTTCGCGCGCCGCAAGCATCGCATGCAGCGCAAGCGCATCGACACTTTGGTGGCGCTACTGGATGCGTTCGAAACCGTTTTGTCGTCCGATGCCGATCTGGAAGCGCTGCGCGGCAATGGGCAACGCGAGCTGATGTGGCGGCTCAACGCTTTTGTTTCCGCCATGGCCGAGGAAGTGGAGCGGCTGACCCTGGCGCTGCGGTCCCGCCACGGCCATGTCACGCCGCTGCGGCAATTGGAGCAAGCGCGGCAATTGCAGGCCGCGGTGGCCGATCTGCGCGCCGCCGCGCCCGACGATCCCATAACCCACGCCTTTGTCGCCACCACCAACAAGCTGGCGCTGGCGGAGACTTATATCGGCGCCCTGGCCGCCGCGTTGGACGATGCCACCGCCCCCAGTGAATTGGCCGGGCAGTTGGACCTGGACCTGTTCCGCCAGAACGCGCCGCGCGGTCTGGGTATCTTGGCCGATCAATTCCGCTGGCGCAGCCCGGCATTGCGTTATGCCATCCGGCTGTCGCTGGCGATGACGACCGGCCTGGCGCTGACCCTGATTTTTCCGCGTTTCGCGCACGCCAATTGGATTCTGCTGACCATCGCGCTGATCATGCGCGCCAATTACAGTGTCACCAGCCAGCGGCGCTGGGACCGCGTCACCGGCACCTTGATCGGCTGCGCCCTGGCGGTGACCTTTCTCAACACCCTGCCCGCACCGGTGCTTTTGCTGCTGATCGTGCTGGCGGTGGGGACCAGCCATGCCTATGGCCTGGTGGCTTATCGCATCACCGCCATCGGCGCCTCGATCTCATCGCTTCTGCTGCTGCATTTTGTCGATCCCCTGGTGCATCCGCAATTCTTCGAACGCATTGTCGACACGTTGATCGGCGCGGCCCTGTCCTGGGCCTTCAGCTATCTTCTGCCAAACTGGGAACGCGACGATCTGCCCCGCACGGTGCGCGGCTTGCTGGCGGCGGACGCGGCTTTCGCTCAGGCCGCGCTTAAGCGCGCGCCCGTCGATCAGCGTTACCGCCTGGCGCGCAAGAAAGCGCTGGATGCGGTGGCGCAACTGTCGGGCGCCATCCGCCGCCTGGCGGATGAGCCCAACACCAACCGTCGCGCCTTGGCATCGCTGGGCGAATTGCTGGGCGCGCATTATCTGCTGGCGTCCGACCTCACTTCCATGCCTGTGCTGGTGAAACTTCGCGCCGCCGACCTGGACGGGCCGGCGGCGGATGCTTCCATCGCGGCGACCCGGATGCGGGTGGTGACGCTGCTCGATCCCAGCCGCGCCGCCGAGCAACACAATGCGCCGCCGCCCGAACGCGACAGCCTGGCCGCCTTAAAGGGCAGCGCGGCGATGGACGTGCTGGGGCGGCGGCTGGATCATATCGAACATGCCGCCCGCAAAGTGGCGCGGCTGGCGGCACGGCCGGTGATCGAGGATATCTAGGCCAAGTCGTCCAGCACGGCCTTGATGCGATGGATCGCACCATGGATGTCGTGTTCGACCTCCTGCCGCTTGAGCCGCAGGATCACATAGCCCTGTTCGCTGAGCAGCCGGTCGCGGACGATATGCGGTGAACGCCTGCCCGGTTCGCCATCCTCCAGACTGATCACCAGCCCGGCATTGTGCTCGACAAAATCCAAGGTGAAAGTCTTGAAAGGCGATTTGCGGCGAAAGCGGACACCCTCCAGCGCCCGCAGGCGCAGCCACAATCGGCTTTCCAGCGTATTGCGCGGCTTGAGCGGCGCCTTGCGCTTCACTTAAGCGAACCGCGACAAGCCAATCAACTCCGCCGCCTTGTCCAACTCGTGCGCCAAGGCGCTGGCGCGTTTGACCGCCTCGGCATCCTCGCCCCATTTCTCGGCCTGATAGGCCTCGTCGATCCGCGACAATTCAAAGGCCCGCGCGCCGGAAAGCGCGTCATCCAGCACCGTCAGCGCCAACACCAGACTGCCGGTGACGGAGGCGACCACATGCAACCCGGCCAAGGCGAAAGCATCAAGACCTGCCAGCGGTTCACGCAACGCCGCCAGCGTTTCAGGCGGCTGGTCGACATGATTCAAGCCTTGGGCCACGTGCATTCTGGCCCCGTGTCTCTGCGCCACCCAATCCAGCAGCGGATCCCAGCCGGCGCATTGCCGCGCCACCAGTTCCGCCGGGTGATCAGTGCGATAACAAACCAGATCATTCTCACCAAAGCGCAGGATGGCGTCGATCACATCCTTGCGATTGGCGGAAACCCCATCGATCGCCGTGTTGGCCAGCCGGAGCAAGGGCATGGCGGTGGCGACAACCTCCTCGCCCTGCTCCTGCCATTCCGCCGCGATGGCAGCAGCCAGCTTTTCCGTCGGCAAAACAAGTGTATTGCGCCCCGGGGTTTTGACGGACTTGCCGTCCAGCAAAACGCCAAACCCGTCTTCCACAGGGGCCACCGAAACCGCCTTGTAGAAGCGCTTCATCTTTTTTTGGCTTTTTTGGGCGGGAAAGGATCGCGGCGGTCGTCGGGATCAAAACCCAGCAGCTTCCAGCTTTTCACCATATGCGGCGGCAGCGAAGCCGTGGCCTGCAGCCGTCCGCCATCGGGACGGCCGATATCGATGCTGCGGGCATGCAGATGCAGCTTGTCGGCAATGTCGCCGCGCCCGCGCGAATCCGTGCCGCCATATTTAAAATCGCCGACGATGGGCGTGCCCAGGCTGGCGAGATGGACGCGGATCTGATGGGTGCGCCCGGTGATGGGCCGCGCCGCCACCCAGGCAAATTCGGTGCCCGCTATCCCCATCACGGCATATTCGGTGAGCGAGAATTTCGCGCCCTCCTCGCCTTCTTCCGTCATCGCCATGCGTTCGTCCTTGCCGCGCGTGCCTTCCTTGGCCAGCGCACCCTTGACCACGCCATGCTTCTGTTTCGGCACCCCGCGTGTCAGGGCCCAATAAACCTTGGAGGTGTCGCGCAGCGCCAGGCTTGCGGAGAGGCCGGAGGCCGCCTGTGCCGTGCGCGCGATCAGCAGCACGCCGGATGTGTCGCGGTCCAGCCGGTGCACCAGCTTGGGCCTGGTGGGCTTTTCGTATTGCAGGGAATCCAGCATGCCGTCGACATGCTTGGTGAGGCCGGAGCCGCCCTGGGTCGCCAAGCCCGGCGGCTTGTCGATCACGATCACCTGCTTGTCCATATAGAGAATGCGGTCCGCCAGGCTTCCCATATCCTTGGTCGCCAGCGGATGCTTGGTTTCCGCCACGGGCTTTTCCGGGCGCATATCCTTGGCATGCACCACCTGTGGCGGCAGGCGCATGCTCTGGCCCGCCAGGATACGGTCGGCCGCCTTGGCGCGCTTGCCGTCCAGCCGCACCTCGCCCTTGCGCAGCAGCTTTTCCAGCAGCACGTGAGTCACATGCGGGTAGTGCCGCTTGAACCAGCGGTCCAGGCGGATGCCATCGTCATCGGCATCAATGGTGCGCTGTTCAGGCATAGATCGTCCGCACCAGCCACAGACCCGCGAACAAGGCCAGGATGGAAAGCACCACCGAGCCGATCACATAAAACGCCGCCTGGCCATACTCACCCCGTTGCAGCAGCAACACGCTGTCCAACGAGAAAGTCGAAAAGGTGGTGTAGCCGCCCAGAATGCCGACGGTGAGGAAGGTGCGCAGCTCGGGCGAGAGATTGAGCTTCAGCGCACCGGCTTCGACAATCATGCCCATCAGCAAACCGCCGGTGATATTGACGACAAAGATGCCCCAGTTGAATGCAACACCGGCGGGCTGCACCCAGCCTGCAATATAATAGCGCGCCAAGGCTCCCAGCCCGCCGCCCACGCCCACGGCCAACACTGTGCCCATCAGGATTGCTCCCCCCGCTTTGCCCGCAGCTTTGACCAGTATTCCAGCCGCTTGGCAATCTCGCGCTCAAAGCCGGTATCCTTGGGCTGATAGAATTGTTCGCGCGCCATATCGTCGGGGAAATAATTCTGTCCGGAAAAACCCTGTTCGGCGTCGTGGTCGTACTGGTAACCCGCGCCATAGCCCAGATTCTTCATCAGCTTGGTGGGGGCGTTGAGAATATGGGCGGGCGGCATCAGCGAGCCATGCTCCTGCGCCGCGCGCTTGGCGGCGCCCAGCGCCTTGTAGACCGCATTGGATTTGGGAGCGCTGGCCAAATAGAGCACGCATTGCGCCAGCGCCAACTCGCCCTCCGGCGATCCCAGGAAATCGAACACATCCTTGGCGGCCAGCGCCTGATGCACGGCTTGCGGATCAGCCAGGCCGATATCCTCCACCGCCGCGCGCACCAGCCGGCGGGCGATATAAAGCGGCTGCTCGCCGCCCGCCAGCATCCGCGCCAGCCAGTAAAGCGCCGCATCGGGATCGGAACCGCGGATGGATTTATGCAGCGCCGAGATGATGTTGTAATGCTCTTCCCGGCTTTTGTCGTAAAGCGGCATGCGCCGCTGCACCGCGCTCACGAGGGCCACCGGGTCCAGCGGCTTGATCGTTTTCACGCTGGAAAGTTCTTCCACCAAATTGAGCAGATAACGGCCATCACCATCGGCCATGGCGCGCAAGGATGCGCGCGCGTCACCGGTGAGTTTGAGCGGTTCGCCATAATGCGCCTCGGCGCGGGCAAGGAGCTTTTCCAGTGCGGCATCGTCCAGCCGCCGCAGCACCAGCACTTGGGCGCGCGACAGCAGCGCGCTGTTCAACTCGAAGGATGGATTCTCCGTGGTGGCGCCGACCAGCACCACGGTGCCGTCCTCGACCACAGGCAGAAAGCTGTCCTGCTGGCTGCGGTTGAAGCGATGGATTTCGTCGATGAAAAGAAGCGTGCCCTGCCCCATGCGCCTGCGCTGTCGCGCCGCCTCGAAGGTCTTTTTCAGGTCAGCGACGCCGGAGAACACTGCCGAAAGCTGTTCGAAATGCAGATGGAAGGCGCTGGACAAGAGCCGCGCGATGGTGGTCTTGCCGGTGCCGGGCGGCCCCCAAAGAATGATCGAGGTCGGGCGGCCATTGGCCACCATCCGGCCCAAGGGACCTTCCGGCGACAAAAGATGATCCTGCCCCACCACCTCGCCTAGGGACTTGGGCCGCAGCCGGTCCGCCAAGGGACGCGGCGCATCGCCGGCAAGATCGCTGGACTCGAACAGATCGGACATGCCGTCTTATACAAGAAAAAGAGCCTCGCGAGGGGTACTCGCGAGGCTCTATTCAGATTGCCGCACCTATCAGAGGTGCCATTTTACTCCGAAGGACAGGTTGTTGCTGGTATTGCCGACGCCGGTGAAACCGCCCGCATTCACATTATGGGCGTTCTGATACCTGTATTCGGCGAACAGGCTGGCCCATTCCGAGGCGCGGTATTCCACCCCGCCCAGCGCTTGCCAGCCAAGCACAGTCGAGCCGCCATGGCTGCCCAACCCGTTGTCGATATTGGTGTTGACCGCGCCCAATCCGGCCCCGCCATAGATCCCGAACGGGCTGTCGGTGGGGACGTGATAAATCACATTGGCCATATAGGAGCTGGATTGCAGCCGGGCATCATTGACGCCGTTCTTGTAGGTGGATTGGTTGAACAGCCCGTCGGCTTCCAGCGAAAAATTCGGCAGATTCCATTTGTCCAGGCTGGTGCCGATACGCGCGCCGACATTGAAGCCGGTATCCATCCCGAACTTGGTGCCGTTGACATTCAGCCCCGGCGCGAAGGTGCGACCTCCCAGCACGGAAACATACGTGTCGGCCAAGGCCGCACCGGAGGTGCCGAGCAGCAACGCGACGGCGGAAGCAACAAGCAGATTTTTCATGTCAGACCTTTTGCATTGTGCCCCCGGGGCCCCAACGCCAACTAAGGCCTAACGCAGGTAATCATGCCGCGTCGCGTTACAAGCGTGAAAAAGATCAGAATTGATCGCGGGCAATATGCGGTAACAAAGTTTTGCGCGGCGGAACTGTTGAAAATGTAAGGCCGCACTTTTGCCGCGATGCTGAACAGGATCACAACAAATGTGATGATCTATCCTTGTACGGAAAGAGTCAGCCTTCTGCCGCCCCGCTCAACCACCATGTCCCAGCGATTCGCGCCATTGAGAATGCGCACCAACTCGCCGGTCCGATCGATATTCTCGCCATTGATGGTGCGGACGACATCGCCCGGCTGAAAACCGTAATTGGCGGCAATGCCATTGGGATTGACCGCGACTATGGCGACGCCCTTGGCCATCACATCCATTTGCAGCTCGGTGGCGGCGGCGGGCGACAGGTTGATCACACGCGCCCCGGTCAAGGGATTGCGTCCGCCGATGGTGGTGGTTTCGCGCGGCGGATTTTCCGGCGGCAGGGCCAAGGTTACGGTGACGTCACGTACCACCTTGCCGGCGGCGACGCGCATTCTCACATTGTCGCCGGCGCGATGGGTGGCGGTGCGGTAATTCAGCGACTGCATATCGTCGACCGCAACGCCATCGACCGATTGAATCACTTCGCCGGTCTTCACCCCGGCGCGCGCCAAAGGCCCGGCGGGATGAATCTCCTTGATCAGCACGCCGCCGGGGCGCGGCAGGCCCAGGCTGGCGGCGATGTCGCTGGTGACCGGCTGGCCGCTGGCGCCGACCCAGGCCAGCTGCACGCTGGCGGTGGTGCCGTTCTTCATACCGCCTTCAACCCCTTCGACCACCCGGCGCGCCAGATTGGCGGGAATGGCGAAACCGATACCGATGGAACCGCCGCTGCGCGAATAGATCGCGGTGTTGATGCCCGCCAGCCTGCCGTCGGTTGTAACCAGGGCGCCGCCGGAATTGCCCGGATTGATGGCGGCATCAGTCTGGATGAAGAACTGGTAATCGCTGGCGGATATCTGTGTGCGCGCCAGCGCCGAGACAATGCCCATGGTCACGGTCTGGCCGACGCCGAAGGGATCGCCCACCGCCAGCACCAGGTCGCCCACCTGCACCGCATCGGAATCGGCGAAGGGCACCACCGGCAAACGCTCGCCCTTGGGGTCGATTTTCAGCACCGCCAGGTCGGTGCGCGGATCGGCCAGCAGAATCCTGGCCTTGAACTCACGCTTGTCGGACAGTGCGATGATGATCTCATTGCCGCCCTGCACCACGTGATTGTTGGTCAGGATCAGGCCATCGGCGCGCACGATGACGCCCGAACCCAGGCTCTGCTGCACGCGCTGGCGCATTTCCGGCGAACCGAACAATTGGCTGAACAAGGGATCGTTGAAAAAGGGATTGACCTGCTGCTGCACCACCGAGCGGGCATAGACATTCACCACCGCCGGCACGACGCGCTTGACCACCGGCGCGAAGGTCAGCTGCACCTGGCCCATCGAGCCTGGTGTCTGAGGCAGCGTGCGGGGCGGCTGCGGAGCCACGCGCAAAGGTTCCGGCTTTCCGACCGCGGGTCTGTTATCGGCAGTCAGCGCGGGCAAGGCATAAAAAGCGGCGCCCGCCAAAGCAGCGGCACCCGCGAGGATCGAAATGCTTTTCATCGGTCTTCCAAAGTCCCGCATGAATTTCATGACATAAAGACGGTGCAAACGAAAAAGGGCGGCATCGCTGCCGCCCCGAATCTATTCCGAAGTTAGGGCCAAAATCAGGCCTGTGCTTCTTCCGCAATTTCCACCGGACCGGAATCCTGGCCCTTGGCGGCTTCGTCGCGGTCGATGAACTCGATGATCGCCATCGGCGCATTGTCGCCATGACGGAAACCGGCCTTGAGCACGCGGGTGTAGCCGCCGGGACGGCCCTTGTAGCGGGGGCCGATCACGTCGAACAGCTTGGTCACCTGATCGGCGTCCTTGATCTGGGCCAGGGCCTGGCGGCGGGCATGCAGGTCCTTGGCACCGCGGCGCGACAGGGTCACCAGCTTTTCGATCACGGGGCGAAGATCCTTGGCCTTGGGCAAGGTGGTCTTGATCTGCTCATGCTTGATCAGCGCGGCGGTCATGTTGCCCCACATCGCTTTGCGGTGCGAAGCGGTGCGGTTGAACTTGCGGCCTTGATTACCGTGACGCATGGCAGTGTCTTTCTAAAAAATCAGTATTGGTCTTCGTAACGCTTGGCGAGGTCTTCGATATTCTCGGGCGGCCAGCCGGGCACTTCCATGCCCAGATGCAGGCCCATCTCGGCCAGGACCGCCTTGATCTCGTTCAGCGACTTGCGGCCGAAGTTCGGGGTGCGCAGCATCTCGGCTTCGGTCTTCTGGATCAGGTCGCCGATGTAGACGATGTTGTCGTTCTTCAGGCAGTTGGCCGAACGCACCGACAGTTCCAGTTCGTCCACCTTCTTGAGCAGCACCGGATTGAAGGCCAGGTCGGGCTTGGCTTCCTCGGTGGCGCGCTCGCGCGGCTCTTCGAAATTGATGAAGACCTGAAGCTGGTCCTGCAGGATGCGCGCGGCATAGGCCACGGCATTGTCCGGCGTGACCGCGCCGTTGGTTTCAATGGTCAGGGTCAGCTTGTCATAGTCGAGAATCTGGCCCTCGCGGGTATTCTCGACCTTGTAGGAGACCTTCTTGACCGGCGAGAACAGCGAGTCCACCGGGATCAGGCCGATGGGCGCGTCTTCCGGACGGTTGCGGTCGGCGGGGACATAGCCCTTGCCGGTGGCGATGGTGAGTTCCATGCGGAAATCCACCTTCTCGTCCAGGGTGCAGAGCACCAGCTCGGGATTGAGGATTTCGATGTCGGCGGTGGTCTGGATGTCGCCGGCCTTCACTTCGCCCGGACCCTGCTTGCGCAAGGACACGCGCTTGGGGCCTTCGGCATGCATGCGCAGCGCGATCATCTTCACATTGAGGACGATGTCGGTGACGTCTTCGCGCACGCCCTGGATGGAGGAGAATTCGTGCAGCACGCCTTCGATCGAGATCGCGGTCACCGCGGCGCCCTGCAGCGACGACAGCAGCACGCGGCGCAGCGAATTGCCCAGGGTCAGGCCGAAGCCGCGTTCCAGCGGCTCGGCGGTGATGGTGGCGGTACGGCCCGCGTCATGACCGGATTCGGTCTTGAGCTTGCCGGGTTTGATCAATTCCTGCCAATTCTTCTGAAACATGTTTTTTCCTCATCGTGTCCCGGGCATGTCGGACCATGCCCATACGTTCGACGGGTTAGTGGTACGTCCGAAAAACTCTTAAACGCGGCGGCGCTTTGGCGGGCGGCAGCCATTGTGCGGAATCGGCGTCACATCGCGGATCGAGGTGACGACAAGACCGACAGCCTGCAGCGCGCGCAGCGCCGACTCGCGGCCCGAACCCGGGCCCGAAACTTCGACTTCCAAAGTGCGCATGCCGTGCTCGACCGCCTTGCGGCCGGCATCTTCGGCGGCCATCTGCGCCGCATAGGGCGTGGACTTGCGCGAACCCTTGAAACCCATCATGCCGGCGGACGACCAGGAAATCGCATTGCCCTGCGCGTCGGTGATGGTGACGATGGTGTTGTTGAAGGTGGCGGCGACATGCGCCACGCCCACGACGACGTTCTTCTTTTCTTTCTTGCGGGCGCGGCCGGCGCCTTTGGCGCCCTTGGTTGCTGCTTCGGCCATAACTTACTTGGTCACTTTCTTCTTGCCGGCGATCGCTTTGGCGGGGCCTTTGCGGGTGCGGGCGTTGGTGTGGGTGCGCTGGCCGCGAACCGGCAGATTCTTGCGGTGACGCAGGCCGCGATAGCAGCCCAGGTCCATCAGACGCTTGATATTCATCGCCACATCGCGGCGCAGATCGCCTTCCACCAGGAAATCGCGGTCGATGACTTCACGGATCTGGATGACTTCGGATTCGGTCAGATCGCTGACGCGGCGGGCAGGATCGATCCCCAACTGGGTGATGATCTTGCGCGCGGTATGGGGCCCGATGCCGTGAATATAGCGAAGGCCGATTTCGACTCGCTTCTGGGTCGGGATATTGACGCCGGCGATACGTGCCACTGAGTGTCTCCGAGGGCTTCTAAGCCGTTGAACGCGTTAATAAAAATTCGAGTGCCAGAAACCCAGCCAAACCGGGGCCTGGGCGGCCTTTAAAACGCCCCTAAACCACCGAAATGACAGGAAAACTGTCGCGAGGGCGCGGATTATAGGAATAGCCCCCCTGCCGTCAACTCCTGGGCGGGATTTATTGTCGCATGCGGCGGTTAGGCCGGGATCCCGTCCAGAACTGCCGCGATTTGGCCTGTCACGGCTTCGACGGGGGCCATGCCGTCCACGGTCTTGAGTTTGCCCTGCCCCCGGTAGAAATCGATCAGTGGAGCTGTGTTCCTGTAATAAACCCCCAGCCGGTGGGCCAGGGTTTCGGGGGTGTCGTCCGAACGCAGGACCCCGCCCGCCTTGATCCGGGCCTCGACCCGGCTGAGCAGCACGGCATCGTCCACCTTAAGTTCCAGCACCAGGTCGATCTTGCGGCCGCGCTCGGCCAGCATGCGGTCCAGGGCTTCGGCCTGGGGGATGGTGCGGGGAAAACCGTCGAACACCGCGCCGTTTTTGCAGTCGGGCTGGTCGTATCGCTCACCGATGATGCGGACCACGGTTTCGTCCGAGACCAGTTCGCCCTTGGCCATGGTGGCCTTGACCGAAAGCCCCAACGGGGTGCCGGCCTCGATGGCGGCGCGCAACATGTCGCCGGTGGAAAGCTGCGGCAGTCCGCGCTTCTCGGTGAGTATCTTGGATTGGGTGCCCTTGCCCGCCCCCGGCGGCCCGAACAGAACCAGATTCACCGTCGCGCTCCTCGCAACTTCGATTTCTTGAGCAGGCCCTCATATTGCTGCGCCACCAGATGGCTCTGGATCTGCGCCACCGTGTCCATCGTCACCGACACCACGATCAGGATCGACGTGCCGCCCAGGGCGAAGGACAGGTTGTACTCATAGAACATGAACTCCGGCAGCAGGCAGACAAAGGTCAGATAGGCCGCGCCGATCACCGTGACGCGGGTGAGCGTATAGTCGATGAACTGGGCGCTCTTCTTGCCGGGACGGATGCCGGGGAATACGCCGCCATACTTCTTCAGATTTTCCGCCGTCTCCTCGGGATTGAAGACGATGGAGGTGTAGAAGAACGCGAAAAACAGGATCAGCAGGGCGTACAGCACCAGATAGAGCGGTTGGCCGCGGCTGAGCACGGTCACCAGGGTCTGAACCCATTCCGGCAGGGTGGCGGCATTGAAGCTGGCGACGGTCGTCGGCAACAGCAAAATCGATGACGCGAAGATCGGCGGAATCACGCCCGACACATTGAGCTTCAGCGGCAGGTGCGAAGACTCCCCGCCGTAAACCTTGTTGCCGACTTGCCGCTTGGGATAGGTGACAAACAAGCGGCGCTGGGCCCGCTCCATGAAGACGATGAAACCGACCAGAGCCGTGGCGGCGACCAGGAAGAAGATGGCCAGAAGCGGGTTCAAGGCGCCGGTGCGCGCCTGCTCCAAGGTCTGGGCGATGATGGTGGGGAAACCCGCCACGATGCCGGCGAAGATGATCAGCGAAATGCCGTTGCCCACGCCGCGGCTGGTGATCTGCTCGCCGATCCACATCAACAATACGGTGCCGCCGGTCAGGGTAATCACCGCGCAGATGCGGAAGAACACGCCGGGATGGATGACGATGTTGCTCTGGCCGCCGAAATGCTCGAGCCCCACCGCGATGCCGTAGGCTTGGATCACCGCCAGCACCACGGTGAAATAACGGGTATATTGATTAAGGACCTTGCGCCCGGCCTCGCCCTCCTTTTTCAGCGCCTCCAGCTCCGGAAACACCGTGGTCATCAGCTGCATGATGATGGAGGCGGAGATGTAGGGCATGATGCCCAGCGCGAACACCGCCATGCGGCCGACCGCGCCGCCCGAGAGGGTGTTGAAGATGTCCAGCATGCCGCCGCCGGACTGCTGCATCACCAGCGCCAGCTGGGCCGGATCGATGCCCGGCAGGGGGATATAGCTGCCCAGGCGCGCCACGATCAGGGCGCCCAGAGTGAAGAAGATGCGGCTGCGCAGCTCCTTGGCCTTGGAGATGGAGCCAAAGTTGAAATTGGCTGCCAGTTGTTCGGCTGCGGACGCCATCAAGCTGCTCCCAGAAACACGCCGATACCCGGCCAGACCAGTTTCCCCGGGGCTCCCATTACGGGTTTGGCCCTATATGGGGATGCCGTCCCGCCCTTGCGAGCGGGGGGCATCAAAATCATGCCTTGCGCGCTTCGCGTTTTTTGGCGGATTCCGCGCGCCGGGTCTGGCGCTTGCCGGGTCCACCCTTCTTGTTGCTGTAGGTCTTCTTGGTAAAAGTGGTGGTGACGCTGCCGCCGGCCTTTTCGACCGCTTCCTTGGCGGAAGCCGAGGCGCCGGCCACTTCGATCTGAATCTTGGACTTGATCTCGCCCTTGGCCAAAAGCCGCACGCCGTCGCGGCTCTTATGCGCCAGGCCGGCCTTGCGCAGCACCTCTTCGGTGATCTTGACGCCGGCGTCCAGGCGCTTGTCGTCGATCGCCTTCTGGATGCGGTTGAGGTTCACCACCGAGAAATTCAGCGCGAAAATGTTGCGGAAGCCGCGCTTGGGCATGCGCATGTGCAGCGGCATCTGGCCGCCTTCAAAGCCATGCACCTGGTTGCCGGTACGCGCCTTGGCGCCCTTGACGCCGCGGCCCGAGGTCTTGCCCAGCCCCGAAGAGGAACCGCGACCGAGCTTGTCTTTGCGCTTGTGGGCGCCGGGATTGTTGGCGATCTGATTGAGCTTCATGTTACTTGCCTTCTTCGACGATCTCGACGAGGTGCTTGACCGCGTGGATCATGCCGCGCACCGAGGGTGTGTCTTCCAGCGTACGGGTACGGCGGATTTTGCCGAGGCCGAGGCCACGCAGGGTCTGCGCCTGAATGTCGGGCTTGCGGTTGGCGCTGCGGATCTGGCGCACCGTTATCGTCTTGCCCGTCTTTGCTTTCTTCTCGGCCATGACTTTTTCTCTCTCAACTACGTATTAGGCGGAGGCGTCCGCGCTCTGGTCTTCGCGGCGGGCCAGGATTTCCGACACGCTGCGGCCACGGCGGGCCGCCACCATGCGGGGGCTCTGCTGATTCTTCAGCGCGTCGAACGTGGCGCGCACCATGTTGTAGGGATTGGACGTGCCCAGCGACTTGGACACGACATCGCCCACGCCCAGCGCCTCGAACACCGCGCGCATCGGGCCGCCGGCGATGATGCCGGTACCGGCCGGGGCCGGACGCACCAAAACCTTGCCCGCGCCGTGATGGCCGCGCACTTCATGATGGATGGTGCGGCCGTCCTTCAGCGGAATCTTGACCAGGGCGCGCTTGGCGGCTTCCGTCGCCTTGCGAATGGCTTCCGGCACTTCGCGCGCCTTGCCATGACCAAAACCGACACGGCCCTTGCCGTCGCCCACCACCACCAGGGCGGCGAAACCGAAGCGGCGGCCACCCTTCACGACCTTGGCGACACGGTTGATGTGCACCAGCTTGTCGATCAGGTCGCTGTCTTTTTCCTCGCGGTCGCGGCGGCCACGGCCTTCACCACGGCCACGGCCTTCGGCGCGTCCACCGCGCTCGCCACCACGGCCGCGGCCTTCGCGCTGCTGTTCGCCCTGCTGTTCGGTTGCCATATCGCTGTCCTTTAAAACTCGAGACCGCTCTCGCGGGCCGCATCTGCGAGCGCCTTGATGCGCCCATGATAAATATAGCCGCCACGGTCGAACATGACCTGCTTCACGCCCTTCGCGATGCTGCGCTCGGCGATCTTCTTGCCGACGCTGGACGCCGCATTGACGTTCCAGGACTTGGCTTCCTTGCCGTCCTTTTCGTTGGTCGATGCCGCGGCAATGGTCACGGCCTGGGCATCGTCGATCACCTGGGCATAGATGTGCTTGCCCGAGCGGAAGATCGACAGGCGCGGACGCGTGCCGTGGGTGGTGAGGCGATGACGGGTGCGCGACTGGCGCTTCTTGAAGAGTGCGTTGGTCATCTTACTTCTTCTTGCCTTCCTTGCGGCGGACATATTCGCCCTCATAGCGAACACCCTTGCCCTTATAGGGCTCCGGCGGGCGCCAGGAACGAATCTCGGCGGCAACCTGGCCGACGAGCTGCTTGTCGATGCCCGACACAGAAATCATGGTGGGCTTTTCGGTGACGATGGTGATGCCGGCCGGGATCGGATAGGGCACGTCGTGGCTGAAGCCGAGCTGCAGGTTCAGCACCTTGCCCTGCACCGCCGCGCGGTAACCGACGCCCTGGATTTCCAGCTTCTGGGTGAAGCCGGATGTGACACCGACCACCAGATTGTTGACCAGGGTGCGCGACAGGCCCCACATCTGCGGCGCCTTTTCCATTTCCTTGCGCGGCGTCACATGAACGCCGTGCTCGTCGACCGAAGCGGTGACTTCCGGCACCAGCTTGACGCTGAGTTCGCCCTTGGGACCCTTGACCTTGACGGTCTGGCCATCCACCGAGGCGGTGACGCCTTTGGGGAGCGCGATTGCTTTCTTGCCAATACGAGACATGGTCGCTCCTTAGAACACCTGGCAGAGGACTTCGCCGCCGACATTCTTTTCGCGGGCGGTGTTGTCCGTCATCACGCCCTGGGGCGTCGAAAGAATGGAGACGCCGAGACCCTGGCGGTGCGGCTTGAGATCGCTGACCGAGGAATAGACCCGGCGGCCAGGTGTGGAAACGCGCTTGAGCTCGCGGATCACCGGCTCGCCCTCATGATATTTGAGCTCGATTTCCAGTTCCTTGTGGCCCTTGCTTTCCACTTCGGCATAGCCGCGGATGAAGCCTTCGGCCTGCAGCACGTCCAGCAGACGGGTGCGGAGGCGTGAGTTGGGCGAGCTGATCTTGGCCTTGCGGCGCAACTGACCGTTGCGGATGCGCGAGAGAAGATCGCCAATCGGATCGATGATCATGATTTCTCCTTACCAGCTCGCCTTGGTCATGCCGGGGATCTGGCCGAAATTCGAAAGAGAGCGCAGCGCGATACGGGACATTTTCACCTTGCGGTAATAGCCCTTGGGGCGGCCCGACAGCTCGCAACGGTGATGGATGCGCACCTTGGAGGAATTGCGCGGCAGCTTGGCCAGCTTGAGGCGGGCCTCGAAACGCTCCTCGGCCGGGACCTTCATGTCGTCGGCCTTTGCCTTGAGCGCGGCGCGCTTGGCGGCATATTGGGCCACCAGCTTTTCGCGCTTCTTGTTGCGGTTGATCTGGGAAGTCTTCGCCATGTCTAGCGCCTCAATTCGTCGTAAAGGGGAACTGGAAGCCTTCGAGAAGCGCCCTGGCCTCCTCGTCGGTCTTCGCGGTGGTGTTGAACACGATGTCCATGCCCCACACCGATTCCGTCTTGTCATAGTCGATTTCCAGGAACACGACGTGCTCCTTGATGCCCATGGCATAATTGCCCCGGCCGTCGAACGACTTGGGATTGATGCCGCGGAAGTCGCGCACGCGCGGCAGCGCCGTCGTGATCAGGCGGTCGATGAATTCGTACATCACATCGCCGCGCAGCGTGACCTTGGTGCCGATCGGCAGGTCCTTGCGGATCTTGAAGGTCGCGATCGCCTTCTTGGCGCGGGTCTGAATCGCCTTCTGACCGGCAATGGCGGTCAGGTCGTTTTGCGCCTGGGTGATCTTCTTGCCGTCGACCGCCGCCTCGCCCGCGCCGATATTCAGCACGACCTTGTTGAGCTTCGGCACCTGCATGATGTTGGTATAGCCGAACTTCTTCATCAGCTCGGCCTTGATGGTGTCGTTGTAGCGCTTCTTGAAGCGCGGAACGTAACCTTCCTCGCGCGCATGCTCGCCCACCGCAACCTGGGTGCCGGCGTTCACTTCGCGGCGCTTGGTCGCCTTCGCCGCCTTGGCGTCGGCGCGCGCGGCTTCCTTCGGGTTCTTGCTACCAGCGTCAGACATCGATGACCTCACCGGACTTCTTGGCGAAGCGGACCTTGCGGCCATCGCTCAGCGTCTTGGAACCAATGCGCGTCGCCTTGCCCGACTTGGGATCGACATGCGCGATATTCGACAGTTGGATCGGAGATTCCTTGCTCACGATCCCGGCCTGCTGCGCCTGGGTCTGGCGCTGATGGCGCTTGACCATATTGACGCCCTGGATCAGCGCGCGGTTTTCCTTGGGGAACACCTTGAGCACCGAGCCCTTTTTGCCCTTGTCGCTGCCGGTGATGACGATGACGTTATCGCCCTTGCGGATATTGCTCATCACAGAACCTCCGGGGCGAGCGAAATGATCTTCATCTGGTTTTTGTTGCGCAGCTCGCGGGTCACCGGTCCGAAGATGCGGGTGCCGATCGGCTCGCCCTGGGCGTTGACCAGCACCGCGGCATTGCCGTCGAAGCGGATCAGGCTGCCGTCGGGACGGCGCACACCCTTGGCAGTTCTGACCACCACGGCCTTGAGCACTTCGCCCTTCTTCACGCGGCCGCGCGGAATGGCTTCCTTGACCGACACCACGATGATGTCGCCGACATCGGCGTAACGGCGATGCGAGCCGCCCAGCACCTTGATGCACATCACGCTCTTGGCGCCGGAATTGTCGGCGACATCGAGTTCTGTGGACATCTGAATCATGACTTAAACTCCTTGTCCGCGCCGCTTACTTGCCGACGCGTTCCAGCACTTCCCAAGTCTTGAGCTTGGAAAGAGGCCGGCATTCCTGAATACGAACGACATCACCGATCTTGAACTCGCCCTTTTCGTCATGGGCGTGATACTTCTTGGAACGGCGCACGGTCTTACCCATCACCGGATGGATGAAGCGGCGCTCCACCTTCACCACGACGGTCTTCTTGTTCTTGTCGCTGACGACAGTGCCCTGGAGGATTCGCTTCGGCATGGTCTTAACCCTTGGCCTGGGCAGCGCGGCGCTGCTCGGTGAGAACGGTCTGGAGGCGCGCGATATCGCGGCGCAGCACGCGGATACGGCCGGTATTCTCCACCTGGCCGTTGGCGCGCTGGAAGCGCAGGTTGAACTGCTCCTTCTTGAGGTTCGACAGCTGGTTGGACAGCTCGTCGGCGCTCTTGGCGCGGAAGTCGGCGGTCTTGGAAGACGACTTGGAGGCGGTCACCTTCTTGGCCTTCTTCGGGCTCGCGGCTTTCTTGGTTGCTTTCTTGGTTTCTTTTTGGGCCATCGCTTTATTCCTTACAGATTGCCGCGCGCGACGAACTTGGTCGCGATGCTGAGCTTGGCCTGACCCAGACGCATGGCTTCCTTGGCGGTCGCCAGATCAACACCGTCGATCTCAAACAGGATGCGGCCCGGCTTGACCTTGGCCACCCAGAATTCCGGCGCGCCCTTGCCCGAGCCCATGCGCACTTCGGCGGGCTTCTTGGACACCGGCACGTCCGGGAAAATGCGGATCCAGACGCGGCCGGCGCGCTTCATTTCGCGGGTGATGGCGCGGCGGGCGGCTTCGATTTCGCGCGCGTTCAGCCGTTCCGGCTCCAGGGCCTTCAGGCCATAGGCGCCGAAGTTCAAGGTGGTGCCGGCCTTGGCATTGCCGTTGATGCGGCCCTTGAACTGCTTGCGGAATTTTGTGCGCTTGGGTGACAGCATGGTTTTTCTCTTTTACTCCGCGGCGGGGGCGCGTTCGCGCTCGCGCTCACGCGGCGGACGGTTGCCGGCTTCGGCTTCGCTGGCCTGGCGCTTCTCGGTGGCGAAGGGATCATGTTCCATGATCTCGCCCTTGAAGATCCAAACCTTGACGCCGCAGGTGCCATAGGTGGTGAAAGCGGTGGAGATGCCGTAGTCGATGTCGGCACGCAGGGTGTGCAGCGGCACGCGGCCTTCGCGGTACCATTCCACGCGCGCAATTTCCGCGCCGCCCAAACGGCCCGAGCAGGTGATACGGATGCCCAGCGCGCCCAGGCGCATGGCGGTCTGAACCGAACGCTTCATCACGCGGCGGAAGGCGACGCGGCGTTCCAGCTGCTGGGCGATATTCTCGGCCACCAGCTTGGCGTCGATTTCCGGCTTGCGGATTTCCACGATGTTCAGATGCACTTCGTCGGTGGTGTACCTCTGGACGTCGCTCTTCAGCTTCTCGATGTCGGCGCCCTTCTTGCCGATCACCACGCCCGGACGGGCCGAGTGGATGGTGACGCGGCACTTCTTGTGGGGACGTTCGATGATGATGCGCGACACGCCCGCGGCCTTCAGCTTGTCGCTGAGATACTCGCGGATCTTGATGTCTTCCTGCAGCAGCTTGCCGTATTCCTTCTTGCCCGCATACCAGCGCGAGTCCCAGGTACGGTTGATGCCGAGACGCAGTCCGGTCGGATTAACTTTCTGACCCATTAGGCAGCTTCCTTCTTCGCGGCAGGCTTTTTCGCAGAGGCCTTCTTGGCCGCGGGCTTCTTGGCGGAAGACTTGGCGCCGGCTTTCGCCTTGCCCTTGGCCTTACCCTCGGCGGGCTTGGCTTCTTCCTTTTTCTCTTCGCGCTTTTCTTCGACCACAATGGTGAGCTGGCTGAAGAACTTCTCGATGCCGCCGGCGTTGCCGCGGGCGCGGGCATGGAAGCGCTTCATCACCAAATTCTTGCCGACGCTGGCTTCCGCGACGACCAGATCGTCGACATCCAGATCGTGATTGTTCTCGGCATTGGCGATCGCCGACTGCAGCGCCTTCTTGACCACGCCGGCGATGCGCTTCTCCGAGAAGGTCAGCACATTGAGTGCCCGGTCGACCTTTTGGCCGCGGATCTGCTGCGCCACCAGATTCAGCTTGCGGGGCGAGACGCGAATATTGCGGGCAACGGCCATCGCCTGATGGTCCTTGAGCACGCGTGCGCGAGATTCCTTACCCATTAGGCCCTCTTCGCCTTCTTGTCGCCGGCGCCGGTATGGCCGTGGAAGGTGCGGGTGGGCGAGAATTCGCCCAGCTTGTGACCAACCATGTCCTCGGTGACCAGGACGGGAATATGCTTGTGGCCGTTGTAGACGCCGAAGGTGACGCCCACGAATTGCGGCAGGATGGTGGAACGGCGCGACCAGGTCTTGATCACGTCCTTGCGGCCGGAAGCGCGCGCCGCTTCCGCCTTCTTCAGGATGTAGCTGTCGACGAATGGGCCTTTCCAGACGGAACGGGTCATGTGCTTGCCTTGCCTTTGCGTGTACGCACGATGAACTTGGTCGTGCGCTTGTTGACGCGGGTCTTGCCGCCCTTGGTGGGCTTGCCCCAGGGGGTGACCGGATGGCGGCCGCCCTTGGTGCGGCCTTCGCCGCCGCCATGGGGATGATCGATCGGGTTCATGGCGGTGCCGCGGACATGCGGGCGCTTGCCCTTCCACACATTGCGGCCGGCCTTGCCGATCACTTCGTTCATATGGTCGGGATTGGATACCGCGCCCACCGTGGCCATGCAGGTCAGCGGGATCTTGCGGACTTCGGACGAATTCAGGCGGATCAAGGCATAACCGGCGTCACGGCCCAGATACTGGGCATAGGCGCCGGCGCTGCGCGCCACCTGGCCGCCCTTGCCCGGCTTCATTTCGATATTGTGGACGATGGTGCCGACCGGCATCGCGCTCAGCGGCATGGCGTTGCCGACCTTGATGTCGACCTTGTCGCCCGAGACCACGCTGTCGCCTACATTCAGGCGCTGCGGCGCCAGGATATAGTTGAGCGTGCCGTCCTTGTACTTGATCAGCGCGATGAAGGCGGTGCGGTTGGGATCATATTCCAGACGCTCGACCGTCGCGGGCTCGTTGAACTTGTTGCGCTTGAAATCGATGAAACGATAGCGCTGCTTGTGACCGCCGCCCTGATAGCGCACCACGATGCGGCCGGTATTGTTGCGGCCACCCTTGGAGGTCTTGCCTTCGGTCAACGCCTTGACCGGGCCGCCCTTGTGCAGGCCGGTGCGGTCGACCAGCACCAACTGGCGGGTGCCGGGAGTCCTGGGCTTATATTGTTTCAGTGCCATGGTTTTACAGACCCGTCGTGATGTCGATCTGGTGGCCCTCTTCCAGGGTCACGATCGCTTTCTTGATGTCAGAACGCGTATAGGCCTTGCCGCGGGCCGCCTTGCGCTTGCCCTTGACGATCACGGTGTTCACCGCCTTGACCTTGACCTTGAACAGGTCCGACACCGCCTTGGCGATGGCCGGCTTGGTGGCGTCCAGGGTGACGCGGAACACGACCTGGTTGGCCTCGGTCATGCGGGTGGCTTTTTCGGTGATCACCGGCGACAGGATCACGTCGTAGTTGATGCTCATGCCAGGCGCGCCTCGATCGCTTTCACAGCGGCAGTGGTCAGGACCAGCTTGTCGCTTTTCATGATGTCGTAGACGTTGATGCCGGCCACGGGCAGCAGGGCCACATCGGCCAGGTTGCGGGCCGAAAGCTGGAAGTTCTTGTCGAACTCGCCGTCCACCACCAAGGCGCGACCCAGCTTCAGCTTGCCGAACTGCTTGGCCAGCGCGCCGGTCTTGATGTCCTTGGACTTGGCTTCGTCGAGAATGACGATCGAGCCCGCCTTGGCCTTGGACGACAGAGCGTGCTTGAGGCCCAGCGCCTTGACCTTCTTGGGCAGGTCAAACTCGTGGCTGTGATTGACCGGACCCATGGCCTTGGCGCCACCGACGAACAGCGGAGCCGAACGGGCGCCGTGACGGGCCTGACCGGTACCCTTTTGCTTGTACATCTTCTTCTTGGTGCGGTTGATCTCGCCGCGGGTCAGCACCTTGTGCTGGCCGCTGCGGCGCTTGGCGAGCTGCCACACCACCACGCGCTGGATCAGATCCTGGCGCGGTTCCAGGCCGAAGATGGCGTCGTTGAGTTCGACGTCGCCGGCGGCCTTGTTGTCGAGATTGAGGACCTTGGTTTTCATGACTTAGCCTTCAGCCTTCTGTTCGGCAGGCGCTTCAGCGGCGGCCGGAGCGACGCCAGCGCGCTTCTTCACGGAAGCCGGTGTCGGCACGCCCTTGTGCGGACGCTTGACGGCGTCGCGCACCATCACCCAGCCGCCCTTGGAACCGGGCACCGCGCCGCGGATCATGATCAGGCCGCGCTCGACATCCACCTTGGCCACTTCCAGATTCTGAGTGGTGATGTTGTCGGTGCCGTAATGGCCGTGCATCTTCTTGTTCTTGAAGGTCTTGCCGGGGTCCTGACGACCACCCGTGCCGCCGAGGCTGCGGTGCGAGATCGAGACGCCGTGGCTGGCTTCCAAGCCGCGGAAGTTCCAGCGCTTCATCGCGCCGGTGAAGCCGCGGCCGATGGTGACGCCGGTGACGTCGACCTTCTGGCCGGCCACGAAATGATCGGCCTGCAAAGTGTCGCCCACTTCCAGCATGCTGTTCGCATCGACGCGGAATTCCGCGAGCTTCTTGCGAGGCTCGATTTCCGCCTTGGCGAACTGGCCGCGCTCGGCCTTGTTGGCATTCTTCGGCTTGGCGAAGCCCGAGCCGAGCTGAACGGCGGTATAGCCGTCCTTCTCCGCGGTGCGGACAGCCGTGACGGCGCAGCCGTCCAGCTTCAAGACCGTGACCGGGACATGGGTTCCGTCTGCCAAAAACAGACGGGTCATGCCCACCTTCTGCGTGATGACGCCTGTGCGCACCTGACGCTCCTTACAACTTGATTTCGACGTCCACACCGGCAGCCAGGTCGAGCTTCATCAAAGCATCGACGGTCTGCGGGGTGGGCTCGATGATGTCGAGAAGACGCTTATGCGTCCGGATTTCGAATTGTTCGCGGCTTTTCTTGTCGACATGGGCCGAGCGGTTGACGGTGAAGCGCTCGATGCCGGTGGGAAGCGGAATCGGGCCCCTCACCTGCGCGCCGGTGCGCTTGGCCGTGTTGACGATCTCCCGCGTCGAATTGTCGAGAATTCGGTGATCGAAGGCTTTGAGCCGGATGCGGATATTTTGACTTTGCATGGATTTAGTCCTTCGATACCCGGCCGAATTACTTGATGATCTTCGCAACAACACCCGCGCCGACGGTGCGGCCGCCTTCGCGGATGGCGAAGC
>CADECX010000006.1:0-38533 GCA_902825865.1 uncultured Alphaproteobacteria bacterium
TTTACCTGTTTAGGCCAGATGGGCGCCCGCCGGAAATATACGACAAGTTTCATCTGGTTCCGTTTGGCGAGTATCTGCCCTTCACGCGCCTGCTTAACGCTGTGGGCTTGCGCCAGCTCACGGTGGGCTCCGGTTTCGCGGCGGGCGATCATCCGCATGTGCTGGATGCCGGCAGCGCGCCGCCGGTAACGCCTCTGATCTGCTATGAGGTGATATTTCCACACGCCGTTGTTGACCCAAATGGTCCCCGCCCAGGCTGGTTCGTCAATATCACTGATGATTCCTGGTTTGGGCCTTGGGCAGGTCCCAAGCAGCATTTGTTGATCGCGCGGGTGCGCGCCATTGAAGAAGGATTGCCCATCGCGCGCGCGGCCAATACGGGAATCAGCGCGATGATTGATCCATTGGGCCATGTACGCGCTGCGCTTGATCTTAACGAAATGGGCGTTGTCGACGTAAGCCTGCCCAAAGGGTTTACGCCACCACTATATGCGCGATTCGGCGACCTGATTTTTCTGATATTTTTAGGTATAGCGATCTTAACCGTTTCATTTCTGGGCAGGCCGTCAAATAGCCGAAATTAGTTGTTTGCCTCGGGCTCCAGATGGGGCAAGTTCCTGCCCGGCAAACAAGTGAGACGCGCGTGTCAATTGCAGCCAAGAAGCAAGCCAATCCCATCGACATTCAAGTCGGCAATCGCGTGCGCATCCGGCGCATGCTGATCGGCATGAGTCAGGAACGCCTCGGCGATCTGCTGGGTCTTACATTTCAACAGGTCCAGAAATACGAAAAGGGCGTCAACCGGATCGGCGCGGGCCGGCTGTTCGAAGTCTCGCGCATTCTCAATGTGCCGGTGGATTTCTTCTATGAAGGCGTGAATGACGCAGGCCAGGGCGCCAATGAAACGGACGGCGCGCCGGTGATGGATTTTGTCTCCAGCGGCGAAGGGCTCCAGCTGTCCCTGGCCTTCATGAAGATCAAGGACGCCAAGGTGCGCAAGCGCGTGCTGGATCTTGTAAAGAGCCTGGCTGAAGAAGAGGCTCAAAAACAATAGGGCGCGGTTCTTTTACGCCGTGAGTTCGTCGCGCCATCGCTCATGCACGTTTTAGTGCACATCGCTCGGCGCTCCTGCTCACGTCGTAAAATCCCTCGCGCCGGGGACTGTGCTCAGCCCTTGCGGCTGGCTTTTTCATCCAGCCCCGATTGCCCTTCGCGCGATTTGAGCACCGCATAGACATCGTCCGGGGTCAGGCCACTGGCCGCCCACAACACCGCCAAGTGATACAGCACGTCGGCGGATTCCTTGGCGAGCTCGGTCTTGTCCTTCTGGATCGCCGCGATCACCGCCTCGGTGGCTTCCTCGCCAAATTTTTTGGCGCACTTTTCCACGCCCGCCGCCAAGAGCTTGGCGGTGTAGGACGTCGATGGATCGGCACCCTTGCGGGACGCGATGGTGGCAAAAAGTTCGTCTAGGGCATTGGACATGGCGGCCCTCTTAGCACAAGCCGGACGCTAAAGACCAATACGAGCCCGGATGTCGGCCGGCGTCTCGCCCGCTTCGCGCAGGCTTTGCAGGCTGACCGCGCCGTCGCGCTTGGAGAATTTCTTGCCCTCTTCATCCAGCACCAGGGAATGATGGGCGTAAGCCGGTTCGGGCAGCTTGAGCAGGGCTTGCAACAGTCTCTGGATATGGGTCGCCGACAGCAGGTCCTCGCCGCGCGTCACCAGGCTGACTTGCTGATGGGCGTCATCCACCACCACCGCCAGGTGATAGGAGGTCGGCAGATCCTTGCGGGCGATCACAATGTCGCCGAAGCAAAATGGATCGACGGCATGGACATGGCCCTGCTCGCGGAAGGTCAACGCTCCGGTCAGCGCCGCCGCCTTGGCCACATCCAGCCGCAGGGCATAGGACTCGCCCGCCGCGATCCGCTGCGTACCCTCTTCCAGCGACAAAGCACGGCAGGTACCGGGGTATTTGGGCCCATCCGGCCCATGCTGGGCTTCGCCCGCCCGCGCGATTTCGGTGGCGATTTCGGCGCGGGTGCAGAAACAGGGATAGACCAAGCCATGCGCTTTCAGATTCACCAGCGCCTCGGCATAGGCGCCCATGCGGGTGGACTGGCGCAAGGACGGTTCGTCCCAGGAAAGCCCCAGCCATTTCAGGTCATAGAAGATCGCCTGGATGAATTTGTCGCGTGAGCGTCCCTTGTCGATGTCCTCGATCCGCAGAAGAAAATCGTCGCCGCTTTCATAGGCGGTGATGGCGGCATAGGCATGGCCCAAATGGAGAAGACCGGTTGGACTGGGTGCGAACCTTGTGACAATCATGCTCTTCTCATTGTGGCGCCGCGTCACTACGCTGTCGCTAGTGACCCCTCCACTACGCTTCGGGTTCGCGGTCGCTCCCTAATTCTAGCTGATAGAAACGCACATGGCACTTTCCGGTCCTTCTTTGCCGCCCGCGCGCGGTCCCGCCACCCATCTGGTGGTCTTGGTGCATGGTTATGGCGCCGACGGTCAGGACTTGATCGGGCTGGCGGAGCATTGGCGGGGCCTGCTGCCGACGGTGGCTTTCGCCGCCCCCAATGCGCCCATGCGCGTGCCCGGCAGCCCCGGCTATCAGTGGTTTCCCATCTCCCGCATCGATCCGCATGAGATGCAGAAAGGCGTCGAGGTCGCCGGTCCCATGCTGGACGAGTATCTGGATGCCGAACTGGCCCGTTTGGGTTTGCCGCCCGACCGGCTGGCGCTGGCGGGCTTTTCCCAAGGCACCATGCTGTCCTTGCATCTGGGGCTGCGCCGGAAGGTGAAGCCCGCGGCGATTGTGGGCTTTTCGGGTCTGCTGCCGGCTGCGCCGCCGGACAGCGACATTCCTCCGATCCTGCTCACCCATGGCGACAGCGATTCCGTGATCCCGCCCCAGGCCATGTTCCTGGCGGCGAATCAATTGGGATTGGCGGGGGCCAGGGTGCAATGGCACCTGGCCCGCGGCATGGGCCATGGCATCGATCCGGAAGGATTAATGATGGCGGGTCAGTTTCTGAATTTGGCCTTTTCCGGCTTGTTGAAAACCAGCGGTGAGGCGGGCTGCGTCTACAAACCGTCATGACGAATCGGCTAGGGTCTTGAGCAACGACGGGGTCAGGCCCTAGAATTTGCGCTGCGAAAGGGGAATTGCTTTCACAGGATTTCTTCCGTGCTAGCCGCTACCGCTCTCTCCCGGCCTGTGCCGCATTGCCCGGCGCTGGTGCTGAATGCCGATCATCGCCCCTTGAGCTATTACCCGCTTTCGCTCTGGTCCTGGCAGGACACCATCAAGGCTGTGTTCCTGGAGCGGGTGAATATCCTGGAAGAGTATGACCGGGTGGTGCATTCGGCCCGCTTTGAGATGCGGTTGCCGTCGGTGGTCTCGCTCAAGACCTATATTCGCCCGGCGCGCCGTCCCGCCTTCACCCGGTTCAATGTCTTTCTGCGCGACCAGTTCGAATGTCAGTATTGCGGCGATCCCAAGGACCTGACCTTCGATCATGTGATCCCGCGCAGCAAAGGCGGCCGCACCACCTGGGAAAATGTCGTCACCGCCTGCAGTCCCTGCAATCTCACCAAAGGCGGTCGCATGCCCAACCATGCCAAGATGCATCCCCGCATCCGCCCGCATCAGCCCACAGTCAATGAATTGCGCGAGCATGGGCGCCGGTTTCCGCCGAATTATCTGCACGAAAGCTGGGCGGATTATCTGTATTGGGATAGTGAACTAGAACCGTGAGCCGCGGCGCGCAAAGCGCGTGAGCAGGTCCGGTGGACCTGCGAAAGCGGCGAACGCCGCGAGCACAAGCGAGCGGCAGGCGCGGACAGAAGCTAAATTCGTTCCGACAGCTTGATAGCTATCCGGCAGCCAGCCTTGATGGTTTCGCTAAGCAGCTTGTAGCCAGGCGCCTGTTCGGCGCCCTGGGCCAGCGCGGTATCGCGATGAGCGGCCTCGTCGGCGCGGAAGTCTTCCACCGCCGCTTTCAATGCCGGGTCCTTGTCTTTCAGCGCTTCGATCTGCGCCGCATAATGCTCGTCGATCACTTCTTCCACCGCGGCGGTGCAGGCGAAGGCCGCCTTTTCGCCCAGGGCGGCGGTGGCCGCCCCCAGCGCAAAACCGGCGATGCGCCATACCGGCTCCAGCGCGGTGGGCCGCACTTTTCGTTCATTCACCAGCCGGTCGAACGCCGCAAGATGGCGCTGTTCCTGCTCCGCCATATGCTGAATGGTTTGGACACTGGCGCTTGCGCCTTTGCGCCGCTTCAGCACGGCAAGCTGGCCTTCGTATATCCTGACTGCGCCATATTCGCCGGCATGATCCACCCGGATCATGGATTCAATATCCAGCGGAGAACCGGGTGCGGTATGCTTGGGCTTACGCGGCATGATTGCGTCTCAGCAGCACCAGGCCGGCTCCCGCGATCAGAAAGGCGAAGATGGCATTGTAGGCCGCCAGCGACAGGCCGAACAGGCTCCAGGTCACGGCATTGCAACTGATCTCGGGATCGGGCGCGCCCGAGCCCATCACATAAGCCTTCGCGACCGTGCAAGCGCTGGGTCCGGGCAAGATGCCCATCTGCATGCCCGCCTGATAGGCGCCGATCAATCCGGAAATTGCGACCAGCAGAATCGTCATGACCACAACCAGGCGCGCGTCCCGTATCCAGAAGGCCAGCGCGATCAGCGCCGCTGCGGCAAGGGCGATTGCGACAATATTCTGCAACTGTCCGGTGACGATCACACCTAAGACCGCAACCAGGACAAGAGTCCCGGTCACTAGCCAGCGGCTGTTCCATTTCCAGACAGTTGTGCCGACAAGTGCGATGGCGGCGGCTGCGAAATAGGGCCAGCGTTGCCAATGACACATTTCGCAAGGCGGCAGGTGCGCCAGATACTGAAAGCCCAGCGCGCCCAACAACAAGCCCAGCGCGCCGGTGCCCATCATTTTTGCAATCTGGTCATCACGAATCATGACGGGAATAATTCTTTCGACAGACCGGCGAAACGGGTTACATATATCGCCTATCCGCACAGCCTAGGCAAACACCGCGTGTTTTTTAAGAAAAAGCAACCTCCCGCCATCCGGCATGAACTGCTCAAAATTGACGGCCGGATGCTGGAAGTGCGCGTGCGCCTCAATCCGCGCGCCCGGCGGATGATCGTCAAGGTCAATCCAGCCACCGGCGAGATCAGCGTCACCGCGCCCTCGCGCCGTGGCCTGGCGCATGCGCTGGATTTTGCACGCGGTGAAAAGGAATGGATCGCGGGCCAATTGGCCAAGGCGCCGGGTCCCGTCGGTCTGGCGGCGGGCGCGACAATTCCCTTCCGTGGCACGCCTTACGAAATCCGCGCCATTGCCAAAGGGCCCGCGCCGGTTTGGGCGGAAGGCGGCGTCATCTGGGTGAGCGGCGGCGAGGCGCATGCGCCGCGCCGGGTGCTCGATTTTCTCAAGCAGCAGGCGCGCAAGACGTTTGAAGAGCGGGCGCTGGAACACGCCGCCCGGTTGGGGGTCAAGCCGTCACGCATCACCGTGCGCGACACGGCCAGCCGCTGGGGCTCCTGCTCCTCGGCCCGCTCGCTGTCCTTTTCCTGGCGGCTGATCATGGCGCCGGATTTTGTGCTGGATTATGTGGTGGCGCATGAAGTGGCGCATTTGCGGGAGATGAATCACAGCCCGCGTTTCTGGGCCTATGTCAGAAGCCTGGTGCCCGACATGGATGCACCGCAGGACTGGCTGAAGAAAAACGGTCGCGAATTGCAGCGTTATAGCGCCGACAGGGCTTAGGTCCCGCCAAAGATTCCGTTCAATAATTTCTGAAGCGTGTCAGGCTCGTCGTCTTCGGCCGCGGCGGGCGGCTGTTCCACCGCATCCGGTATTTCCGCCGACGCCATCACATTGCTGCCGGCCAGCGGCCGCACCGGCATGGTTTCTTCCGCCTGGCTCATAAAGACATGGAAAATGCGCGCCGGCAGGGTGCCGCCCGTGGCCTTGCGCATCGGGCTGTTATTGTCGTTGCCGATCCACACGCCGCAGACCAGATCGGCGGTGAAACCAACAAACCAGGCATCGCGAAAATCCTGGGTGGTGCCGGTCTTGCCGGCGGTGGGACGATCTTCCAGCCGCGCCGCCCGCCCGGTTCCCGTGGCGGTCACTTCCTGCATCAGCCGCGTCATCTGCATATTGTCATGGACGCTCATCACCGCCCCGAGGCCGGGGGGCCTGCGCTGGTAAAGCACTTTCCCCGACCGCGTCTTGACGCGCAGCACGCCGAAGGGCTGGGCCGCATTGCCGCCATTGGCGAAGGGCGCATAGGCGCCCGTCAATTCCAGCGGCGTAACTCCGGAGGTGCCCAAGGCCAAGGACGAGACTTCCGAAAGCGGCGAGGCGATGCCCAGGCGGTGCGCGGTGCGCGCCACCTCCTTGGGCCCCAGTTCGGCGGTCAATTGCGCCGCCACCGAATTGGAGGATTCCGAGAAAGCCTGGATCAGGGGAATCTCGCCCTTGAACCGGCCTTCATAATTCGACGGCCGCCAGCCGCGAATATCCACCGGCCCGTCATTCACCGTTTCGTCGGGTGTGTGTCCATGTTCCAGGGCGGTGAGATAGACGAAAGGCTTGAATGCGCTTCCGGGCTGGCGCACCGCATCGGTGGCGCGATTAAAGCCGGAGCCGTTGTAAGTCCTGCCGCCCACCATGGCGCGGATCGCGCCGTCTGGCGTCATCGCGACCAAGGCGGCCTGGCTGGCGCGGTACTGCTCGCCTTCCGCCGCCAGCCCGTGCGCCACGGCGCGCTCGGCCAGCATTTGGGTTTGAAGATCGAAGCTGGTTTCGACAATCACCGGCTGCGCGGACGGCGCGACAAGACCCGGCAAATGCGCCATCACCCAATCGGCGAACCAGCCCGAGCCGGGCGTGCCGTTGGCGCGCACGATACGCGGCCGCGTCGCCTGCGCCAGGATGCGGGTGTTTTCATCGATGAAGCCCGCGCTCTGCATGGCACGGAGCACGATCCTGGCGCGCGCCAGCCCGGCATCGGAATCGGAAAAGGGATTGTAGCGGGCGGGCGCCTTGACGCTGCCCGCGATGATCGCGGCTTCGGTCAATCCCAGTTCGCTGGCATGCTTGCCGAAGAATTTTTCCGACGCCGCTTCGATGCCATATACGCCGGCGCCGAAATAAACCCGGTTGAGATACAGGGTCAGGATCTGGTTCTTGGAGTAACGCGACTCCAGATACAAAGCCAGCATGGCTTCCTGCATCTTGCGGTCGAAGGTGCGGCTGGGACTGAGGAAAAGATTCTTGGCGAGCTGCTGGGTAATGGTGGAGCCGCCTTGCACCACCCGGCCCGCCAGCATGTTCTTGAGCGCGGCACGCCCCAGCCCGATGGGATCGACGCCGATATGGGAACGGAAGCGGTGATCCTCGATGGCGATGAAGGCGTTCGAGACATGATCGGGCAGATCCTCGACATGCACCATCCGCCCTTGGGTCAAGCCGCGCCGCGCGATCAGGCGGCCGCGATCATCCAAAATGGTGACGTCCTGCGACGGGCCGCTGATCATCAGATTGCGTGTGTCGGGCAGGCCGGAGAGGAAATGGGAAAAAAACAGGCCGGCGAAAATCACGCTCCAGCCGCAGATCATCAAAAGCACATAGGGCCAGGTCGGGCCGCCGCGTTTGGGTCCGGTTTCGGCGCGCGGCTTCGGCACGCTGCGCGTGATGCGCCGCTGCGGAATGGAAGCGGATTTGGCGGGCCTTTTTCCCATCCCCTGGTTCTAGGACGAGGTGGTTAACGGGCATTAAACAAATGATGAATGGCGCCGGTTGGCCGTTAACTTATGCGCTGAGGCGGTAGCCGCCGCCTTCGGTCAGCAGAATCTGGGCATTCGCTGGATCTTGTTCGATTTTCTTGCGCAGGCGGTAGATATGGGTTTCCAAAGTGTGGGTCGCGACCGCCGGGCTGTAGCCCCACACCTCATGCAGCAGGATGTCGCGCGGCACGGTTCCGGAACTCGCATGAAGGAACTTGAGAATATTGGTTTCCTTCTCGGTCAGCCGGACCTTGCGGCCGTCGGCCTGCAGCAGCTTGGCGGAGGGATGGAAGGTATAGGGGCCGATGCGCACCGCCGCATCGTCGGCGGGGGCATGGTGGGTGTTCAGCGCATGCAACCGGGCCAGAAGCACGGAAATCCGGAACGGCCGGGCCAGGTATTCCTGGGCCGATTGGGTCTCGCCATCGGTCAAGAGCAGCAGGGGACAGCTTAATCCCTGCTCCCGCAACCGGGCCGCCAGCGGCTCGCCGTCGGAAAGCCCGATAATCGCAAAGCTCAGATTTTCGCGCGCCGCGGTGCAAGTCTCCTCGGCGTTGGAGGCCGGCACCACGTCATAGCCTTCCTGTTCCAATTGCTCGGCCAGGCTGGCGCGCAGCACATCGTCACTCTCGGCCAAAAGGATTCGGGTCGGCATGATTCGCTTTGAACTGGTTCGGGGCGATTTGAGACTAGCGCGCCCGGCGGCAGGTCGGCAAATTTTGCCGCTCCCATCCGTCGGTGGGCGGATAAATTTCCAGCAATAGCGCGGAAAAAAATCTGAAACATACTTGGCGCGGCACTTGCTTCTAGCGAAGGCTATGAGCGTTTACAGCCTTCGCTATCATTCCATGGTCTCTTCGCCCGGCCCGGCTCGCACCGAGTCGCGAACCGAAGCCCAGGCGGCCGAGTCCGTCACCTCCACGGCGACCAAGGCGGCGGATACCGGCGTCAAGGAAGAAGAGGGCTTCTTCGATCACTTGCTGGACGTGGTCAATCCGCTGCAACACATCCCCATCATCGGCACCGTCTATCGCGCCATCACCGGCGATAAAATCGGCTCGGTCGAAAAGATCATGGGCGGCACGCTGTATGGCGGGATGTGGGGCGCCATCAGCTCGATTGCCGACGTGGTGTTCAAAGGCATCACCGGAAAGAGTTTCGAAGACACTGCGCTCTCGTTGCTCCAGAGCGACGGCAAGGCCAAGGCCGTCAAGGTTGCGGCGACACCCATCAC
Organism: uncultured Alphaproteobacteria bacterium; assembly: GCA_902825865.1. Lineage (GTDB taxonomy): Bacteria > Pseudomonadota > Alphaproteobacteria > Micropepsales > Micropepsaceae > Rhizomicrobium. The sequence continues at coordinate 9,077 of CADECX010000006.1, forward strand.
CGGCAATATCTCATTACCCACGGCTGAAATCCCCGGCTTGCCCGGCACGGTTGCCGACGGTCTGGATGTTGCGGCTTTCAGCAATGCCTTGTCTGCCAAGGGCGTGGACAGCGACACCGCCAGCCGCGCACTTTACGCCTATCGCCGGTCCATGGGTTTGGTATCGGTCAGCCCATTACCGGTTCTCGCCGGCGTCCACTGACGCTATAAACCTCTCATGAATCTTATCGTCACCGCCGGCCACAGCGGCGCCTGGCTCAATTGGGGCGCGGGCGCGCGCCGCGCCGCCATCGGTCCCGGCGGCATTGCCATCAAGGGCGGCGAAGGCGACGGCATCACGCCACGCGGAATTTTTCCGGTGCGGGAAATCTTCTATCGCGCCGACCGGATCGCGGCGCCGCGCACGCGCCTGCCTTTGCGCGTCCTCCAAAAGGATGACGGCTGGTGCGATGCCCCCGATGATCCCAACTACAACCGGTTGGTGAAACTGCCCTATCCCGCCAGCGCCGAGGCCATGTGGCGCGAGGACCATCTCTACGATCTGGTGGCGGTGCTGGGCTATAACGACGATCCTGTCATTCCGGGCAAGGGCAGTGCCATCTTCATGCATCTGGCCAAGCCGGACTACGCCGCGACTCAAGGCTGCGTGGCGATGGGAAAAGATGATCTGCTGGCGGCGATCGAACAGCTTAAGCCCGGCGATCAGGTAGCTATCGGCTGACGCGCCCCGAAAATTGCGGTGCCGACCCGCACATGGGTGGCGCCGAATTTCACCGCCAGCTCGAAATCCCCGCTCATGCCCATACTGAGATTCTTCAGCCCATGATCGCGCGCCAGCTTGGCCAGGAAGGCGAAATGCGGTGCGGCGTCGTCATCGGCAGGCGGGATGCACATCAGGCCCTCCAGCGGCAGGTCCAGTTTATGGGCGTGCGCGATTAGGGCTTCGACTTCTTGCGGCACAACACCGGCCTTTTGCGGCTCCTCGCCGGTATTGACCTGTAGCAACAGGCGCGGGCATTTACCCGACTTGTCCCGCTCCGCCGCCAGTGCGTCCGCCAGCTTGATCCGGTCCAGGCTCTGGATCACGTCGAACAGCACCACCGCTTCCTTGACCTTGTTGCTCTGCAAGGGGCCGATCAGATGCAATTCCAGGTCCGGGAATTCGGCTTTCAGCTGCGGATATTTGGACTGGGCTTCCTGCACCCGATTCTCGCCGAACAGGCGCTGCCCGCACCCAATCGTCTCGCGGATACCCTCGTGCGGCACGGTCTTGGACACCGCCACCAGGTGCGTGGCGGGCGCGGGCGCGATTGCCGCCTTTCGCGCCGCCGCGATGCGCGCCAGTATGGCTTCGAGATTCTGTGAAATACTCATGGCCGCGAACCTATCAATCCACCAGCACAGGCTCAACGCCGATATGCCCTTGGTGTTGATGACCGACGATCGGGCGGCCGATTGGGCAGGGGCGGCGCGCGCCTTGCCGCCCGGCAGTGTGGTGGTGATACGCGCGCGCGAGGCAAGACAGCGCCAAGCGCTGGCCCGGCAATTGTCAGGCCTGACGACCTTGCTGATCGCCGATGATCCCGGACTGGCGGTACAAGTGGGCGCGGCGGGACTGCATCTGCCGCAGGCGCGCATGCGCGAGGCGGCGCATTGGCGCATCCGTTTCCCGCACTGGATCATCACCTCATCGGCGCATTCCTTGCGCGCCTTGATGGGTGCGCATTGCCTGGATGCGGTGTTTCTGTCGCCGGTTTTCGCCACAACCAGCCATCCGGCGGTACGCGCTTTGACGCCGGTTCGCGCCGCTTTCATCGCCGCGCATGCCCCGGTGCCCGTCTATGCCCTGGGCGGTGTCACGTCGCGTAATGCGGCTTTGCTGGCGCCCGCATTCAGCGGCATTGCCGCGATTTCTTCACTGATCTGACGTTTTCAGATTTAGATGCAGAAAGACCGCGTCCATCTTCAATTGCCGCGCGCCATTGTAAAATGCGACGCTGCTGCGGCCATAGCTGAGATGCTGCCAGCCGCCGCTGAGGCGCAGGCTGGGTGACAGAAGATAGCCCAGCGAGGCCTGTGTGCCATTCAGCCCCAGGCGCGGCAATCCCGCGATTCCCACTTCCTTGGCGACGCCATTTCCATATTCCACGCCCGCGCTCCAGGCTCCGCGTGTCAGCATGGCCGAGACATGCTGTCCCCGGGTGGTGGAAGGCTGCCAGGTCTGGTTGATGTCGAAGGCATAGGCATTGCTCTGCCGCCATGAGCCACCCAGCGACAGGCTGGTCTCTTCGTCCAGCGGATAATCGGCGCGAAGGCCAAAGCTCAGATCGCTGGTGCCTTCCTGCCCCGGCAATTTGTGTTCGGCGCGGCTCTCCGCCACCGCGCCATAACCGGTCAGCGACACCTGTCCCAGCTCGGTCTCATAGCGCAGCGCCGCTTCCCAGAATTCCACCTGCCGTCCTGCTACATGCGGACCCGCATTGAGGAACGGCAGCTGTTTTCCTTCCGATGGTGTGAAGGACAGCGCCAGCTGCGCCCCGAACAGCGCCGGGCTGGTATAGACGAATTTGGCATAGTTGCTGGATGCGCCCGCCTGGGTGCGCAGCGCGAATTGGCTGATCACCGCCCGCCCGTCGCGCGGATCGCGATAGAAGCTGGTGCGTGGATCATCCAGGCTGACGTCCAGATCCACCTTGGGGCCGCCCACATCCAGCGCATCGCCCGCGCCATCGGTCAGTCCGACTTCCAGCTGGCCCAGGCCGGTGCGCGCCGACACCGTCAGCCGCTCGATGGCATCGCCGTCATACCCGCCCCGCGACAGAGGGTCGGCGGCGGCAAAGGTGCCGTTCAGCCGCAGCGACAGGCCGCTGTCATAGTCGCGCCGCAGCTCCGGCATCAGCAGCAAGACCCCACTGGCTCTGACTCCGCTGGTTTTGGCCCCGCTCTGCCCCGGTTGCCGGGCATCGAACAAGGCGCCGCTGGTCTCGGCATTCAGCCGCAGTTCGGCGGGGCCGACCGACCAGGCCGGCGGCGCCAGGGGCTGGGTTACAGCTTCGGTCAGAAGCTGCGCCCGCGCCGGGCTTGCCAGGCTTATGGCCAAAAGCATTGCAATCTTACGAAGTGGCAATCTGGCGGCCTCCTAAGTCCTTCCAGAATAAGCCAAACCAGCTGGTTTGGCGCAAGCTGAGCGCCGTTGCGCGCCAGCCACACCGCCGCTATAAGCCCTAGTCCGGCGCCCCAAAGGAAAAAACGTCCCTATGCGAGTTCTGCCCGCTTTGCTTTGTGCCTTGGCCCTGGCCGGCTGCGGATCCTCCAATGACGGCGCCCGGGAAATGGATACCGGCGTCAGCGCCATCGCCAGCGGCTCCTCCCGGGTCACCTTGGGGGTGAACTCCTATCTCTGGCACGCCTCCCTCGACACCTTGTCCTTCCTGCCGCTGACCTCGGCCGATCCCTTTGGCGGCGTGATCATCTCGGAATGGTATGTCGCGCCTTCCAGCCCCAATGAGCGGCTGAAGGTGACCGTTTACATCATGGACCGCGCGCTTCGCGCCGATGGCCTGAAAGTGGTGGTGTTCCGTCAGACCAGAAGCACCGCCGGTTGGCAGGAAGCCACGCCCAGCCCGGACACGGCGCACAAGCTGGAAGACTCCATCCTCACCCGCGCGCGCGAACTCAGGCTCGCCACGCTCGGCCAGGTTGGCTGAGGGCTTCAAGCCTAAGGATGGGCGCTATGGCGCGCTATAACGCCAAGGAATCGGAAAAGCACTGGCAGGCGGAATGGGACGCGCGCGCCCTGTTCGCCACGCCAAGCCATTCGGACAAACCCAAATGCTATGTGCTGGAGATGTTCCCCTATCCGTCGGGGCGCATCCATATGGGCCATGTGCGCAACTACACCATGGGCGATGTCATCGCCCGTTTCCGCCGCGCCCAGGGCTATAATGTGCTGCATCCCATGGGCTGGGACGCGTTCGGCCTGCCGGCGGAGAATGCGGCGCGCGACAAGGGCGTAAGCCCGCGCGACTGGACATACGAAAATATCGCCGCCATGCGCGGCCAGCTCAAGATGATGGGCCTGTCGCTGGACTGGAGCAGGGAATTCGCCACCTGCGATGTCGAATATTATCACCAGCAGCAAAAGCTGTTCCTGGATTTCTACAAGGCCGGGTTTGTTTATCGCAGCGAAGCCGATGTGAATTGGGATCCGGTCGACATGACCGTGCTGGCCAACGAGCAAGTGATCGACGGGCGCGGCTGGCGGTCGGGCGCAATCGTGGAGCGGCGCAAGCTCAGCCAGTGGTTCTTCAAGATCACCGGGTTCGCCGACGAATTGCTGCAAGGCTTGGACACACTCGACCGCTGGCCGGAAAAAGTCCGGGTCATGCAGAAGAACTGGATCGGCAAGAGCGAAGGCCTGCGCTTCCAGTTCACTTTGTCGAACCAGACGGCTCTCGACGTTTTCACAACAAGACCGGACACTTTATTCGGCGCGTCTTTTGTGGCGCTGTCGCCGGAACATCCCTTGGCCCAGGAGTTGGCCAAGACGGACAAGAAACTTGCCGCCTTCATCGAGGAATGCCGCCATATCGGCACCGCCGAGGCCGATATCGAGAAGGCCGAGAAGAAGGGTTACGACACCGGCCTTACCGCCGCGCATCCGTTCGACACAAATTGGAAGCTTCCGGTGATGGTGGCCAATTTCGTGCTGATGGGTTACGGCACCGGCGCGATTTTCGGCTGTCCGGCGCATGACCAGCGCGATCTGGATTTTGCCCGCAAATACAAGCTTTCGGTGACGCCGGTGGTGGTGCCATCGGATGCCGATCCCAAGACGTTTGAAATCGGCAAGGAAGCCTATGCCGGCCCGGGCCGCCTCGCCAATTCCCGCTTCCTGGACGGCATGACGGTGGAACAGGCCAAGGCGGACGTGGCGTCGCGGCTGGAAAAAGACGGCATCGGCGAACGCACGGTGAATTTCCGCCTGCGCGACTGGCTGGTGTCGCGCCAGCGGCCCTGGGGCTGTCCCATCCCCATGATCCATTGCGAGAAGTGCGGTGTGGTGCCGGTGCCGAAGGATCAATTGCCGGTCAAGCTGCCCGAGGTGATCAACTTCAACGTCAAAGGCAATCCGCTGGATGCCGACACGGCGTGGAAAATCACGACCTGTCCCACCTGCAAAGGCCATGCGGTGCGCGATACCGACACGCTGGACACCTTCGCCGACTCGTCCTGGTATTTTACCCGCTTCACCAATCCGGATTTCGATGAGCCGGTCGACAAACAGGCGGCGGATTATTGGCTGCCGGTCGATCAGTATATCGGCGGAATCGAGCATGCCATCCTGCATCTGCTCTATGCGCGCTATTTCACCCGCGCCATGTCCAAGCTGGGCCTGGTGAAAGTCGCCGAACCCTTTGCCGGCCTGTTCACCCAGGGCATGGTCTGTCACGAGACCTACAAGGATGCGGAGGGCGCTTGGGTCTCGCCGGAGGAAATCGAAAAGCGCGACGGCAAGGTTTTCCTGCGCTCAAGCGGCCAGGAAGCGACGGTCGGGGCATCGGAAAAGATGTCCAAGTCCAAGAAGAACACCATCGCGCCGGAAACCATCATTGCCGAATATGGCGCCGACACGATTCGCTGGTTCATGCTTTCCGATACCCCGCCCGAGCGCGACATCGAATGGACCGATGCCGGGGCGGAAGGCTGCTGGCGGTTCGTCAATCGCATTTATCGCCTTTGCACCGAAGCGGGGGACCTGCCTGCGCCCGGCACGCCGGTCTCTGCCGATGACGAAGCCTCGAAAGCCTTGCGTCAGGCCAGCCACAAGGCCATCGCCGCGGTGACCGACCATCTGGAGCATCTGCGCTTCAACAGCGCGGTGGCGCAGCTTTATACCCTGGCCAATGCCATCGGCGGCGCCGAAAAAGCGGGTCCGGCGGCCCGGCGAGAGGCGCTGGAAGCCATTGTCCTGCTTTCCGCGCCCATGATGCCGCATCTGGCGGAAGCTTGCTGGCAGGCGCTGGGCCACAGCAAATTGGTGGCCGAAACCGCCTGGCCCAAATATGATGCGGCTCTGACGCAGTCCAACAGCGTCACGATTCCCATTCAGGTCAATGGCAAGCGGCGCGGCGAGATCAGCATGGCCAAGGATGCCGACAGCAAGACGGTCGAAGCCGCCGCCCTGGCCAATGACGGCGTGATCCGCGCCTTGGAAGGCAAAGCGCCCAAGAAGGTCATTGTTGTGCCCAACCGCATTGTGAACATCGTGGCATGAAGAAGCTGGCTGTCCTCGCCGCCTGTTTGCTGCTTGGAGCCTGCGGATTCCGACCCATGTACGGCAAGTCGCTGGCGCCGCAACTGTCTTCCGTCTTTGTCGAACCGATTGCCGAACGCGACGGTTATGAGTTGCGCACCAGTCTGATCGATGCGCTGCGTTCCGATGGCGATCCGGCAGGCAAACTGTACCGCCTGAAAATCGTGCTCAATGAAACCAGCCAGGGCATCGCGCTGCAGAACGACGCCTCCATCACCCGTTACAACAACCGGATGGAGGCGCGTTACACCTTAAGCGACGTGCGCGGCAATGTGCTGACCACTGGCATCCAGACCGAATTGTCGGCCTATAACGTGGTGCAATCGCCCTATGCCACCCTGGTCGCGGAACAGGACGCCAGCAAGCGCGCGGCGCAGGATGTCGCCGAGCGCATTCATCTGGATCTGGGCGTCTGGTTCCGGCAGCACAGAAAAAAATGATCGTCAAAAGTCACGAAGCCGACCGCTATGTCGCCGCGCCGCCCAAGGGGCTGGCGGTGGCGCTGGTCTATGGGCCGGATGCCGGGCTGGTGCAGGAACGCGCCGAAAAGCTGCTCAAAAGCGTGGTGCCTGACCTTACCGATCCTTTCAATGTCGCGGATTTGAGCGAGGCCACTTTGCTGGCCGATCCGGCGCGGCTGGCGGACGAGGCTGCCGCCATTTCCATGATGGGCGGCCGCCGGGTGGTCAGGGTGCGCGGCGCGGGCAACGACCTTGCCGATCTGCTGGACTCCTTTCTGGACGATCCCAAAGGCGACGCCCTGGTGGTTATCGAGGCTGGCGACTTGGCCAAGACGGGAGCCCTGCGCAAAATCTTCGACGATCATAAGACCGCCGCCGCCGTCCAATGCTATCCGGATTCGGTGCGCGACCTGGGCGATGTGGTGCGCGATGCCTTGCGCGCCGAAGGCCTCTCTATCGCGCCCGACGCGCTGGAAGACGCCGTGTCGCGGCTGGGTTCGGATCGCGGCGTCACCAGGCGCGAGATCGAAAAGCTGGTCCTGTTTATGCACGGCCAGAAACAGGTGACGTTGGAAGATGTCCGCGCCGTGATGGGCGACGAGGCCGAGGCGCGCAGCGAATCGGCCTGCGACGCGGCGGGCAGCGGCGATCTGGCCAAGCTGGACCGCGAGCTGGAACGGCTCTGGGCCTCCGACACCCAGCCCGCCCAGGTCTTGCGCAGCGCCATGGGCCATTTCCAGAAACTGGTGCAGGCGCGCGAGAGTGCGGCGCGCGGCGAAAGTATCGACAATGTGATGAAGCGGCTGCGCCCACCGGTGCATTTCTCGCGGAGCCAGGCGTTCAAGAACCAGGCGCAGCGCTGGAACAGCGACAAGCTTGGCGAGGCTTTGGACATGCTGCTGGAAGCCGAGGTTCTGACCCGCACCACCGGTGTTCCCGCCGAAGCGGTGACGGGCCGCGCCTTGATGAACATCGCCGCCATGGCGAAAGGCAGAATGTAATGCTGAAGGTCCGTGTCATCCCCTGCCTGGACGTGAAAGACGGCCGCGTCGTCAAGGGTGTGAATTTTGAAGGCTTGCGCGATGCCGGCGATCCGGTGGAGCAGGCGATTATCTACGACAAAGCGGGCGCCGATGAGCTTTGTTTCCTGGACATCACCGCCTCTCACGAAAATCGCGGCACCTTGCTGGATGTGGTGCATCGCACGGCGGAAGTCTGTTTCATGCCCCTGACGGTGGGCGGCGGGGTGCGGACCCTGGAAGACATCCGCGCCTTGCTGCTGGCAGGCGCCGACAAGGTCTCTATCAATACCGCCGCCGTCAGCCGCCCGGAATTCGTCAAGGAAGCGGCGGAAAAGTTCGGCAGCCAATGCATTGTCGCGGCGATCGATGCCAAGGGTGTCGGCGGTGGCAAATATGAGATTTTCACCCATGGCGGGCGCAAGGCCACCGGCATCGATGCCGTGGCGCATGCGCAAAAGCTGGTCGGTTATGGCGCGGGCGAAATCCTGCTCACCTCGATGGACCGCGACGGGGTGAAGTCGGGCTATGATCTGGAACTCACCCGCGCCGTGTCCGATGAGGTGCAGGTTCCGGTGATCGCCAGCGGCGGGGTCGGCAACGCCCAGCATTTGGTGGATGGTGTGACCAAGGGCCATGCCAGCGCGGTTTTGGCGGCCTCGATCTTCCATTTTGGCGAAGTCAGTATCGCGGAAGCGAAAGCCGCGCTCCGGGCGGCAAACATTCCCGTGCGACCGATTTAGGCACGATTGATAGCCACCCTGAATTCAGTCTAGCGTCCGGCATGGACGATCCCCGCGCCTCCGTGCATTCCCTGATCCGCCGCAACAACGGCGCCGACAAAATGGTCTTTGGCAAGCCGGCCAAGGGTTTGGCGCGCACCATCTCCAAGTCCATGCGGCCGGAAGAGGCTTTTCGCGCCACCCTGTCGGACTGCCTTTCCCAGATCACCGCCAATGCCGCCACCTTGCGGCCACAAGAATCGAAAGACCACCGCTCGGTCGAAGGCCTGCATCAGTTGCGGGTGGCCTTTCGCCGGCTGGAAGTGGCGCTGGGCGCCTTTGGCCGGGAGTTCGGCCAGGAATGGCTTGGCGAATTGCGCGGCCGCGCCAAGATTTTGGCCGGGCGCCTGGCGGCGGCGCGCGATCTGGATGTGTTTGTCGAAAAGCTTCTGGCCGATCCGCTCAAATCGGGGGTGAGCGAAGGCCTGTCCCAATTGCGTGCCCGGGCCGAAAGCGCCCGCGCCCAGGCCTGGGCCGGCGCTACGCATTGCATTTCCAGTCCCGATTTCGAACTTTTTACCGATGACGTAGCCGCGCTGGCCTCCTCGCAGCTGCCCTTGACCCGCAACCGGCGTTTGCCGCGAACCGCCGAACGCATGCTGGACCGCCAGATCGCCCGCATGAAAAAACGCGGCCGGGTGGCCAAGAATCACGAGGAGGGCGATCTTCATCGCTTGCGCATCGCCCTCAAAAAGCTGCGTTATACCGCGGAATTTTTCGCGCCTCTTTATCCCAAGCGCGATGTGAAGTCCTATCTGCGCCAGTTGCGCGGGCTGCAAAATCATCTGGGCGATCTGAATGACGCCGCCAATGTCCGCAGTGTCGTGGCGGGTCTGTTGCGCGAGAAAAACAGGAAAGACGAGGATGGGCCGTCGCGCTATGCCGCCGGCGCCATGGTGGGCTGGTATGGCGCGCAGGTTCCCGGCGCCATCAAGCAGGCCCTGAAGCGCTATCGCAAATTCAAGGGCGTGAAGCCGTTCTGGCGTTAGACGTCGAATTCCACAATCACCGGCACGTGATCGCTGGCTTTCTGCCAGCCGCGCATCTTCTTTACGATCTTGTGCGACTTGAGCGTGCCTTTAAGGCCCGGGCTCGCCCAGACATGATCCAGTCTGCGGCCGCGGTCCGAGGCTTCCCAATCGGCGGCGCGATAGCTCCACCAGCTGTAGATCTTGTCCTGCGGTGGAATGAAGTGCCGGGTTGAATCGATCCATTCGAAAGCCGCCTGCGCCTCACCCAGCAATTGGGTTTCCACCGGCGTGTGGCTGACAATATTCAAGAGCTGCTTGTGGCTCCACACATCATGCTCCAGCGGCGCGACATTGAGATCGCCCAACAGAATGACCGGATCTTTTTTCCGCGCCTTCCTGCGCGCGAAGAATTTTTCCATCTCCCGCAGGAAGTGCAGCTTGTGGGCGAATTTGCCGTTCAAATCGGGATCGGGAATATCGCCACCGGCGGGGACGTAAAAATTGTGCAGCTCCACGCCATTGTCCAAGGTTACGCCCATATGGCGGGCATGGCCCTCGCGGCAGAAATCCTGAACCCCGCTTTCGCGAAATGGCGTTTTCGAGAGCACCGCCACGCCGTGATAGGCCTTCTGGCCGTGGATCGCCTGATGGACATAACCCAGCTTGCGGAAGGCTTCGGCCGGGAACAGCTCGTTCAGCACCTTGGTCTCTTGCAGGCATAGGACGTCCGGCTGCTCATCCCGCAAAAAGCGGGTCACCAGGGAAAGCCGGTGGCGGACGGAATTGACGTTCCAGGTGGCGATTTTCAACTTCTGCATCCCTTCTATGCTGCATGTGCACAGCGTCGGCGCTTTCACGCAATTATATTGCTATATCAATTACTTCAATGGGTTGCTTCCAAAATTTTGACACCATTCTATGTAAAAACGCATAGCTAGCATTCATTTTTTTGCAATACTCGAGCGCCTATATCGCAGTGCAACAAGGAGTTCCCGAGGCAATAAAATATATTGCAAGGTACCTTGCGTAGCATGGTAGCTTGCGGTACAAGTGTCCCGGGCTGAATTTAGAAAAGGAGTACAGACATGACCAACTTTCGCATCCAACTTCCCCCGCAGAATGGCGTGAATGAATTTATCGCCGAGGCTTTCAATGCCGCCACCATCGCCTTTGTCGGCGTTCTCGGCATCGTCACCCTCGCCGCCACGATCTAATGGATCATTTTCGTTCCGCGAGCGGCCACCTGGCTCGCGGTGATGTCGACAATGCGTCTCCCCCCGCATGGTGCGACAAGCGTTCCACCCCCGCCCAGGCAATCATCGCCGCATTGTCGGTGCAGAGCCTGGGGGGTGGGACGTGGATCACAAAGCCCTGGGCTTTGCACAATTTGACCAGCGCCGCGCCGATCGCCTGATTGGCGGCGACCCCTCCCGCCACGACAAAGCTATTTCCGCTGCGAAAATCACGGCGGAACATATCCATCGCAGTGCGGCTGCGGTCGCACAGAATATCGATCACCGCAGCCTGAAAACTGGCGCTGGCGTCGGGAACATTGACGTCTTTCTGCGCGATCTGGCGCACCGCCGTCTTCAAGCCGGAAAAAGAGAAATCCGCCCCGTTGCCCGTTTCGCGCCGATTCAACAAGGGGCGCGGCAACTCATAGGCTTTGGCATTGCCGCTTTTGGCGGCTTCTTCCACCGCCGGCCCGCCGGGATAGGGCAGGCCCAAAATCTTCGCCGTCTTGTCGAAGGCTTCGCCCACGGCGTCATCGATGGTGCTGCCATAGAGCCGAAAATCATCCGGCCCGCCTACACCGACAAGCTGGCAATGGCCGCCGGACACAAGCAGCAGCAAGAAGGGAAATTCAACGCCATCGGTCAAACGCGCCGTCAGGGCATGGCCCATCAGATGATTGACCGCGACCAGGGGCTTGCCCGCGCCCAGAGCCAGGGCTTTGCCGGTGGTCAGCCCCACCATCACCCCGCCGATCAAGCCGGGGCCCGCCGTGGCGGCAATACCGTCCAGTTCCGCCATGCTCACCCGCGCCTCATCCAGCGCCCGTCCTATAATGTTGTCCAAGATTTCCAGATGGGCGCGGGAAGCGATTTCCGGCACCACCCCGCCATACGGTGCATGGGCCTCGGTCTGGCTGAACACGATATTGGACAGGATCTCGCCCGGACCGGGGGCGCGGCCGCGCACCACCGCCGCCGCGGTCTCGTCGCAGCTGGTCTCGATACCCAAAATGGTCAGGCTCTTGCCGGTCATGGGGCGGTGCTTTACGCCCAATCGCGCGTCCCGCAAAGTCATCCCTAGTGTCGCGGTTTCGAAGTTCGCAAGGCCTCGATATCGGGATCTAAGCGAACTTCGAAACCGAAACGACACTAGGAATCATTAAATTGCTAGCGTCCCTCGATTCCGAAATTCGCCCAGAGCCAGATATAGAGGGGGTGCGAATTTCGGAATCTGGACGCTAGCTATGCATGTTCTTGTCACCAGACCGCTGGAAGACGGCAAGGAAATCGCCGCCCGGCTTGCCGAACGCGGTCATCAAGCCTTGCTGGCGCCGCTGCTGGAACCGCGCTTTCAGGACGGCCCTTTGTTGGAAGAGCAGGGGGACGAACTGAAAGATGTCCAAGCGCTGCTGGCGACCAGCGCCAATGGCATCCGTGCCTTCATCCGCCGCTCCGCCCGCCGCGATCTGCCGGTTTTCGCCGTGGGGCCGCAAACCGCCCAGGAAGCGCGCGCCGCCGGTTTCGGCGATGTGCGAAGCGCCGACGGCGACGCCAAGGCGCTGGCGCAAGCAACGCGGCGCTGGGCCGCGGCCGAGGGTGTTTTGCTGCATGTCTGTGCCCAGGATGCGCCCGGGACTTTGGCGGAAAGTCTCTCCGCATCGGGTTTTTCGGTCCGCCCTTGCCCGCTTTACACCATCGAGCCGGCGCACACCCTTCCACCAGATGCTGAAGCCGCGCTCCGCCAAGGCAGGCTGGATGCGGTGATGTTCTTTTCCCCCCGCACCGCCCGCATCTTTGGTGCGTTGTCGGACAGTCTGCCGACAGAAAGCCTGACGGGTTTTTGCATCAGCCCCGCCACCGCCCAGGCCCTGACACCGTCCCGCTTTGCCAGGATCGCCGTGGCGATGCAGCCCAATCAGGACGCCATGCTGGCGCTTGTCAAATAAGACCCTGTGGCTGCACGATTTTTGAGCGAGTCGAACGCGGTTTAAGCAGAAATACCTACCGGGCTATCGGTCGCAGGACCTGCGGACGATGAAAATAAAAGCAGTGCTTGCGAGGACGCCCGCCCTGCGTGCAGACTTCGCGCATGCAACAAGAGGCTTTCGCCAACACAGAAGATTTTGGCGGCCCAGATATCGTCGCCGGTCCCGGCCGGATCACCCGCCCCGGCGTGGATGCGCCTTACGCCAACTACGAGCTGGGCAAGCCCTATGACGAGATGTTCAGCCGCGACGGCAAGGCGCGCCTGCCTTATGCGGTAATGGACTCGCGGATTTCCACTCTGCCGCTGGAAGAGCTCAATCGCCGCCAGCAGGCTTGCGAGCAAAGCTTCCTGCATCAGGGCATTACCTTCACCGTCTATAACGACAATAAGGCGACCGAACGGATCATTCCCACCGATCTGTTGCCGCGCATTGTCACCGCGACCGAATGGGACCGGATCGAACGCGGCCTGACCCAGCGCATCCATGCCCTGAACCTGTTCCTGCGCGACATCTACAATGACGGGCGGGTGCTGAAGGACGGCGTGCTGCCGCGCTCCATGATCTATGGCTCCAAGCACTACCGCCGCGAGATGCGCGGACTGCCGGTGCCGCACGGCGCCTATGTCAATATCTGCGGCAGCGACCTGATCCGCAACGAAGCCGGCGACTTTGTCGTGCTGGAAGACAATCTGCGGGTGCCTTCCGGTGTCAGCTACATGCTGGCCAACCGCGATGTGGCGCGGCGCGCCTTCCCGGCGGTGTTCCGCTCCATGGGGGTCAGGCCGATCGAACATTATCCGCTGGAGCTGCTCGCGACCCTGCGCTCCCTGACGCCTTTTCACGAAGACGTTTCCATCGCGATCCTGACGCCTGGCGTTTTCAACAGCGCCTATTTCGAACACGCCTTCCTGGCGCGCCAGATGGGTGTGGAGCTGGTGGAAGGCCGCGACCTCCTGGTCAATGACAATGTCGTCTATACCCGCACCACGTCGGGATTGAAGCGCATCGACGTCATCTATCGCCGCATCGATGACGATTTCATCGATCCCCTGATTTTCCGTGAGGATTCCGCGCTGGGCGTGCCGGGTCTGTTCAATGCCTATCGCGCCGGCAATGTCACCATCGCCAATGCGCTGGGTACCGGCGTGGCCGACGACAAGGCGGTCTATGCCTATGTCCCGCGCCTGATCCGCTATTACCTGGCGGAAGAGCCGATCCTGGACAATGTCGAGACCTTCCTCTGCCGCGAGGAAAAATCGCTCAACTATGTGCTTGCCAATCTCGACAAGCTGGTGGTCAAGGCGGTGGGCGAATCCGGCGGCTATGGCATGCTGGTGGGGCCGCATGCCTCGCAAAAGGAGCGCGATGATTTTGCCGAGATGGTCAAGGCCGATCCGGAAAATTACATCGCCCAGCCCACCATCCAGCTTTCCACCGCGCCCACCTTTGTCGGCAACGGCATCGAGGCGCGCCATGTCGATTTGCGCCCCTTTATCCTGCATGGCGTGGAAACCAAGCTGGTTCCCGGCGCCTTGACCCGGGTGGCGTTGAAACGCGGCAGCCTGGTGGTGAACTCCTCGCAGGGCGGCGGTTCCAAAGACACCTGGGTGTTGAGCCAATAGATGCTGAGCCGGGTCGCAGATTCTCTCTATTGGATGAGCCGCTATATCGAGCGGGCCGAGCACACTTCGCGGCTGATCGCGGTGAAGCTGGATTCCATGGTGGAGCAGACGCCGGAAGACGCTACCGCGAGCTGGGCGCGGGTGGTGGAGTCCCTGACCGGCGAGAAGACGACGCTGCTCCATCCCGATGCTTTTGCCATTACCCGCAGGCTGGCTTTCGATCGCGACAACCAGACTTCGCTGATCACCTCCCTGGCCTTGGCGCGCGACAATGCCCGCCAGGTGCGCGAAGCCTTGTCCAACGAAGTCTGGGAAAATCTCAACCGGCTTTACCTGCGCCTCACACCCGTGACCATGGAATCCATCTGGGTCCATACCCCGGCGCGCCTGTTCCGCGAGGTGCTGGAGGAAATGCATGCCTTGGAAGGCGTCACCTATTCCACCCTCAGCCATGGCGAAGGCTGGTACTTTTTGGAATTGGGCCGCCATATCGAACGGGTGCAGCAATTGGGCCGGCTGCTGGACATTCACTTCAGCGCCGCCCAGAACAGCGAGAACAGCCCCAAATATTTCGATTGGCTGGTGCTGCTGAAATTCTGCACCGCCTTCGAGCCCTACACCAAGCAATACACCGCTTCGATCCGTCCGCAGAAGATCGCCGAATTCCTGCTGTTCGATTCCGAATTTCCCCATTCCATCTGTTTTTCCGTCGACCGCATGACCGAAGCCTTGGCGCGGGTGGCGCCGGGCGCGCCGCCGGCGCGCCGCGCCGCGGTGGAACGCCTGGCCGGCCGGCTCAAGGCGGCGGTGGATTTCGGGCAGGTCGATGAGCTGATGTCCGGCGGTGTCGCGGCTTTCATCGCCGACATCACCAAGCAATGCGAACAGATTCACAAGGCGCTTTATTCGTCCTACATCACCTATGGCGCCGAGACAGTTCTATGACCCTCATGCTTCAACAGGCTCAGCATGAGGATTCTTGTTTTCTCCTCACCCTGAGCTTGTCGAAGGGTGAGCGGCGGGGTTCTTGATGTTCTACTCGGTTCGTCACGTCACGCGTTTCCGCTATTCGGGACCGGTCCGCGAGTCGGTGATGGAATTGCGCATGCAGCCCCGTTCGGAAGGGCCGCAGACCTTGCGGTCTTTCCAGATTTCCACCAACCCGCGCGCTCAGCTCTACGCCTATACCGATCATCTGGGCAACGCCGTCTATCACTTCAATCTGTTGCGTGAGCATGAAGAGCTTCGCATCGAGGCCCAGGCGGTGGTGGAAATCGCGCAGATGCGTCCCCTGCCGGAAAAACTCGATCCCCTGGAATGGAGCCGCTACAACAGTTTCAATCTCAGCGACGATCATTTCGACATGCTGGGGCCGTCACGCTTCGCGCGGCCCTCGCGCGAGCTGGAAAGCTTCATGAAGATCGCCGATCTGGAAAAACCGGTCGGCGATCCGCTGACCGCGCTCAAGACCCTGCAGCGCGGAATTTATGATTCCTTCGAGTACGAACCAGGGGTCACGGAAGTGAACTCGCCTATCGAAGTCGCGCTGGAGCAGCGCCGGGGCGTTTGCCAGGACTTCGCCCATATCATGACCGCGATCGCGCGCGAGTGGGGCGTGCCCTGCCGCTATGTCTCCGGCTATCTCTATCACAAGGGCAGCCACGACCGTTCCGCCGCCAATGCCACCCATGCCTGGGTGGAAGCCTATCTGCCCTCGCTGGGCTGGATCGGGTTTGATCCCACCAACAATATCATGGCCTGCGAGCGCCATATCCGCGCCGCGGTGGGTCGCGACTATGCCGACGTGCCGCCGACCCGCGGCACCTATAAGGGCGGCGCCGACAGCGAGTTGTCGATCGCGGTCTCGCTGGAGCCGACCCAGGCGCCGGTGCGCCATGAGGATTTCCTGAAAGTTGCGCGGCCGATGAGCTCGCCCACGCCGACGGCGTCCATGCCGGAACGGCTGTATCACCAGCAGCAACAACAGCAACAGCAAGAATGAGGCGCTTGTCTTTTGCGTCGTGAGTTCGTCGCGCCATCGCTCGTGTACGTCTTAGTACACGTCGCTCGGCGCTCCTGCTCACGCCACAAAATCCTGCGCGCCTGTGGTATGAAGGCATATGACGAAGCGTAAGAAGAGGGAATTGGGCGGGACACTCGAAGTGGACGGCTATCCGCTGCGCTGGAGCCTGAAAAGCGAACAAATCTGGGACCCCGCAGGCGAGCATGTCGGCCTGCGCCTGTCGGTCGAGCGCAGCGACGAAAATCACCGGGAACTGGTCCTGGAATATCCGTTCCGCGACGGCGGCAGGATCGAACGGCCCGACATCAATCTCCATACCCTGGAGGGCGATATCCGCCGCGCCATGGCAGCGGGCTGGAAGCCGAAATCCCGCGGCCGCCCCTTCTTTTTTCAACTTTAGAGGGCTTTTTCCAGCTTTGGCGCGCTTTTTCCAGCCCGGCCCAAATGCTTAATCCGGCGTAAACAATTGCCTTCAAATGCATCAGCCTTTTGTTAACGGACGCGGACGTATTCTCGCCCCAATCCGAGAAGGACGCGCGTGATGCCGCTAAAATTATCGTTAAAGCCTGGTGAAAAATTCGTGCTGAATGGCGCGGTGCTGGCCAATGGCGACAAGCGCACCAGCCTGGTGATTCAGAACAAGGCCTGTGTGCTGCGCGAAAAAGACATCATGCAGCCGGAAGGCGCCAATACACCGGCCCGCCGCATCTATCTAGCCATCATGATGATGTATCTGGACGGCGAGGCCAGCGAAGAGCCGTACAACGAATTTGCCCTGCGCATGACCGAGTTCATGGGCGCCATCAGCACCCCCGAAATCCTGGGCGCGTGCGTGGATATCAGCCGGGATGTGGCGCAAGGCGCCTATTACAAAGCCCTTATCGCCTGCCGCAAACTTTTCGACCTGGAACAGGAGCGTTTGAGCTATGAGCCTTAAAGCCTATAAGGCCGCGCAGGTTGCGACCGAAGACCCGCGCGTCACCGAATACCGTTTGTTCGGCCAGGTGACCGGCGCGTTGCTCACCGCCAAGGAATCCAACGCCGTGGGCGGTCCGCTGGTGGAAGCGGTGGACTGGAACCGCAAACTGTGGCGCACTCTGGCGGCCGACTGCATGGACGACCGCAACACCCTGACCGAGGATGTTCGCGCCAAGATCATTTCGCTCTCGCTGTGGGTGGCCAAATATTCGCGCAGCGTCACGCGGGAAAAAGCTCCGCTGGATCCGCTGATCGAGATCAACCGGACTATTATGCAAGGCTTGCAGGCGAGCTAAGCTCCAATCCATCGTAAGATTTTCAAAACCGGCGCTGTCACCAGCGCCGGTTTTTTCTTGCCTGCCTGCCACGGCAGAATATTCCCCCTACGGCAGATCATGCCTAATGGTTAATGCAAATTAGGGAACTTATTGTAGTTCAATCAATAGCTTACGCGGTTAATCGGGTGGCACGGGCGTTGCAAAAGCTCCTGCGGGCCCTGCCCATGGGCCGCAGAATTCGCGGTACGCCACCAGATTGAACGGAGAGTAGCCAATGTCTTTCAGTGTCAACACCAATGCCGGCGCGCAGGTCGCGCTGCAGTATTTGAATGCCACTCAGGGTCAGCTCGACAAGACCCAGGGTGCTATCAATAGCGGCCTGAAGGTTGCGACGGCGAAGGACGATGGCGCGATCTACGCTATTGCCCAGAACCAGCGCGGCGCTCTGGCCGGCTTTTCATCCGTCATCAACAGCCTCAACAACGGCTCTTCCGCCATCGACACCGCCTTGTCGGCGGGCCAGTCGATTTCGGATCTGCTGATCCAGTTGAAGCAAAAGGCGCTCGCCGCGGCCGATCCCTCGCTGGATACCGCCAGCCGCAATGCGCTGAACGCCAATTTCACCGCCTTGCGCGATCAGATCAGCACGATCGTGAAGAATGCGGTGTTCAACAACTTCAACCTGGTCGATGGTTCCACCACGCAGGTTCAGGCCCTGGCTTCGGCCGACGGCACTCGCCGCATCACCACCCAGGCCCAGAACATGAAACTGTCGGGCTCCATCGTCACCATCAAGACCACCTCCACGGTTTCGACCCAGGCCAAGGCCTCGGCGATGATCGGGGTGATCCAGACCTCGCTCACCAACGTCAACTCGGCTTTGGCCAAGCTATCGTCGGGTGCGGCCAAGTTCTCGATCCAGGCAACCTTCACCCAGAAGCTGGCCGATACCCTGACCACCGGCCTCGGCAACCTGGTCGATGCCAACATGGCGCAGGAAAGCGCTAGGTTGCAGTCCTTGCAGGTCAAGCAGCAGCTGGGCGTGCAGGCTCTGGCGATCGCCAACCAGGCGCCGCAGACCATTCTGTCGCTGTTCCGCAGCTGATCCGTCTTTCAAAGGGGGCTTACCCGAATGGGGGCGATGCGAAAGCATCGCCCCCATTTGCTTCAGGCGCTCGCGGCTCTCTTGCCGTCCTTCTTTGCAGCGAACTGAGCCCATCCTCCCCATCGCGTGCGAAGTACGCTGGAGGGGGATGTGGTTTCAGCGATCGAGGCGAGCAAAGCGAAGCCGAGAGGTGAGGTCGGCGGCCAAGCCGACCGAACGAAACCGGAGGGGGTCATTAATACTTATTTACCAAGCGCTGTTCCGGCGTGAACCAGAAAAAACCAGGGATTTTCTGGATTTTTTGCCGGCATCTTTTTTTAAAAGTGGAGTTATTTGCCGAGCGGCTCGGCAAATTTTGCCGCAAGCAGGCAAGTTTTGCCTAGCAACGACGCCAGCGCGTCAGCGAGGTGCGGGAAGCATTTTCCTAGCTCCCGCAAAATCGATGTTTAAGCAAATCCTACCGTCGCGCGGCATGAGGCTTGCCAATAGGTCACGCGGGCAAAACGCCCGAAGAGCAATGCTCTATGACCAGAACGGAGAGACCACATGTCTTTTAGCGTCAATACCAACAGCGGCGCCCTCGTCGCCCTGCAGTACCTGTCTGCCACTCAGGGTCAGTTGGCCCAGACCCAGTCTCACATCAACAGCGGCTTGAAGGTTGCCACGGCTCGTGACGATGGCGCGGTTTTCGCGATCGCCCAGAATCAACGCGCTTCGGTTGCCGGCTATACCGCCGTCGTGAACTCGATCAACAACGGCACCTCCGCCATCGACGTCGCCCTTTCGGCCGGCCAGTCGATTTCGGATCTGCTGATTCAGCTGAAGACCAAGGCGCTTGCCGCTGCGGACTCCTCGCTGGACACCGCCAGCCGTAACGCTTTGAACGCCAACTTCACCGCTCTGCGCGACCAGGTCGCGACGATCGTGAAGAACGCGGTGTTCAACGGCTTCAACCTGGTGGACGGTTCGACCACGCAGATCACTGCTCTGGCCTCGGCCGACGGCAGCCGCCGTATCACGACCGCCGCCCAGAACATGAAGCTGTCGGGCAGCATCGTGACCCTGAAGTCGACCTCCACGATCTCGACCCAGGCCAAGGCTTCTACTTTGGTGGCCACCATCCAGACCTCGCTGACCAACGTCAACTCGGCTCTCGCCAAGTTGTCTTCGGGCGCCGCGAAGTTCTCGATCCAGGCGACCTTCTCCCAGAAGCTGTCTGATACCCTGACTGCTGGTATCGGCAACCTGGTCGATGCCAACATGGCGCAGGAAAGCGCTCTGTTGCAGTCGTTGCAGGTCAAGCAGCAGCTGGGCGTTCAGGCTCTGTCGATTGCCAATCAGCAGCCGCAGACCATTCTCTCGCTGTTCCGCTAAGCCATGGTATGGGCGGGTCGCCTCTTTTAAAACAAGAGGGCCCGCCCATCGCCAACCGAAGCCGGACAGCCGTAAGAATGCGGTGTCCGCCCCGGGGCGTAGGGAAAAAAGCTTTTCTGGTGGGCAGTCGCAAAGGACGGACAGCCGGGGGGCAGTCCGTCCTTTGTTTTTTTACGCTTGAAGATTATCCGGCGAAACCGTTTCGCCCAGCGCCAGCTTCGTTGCGGCGTCATGAAAGCCGCCCAGGCGCGCGGAAATCTCCACCACATGCGGCACGCCTTGATGCATCACGATCTCGCCGACCAGCGGGCCGTCGGTGATCCCCAGCGCGGAAGCGGCGCGGCTCAGCGCATCGGCCGCCGGCTGTTCGGGGCAGCTCGCCATATGGCAGACGCCATTCAGCACCAGCGCGGCAATGTGAAGGCGCACCCCTTCCAATCCTTGCTGCACCATCACCCGTTCGCTGGGTGAATGAAATCGCGCCCGTTGAAAAGCGGCATTGAAATCCTCCACCCCCGCCAACGGCTCAACGCCGTCCGGTCCACGATTTTCCACCGGTTTGACGGCCAGATCGCGTCCCTTGGCGATCATGGCGCGCTGCAAATCCTGGGGAGTGAAAATTTCCGCCTGCCAGGGCGCGGCGATTCCGGCGGAAACAAAAGTGCGCCCGATCATCAGCCGGTCGCTGATCAGTTCGGCCACATGCAGCGGCGGGCCGGGCAAACGCAGGCGGTCGGCCACCGTGGCGGCCGTTAGAATCGCGTCGGCGGTGCAAACCACGCCGTCGATCTTGCGGATCTTGCGGTTGTAGCGTTCGGCCGCCGCGGCGGTTTCGCCCGCCCCATGGACATCGGCGATCAGGCAGGAATCGGCGAAGGCGAAGGCGGGGGCCTGCGGATCGGCGTCGGAGACCACCACGGCATGGCCGTTATCCTTGGCGCGGCGCGCCACTTCCACCGAAGCTTCGCCGCCGGAAATGATCAGCAGCGTTTTGGTCATCCCTGTGGACATTTTTTGCAGGTTCCATCCCGTTAACCGCTTCTTAGCCAACCGCTCTTTAGATTCCGTTAATGACCGGCGATTCCCCCAGCAACGGCCATGGCGCGCGCGAGCACATCCGCGTGGTCGCGGTCGTACAGGCGCGGATGAACTCCACCCGGCTGCCCGGCAAGGTGCTCAAGCCGGTCGCCGGGGAACCGCTTTTGTGGCACATCCTCCATCGGCTCAAGGGCTGCAGCCTGCTGGAAGAGATCGCCGTCGCGACCAGCTCCAATCCCGCCGACGATGCGATCATGGACTGGTGCAATCGCCAAAATGTGATCGTGGTGCGCGGTCCCGAGGAAGATATGCTGGCGCGCTTTGCCCTGGCCGCCGAGAAACTGGACGCCGACATCGTCGTGCGGGTTCCGTCCGATATTCCCTTTCTGGACGCCGGTTATGTCGATCATCTGGTCGCCACCCTGATCGAACAGCAGGGCGATTATGTCCTGCCCGAAGAGGGTACCGACGACACAATCGAAAGCGTCGATGCCTTCAGCCGCCGGGCGCTGGACCGGTTGATGATGGATGCCGCCAATGACCGTTTCGCGCGCGAGCATGTCACCGGTTATTTCCGCCAGCACCCCAGTTTTGTGAAGGCGGTTCGCGCCCGGCCCTATGCCCCGGTTGGGGAGAATAGCAGCTGGCTCACCGTCGATACCCAGGACGATCTGGCCTTTGTCGAAGCCGTGCATTCCAGACTGCATGTCAAGGCGGGAGAGGCCTCGCTGGACGATTTGCTGCGGCTGTTGGAACGCGAACCGGCGTTGAAGACGCTCAGCGCCGCCTCCGCGTCCAAGCCGGGCCTGGTCGTCGCGGCCAAACGTTCGGCCCTGATCCGTTGCGATGGCGGCGGAAAATTCGGTTATGGCCATGTCAAGCGCATGGTGGCGCTGGCGCGCGCCTTGCGCGATTTTGAGAATATCGGCGTGCATTTCGCGCTGAACGGCAGCGAGGACGCCGCCATCCCGATCCGGCGGGCCGGCTTTGACGTCACGATGCTGGGCTTGGGCGCCAGCCTGGAAAGCCTGATAGAAGCGGGAAAACCTGATATTTTCCTGCTCGACGGGCGCGAAGGCCCCAGCCGCACCGAGCTGGAAAAACTCAAGCGCGGCATCGCGGTCACGGCGGTGATCGATGACGGAAATGAACGCCGCCTGGCCTGCGACTATGCCTATTATCCGCCGGTGCCGGGCGCGCTGGGTTTGGATTGGACCGGATCGCGCACTCTGCCGCGTACGGGGTGGGAATGGGCGGTGCTGGGCCTCAATCCCAATATCGTCCGCAAGCATGCTCCGGCGTCCCGCCCCACGGTGCTGGTGAGCATGGGCGGCAGCGATCCCCACAACTTGACCATGCGCATGGCGATGGCGCTGGCGGGATTGGATTCGGTGTATCGCGTGCGTTTTGTCGTCGGCACCGGGATGAAAAACGCGGAAAACGTGGCGCGTGGGCTGGTGACCTTGAAGAAGAATTACGAGACGGTGGAAGGCGCCGACGATCTTTCGGTCGAGTATGCCAGCGCTGATGTCGCGATCTGCGCCTTCGGGGTTACCGCCTATGAGCTGGCAGCCTGCGGCATCCCCGCCATCTATCTGGGATTGACGCAGGATCACGCCTTTTCCGCTTCGGCTTTCGCGCAGGCCGGCATGGGAATCAGCCTGGGTGTGGCCGACAAAGTCGGCGACGATGAAATCCTGCACAGCGTCGAACGGTTGCTGAACAATTCGGCGGCGCGGCGGGATATGCGCAAGCAGGGCCTGTCCTTGCTGGATGGGCAGGGAGCGGCCCGTATTGCCGCCGATCTTGCGACCGCTTTGGCGGCGGCGCGAAAGCCGGTCAAGACAGCTTAGCTGTCACTTGTTTGAAAACATCCGCCCAGTCGCCTTGAGCGGCCGGGAAAACACATTCGCAAGCCGGCGCAAACGGTTCGTAATTCTGGCCCATCGCGGTCCAGGAATAGTTGAAATGCAGTTTCAGCGTGCGCACTCCAGCGCCCGCCGCCAGCCAGGATACGGCGGTTGGCGCGCTGACCAGGACATCCAACACCGAAAGCATGGCGCAGGTCCGGTCCAGCTCATTCTTCTGGTCAAGGTTTTCGGGAACGATGATCTTGCGGCCGCTCATCCGCTCCAGCGCCGTGATTTCCTCATCCATCGCACCATATTGGGCGCAGACAAAGGTGGCGTCGGTTTGGCGCAGGAATGAGGCCCAGTCCTGAAGCGTCGCAAATTGCAAAGCGCGTTCGCCGTCACCGAACTTGCCGCTGCGCCAGCTGATGCCGATGATTTTCTTGCCCCCGTCAAAAACCGAACGCCAACGCGCACGCTCCTGTGGATCGGGGATGAGAAATTGGTGCGGTTTGGGAAAACATTGCAGGGTGGGGCGCAGATATTTGGGCAGGCTTCCCAACAAAACCGCGGCGGTGGCGCCGCCCGCGGCTTTCAACCAGCCATAGTTGGCGGCCGGCTTGCCGCCGATGGTCTTGATCGCGGCCGGCCTGACCGAGGCATCGGGGAAGGAGCGCGCGAACAAAGCGGCGAGCCGGGGTTCGCATTCCAGGACCACGCTGCCGCCTTGCGCTTTCGCATGTGCGGCCAGTTCAGCAATTAGGCCGGCGAACATCAATTGATCGCCGATGCCCTGTTCGGAACGGACCAACAGCCGGGCCCTCTGCAAAGGGCCGCCGGTCCAGGGCGCAAAACGCTGTTCGGAAGCCGGGACCTTGCCAGGCACGTCGATCCGCGCCGCGTAATCGCGCCAGGCATCTTTCAGATCACCGTTCAGCAGATGCAGGATAGCCCGGTTCATCTTGGCTTGCGGGTTGGTGGGATCGGCCTTGATCGCGGAATCGTACAGTGTTCGGGCACTCGCGCGGTCCCCCGTATCGATTCGGATGTCCGCCAGGTTGGCCAAAGCGGGGGCATAGTTGGGACGGGCCGACAGGGCTGCCTGATAGTGGGCGCTTGCTTTTGGAAGATTGTTCTTTTCGCGCCAGCACGATCCCAGGGTCAGGTGGAGTTCCGGGCTGTCCGGCTCGCGCGCCAAGGCGGGCTCCAGAAGGGCAATCGCGGCATCCTGTTGACCCGCCGCGCGCAGCAGATTGGCCAGATTGACGGTTGCCTCGACACGCCCCGGTTCCAGCGCCAGCACACGGCGGAAAAACTGCTCGGCCGGTCCGGCCAGGCCCAATTGGCTGGCCGTGTTGCCCAAGGCAAACAGGACCTTGGGGTCGTCGGGCTGCACAGCCAATGCCGCTTCGAACTGGGCAATGGCTTCCACATGCCGTCCCTGGGACGACAGCTTCAGGCCTTGGGAATAGGCTGCGCTCATCCCGCCAGATTTAGAGGACCCCCGTTAAGGCCGCGTTAAGCACGTTTTGCGGGACGTTTCCCGGTGATGGACGGCTTTGCAGCCGCTGCTGTTAGCCCCCTCTTAACGCGGCGGATGCGAAAATTTCCCCATGGCAATCTATGGCTTAGATTCCTCTTTGCTGGTCGGACTCTACCAGGCGCAGCTCGGCGCCAGTCCGAACGCTTTGGCTGCGGCTGCCGCTCAGCGCGCCCAGCTTGCCTTGGGCAAAAAAACCGGCGCCACCGCCAACGACAATCCGCCCTGGAACACGCCCAACACCAACAATGCCGCGCAGGACGCCAAGGTTCTGGGCACCACCAAATTTCTCGACACGTCGAAAGTACCGCTCAGTCCCGGCGCCACCACCGACAGCAAGATGGAGCAGGACAATCAGAAGCTCTTCTCGCTCTACAGCGCGGTGAATACGCTGGCCTATATCGCCAAGATGGCGCAACGCGGCACCGCGACCAGCGGCCAGCTTGCCGGCCTTAACGACCGGTTCCAGAAGGGCCTGGACCAGGTGTTGCAGTATCTCTCCTCCACCAACTTCAACAATTTCAAGCTGCAAACGGCCAAGCCGTCCGACACGGTGACCTCGACCGCGGGAATCTCGTTTGGTGGGTTCACCTATGGCACCAGGACCTTGGTCAACAACGCCAATGTCAACAATGCGCTGGCGGGATTGTCGGCCTCCGACAGTTTCACCATCGGGATCAAGAAGGGCGGTGTCACCACCAATGTGGTGATCGACCTTTCGCAAGTGCCCGGCACCTTGAGCCTTGGCAATATCGTCGGCTACGTCAACGATCAGCTTTCGGCCGCCGGCTTCTCCACCCGCTTCCAGAAAATCCAGAAAGGCGGCACCGCCACATCGGACAAGGATGCGACCTACAGCTTGCAGATCACGCCCGGCGGCGTGGAGCAGGTAAGCCTTTCGGCGGCGTCCTCGGCGTCGCTCTACATGGTCGGCAGTTCGGGCCTGGCCACCGAGACAAACACCACCACCAATGTCGCGACCTCCGCGGTCACCACCACTGCCGCCGACCAGAGCGGCCGCCTGACCAAATTGTCGGGCCTCAGCGGCACCCCCAGCGGCACCTTCAGCGTCAATCAACAGGCCACAAGCGGCATCACCAATGCGCAAGGCACGGTGGTCGATGCCAACGGCAATATCTATGTCATCGGCAATGCCACCGGCAATTTCGGCAATCAGCTCAATCAGGGCACGCAGGACGTCTATCTGACCAAATATGATTCCGCGGGCAATGTCGTGTTCCAGAATCTTTTGGGCAGCGCCGGCAGCGCCAACGGTTACGGACTGGCGCTCGATCCGTCCGGCGGCGTGGTGGTGACGGGTTCGTCCACCGGCGCCTTGACCACGACTTCCATCACCAACGGCAACAACGACGCCTTTGTCGCGCGCTATGACGCTCAAGGCAATCAGAGCTGGATCAAGCAGATTCAGACCCTGGCCAACAATCAATCCAATGCCGTCAGCGTCGATGCCAGCGGCAATATCTATATCGGCGGCACGGTTT
The DNA here is from genome assembly GCA_902825865.1 of uncultured Alphaproteobacteria bacterium. Lineage (GTDB taxonomy): Bacteria > Pseudomonadota > Alphaproteobacteria > Micropepsales > Micropepsaceae > Rhizomicrobium. The sequence continues at coordinate 35,159 of CADECX010000006.1, forward strand.
CGGGCGGCGTGATCGGCAGCGGTGAGGTTTCCCAAGGCAAGGGTGACGCCTTTCTTGCCAAGTACGACTCCAAAGGCAAACTGCTGGCCGATACCCAATTCGGCACCAGCGGCAATGACAGCGTCGCGGCCACCGCGACCGCCGCGGACGGCAGCCTCTATGTCGCCAGTGTGCAGAACGGCCACGCCATTCTTTCCAAATACGCGGCCGGCGACATTACCTCGGCGCCCGCCTGGACCCAGGATCTGGGCGATCTGGCGGCGGGCGGCAGCATCGGCGGCCTCACCGTCTCGGGTGGCAAAGTCTATGTCTCGGGCGCCACCAGCAATGGCAATCTGACCGGGGGCGGCGCCAGCATCGCGGTGGGCGCAAGCGGCGGCATCGATGCGTTCGTCTATAGCGCCACCGACAATGGCACCAGCGTCAGCGGCGACACCGTCAGCTATATCGGCACGTCCGGCAGCGACAGAGCGGGCGATGTGATCGTGGCCGCCGACGGCACCATCTATGTCACTGGCTCCACCACCGGCACCTTCGCGGGGGCGCAGCGCACGGTGCAGAATGTCAACAACGCGTTCGCCACCGCGCTGAACAGCAACGGCACCATCAAATGGACCCAGCAATATGGCGGCGCGGGCGGCGTTTCGACCGGCGCCGGGCTGGCGATCGATCCCAACGGCTCCAGTGTGCTGGATGCGCTGGGACTGCCGCGTGGCGCCATCAATCTCAACCAGTCGGTGGAGCTGACCACCCAGACCACCTTGCGCGAAGGCGACAAGTTCCAGATTCAAATCCAGGGTATCGCGGCGCGCACCGCCACCATCACTATCGACAAGGGCGAGACGTTTGACTCCCTGGTGGTCAAGATCAACTCCCAGATCGGCGGTATCGGCAAAGCCAAGGTCAATTACACCGGCGGCGGCTCGAATCTGAAAATTCAGGTCAATCCCGGCAAGACCATCAACCTGATTGCCGGTCCCAAAGACTTCGATGCGCTGGCTGGGCTGGGTATTTCCCCCGGCGTGCTGACCGCGCCCGCCAAGGGCGCTACCGGCACCACCACACCCCAAAAGGGCGTGACACCGACCTATGGCCTGGGCCTGACCGGAGGCATCGGCGGGGTGATGGATATTTCCAGCCGCACCGGCGCCAATATGGCGCGGACCAATTTGCTGGCGGTTCTGTCCAGCATCCAGAGCACCTATCAGACCACCAATGCGCCGCCCGCGCCGCCTGCGGCGCTGGGCAATAACAGCGGCACGGCTAGTGCTTACCAGACGGCGCAGCTGGGTGACTACAACCTCGCTCTATCGATGCTGGGCTCATTTTAAGCGCTTGGCTTTTGCGCCCTGAGTTCGTCGCGCCGTTGCTCATGTACTGTTCGTACACCTCGCTAGGCGCTCCTGCCCAGGCCACGAAATCTCTCGCGCCATAAACGGCACGGGAATTTCAGACGACTTTATTGAACACCATCGCGCCCGAGGATTTGGGCGCAGCGTCAAGGCGCGGGCCATAGGTGCGCGCCGGGGCGTTCATCCGTTCCACTTCGCCCGCGATGGCGCGGACAATGCCTTCGCTGGCATTCCTCACCCGGGCGATCATGCGGGCATGCATCTGCAGGACTTCGCGGAATTTGGCGGTGATGATGACGAATCTTTGGCGCAGGGTCGGCGGAGCCGACTGGGCCAGACGCGGATCAAAGCCCTGCGCCTCGCGGCCGTAAAGCGCGCTCAAGCTCTGGATTTCGGGGTCGTTGGTGCGCAGCATGGTGGTGCGGCCATTCTGCAATTCGGCAATATCGCTTTCCAGCGCCACGATCAGGCGCTCGGCCATGGCGATCAGCCGTTCGATGCGGGGATTGTCTTGCGGGGCGGGCGCGGTCATTTGCTGTCCAGCACTTCCTGATGCTTGAGCAGTTGGGCCTTCATCTGGTCGGCCAGGCCGAAGCCGCCCTGCGCCGCGATGCTCTTGCCATATTCGTTGATGATCAAGGAGCGGAACATTTCCTCGCCCTGGCCGCCGCCGGTGATGCCGTCGCTCTTGATGCCGGAAAACATGGCGCCCAGCATTTGGGAGATGAACACCGACTCATAATCCTTGGCGGCTTTTTCCGCCCTGGCGGCCATGGGCGTGGCCTGCGGCTTGGCCGCAAGCGGCGTCTGGGTCGCCAACAAAGCTGTCGATTGGACCGCGCTATCCATCAGCCGATCACCTGAATATCGGCCTGCAACGCGCCCGCCGCCTTGATGGCCTGCAGGATCGAGATGATGTCGCGCGGGCCCACGCCCAAGGCATTGAGGCCGTCGACCAGATGCTGCAGCGACACGCCGTCCTGCATGACCGCGATCTTGTTGCCCTTGCTGTCGTCGATCTGGATGTTGGTGCGCGGAACCACTTCGGTGGTGCCGGTCTGGGAGAAAGGCGCGGGCTGGCTGACCTGCGGGGTTTCGGTGACCTTGATGGTCAGATTGCCCTGGGCGATGGCGATGGTGGAGATGCGCACATCCGCGCCCATCACGATCACGCCGCTGGTTTCGTCGATAATGACCCTGGCGCCCTGGTCGGGATCGACCTTCACTTGTTCGATGTCGGTCAGAAGCGCCATGACGCCGCCGGGATAGTTGACGGGGATCGCCAGTTCGACATTGGAGGGATCGGTGGCTTGGGCGGTATTGCCGCCCAGATAGGCGTTGACCGCCTTGGCGATGCGGGTGGCGGTGGTGAGGTCGGGATTGTGCAGCGACAATTTCAGGTTGGTCAGGCTGGACAGTTTGAAGCCGGTATCTTTTTCCACGATGGCGCCATTGGCGATGCGCCCCGACGTGGGCACGCCGCGGGTGACGCTGGCGCCTTCACCCTGGGCGGAGAAGCCGCCGACGGCGACCGGGCCCTGAGCCAGGGCATAGATCTGTCCATCCGCGCCGAACAGCGTGGTCACCAGCAAGGTGCCGCCCTGAAGATTCTTGGCATCGCCCATGGCGGAGACCGACACGTCGATCCGTGAGCCGGGGGCGGAAAAAGCGGGCAGGCTGGCCGTCACCATCACGGCGGCGACGTTCTTGGTCTGCATGGTCTGGCCGCGCGTGTTGGTGCCCAGGCGCTCCAGCATGGTCTGGATGCTCTGCTGGGTGAAAGGTGCGTTCTTGAGGCTGTCGCCGGTGCCGTTGAGGCCGACCACCAGGCCATAGCCGACCAGCATATTGTCACGGATGCCCTGGACCTCGACCAGGTCCTTGACCCGGGAGAAAGCAAAGGCGGGGGAGGCCGCCAGGGCGGCTCCCACGATAAGGGCGGCAATACGAATGTAAGTCGGTGCGCGGCGCATGAACGGCTTCTGCCTTTATGTTCGCTTGCGTCTTTGCCAGTTTCATGCCG
>CADECX010000006.1:38633-48565 GCA_902825865.1 uncultured Alphaproteobacteria bacterium
CGCATGAACGGCTTCTGCCTTTATGTTCGCTTGCGTCTTTGCCAGTTTCATGCCGGTTGGTCTTGGAATTTATCCAAGCAATATCAATATCTTGAACAGTGTTCGGAATTGAAAACCCGGCCCCCGGCAATTCCTGCCGGGACTAGCTTGCCGCCAGGGAGCATTTTGTTTGCCTTGGCGGGCAGGCCGCCTGCTTACGCAGGCACAGGGGACTTTTTGGTTGCCCCCTCCGGCCTTCGCTGGCCCGAGGGCCAGCTACGGCCACCTCCCCCCATCCGCCTGCTTACGCAGGCATGGGGGAGGCCGGCCTGGACTTGGTCTGGATAGCCAGGGCCAGGAAGGCGGCTATCACCGCGACCACGCCCGCGATCAAGAAGGACTCCAGATAAGAGCCGGTCGAGGTCCGTAGGGCGCCGGCGAAGAAGGCCGCCGACGCCGCGCCGATCTGGTGGCTGGCGGAGATCCAGCCGAACAGGATGGGGGCCTTTTTGATTCCGAAGGCCTGGTTGGCCAGGGCCAAGGTCGGTGGCACCGTGGCGATCCAGTCCAGGCCGTAAAAGACCGCGAACAGCGACAGGCCGTAGAAACTGAAATCGGCGAAGGGCAGATAAATCAGCGACAGTCCGCGCACCCCGTAATAGGCAAACAGCAGCTTGCGCGGATCGACCCGGTCGGTCAGCCAGCCGGAGGCGGTGGTGCCCACCAGATCGAACAGCCCCATGATCGCGAGCAAGCCGCCCGCCGCCACCGCGTCCATGCCGTGATCGTGGCACAGCGCGATCATATGGGTGCCGACCAGTCCATTGGTGGTGAAGCCGCAGACAAAGAATGTCACCGCCAAGAGCCAGAAGGTGCGGGACCGGATGCCTTCGCCCAGCGCGGAGAAGGCGGTTTTCAGCGGATTGCCGCGCTCCTGCACTTCGACCGGATGATCGGGATCGGCGCCGAACGGCACCGATCCAACATCGGCGGGGCGTTCCGGCAGCCAGAAAAATACCAGCGGGATCATCAGCGCCATGGTCAACGCGACGCAGAACACCACCAGCTTCCAGCCATGGTCGATGGAAATCGCCGACAGAACCGGCAAAAAGATAAGCGTGCCGGTGGAGGTGGAAGCCGCGAAAAGTCCCATCACCAAGCCGCGATTGGTGACAAACCAGCGATTGACGATGGTCGCGGACAGGACATTGGTGATGCAGCCCGAGCCGATGCCCGACACCACGCCCCAGGTCAGGATCAACTGCCAGCTCTCGGTCATGAACAGGCTGGCGGCGGAGGACAGGCTCATCATGGCCAGGGCGGTGATAATCGTGGCCCGGATGCCGAAGCGCTGCATGGCGGCGGCGGCAAAGGGGCCCGTCAGGCCGAACAGGAAGATGCCGATAGCCGCCGCGAAACTGATCGTCTGGCGCGACCAGCCGAACGCCTCCCCCCAGGGGACCATCAATACGCCGGGGGTTGATCTCAGCCCAGCCGCGGCCAGCAGCGCCAAGAAAATGATGGCGGTCACGGCCAAGGCATAATGCCGCCCAAAGAATCTGCGCTGCATGGGCCCCTATATAAGGCAAAGTGGGGTCCTGCGCGAAAACTTGCTCCCGGACCGGATCAGGCCCTATTTTCCGCATCGTTTTTGGGCGCGGTCTTCATGTCGGAAATGGATTTTCATCCCACCTCGACCTTCGCCATCTGGGCGAACGCCTTTTCGCCGGATGAACTGGATCGGATTGAGGCCTATGGCGACCGGCTGACGGTGGATCAGGCCACCATAGCCGCCGATGCCTCGGACGGCTCCCAGGTGCGCGGCGATATCCGTGTCACCCAGACCGCCTGGATGGAGCCGTCGGCGGAATCCAAATGGATCTATGACCGCATCCAAGGCGTGGCCCGGGCGCTCAATGACCGGGTCTATCAATTCGCTCTCAGCGGCTTTTCCGAGAATCTGCAGTATACCGTCTATCACGGCGCCGAGGGCGGCTATTATGATTGGCATGTCGATCAAGGTGTCTTGCGCACGCGGCGCAAGCTTTCCTTTTCGGTGCAGATCAGCGATCCGGCGCAGTATGAAGGCTGCGACCTGGAATTACAGGCCGGTAACAAGATCGAGAAAGCGCCGCGCGACCGCGGCACGGTGATTGCCTTTCCGTCTTATGTTCTGCATCGCGTGACGCCCTGTACCAAGGGTACGCGCAAGTCGATCGTGGCCTGGACCACGGGCCCCCAATTCCGGTGATATGCCATGGCCAAGTTTAAATCCCAGCCGCGGAATGTCGGCGGACCCGTTGTGGTCTGGAAGGACCTGTTTACGCCCAAGGAGCTGGATGTCATCGAGGCCTATGGCGATAGCCTGATGCCGATGCGGGCGGAACTTGCGGGGCGCGGAGTCGCGGCCGAACACCAGCGCATTACCCGCGTGGCGTGGATGACGCTCAATCCCGATACGCAGTGGCTTCATGCGCGGCTGGAAGAAGCGATCCTTCATTTGAACGCGGAATTTTATTCCTTCGACCTGTACGGCATATCGGAAGCGTTGCAATACACCGTGTATGACGGCGCGGAGGGCGGCCATTACGATTGGCATGTCGATCTAGGCGGCAATGATGTGGAGCCGCGCAAGATCTCCATGAGCCTGCAACTGAGCGATCCCGCCGCCTATACGGGCTGCGATCTGGTGCTGGAGGCCGGCAACGGCACCTGTTTCGCGGACCGGGCACGAGGAACTCTGATTGCCTTCCCCTCCTATGTCCTGCACCGCGTGATGCCCATTCAATCGGGCGTTCGCAAATCGCTCGTCATATGGGTGGCGGGGCCGGTATTTCGCTAAGCAGATAGACATATCGCTTGCGGATTCCTATTTTGAACCCGCTTCGTACAGGATTCCGATATGCCGCCGCGCCCCGCTCTGCTTTGCATCCTGGATGGCTGGGGCTGGCGGCCCGATTCCGCCGCCGACAATGCCATCGCCGCCGCGGCCACGCCCAATTACACGCGGCTTTTGGCGGAATGTCCCCATGCGCTGCTTGAGACTTCGGGCCGGGCGGTGGGGTTGCCCAAGGGCCAGATGGGCAATTCCGAAGTCGGCCATATGAATATCGGGGCAGGCCGCGTGGTCGCCCAGGACTTGCCGCGCATCGATGTCGCCGTCGAGGACGGCTCGCTGGCGCGCCGGCCCGTGCTGCTGTCGCTGATCGACAAAGCCCGCAGCGGCCAGCGCGCCGTGCATGTGATGGGATTGCTGTCGCCGGGCGGGGTGCATTCGCATCAAGATCACATCGCCGCCCTGGTCAGGATTATCAGCGATGCCGGCGTGCCGGTGTTTGTGCATGGCTTTCTCGACGGCCGCGACACCCCGCCCAAAAGCGCCGGGGCGTTCGTCGAGAAATTCCTCAAGGACATTCATGGCCTGCCGGGCGTGCGTCTGGCCACTTTGTCGGGCCGCTACTATGCGATGGACCGCGACAAGCGCTGGGACCGGGTCGAGAAGGCCTACAATGCGATCGTCGATGCTTCGGGCCGCCGCTTTGACGATGCCGCCGCGGCGCTGGAAGCGTCCTATGCCAGCGACGTCACCGATGAGTTCGTGCTGCCTTGCATCCTGGGCGACTATGCCGGTGTGGAGGATGGCGACACATTGCTGTTCGCCAATTTCCGCGCCGACCGGGCGCGGGAGATTTCCGCCGCTTTGCTCGACCAAGGTTTTGACGGCTTTGCCCGGGGCCGCGTGGCGCGGTTCGCCGCCGCCGCCGGGCTGACGGAATATTCCGATGCCCTCAAGCCCCTGATGGCCTCGGTGTTTCCGCCGGAGGATGTGCGCGAGACTTTGGGCGAAGTGATCGCGGCCCTTCACATGAAGCAGCTGAGGATCGCGGAGACGGAAAAATACGCCCATGTCACTTTTTTCCTGAATGGCGGCCGCGAGGACCAATTCCCGGGCGAGGACCGGATTCTGGTGCCCAGCCCCAAGGTCGCGACCTATGACCATAGACCGGAGATGAGTGCCTATCAGGTCACCGAAAAGCTGGAAGAGGCCATCGCTTCGGGCAAGTACGATCTGATCGTCTGCAATTACGCCAACCCCGATATGGTCGGGCATACCGGGATCATGGCGGCGGCGATCAAGGCGGTGGACACGATCGACGAATGTCTGGGGCGTTTGCGCGCGGCGCTGGAAAAGGCCGGCGGGTTAATGCTTTTGACAGCCGATCACGGCAATATAGAAATGATGCAGGACCCTGTGACCCGCGAGCCTCATACCGCGCACACCACCCTGGATGTGCCGGTGGTGCTATTCGGCGGACCCGCCGGGGTAGGGGTGGACAACGGCCGGCTGGCCGATGTCGCGCCCACCATGCTGGACCTGATGGGGCTGGAGAAGCCCGCGCTGATGACCGGCCATTCCCTGTTGGTGAGAGGCACGTGAGAAAAAGCGGCGCGCTCCTGCTGACCTTGGTGCTGGCCCCCTTGCTTGTCGGCCTGCCGGCGGCGGCCCAGAAATACAAGCGCGTCGATATCTCGATACGGCCCACGCCGCGTCCCGCTCCGGCGGGAACACCGGAGCCGGCAATCGATCTCAGCCAGGCCTTGCCGGGCAAGGCGCTGGCCAATCTGCCTTCCAGTTCGCAGCAACTCAAAAGCCTTTCCTCGGAATTGAATCAGGGAAAGCCGCAACTGGCGTCCGCCAAGGAAAAAAGCGAGAGCCTGGCCGCCGAGGCGGCAAGCTTGCGCAAGAAACTGATCGAGACCGCCGCGCGCATCGAAATTCTGGAACGGCGCAAAGTCGATGCCGATGCCCAGATCCTTCGCTTGACGGAGGAGAATAAGCGCCTCAGCGCCGGCTTCGCCAACGACCGGGTGGCGATCACCAAGCTGCTGGGCATTTTGGAAAGACTGCAGCACGACATGCCGCCGGCCTTGGCGATGCATCCCGACGATGCGCTGGGCGCGGTGCGCGGTTCGATGCTGATCGGCGCATCGCTGCCGCCGGTTTATGCAAGGGCGGCACGCCTGTCCCGCCGGATCGAAGCCTTGAAGCGCACCCGCCTGGAATTGGAACAGCAACAGGCCCAGGCCGCCGATGCGGCGCAGCGCTTGACCGTCGCGCGCAACGAATTGGACGTGCTTCTGTCGCAAAAGGAAAAAGAAGCCGAGACAGCGGCGCAATCCTATGGAACCCTCAAAAGCGAGTTGGAAAAGGTTGCCCGCCAGGCGGCCGACTTCCAGGTGCTGCTGGCCCGCGTTAAGGCTCTCCGGGAGAAGGCCGGGCAAGGCGCCGCCCAGAATGTCGTGATCGTTACCGCCGAAAAATCGGGTTCCCTGGGGGGCTTGGCGCGAAACTCCTTGCTGGAACCGGTGGTTGGAACCCAGGAAAACAGCAGCTCCGGCCTGTCCTATGTGACCCAACCGGGGGCCCAGGTGATCGCCCCGGCCGACGGCAAAGTCCTTTACGCCGGCCCTTACCATAAGACCGGTCAAGTCTTGATCCTGGAGATAACCACTGGGTACGATGTGGTCTTGGCGGGACTGGGTCGCGTGACAGTCAAGTCGAACGATCAATTGCTGGCTGGCGAACCGGTGGGAACCATGTCGCCCGACCCGGCCGAAGATCGGCTTTATTTTGAACTGCGCCACGGTGGACACGGTCAGTCTCCCGCGCCTTGGTTGAAGCTGAATTTGCGTCCTGGAAAGGCGAATGGCACATGAAGAAATTTGCACTGATTGGTTTGGGCCTGGTCGGCGGCTTTGGGGCGGCGATGTTCGCGCTGCCGGAAGCCAAGGGCGCCAACGACGCCAGCGCCTACGGCCAGCTTGATCTGTTCAGCAATGCCTTCGAACGCGTTCGCGCCAATTATGTGCGCCCCGTCAAGGACAGCGAGCTGATCGACGCCGCCATCCAGGGCATGGTGTCCAACCTCGATCCCCATTCCAGCTACATGGACGCCAAGATGTATGGCGACATGCAGATCACCACCAAGGGCCAGTTCGGCGGCATCGGCATCGAAGTCACCCAGGAAGACGGGCTGATCAAGGTGATCTCGCCGATCGACGGTACGCCCGCCTCGCGCGCCGGCATCAAGACCGGCGACCGCATTGCCGGCATCGACGGCACCTCCATCGCCGGGCTGCAATTGAACGAAGCCATCGACAAGATGCGCGGACCGGCCGGCAGCAAGATCACCCTCACCATCCTGCGCGAAGGCGAGAAGAAGCCGTTCGACGTGACTTTGGTTCGCGCCATCGTGTCGGTGGACACCGCCAGCCATCGCCGCGAAGGCGATATCGGCTATGTCCGGCTGCCCGGCTTCAACGAGCAAACCGCCGACGGTCTGGAACGCGCCGTGCGCGATCTCAAGAAACAGATCGGTCCCGGCATCAAGGGTTATGTGCTGGACATGCGCAACAATCCCGGCGGCTTGCTGGATCAAGCGATCCAGGTGTCGGATGATTTCCTGGGTTCGGGCGAGATCGTCTCCACCCGCGGCCGCCATGCCGAAGACACACTGCGCTATGACGCCAAGCCCGGCGACATCACCGACGGCAAGCCGATCGTCATCCTGATCAATGGCGGCACCGCATCGGCGTCCGAAATCGTTTCCGGCGCGCTGCAGGATCACAAGCGCGCCACCGTGATCGGCCTGACCAGCTTCGGCAAAGGCTCGGTCCAGACCATCATCCCGCTGGGCGAGGGCCGCGGCGCGCTGCGTCTGACCACGGCGCGCTACTACACCCCGTCGGGGCACTCGATCCAGGCGCAGGGCATCGTTCCCGATATCCAGGTGGCGCAGGGCGACGAGGCCAATACGCCCAAGCTGGCGCGGCCCTCGGAAGCGGATCTGCGCGGACATCTGACCGGCGAGTCCGGGCCCGCCAAGAAGGTCACCGCGCCGGTGATAAAGCCTGCTCCCGGCCAGAAGTATGACGATTTCCAGCTTTCCTATGCGCTGGATCTGCTGCACGGCAAGATGACGGTGGCGGCTGCGTCCATCACCCCGTCGGTGGCCGCGCTGGACGCCAAGGACCCCGCACGGGCGGGCACCCAGGCCGGCCGGTAAGTCTCCCGGACAATTTCTCAGACTTACCTCCCCCTTCGTGCGCAGCACGGCAAGGGGGAGGTGGTTTCAGCGATCGAGGCGAAGCGTAGCAAGCCGAGAGGAAGCTGCAACCGGAGGGGGTCATTAACTTAAGGGTAACCATCCCAATCCTTAATGGAGGGATGACCGTTGCTGCCGATACCGCAGAAGGCATGCCTGCGTCCAAGTCTGGGCGCACCCTGGCCTTCGCGTGTTCTTTTACCGCTTGCCTGCTGGCGGCCGGTGCGCTTGCCATAACCGTATTGGGCCATCCCTCAGGCTCGGCTTCGGCCAGTCTGGAGCTGGGCGAGATCGGCGGCGCCACGCCGAAAGCCGCTGTGGCTGCGAGCGCTGCGGACGAGTCCTCCAGTGGCCCCATTACCGGACCGGTCTTTGCCGGCCGGGTGCTGGTGGCAGACCCGGCCCTGATCGAAAACAGCAAGTATGGTCCCTTGCCGCGCATCGCCGATGATGGCCGCAAACCCATGACTGTCTATGCCGCGCCCGCATCCACCGCCGCCAAGTTCAAGATCGCCATCCTGGTCAACGGACTGGGCCGTTCGCCGATCATGACCAAGGCCGCATTGGACAGTCTGCCCGCCGCCGTCACCTTGGGCTTCACGCCCTATGCCGAGGATGTCGGCCAATGGGCGGCGCAGGCGCGCGAACGCGGCCATGAAGTGGTTTTGCAGATTCCCATGGAGCCGTCCGATTTTCCGGAAAGCGACCCCGGCCCCAACACCCTGCGCTCGGGCCAGGAAGAGGAAGCCAATATCCAGCGTATGAGTTGGGCGATGACGCGGTTCACCGGTTATGCCGGAGTGACCAATCTGTTGGGTCAGCGGTTCCTGACCGACAGCGCGGCGCTGACGCCGGTCCTGACATATCTCAACCGGCGCGGCCTCTATTTCTTCGACAATGGCGCGGCCAGCCAGTCGGTGGTGCCGATGGTGGCCGGTCAGGTCGGTATCGCCGCGGCGCAAGGCGGCGCTGCGCTGGACACGGTTCAAAACCCGGCGGAAATCGACCGGCGCCTGTCGGAACTCGAAACCCAGGCCCGCGCCAATGGCAGCGCCGTGGGTTCGGCCTTCCTGTATCCGGTCAGTGTCGCGCGCATCGCGGCCTGGGCGAAAGGATTGCAGGCGCGAGGCTTTGTTCTGGTGCCCGTTTCAGCGATAGTCGTTGAACCCGCAAAGAAGTAATCACCGTCTCATGTCTTCTTCCAATCTGCCCTACCGGCCTTGCGTCGGCATCATGCTGTTCAACCAGGACGGCAATGTCTTCGTCGGCAAGCGTATCGACCAGACGGTCGAAGGCTGGCAGATGCCGCAGGGCGGCATCGACAAGGGCGAAACGCCGGAGCAGGCGGCGCGGCGCGAACTTCTGGAAGAAGTCGGCACCGACAAAGCCGAGATCATCGCGGAAATGGAAGATTGGGTGACCTATGACCTGCCGGAGCATCTGGTGGGTGTGGCGTTCAAGGGCAAATACAAAGGCCAGCGCCAGAAATGGTTCGCCTTGCGCTTTACCGGCCAAGACGGCGACATCGATTTGACGTCGCATGAGCCGGAATTTTCCGCCTTTCAATGGGTGAGCCTGGAGGCGCTGCCGGATCTGATCGTGCCCTTCAAGCGCGACACCTATAAAGCGGTGATCGCCGCTTTCAGGAATTTGGGATGACGCAGGCGCGCGCTTTACCGCCAGTTCTGATGATCCATGGCGCGTTTTGCGGGCCCTGGTCGCTGCAAGGCTTGCAGGAAAAGTTCGAGGCCGCCGGTTATTCCGTCGCCGCGCCCGCTTTGCGTTTTCATGACGGCAAGCGGCCGCCCGCCGCACTGGCCACCACCGGCCTGAATGATTACGCCGATGATCTGGAGCATGAAATCCAAGAGTTGGGCGAGGCGCCCATTCTGGTGGGGCATTCCATGGGCGGCCTGTTGGCGCAGATGCTGGCGGCACGTCTTGAGGTGCGCGCACTGATCTTGCTCGCGCCTTCGGCGCCCTGGGGCGTGCCGCCCACCACTGTGTTCGAGATCGGCGCCGCCCAGGCGATGCATCTGCAACCGGGCTATTGGAATCAGGTGCTGGAGCCCAGCCGCGATGTGGCGCTGGCGCATTCGCTGGACAAGCTGCCGCGCCATATGCGCGATGAAGTGTTCGGCCACTTTGTGCCGGAATCAGGCCGCGCCACGTTCGAGATCATGAATTGGGGGATCGATTTCCACCAGGCCAGCGCGGTGGATGCCGATGCGGTGACGGCGCCGCTTCTGTTTCTCACCGGCAGTGAGGATCGCATCAACCCGCCCTCAACCGTGGCGCGGATCGCCGCGCTCTATCAGGGCCGCGCCACGGCCGAAGTGCTGGACGGCATGGGGCATTGGCTGATCGGCGAGCCGGGATGGGAGCAATTGGCTGCGCGGGCGCTGGAATGGCTTAAAGAGCAGAAGCTTTAGCTCTTGGCGTCCGACTTGCGCTTGCCGAAGTCCTTCATGAAGGCTTCCAGCGTGTCGACCGAGGCGATTCTGGCGGCGGCGTCGCGGAAGGCCAGACCATGCTGGTCGATATCCGCCGACAGCACCGCGAACAGATTGCCGTCGGGTGTGCCTTTCATTTTGACGCCGAAATTGGCGCGCAACCGCCCCAGGGCGGCCTCGTCATTGGCCAGAGAATAGGCCACGGCGGTGCGCAGCAACAGGCCGCGTTCGCTGATGCTCAGCGGCACCGGATCGGTCCAGCGGCCTTGCAGCAATTCCTCGGACTTCTGGCCCGCCACCGCCCAGTTGCCGCTTTCCCAATAAATATCGGCCCGCAGGCGCTTGGTGTCGTCGGCCTGATCGACCGCGATCAGGTCCAGCGCATTGTCCCATT
>CADECX010000006.1:48665-115987 GCA_902825865.1 uncultured Alphaproteobacteria bacterium
CGCTTGGTGTCGTCGGCCTGATCGACCGCGATCAGGTCCAGCGCATTGTCCCATTGCTTGAGCGCGGCGAAAGCGCGGGCCTGCAGCAGCATCCGCTCATGCATCTCTTCAGCCGGCAGGCCGGTGATCTGGGAATCGCGGATGGTCGCCACCGCCTTGTCGGCCTTGTGGTCCATCAGATAAACGGCGGCCAGCTTGGTCGCGACCTGCGCCTTGGCGATGCCGTCCAAGCGCTTGTCGACCTGATAGGCCAACAGATTGGCGGCCGGTCCGAGCAGGTCCACCGCCACCAGCCGGTCGGACATGCGGCGGATCATTTCATCGCCGTCCGGCCCGATCGGGGTGAGGTCGAGATTGTCGTAGAACAGCGCCAGCGCATCCACCGGCTTCATCTTGTCGGCGCCGCCCTTGAGGAAGAGGTTGACGAAGGCGCCGCGCATATCGTCCTGCGCCACCCGTGCCGGGTCCTCGCCCTGGAAACTTTGAGTCGCGACCCGCAAGGTCTTCAGGCCTTGGCGCCACTGGCCATGGCCGAAATAGAGCGAAGCCAGCTTGCGCAGGGTCTTGAGCTCCAACCCATCGCCGCGCCAGCGGAAACGCAGTCTTTCCAGCTGCTCGATGGCTTGCGGCGCGGTGACGGCGCTGGCATTCAAAGCCGCGACGGTGTGATGGAAAATCGCCTGCGAAGCCAGTCTTTCGTCGCCGCCCTTCTCCACCGCGATGAAGTGCTTGGTGGCGGCGGCATAACGATTTTGCCCCGCGAGCAGACGCGCTTGCGCCAGTTCCACGGCCAGCGCCTGTTTGGGATCAAGCTCCTTGGGCATGCGATTGAGCGCGGAATCGGCAAGATCAAGACGGCCAAGGCCCAGTGCGGCTTCGGCATCGGCGATGGTCGCGGCCGCTTGCCAGTAAGCGGGATAGCGCCCCATCACCGGACCGGCCTGCTCCAGATGGGCGTGTGCGTTTTTCCAATCCTCGGTCTTGGCCTCGATCAGCCCGCGCCAGAAAGCGGCATGACGGTCGGAGTCAAAGCCTGAACCCGCCAGATTGTTGCGGGCGTCGCGGTTGCGGCCCATCATATATTCGGCCACCGCGCGCATGGTGACCAGTTGGGCATCGCCCGCAAGGCCCGGATCATGGGCTTGCAGCAGGTTGAGCATGCCCAGGCTTTCCGCGGCATAACCGTTGGCGAGATAAAAGCGCGCCAGGGTCAGGCGCGCGGCGCCGGATTTTTGCCGTTCGGCGCGCGCCACCGCTTGGGCGAGCTTGCGTTCGGTGGCCAGAAAACTGCCGCCGCTTGCCTCGCCCCACTTGGCGAAATCCATATAGGAGGGACCGTCGCCGGAACGCGCCAGGGCCGAGGGCGTCTGCGCCACCGGCATTTGCGGCGGGGTCAGCGACAGGCCCGACGGACGCGAGATCGAAACGCGCGCGGTATCGACAGTGACTTGCAGGTCGTCGGCATAAGGGGTGATCACCAAGCCGCTGGCGGACGGCAAGGCGGCGAAGTCGGCGAAGCTGCGCATCTTGGGCACGCCGCGTCCCGGCTGGGCGGGAATGACGGTCAGAAGATCGCCGCCGGCCGGATCCATCAGCTTGAAGGCATGATCGGCGGCGGGAAGCAGGGTGGAAAGCGAAGCGCGCTTGGGATCGGATTGATTGCGGGCAAAGCCGATCACCACCGGGGGCGGGGCGACGCTGGAAGCGATCTCCACCTCCAAATTGGGGCCAAGCCCGCGTGCCGCGATCTCGGCGGGAGCCTTCAAGGTGATCCGCAGAATGCCCAGACCATTGCTGGAAATCGCTTCAATGCCGGCGGCGAAATCGCCCAAGGAGGCCTTGAGATTGCGGGCGTCAAAGTTGGGCGCGTTTTCCAGCACCACCCAGGCGGTGAGGCCGCGCACGAACACCGCGCTGGCGCGGCCGCCCGCGCCCTTGAAGGTGATCATCACGCCGTCGCGCGTGCGCTTGCCGTCGGCGACCGGAATGTTTTCGACAGGCGCTTCGGCATGCGCCGGCTCAGCTGCGGCGGGCGGCGTCTTGTTTTCCGCGACCTTGGCTTCGGGTTTGGCTTCGGGCTTTGCTTCCGCCTTTACCTCGGCGGGTTTGGTCTCGCTTTTGTGCGGGTCCCCGGCCAGCTTGGCAGCGGTTTGCGCGATGGCTTGCGCCTGGGCGCTGCTCGCGCCCTTGGCGATCTTGGTGACGGTCGGCTTGCCGAGGCCGGGCGGCGCATAGGCTGCGGCGTCCGTCTTGGGCGCCAGAATGTCGATGGCGACATGGCTGCCGTCCTTGAAATCGTGATAACCGGAATCGGAATCGGTCTCGAATTCCACCACCGTGGAGTTGCCGTCGATGCGCCAGGACGCATTCTTCACCCAGGGCGGCGCGAAGCGCGCCAGGGCCGAAACATCGATCCGCGCCGGTGCGCCGAACCGCATCGTCATTTTTCCAGCGCCGGGATAGACCTGATAGGAAACATCCTTGGGCCAGTCGAACACCAGGCGGGTGTACTTTTCGTAGGTGCCGGTGCGCAGCTTGATCTCCGGCAGGCTGGCGATATCCACCGGCTTGGCGACAGGCTTGGGCGGCGTAACCAGGTCCGGCATCGTGCCGGTGAAATTGGCATCGGCAATGTCCACCACGGCGCGTTCGCCGATCTGGCTGACATGCAGCTTGACCGGTTGCGTGAGGGTGAAGCGCAAGGTTTTGCCGTCGGCATCGGCGCGGCCACCGGTGATGAAGCGCGGCATCGCGCTGGTGATGGCGGCGGGCGCAAGCGTGGTCTTGGTGTCGAAGGCGATGGCCAATACGCCGCCGGTGGTGGTGGCGCTGATCTTGGATGCGGTGTTGAAGGAAAGGCGGCCGTAACCGTCCTGCATCGCGCCGCTCACACTGTCGGCGGCCCAAGCCGGCGCGCTGACACAAAGGGTCAGGGCGATGACCAAGCTGGGAATGGTGCGGATCGGCGTCAAGAAACAGCCCCTTCAGACTTCATAGTGGCGGGGCGGTGTTAACCTGTGGTTAAGCGTAATCGCCGCTCCAGGGACCGGACCCCTATTTCTTACTAACCCTTTGGAGGAACTTGAGTTTCTGCTGTGGCAGCCGGGGCTTTGGCGACCGGCGCGGCTGCGGCAGGAGCGGCCGGAGCCGCGGCAGCGGCTTGGGCCGCGGGCGCGGCGGCAACGGGGGGCACCAGCGCATTGGCGGTCTCAGGCAAGGCCAGCTTGTTGGCCAGCCTCATCGTCAAATCCTTGGCGCTGTCGGAATTCATATTGGCCATCACCAGCGCCAGCACATCCGACTTCATGTCATGCGCCACCGGCACCAGCACGGACTCCGGCAGGCTGTTGAAGATGCGGGCCGCGTCCTTGGGCTTCATGGTGGAGTAGGTCTTCACCAGCGAGGCGATCTGGGCCTTCTGGGCATCGTCATGCTGCACCAGCAGAGCGTTGATCTGGGCCTGCAATTGCTTGAGCTGGGCGATCTTGGAATCGACCCGCGCTTCGGCGGCGGTGATCATATTGGCCTGGATGGCGAGCTGGGAATCGCGCGCATCCAATTCGCGGCGGCGCTTGGAAAGGCTGTTGACGACATCGACTTCGCTGGCGCTGGCGACTTGATCGTCCTCGCCGCCGGCATAGTCCTTGTTGGAAGGAACCGGGTCCTTGGTCAGGGCCGCGGTCTGATGACCGCCCGCCTCGGCATAGGCCGTGCGCACCAGATCGGTGGTCCTGAGCGCAAACACCACCGCGCCAAGCGCGACAACGCTGGGCAGCAAACGGGTCAAACGGCTTCTCTTGGACGTGTTCATGAAACGTGCCGTCCCAAACGGCTCATGATGGAGGTGGAAGGAAGCGGCATGTCGGGAATTTCCTTGGCGATGCGGGGTGCTTCCGCCGCGCTTTCCATGCGTTGGGCGATGCGTTCGCCCGACGCGGTGAGAACCGAGAGCTCGTCGATATGCAGGCGGGCCCGCTTCAGCCGCTCGTCCAGGGTCTGGGCGGCTTCGCCCGCCGCCGCCTTCAGCGCCCGCAGCGAGGCGCCGGCGCCCGAAATCGCCATATTGAGTTCGCCGATGGTGCGCGACAGGCCTTCTTGGCCCTTGCGCACGGCGGCCAGCCGCCGCTCTAGGATCACGCAGTAACACAAGGTCAGGGCCAGCAAAATTTCCAGGCCCAGTTCCATATAGAAGGTCAGAGAAGCAGGAATGGTCACGGTTGTATCTCTCTTCGAAAAAATGAAATTACAGGTGACGCGATGCATCCGTGCGTTCGATGGCGTCATCGACGCGGACGGCGACCGAGGAGCCGACGCGGCCCATGCGGCCGGTCAAAAGCGGCACGCCCCGGCAGCGCAGTTCGATCTTGGAGTCGGGACCGGCGTTCAGCATCATGGTCTGGCCGACTTCCAGGTTCATCACCTGGTTCAGGGGCATGGTCTGTTCGTCCAGGATGGCTTCGATATCGATCTTGGTGGACCACAATTCGGTCGCCAGATGGCTTTCCCAGATCGAGTCGCGGCCGAATTTTTCGCCCATGAACTGCTGCAGCAAGAGCTTGCGGATCGGCTCCAAAGTGGCGTAGGGCAGCAGCAATTCGGTGCGTCCGCCACGGTCTTCCATGTCGATGCGCAGCTTGACCAGAATGGCGGCATTGGCGGGGCGGGCGATGGCCGCGAAGCGCGGATTTGTCTCCAGGCGGTCCAGGCTGAAATTGACCGGCGCCAGGGGTTCGAAGGCGGCGCACATGTCCTGCAGGATCACTTCGATCATGCGCTGAACCAGGGTGCGCTCAATGGTGGTGTAGGGGCGGCCCTCGATGCGCATCGCCGAGGAACCGCGGCGGCCGCCCAAAAGCACGTCCACAATGGAGTAAATGAGATTGGAGTCGACCGTGAAAAGCCCGTAATTGTCGAGCTCGGTGGCGTGGAATACCGCCAGGATCGCGGGCAAGGGAATGGAATTGAGATAGTCGCCAAAGCGGATCGAGGTGATCGAATCCAGGCTGACTTCGACATTGTCGCTGGTGAAATTGCGCAAGCTGGTGGTCATCAACCGCACCAGGCGATCAAAGACGATTTCCAGCATCGGCAGGCGTTCGTAAGACACGAGGGCCGAATTGATGATGGCGCGAACGCCCGACTTGTCCTGAACCTGGTCGGTATTGCCGTCGAAACCCAACAGGGAATCGATTTCTTCCTGATTCAAGACCCGGTCCGCGCCTGCGGCGCCCTCGGGCGGCGTCTCAGGGGCCGCCGCCGCATCGGGAGCGGCTTCGTCGGTCGGGGGGATTTCGTCAGCCATTGCGCTTTATTCCTGAATCTCTGCCGTCACTTGAGCAATTACGCCTACTGAATGATCATTTCCTTGAGCAGCACGTCGCGCACTTTATAAGGTGCGGCCGCCACATTGACGCGGCGCAGCAGCTCTTCCTTCAGGCGCAACACGCCGGCCGAACCCTTGAGATCGTCGAGCCGAAGTTCGCGCAAGTAAGCCTGGAATTGATCGGTGATGCGCGGCATCAGGGGTTCCAGCGCCGCCTTTTGCTCTTCGTCTTCCAGTTCCAGCGAGACGCCCAGCTTGAGATAGGCGGGGGTGCCGTCGCTGCTCTGAATATTGACCAGAATGTCCTGCATGTCGCTGAAAGCGACTTTGGGCGGGGTCAGCGGCACTTCTTCTTCATGCTTGGCCTCGTGGGTTTCGGCCGACTTGAAGAGGAAGAAATAGGCGCCCGCGCCGCCGCCACCCAGCACCAGAACCAGGGCCGGAACGGCGATCATTAGGATTTTCTTGGTGAGAAACTTACGAAAACCTTTCTTCGGCGCGGCTTCCGCGCCTTCGCCTTCCGGCTTTTCGCCTTCGGCTTCGGCTTCGGGCGCTTTCTCTTTCTTGGCCATGAACGGTCTTCCGCAATTTCTTTGCGGGCTCAACCTAAGCAAACGTGGTTAAGGAGTGGTTCAAATTGCCGGGTCGGGCGGCAATGACCCGGCAAGTTTTTCCGATAGCGAAATTCGGCCCGCAGAAAACCCAATGAATCCGGGCACTATTCGCTGGCACGGCGGCTGCAAAACATCCCGTGTCGGACCAGAAAGGATCCGCCGGCCATGGATAATTCACTTCTTGTTAGTCTTTCGCATCAGCTCGCCTCTTACCGGGCGATGGACGTGATCGCGAACAATATCGCCAATGCCTCGACGCCGGGTTTCAAGCGCGAGGCCGCGAAATTCGAGGAATTCGTCGCCATGATGCGGCCCGCCGAAGGCCAGACCGGCTTGCAGCCGGTCAGCTTCGTCAAGGACGCCGGCATCATGCGTGACTCCAGTCAGGGCAATATCGAGCAAACCGGCGCCACTTATGATGTCGCCATTGTGGGCCAGGGCTTTTTCGCGGTGCAGACCCCAACCGGCCTGCGTTACACCCGCGACGGCCATTTCTCGCTGGACAATAACGGCAATCTGGTGACCAGCCAGGGCCATCAAGTCCAGGGTGACGGCGGCCCGATCCTGATCACGCCCAATGACGGCGAAATCAATATTGCGCCCGACGGCACGATTTCCAGCGTCGTCAACGGCATCGGCAATCAGCTGGCCAAGTTGAAGGTGGTGGAATTCCCCAATCCCAGCGCCATGACCAAGCTCGGCGCCAACCTCTATTCCACCACCCAGCCCGCGACCACTTCCACCACGGCAACCGTGCGTCAAGGCACATTGGAAGCCTCCAATGTCCAGCCCATTATCGAGATCAGCCATATGATCGAGGTGATGCGGGCCTATGAGGCGACCGCCAGCCTGAGCAAATCCCAAGAAGACATGATGCGCCAAGCGATCAATCAGCTTGGTCGTATGCCGAACGCATAAGGAGACACGATCATGCGCGCCCTTTCCATCGCCTCGACCGGCATGTTGGCCCAGCAGACCAACGTCGAAGTGATCGCCAACAATCTGGCGAACATGAACACGACGGCTTTCAAGCTGCAGCGGGCCGAATTCGCCGATCTGCTGTATCAGAACATCCAGACCCCCGGCTCGCAGACCTCGGATCAGGGCACCTATGCCCCCAACGGCATCCAGCTGGGCGCCGGTGTGCGCACCGCCGCCGTCTATCGCGTCACCACCCAGGGCGACCTCAAATCGACCGGCAATCCCTATGACGTCGCCATTCAGGGCGCGGGCTTCTTCCGCGTGCAGCAGGCCGACGGCACCGATGCCTATACCCGCTCGGGCAATTTCTCGCTGAGCCCCCAGGGACAGCTAGTCACGCAGGACGGGTTGGTGATCCAGCCCGGCATCGCCATTCCGCAGAACACCATCTCCGTGACCATCAACAATCAGGGCCAGGTCAACGCCACGGTGGCCGGCAGCGCCACGCCCCAGACGGTGGGACAGTTGGAACTGACGCGGTTTCCCAACGACGGCGGACTGAATGCCATCGGTAACAATCTTTATCTGGAAACCCCCGGTTCAGGCTCGCCCCAGGCAGGTGTTCCCGGCTCGACCGGCTACGGCACTATTCAGCAGAACTTCCTGGAGACCTCCAACGTCAACTCGGTGGACGAGATCACCTCGCTGATCACCGCCCAGCGCGCCTATGAAATGAATTCCAAGGTCATCTCGGCGGCCGACCAGATGCTGCAGGCCGCCGCCCGGTTGGGGAGCTAGGATGATGCGTAAGATATTCGCCACTCTCGGTCTGTTCGCGATCTTGCCGGCGCTGATCTTGGCGAGCGGTTCGGCTTTCGCCGGCACGGTGCGCATTGTGGTGCCGTCGCACGACATCGCCCGCGGCGAGACCATCAACGAAGGCGATCTTACCTTCGTCACGGTGGACGGTTCGGCCCTTATGTCGGGCGTGCCCACCAAAATGGATGAGGTCAAGGGCATGCAGTCCCGCCGCATGCTTGTCGCCGGCCAGCCCTTCCGCGCCGACGATGTGCGCCGTCCCATTGTCGTCACCAAGGGCCAGACCGTCACCATGCAGTTCCTCGCTCCCGGCGTCGAACTGACGGCGATGGGCCGCGCCATGAGCGAAGGCGGCGTCGGCGACACCGTCACCATCCAGAACCCGATTTCTTACCGCATGATCGCGGGAACCATTGTCGCGCCCGGCACGGTGCGCGCCACCGGCCCGATCAATGCACCCGTCAACAGAATTGCCCGCCGTTAAGCGATAGGATCTGCCATGCGTAATATGCTCTCGAAAATTTCCGTCCTGCTCCTGACCGGCACCGCTTTGTCGGCCTGCTCGGCGATAGACCGGATTGAAAATATCGGCGAAGCCCCCAGGCTTGCGGCGGTGGGAAATCCCGCCGGCCAGCAGATCGTGGCGGCAATTCCCCGTCCCGCGCCGATCACCCATGTCAACAATTCGCTATGGCAGCCCGGTGCGATGAGTTTCTTCCATGATCCGCGCGCCATGCATGTCGGCGATGTGATCACGGTGAATGTGTCGGTGACCGACACCGCCAAGATGCAGAACAGCACGTCGCGCAGCCGCACCAATTCCGAAAATGCCAGCCTGGACAATCTGCTCGGCCTGGAGAAAGTGCTGCCCGGCATCGGCATGGATCCCTCCAGCCTGGTCAAGATGGGTTCGGACAACTCCAATGTCGGCACCGGCTCGATCGCCCGTGCCGAAAACATCAGCATGACCTTGGCGGCGCTGGTCGCGCAGGTTCTGCCCAACGGCAATCTGGTGATCGACGGCCATCAGCAGGTGCGGGTGAACAACGAACTGCGCGACTTGCGCCTGTCGGGTATCGTGCGCCGCGAGGACATCACCCAGGACAATACCGTCAACCTGTCGCAGATCGCGGAAGCTCGCGTCACCTATGGCGGCCAAGGTACCGTGAGCGATGTGCAGCAGCCGCGCTATGGCTCGCAGCTGCTCGATATCGTACTGCCCTGGTAAAGCCGCCGCGGGTTCAACCGTAGAAAGCCAAGCCGCCGGCATGCACCTTGTGCGTGTAGGGGCTTGGCTCTACTGTTCCGCATGTTGAGATCGCTCTTAGCCCCGGCCTTGCCTTGATCGCCCCCCGCGTGGCGATCGTAACGACGCTGCGCGACGCCGGCGGTACGTTGGACTCCTTCGTCGCCTATCATCTGCACCACGGTTTCGCGCATCTGTTTCTGTTTTTCGACGATCCTTTGGACCCGGGGCTGGAACGCTTCGCGCAGCATCCGAAGGTCACGGCAATTCCCCATGACAGCCATCTGCGCCGGCTCTGGGCCGGTCTGCCCGAATATCGCACCGGCGGCGAATTCATGGATAGTGAAGTCATGGCGCGTCAGGTCTTCAATGCCGCGCTGGCGATGGATTGGGCGCGGCAAAAGCAGTGCGACTGGCTGCTGCACATTGATGCCGATGAACTGTTTTTCACGCCCCGGCAATCAGCAATGGGGCATTTCTCCGAAAGTCACGCATCGGCGGCCGACACGATCCGCTACCAGAATTTTGAATGTGTGCCCGAGAGAGATGATATCGCCGACGCCTTTCGCGAAGTGACCCTGTTCAAGGTTCCGTCGGAGCTGGAAACAGAGCCGGTCGGGGATGATGGCCGCGCTCTGCTTGAGAATACGCCCCAGATTCCGTCCAAGAGGTTTCACTTTTATCGCAACGGCAAGTCCGCGGTGCGGCTAAGCGCTCCGGGCTTGCGGCCAAGCGGCGTGCACAAATTCGTCAACCCGAATGGTGAGACGCGCGCCGTACGTGCGCGGGGCGCATTCATCCTGCACTATGCCTGCAGCGGCTTCGAGGCCTTCTGGCAGAAGTATGTAACCCTGGGCCGGTTTGCGGATCAGTGGCTCAGTACCTACGATATTCGCTCGGCGATTGGTCCTTTGCATCTGGATGCGCGGGACGTCGTGGCGACCGGCGACCGCGAGGCGGCCCGGGTGTTTTATCGTGAGCGAATCGCGATTGAGGACATTGAACGGGTCCGTCAGCTGATCCTGTGCGGAATCCTTACGCGCATCCCCGAACCGGGGGAATTGCTGGAACGCATTGCGCTGTTGTTGACAATCTGACGTGCGGCCTAATCGTCGCGATAAACTTTTTCGCGCCGCCCCGCCGCGCGTCGCGCGGCAACCAAAAATGGAACGGCGCGATGTCTAGTGTCCGTCAGTCGTCGCGATAGACTTTCTCGCGCCGTTCATGGCGTTCCTGCGCTTCGATCGACAGGGTGGCGATGGGACGGGCATCCAGCCGCTTCAAGGAGATGGGTTCGCCGGTCTCCTCGCAAAAACCATAGGAACCGTCCTCGATCCGGCGCAGCGCCGCGTCGATCTTGGCGATCAGCTTGCGCTGGCGGTCGCGGGTGCGCAGCTCCAGCTGGCGCTCGGCCTCGGTGGAGGCGCGGTCGGCGAGATCGGCATGCGGCACTGTTTCGGCCTGGAGATTCTGGATGGTCTCGCGGCTTTCCTTGAGGATTTCATCTTTCCAGAGATTGAGCTTGCGGCGGAAATATTCGCGCTGGCGCTCATTCATAAAGGGCTCGTTTTCCGACGGGCGATAGTCGGCAGAGACCTGGGTTCCCATGCACACTCCCTTCGACGCAAGAGGACAGAAGACTCAAACAAACCGTCCTCGAGGGCCGGGGTTATAGCGGCGTGGGCCCCTCCGCCGCAATTGAATTTGATGGGGTTGGAAAGCGGTGCACAGAAATGCGGCAAACTAGGGGGAAACCCCTATTTTCCAGGTTTTTGCAGGCCGCCCAAAAAGGGACCGGGAACCCTTAAAACTGTCAGCAAGACACCATCAGGGCGTCATAAAAAATTTTTGGGCCCACGTGAGACTTGGCCTCGACAGGGCGCTTTTACAATTTTGTCGCACTGCACAAACTTTCGGAGGCCGAAAATGAACACCCCATCTGAGCACGATCAAACTGTTTCACAGCTCGGTCAAAGCCTGGCGCAGACCGCGCAAAGCGGCCGCGCCCTGGTTGAAGAAATGACCCTCTTCGCCAAGGACGAAAGCCTGCGCTTTGTGAGCCTGCGGCTGGAACGCAACGGCGCGGCGTTGGACAGACTGCAAAACTGTCAGGGCATTCCCGGCCTGATCGGCGTGCAGCAGGAATGGCTGCGCGATTTGCTGCAGGACTATACCGGCCAAAGCATGCGCTGGATGGGCGCTTTGCGCGGCTTGACCCGGAACGTGATGGAGAAGGCAGGCGAAAACGCCGCTGATGGAATCGATCATTTTCAGCAGCAAGCCGGCGATGTGATGCAGCAGGTCGGCGAGGCGGCGCAGCAGGCAGGCGACGCGGTGGATCAAGCCGGCCAGCAAATGAACCAGGTGGCGCAGGACACCAACAACTACATCCAAGATACGCAGCACTAGTATGAAATGAAAAAGGCCGGTCCAGAGGACCGGCCTTTTTGCGATGGTTGCGGGGGCAAGATTTGAACTTGCGGCCTTCAGGTTATGAGCCTGACGAGCTACCGGGCTGCTCCACCCCGCGTCACGATTGCACTCTCTACTGCACTACTCCGTACTTCACTACTCCGTCCGGTTCCACCGGCTTCTGGGCCCCCGCCTTCGCGGGGGTGCCGCTGCGGCTAAGGTTCGCTTCGCTCACCAAGCCTCGCGGCAGTTATGAGCCTGACGAGGTTCGGCGGCGACAGCCGCCGAACGGGCTGCTCCACCCCGCGTCACGGAAGGTGGGGGGATATAGGCCATGCCCAATCCCCTGTCCAGGGCTGGATTTCTTGCTGGATTTCATGGCTTTAGCCCCCTCTTAGGCGGACTTTAACGGCACCCCCCCTAATTAGGCGGGGTCACCGTCCGGAGCACCCCATGCGCCTGCTGTTTTCCGTCGTGGTCGTGATGGCCGGATTGATCTCGTCCGCGCACGCACAGCCCGCTTGGGACATGTTCGACGGCGGCAAGCTTCTGGCGACTGGCGGCGTATCCCAGGTCGAGGGCGCGGGTGGCGGCGGCTTGGCCAATTGGGCGCTGATCACCGGCTATGGCACCCGTGACGGCATCGGCGCCAATGTCCACTACACCGCCCTGCCTTTGCCCGATTACAGCCTGCAGAGCGCCGGTGTCGCGGTCGGCCTGTTCGACCGGCTGGAGCTCTCCTATGCCTGGCAGGAATTCGACACGCAGGATGTCGGCGCCGCTTTGGGCCTGGGCCGCGGCTTCACCTTTCATCAGAATATTTTCGGCGCCAAGCTCAAGCTGGTGGGCGATGCGGTCTATGATCAGAACAGCTGGCTGCCGCAGATTTCCATCGGATTGCAGCATAAGGAAAATGATCGCGGCGCGGTCATCGCGGCTGTGGGC
Organism: uncultured Alphaproteobacteria bacterium; assembly: GCA_902825865.1. Lineage (GTDB taxonomy): Bacteria > Pseudomonadota > Alphaproteobacteria > Micropepsales > Micropepsaceae > Rhizomicrobium. Next base: position 60,946 of record CADECX010000006.1, read on the forward strand.
GGCAAGGGCACCGTCGGCACCGATTACTATGTCGCCGCCAGCAAACTGTTTTTGGCGCAAAGTCTGTTGGTCAATGTCACCTTGCGCGAAACCAAGGCCAATCAATTCGGCATTTTGGGCTTCGGCGGCGACAAGCATAACGGCTATTCCACCCAGTTCGAGGGTTCGGCCGCCTATCTGATCAGCCGCCGGTTCGCGGTCGGCGCCGAACTGCGCACCAAGCCCAGCAATCTCGGTGTCGCCCATGAGGGCGCCGCCTGGGACATCTTCGCCGCCTATTTCTTCAACAAAAACCTTTCGCTTACCGCCGCCTATGCCGATTTGGGCAATTTGGTGATCCGCAACAACCAGCAGGGCGCCTATCTCTCCCTGCAAGCCGGCCTGTAAGGAGTCCTGCGATGAATCGATTGCTTGCAATATCCGTCCCGCTTTTCATGCTGTTCGCGGTTCCGGTGCGCGCTGAAGATACGCTGTTCGCCGATATGGGCGGGCAGGTGGGTATTGATCGCATCGTCGATGCCTCGGTGGACAATTATCTCGCCGACGACCGCATCAAGGCGATTTTCAATGAATCCAACATCGACCGGCTGCGCGCCCAGTTCAAGGTTCAGTTCTGCCAGGTTGCCGGCGGCCCGTGCCAGTATAAGGGTCATGACATGACCATCGCGCACAAGGGCTTGCACCTCACCAATGCGAATTTCAACGCGGTGGTGGAAGACCTGCAGGCTGCGATGGACAAGGTCGGCCTGCCCTTCGCCACCCAGAACCGCTTCCTGGCGCGGCTGGCGCCGATGCAGCATCAGGTCGTGAGCAAATGAGAAAGCTTCTGTTGCTCCTGCTGTTGCTGGCGCCGGTTGTTGCCGTGGCGCAGAGCAACCATACCATCGTCCAGAAGAACCGCCGTTTCGGCCTTCCCGAAATTGCGATCAAGCGCGGGGAGAGCCTGACCTTCACCAATGCCGATGAATTCATCCATCAGATGTATGTCGACGGCCTGTTCGATTCCGACGAGCGCCTGCCGGGACAGACTCTGACCGAGAAATTTCCAAGGACCGGCACCTTTGAAGTCCGTTGCCACATACATCCCAAGATGAAGCTGGTGGTGCGGGTGAACTAGGCCGAACGGGGGAATCGCGTTATCCTCTCCTCCGGGAGCATGCAATGAAGTATTTTCTGCCGCTTCTGTTGGTCTTGCCCTTGGCCGCGAGCGCCCAGGACAACAGCCGCACCATCTCCCAGAAGGGCCGCGCCTTCCGGCCAGGCGAAGTGACCATTTCCCGCAATGAAGCCCTCACTTTCACCAACGAGGACGGCTTCATCCATCAGATTTACGTGAACGGCTTGTTCGACTCCGAGGAGAAGGGGCCCGGGGAAGTCATTAATCAAAGCTTTCCACGCACCGGCACCTTCCAGGTCCGCTGTCACATCCATCCCACCATGCGCTTGATTGTGCATGTGAAATAGCGCCGCTGCCGCTCCACCCCTCTCCCGAGTTCCTTAAGCCGCCATAAACCGTTTTTGGTCAAACTGTTAGCGTCTGTCTGCAGGTCGCCGAATGGCATTGGCCAAACATACTATCGGCGCCAAGATTTTTGGCGCCTTTGTCGCCATGAGCGCCATGATCGGCCTCACGGGCTTGGCCGGCTATGGCGTGTTGTCCGCCGCCGGCGATATCGCGGTGACGACATTCGACGGTCCGTTGATGGCGATCAACTATGCCCGCGCCGCACAAAACGACTTCACGAAAATGCAGCTCGCGGAATTGCGCTTGGAACACGCCGCACCGGCCGGCCGCGCCGCCATTGCCGAAGAGATTTCGGGGCTGGCGTCTACCTTCGATGACGACCTGGAGGTTGCCGCCCAGCGCAGTTTTGAAGCCGACGAACAGAGGATGATCGCCCAGATCCGCCCCTTGATGAAGCGTTGGCGCGAGGTCAGCACGCGGGGCGACATCGCGGAGCTGGAAAGGCTGGAAAAGCAGATCGACGAGAAATTCGACCTTCTGATCGAATTCAACACGTCCCACAGCTTTATCGGCCGCCGCAAGACCGTCACCAATATCGTCAACTATAAGTATGCCAGCGGCGCGATCACCCTTTTCGCCTTGCTGCTGGCCGCAGGGCTGACCTTTCTGTTGCGCAGCCGTATCGTGCGGCCCTTGCGCGACGCCGCCATGGTTGCCGACCGCATCGCCAAGGGCGAGCTGCAGACCCCGATACCGCCCGGCGGCAAGGACGAGACCGGCGCCCTGCTGAATTCCATGACGGTAATGCAGGACAATATCCGCGAGGCGATGACGCGGGAAAAGGAACTGCGCCGTTCCGCCGAAAACCGCCTGGTGGACGCGCTGGAGACCAGCCGCGAAGGCGTGATGCTGGTGGCGCCCGACGGCAAGATCGTGATGTCCAACAGCACTCTGCGCGGTTTTTTCCCGGCGATCGCGTTCCAATTGATGCCGGGAACCCGTTTCGATCGCGCCCTGGAACTGATCCAGAGCCAACTCAAGCCCACCCAGGCGCCCAGCGAAGACATCACGACGTCAGGTCATGCCGAGTTGGAGCTGGCGGACGGCCGCTGGCTGCGCATGACCGGAAGCGCCACTTCGGAAGGCGGTTCGATCTTCTTTCTGTCGGACTTCACCGTCATCAAGGAGCGCGAGGAGTCCATGCGCCGCGCCAAGGCGGAGGCCGAAGCCGCCAATGCGTCCAAGACCCGCTTCCTGGCCAATATGAGTCATGAACTGCGCACGCCGCTGAACGCCATTATCGGTTTTTCGGAAATCATTACCCACCAGCTTTTCGGCGCTCTCGGCAATGCGCGCTATCTCGATTATTCCCGCGACATACTGCGCAGCGGACGCCATCTGCTGGCGGTGATCAACGATGTGCTGGACCTGTCCAAGAGCGAGGCCGGCAAGATGGTGCTGGCGGTGCACGAAACCGACATGCGCGATGTTCTGGATGACTGTATCGCCATGGTGCGCGAGCAATGCGCCGCGGCGGAGCTGGAATTCTCGGTGACGGGCCTGGATCAATCCCTGCCGCTGATGGGCGATATGGCCAAGCTGCGCCAGATTTTCCTCAACCTGTTGTCCAATGCGATCAAGTTCACGGAAAAGGGCGGCCGGGTCAGCCTTTCGGCCCAGACGACACAGGACGGTGTCGCGGTGACCGTGGCCGATACCGGTATTGGGATGAACCCGCAGGATGTGGAAGTCGCCCTGCAGCCCTTCGCCCAGGTCGATAACCGGCTGGAGCGCCGCTATGAGGGCACCGGACTTGGCCTGCCGCTGACCAAGGCGCTGGTGGATCTGCACAAGGGCAACATGGTGATCGACAGCCAGCGTGGCCGCGGCACCCGGGTCACCGTCACCTTCCCGCGCGCGGTGGCGGAAGAGTGGCTGGAAGCCGTCTGATTTCCGGCCGCCGGCTCAGGGGGTTGGCGACACCGCCAACCACGCCCGGACTATGACGGATTCTCATCTCCCAAGGGCTTACAGGTGGGACGGCATCTGCTGCTGCGCGCACGCCTTTTTTAAGCCATATTTGGACGGGGTGATACGCCTCGCAAAAATTCCTGGGAGGGACTTTATGAAACTCGTTAGTTCTCTGCTTTTCGCCGGCGCCATGGTCTGCGTCGCCGGTGGTGTGGCGGTGCATGCGCAGTCGGCCAACAATATGAGCTTTTTCGTCACCAGCGTGGGCAAGGGCGACGGCGCCAATCTGGGCGGCTTGGCGGGCGCGGATGCCCATTGCGCCGCTTTGGCCAAGGCAGCCGGTTCGTCCAAGACCAGCTGGCGCGCTTATCTCAGCGTCACGCCGGTGCAGGGCGCAGGCGCTGTGGATGCACGCGACCGTATCGGCAGCGGGCCGTGGGTCAATGCCAAGGGCACGACCGTCGCCCGCAATGTCGATGACCTTCACAACGCCAAGCTGACCAAGGAGATGCTGGTGAACGAGAAGGGCGGGCTGGTCAATGGCGCGGGCGACACGCCCAACACCCATGACATTCTGACGGGTTCGGATTCGTCCGGGCGCTATCTGTCCACGGGCAACTTCGACACGACCTGCAAGAATTGGACGAGCAATGGCGAAGGCTCCGCCATGGTAGGCCATCATGACGGCAAGGGTCCGCCCAACGCCACCGCCCGCCACTTCACGTCGTGGAACGCCTCGCATACGTCGCGCTCGTGCAGCCAGCCTGACCTGGTCGCCACCGGCGGCGCGGGCCTGTTCTACTGCTTCGCGACGAACTAAGGGCGGTAGCCCTAAAAACGAGAAGCCCGGCCGATTTCGGCCGGGCTTTTTTTGTTAGCGCAGCATTTGCCGCCAATCGGCTTGGATTGTGTTGATACAATCGGCGTAACTTGAGCCGGGCGGCAAGCGGTTTCGTCGACATAGCGATCCAGTATGGCTGTGCGCATATACATTTTTTCCGTCGAAATTGAACGGGTTGCCGGCAGTTATCGTTTGTCGCCATGTTCCATGGAAACGCGCCATCTCTGCCAATGCATTGAAAGCAGGCTCACCAAGGCAGGCGATTTTTTCTAGTTTTGGCATCCTTTCAATTACAAAGGAAAGAACCTTGGAGGCGTGACGAGAAGCGTGCTTCCAGTCCGGCAGGGCACCGCTCACCTTTCCATCGTCTCGCAGGAGAAACGAAGCGCTTACATAAAGTGCGCCACATTCAAGATGGCCTTCGCCAGAAATGGCAACTGGTCTGTCCGATCTCTTAAGCAGATCAACGAGAAACTTGTTAGTTGGAAATGAAGGCTCATGGCGGTAGGGGAAGGGATCCTTGGCATCAATACGCGCCGGGATGAAGGATGCTGGGGCGAAATCTTGCGCGACAATGAGAAGGTCGCCGTCCCAATCTCCGCAGAGCGTTTCTGTTCCGAACAGATTGTAGTTTCCGAGCTCGAAACTGAAGATATTTCTATAGCCGCTATGCTCTAGAGTGCGCATCCAAGGTGGGATTTCGGGTGTCTTGAAATGAATCAACCGCTCCCGTTTCCTGCGATCAGCGATCTTGATCGGGCAACAGAACTTCCCGCACGCCCTTATGATTAGGGCTTGAGACCACGCCGTCCTGCTCCATGCGCTCGATCAGGCTGGCGGCGCGGTTGTAGCCGATCTGCAACCGGCGCTGGATGTAGGAGGTGGAGGCCTTCTTGTCGCGCGCCACAACCGCCAGCGCCTTGTCATAGAGATCGTCGCCGGATTCGCGATTGCCCCCGCCCAGCAAGGCATAGGGATCATCGCTCTCTTCATCGGGCTCCTCGGTAACGGCGTCGAGATATTCCGGCGCGCCCTGGGATTTCAGGAAACGCACCACATCCTCGACTTCATGGTCGGAGACAAAGGGACCGTGGATGCGCTTGATGCGCCCGCCCGCCGCCATATAGAGCATATCGCCCTGGCCCAGCAGCTGCTCGGCGCCCTGTTCGCCCAAAATGGTGCGGCTGTCGATCTTGCTCGTCACCTGGAAGGAAATGCGGGTGGGGAAATTGGCCTTGATGGTGCCGGTGATCACGTCCACCGACGGGCGCTGGGTCGCGGCAATCAGATGGATGCCGGCGGCGCGCGCCATCTGGGCCAGGCGCTGTACCGCGCCCTCGATCTCCTTGCCCGAGACCATCATCAGGTCGGCGACTTCGTCCACCACCACCACGATATAGGGCAAGGCTTCGAATTCCAGATTCTCGTCTTCATAGACCGGCTTGCCGGTTTCGCGGTCGAAGCCGGTCTGCACCGTGCGCTTGAGCACCTCGCCCTTGTCCTTGGCCTTGCGTACCCGCTCGTTAAAGGCTTCCACGCCGCGCACGCCCATCTTGGACATTTTGCGATAGCGGTCTTCCATTTCCCGCACCGCCCATTTCAGCGCCACGATCGCCTTGCGGGGATCGGTCACCACGGGTGAGAGAAGATGGGGAATGCCGTCATAGACCGACAATTCCAGCATCTTGGGATCGATCATGATCAGGCGGCATTGCTGCGGCGACATGCGGTAGAGCAGCGACAGGATCATGGTATTGAGGCCGACCGACTTGCCCGAACCGGTGGTGCCCGCCACCAGCAAGTGGGGCATCTTGGCCAAATCCGCCATCACCGGCTCGCCGCCGATGGTTTTGCCCAGCGCCAAGGTCAGTGGCGCGCGGGCCTTTTCATAGTCGCCGCTGGCGAACATCTCGCGCAGATAAACGGTCTCGCGGAATTGGTTGGGCAGCTCGATGCCGATCACATTGCGGCCCGAAATGGTGGCGATGCGCGCGGCCACGGCGCTCATGGAGCGCGCCACGTCATCGGACAGCGAGATAACCCGGCTGGATTTCACGCCGGCGGCGGGCTCGAATTCATACAAGGTCACCACCGGGCCGGGTCGCACGGCGGTGATGCGGCCCTTGACGCCGAAATCGGTCAGCACCGCTTCCAGCATGCGGGCATTTTCCTCCAGCGCTTCGTCGGACAAGGTATGGGTGTTCTTGACCGGCGGGGCTTCTGTCAGCAATCCCAGCGCCGGCAACTGGTAGTCGCCTGACGCCAAATTAAGCGCCGGCTGCTTGTCGGCGCGTTTGCTGGCCTGGGCGACACGGGCGTCGCGGCGCACGCGATTTTCCTGGCGGTCGGCCAGGCGGCGAGCCAAGCGGGTGGCGGCGATGGGTTCGGGCCGCACCGATCCGGGAGAGTCGTCGTCATCATCCAGATGATAGGCGCCTTCGTCATCGTCTTCATATTCGTGATCGCCTTCTTCGTCATGACGTCCGAAGCTGATATGGGGCTTTTTGATCAGGCCGATCAGCCAGACCTTGCCTGCCGGGATTTTCCGTATGCCGCGCGCGATGGGCGCAAGGCGCATGCCCGTGGCCAGGAAAGCCAGCGGCAGGCCGATGACCAAAAGGAAAAGCGGTACGGCCCAAGCCAGGGCCGGTGTCTGCCACATCTGTGCGGCCTGGGCGCTGAGGCCGGAGGCCGCGATGCCGATCATGCCGCCGGCGCCCGCGGGCAAGCCCGCCAAGGAAGGCAACAGGCCGAGCCCAGCGGCCAGGGTGAAAGTCCCCAGCGGCCAGGCCAGCAAGCGCCACATGGCATATTTGACCCCGCGCCCGCGCAAGGCGCGCGTGCCCCAGACCAGCAAAGGCGCCAGGAAGGCCAGCGCCGCCCAGCCGAAGATCTGCAGCAGCAAATCCGCCGCCACCGCACCCACCGGCCCCAGCCAGTTGCTGGCGTCGCGCAGATTGGCGTTGTTCAGGCTGGCATCATCGGCGGAGTAGCTGACAAGAGCGATCAGCGCCGCCAGCGCCGCCAGCAGCAACGCCAGGCCCGCCCCGCGCATCGCCAGGACGCGCATCAAGCGGTTCATGGCATGCTTGGCATCGGTCAGGGCGTCGCTCATGACGCCGCCCCTGGCGCGTGGGTGATAAACGCCGCCGATCATCCTGCTCTGAGCCATGTGCGCTGCCCCTGGGACTAGAGAATTTCCCGCAGTCTTTCGAGTGCGGTCTTAATGGTTGACAAGTCGTTAACAAGCGCCACCCGGACATAGGAAAAGCCAGGGTTTGACTGGGTTTTTCCAGTGAAAATTTCCCTACCCATGGTGGCGCCGGGCAGCAGCCTGACCCCCTGTTCGCGCCAGGCTTTGAGGGCGAAATCCTCGCCATTGCCGACATCCAGCCAGAGGAAGAATCCGCCGCCCGGCCGGGTCATCCGGTTGCCCAGAATCTGTTCCGCCGTATCCAGTCTTTCGCGATAGGCGGCGCGGTTGGCGATGACATGGGTCTCGTCGCGCCAGCAGGCCGCGCTTGCTGCCAGTAGCGGCGTTGGCACGGTCGGCCCGGCGACATTGCGGAAGGCGCGGAATTTTTCGATCAGGCTCGCATCGCCCGCCACCATGCCCGAGCGCAAGCCGGGCAAGCCGGAGCGTTTGGAGAGGGAGTGGAAGCTGAGCAGCCGCGCGAAATTTCCCGTCTGCGCCAGACGCGACGGCAGGGCGCACACCGGCTCCTGGTCGAACCAGATATCGGCATAGCATTCGTCCGCCAAGACGGTGAAGTCATAACGGTCCGCCAGGGCGAACAGCGCCGTCCAATAATTCCGGTCCGCCACCGCGCCTTCGGGATTTGAAGGCGAGCAGATATAGACCGCCGCCAATCTTTGCAGCGTCGTTTCCGGCAGGGCCGCGAAATCCGGCAGGAAGCCGTTTTCTTTTTGAGACGCCACATACAAGGGCTCGGCGCCCGAGCTCAGCGCCGCCGCCGCATAGCATTGATAAAAGGGATTGGGCATCGCCACGATGGGCCGCGCCCCGGCCTTGCTTTCTGGCATCAGCGGAAACAGCACCGAGAACAGGCCTTCCCGCGTGCCGTTGAGGGGAAGAAGATTTTTCTCTGCGTCGATCGTGCCATTCAGGGCGAAGCGGCGATTGAGCCATGACGCTGCTGCTTCACGCCAATCCTGGGTGCCGATGATGGCGGGATAGTTGCCGAACCCGGCGGCGCCTTTGGCCAGCGCCTCTTTTACAAATTCGGGTACAGCACCTGAGGGATCGCCGATCGACAGGCTGATCGGATCCTTGCCGGGTTTTGTATCGCCCAAAAGCGTAGCGAGCTGGGCGAATGGGCCCGGCGGGAGGGCGGCAATGCGAGGGAGATTCGACATGCGCGGACCATAGAGGCCAGGTGCGGACAGTTCCAGATATCTCGAGCCCGGCATTCCGCCGGGCGACCCTCAGCATCCGACAGCTTCCTTCCCCCTTCGGTGCGAAGCACCAAGAAGGGGGAAGGTGTCGCAGCGAGGTGTTTGCGGAGCAAACCCAAGCTGCGACGGATGGGGGTTCAAAAATAGAACAGCACCACAAAGAAATAGGGCGCCAGCGGATGCTGGCGCCCTATCTATTCAGTGATGGACTGTCTCTCCGTGGAGATTAATATCCAAGCCTTCAACCTCGACTTCCGGCGGCACCCGCAGGCCCACGATCAGATCCACGGCTTTGAGGATCAGGAAGGTGACCAGGCCGCAATACACAAAGGTGATGCCCACGTCGTAAAACTGGATCAGTATCTGGTGGAAATTGCCGTCCGCCAGCCAGCCTTTCCCCGCGCTGTTGATCGAGCTTTTGGCGAAGACGCCGGTAAGGATGGCGCCCAACGCCCCGCCCACGCCATGCACGCCCCAGGCGTCCAGGCTGTCGTCATAGCCCAGCGCCTTCTTTACCCACACCGCCGCGACATAGCAGACCACACCGGCGGTCAGGCCGATGATCAAGGCGCCGACCGGATCGACATAGCCGGATGCCGGCGTGATCGCCACCAAGCCCGCCACCGCGCCGGAAATCATGCCCAGCACGGACGGTTTCCTGGCGATCATCCATTCCGCGATCATCCAGGCCAGCGCCGCGGCGGCGGCGGCGATCTGGGTGGCGGCGGCGGCCATGCCGGCATTGAAGCCCGCGCTCACCGCGGAGCCTGCATTGAAGCCGAACCAGCCGACCCACAGCAGGCACGCGCCGATCACCGACAAGACCAGATTGTGCGGCGACATGTTCTCAGCTCCGTAACCGATGCGCTTGCCCAGCACCAGGCAGGTGACCAAAGCGGCGGTACCGGCATTGAGATGCACCACCGAGCCGCCGGCATAGTCCAGCGCCCCCATAGTGAACAGCAAGCCGCCGCCCCACACCATATGGGCGATGGGGCAATAGACAAAAATCAACCACAGGCCGATGAACCACAGGAAGGCCGAGAATTTCATGCGGTCGGCAAAGGCCCCCGCGATCAGCGCCGGCGTGATGATCGCGAACGTCATCTGAAAGAACATGAAGACCGATTCCGGAATGGTGCCGGACAGCGAATCCACCGTCATCGGTCCAAGGAACAGATAGCTGAAATCGCCGATGAAGCGGTTGAGGCCGGGATCGGAATTGGTTTTGAAGGCCAGGGAATAGCCGGCCACCATCCACAATATGGTGATCAGGGCGGTGGCGCCGAAACTCTGGGCCAGGGTGGCCAGCACATTCTTCCGGCGCACCATGCCGCCATAGAACAGGCCCAGGCCCGGGATGGTCATCATCAGGACCAGTGCCGCCGAGGTCAGCATCCAGGCGGTGTCGCCGCTGTTCAAACTGGGCGCATCGGCGGCGAAGGCCGGTGTGGCCGCCAGAAAAGGCGTCAGGAGAGAAGCCGCAAGGACGGCCCCGAATTGTGATTTGGTGCGCATCGTCCCTAATCCATTTTTTGATTCTTGTGCCTGAAAGCAAAAAAGGGGTGCGGTGTTACCCGCACCCCCCTTTGCTTCATTTGCGCTTATGCATTGTAAGCGCGTTCGCCATGCTCGCCGATGTCGAGGCCTTCGCGCTCGACTTCTTCCTTCACGCGCAGGCCGATCGTCATCTTGATCAGGCCGAACACGATCAGGCTGCCGATACCGGACCAGCAGAGGGTGGTCAGCACACCCTTGAGCTGCGCCATGACCTGAACCGCGGTACCCGGATAGACGGCTGCGCCGCCCGCCGTGTAATCCACGATGCCCGCGCCGCCCAGGGCCGGATTCACCAGGATGCCGGTGGCGATGGCGCCGATGATGCCGCCGATGCAGTGCACACCGAAGACATCCAGGCTGTCGTCATACTTGAGCGCATTCTTCACCGTGCTGACGAAGAACAGGCAGATCGGGCTGACAATCAGGCCCAGCACGATCGCGCCCATCGGACCGGCAAAGCCGGCGGCAGGCGTAATCGCGACCAGACCGGCAACCACACCGGAAGCCGCACCCAGCAGGCTGGGCTTGCCCTTCAGGACCCACTCGGCCAGCGGCCAGGCAAATCCGGCCGCCGCGGTGCAGAGGAAGGTGTTGAGCATGGCCAGGCCGGCATAGCCGTTCGATTCCAGGTTCGAACCGGCGTTGAAGCCGAACCAGCCGACCCACAGAAGCGAGGCGCCGACCATGGTCAAGGTCAGGGAGTGGGGCGCCATATGCTCGGTCCCGTAGCCCAGGCGCTTGCCGCAGAGGATCGCGCCCACCAAGGCCGCGATACCGGCATTGATGTGCACCACCGTGCCGCCCGCGAAGTCGAGCGCGCCGAAGGCCCAGATCATGCCCGCACCGGCAACCGTCGCATCGGCCGGATTGGTCGAAGCGAATTCCGGTCCGGGCCACCACCACACCATATGGGCCATGGGGAAGTAGACCAGGGTCGGCCACAGGATGGAGAAGAAGCAGATGGCGCTGAACTTCATGCGTTCGGCAAAACCGCCGATCACCAGTGCGGTGGTGATCGCCGCAAAGGTCATCTGGAACGCCACAAAGACGATTTCCGGAATGACCACGCCGCGCGAGAAGGTCTCGACCACAGTGGCGGTGTCCACGCCCTTCAGCAGGGCCTTGGAGAAGCCGCCGACATAGCTGTTGAGGCCGCCACCATCGGTGAAGGCCATCGAATAGCCCCACAGCGCCCACACCACCATGACGATGCAGCTGACCACCAGAGTCTGGGTCAGGATCGACAGCATGTTCTTGGAGCGGACCAGGCCGCCATAGAACAGGGCCAGGCCCGGCACGATCATCAACAGAACCAGGATGGTGGAAACCAGCATCCAGGCCGTATCACCCTTGTCGGGCACCGGCGGCGCCTTGGCCGCTTCCTGGGCGAATGCAACGCCCGCGGTCATGGCGAGCGTGCCAAGGCCGGCAAGCGCCGCTGTTCCCGCTTTTTTCAGATTTTCAATTTTCATTTTTCAGTCCCCTTTGTGGACGGCCAAAACCTTGCGGTCTTACAGCGCGTCGCCATCCGTTTCGCCGGTGCGGATACGAACGACCTGTTCAAGCGGCGTGACGAAAATCTTTCCGTCGCCGATCTGACCGGTCTTCGCTTTCGAGGTGATCGCGTCGATCACCGCGTCGAGCATCTCGCTCTTTACCGCCACTTCGATTTTGAGCTTGGGCAGGAAGCTCACGGCATATTCTGCGCCGCGATAGATCTCCGTATGCCCCTTTTGCCGCCCATAGCCTTTGACCTCAGTCACCGTCATGCCCTGAACGCCGAGCGCCGAGAGAGACTCGCGCACTTCATCGAGCTTGAAGGGTTTGATGATCGCCGTAATAAGCTTCATCTGCCGTCCTTCCGTGGTTAAGCCTGCACCGGACCCCCGGGTCCGGCTTTAACGATTTATCAAGAAGCGGGCCAGTTCCTGGGCGGTGGAATAAGTTATTGTTTTATATGTATTTTTCTCGAAAATTGGCCTGGAAGTGACTCAAAAACAGGCAAGTCATTTTGCCCGTAAAATGAGCAAAATCGGTTTTTTGCATAGCAATTAGGCAGGAGTTTTCTTGAAGCGCGTCGATGTCTTGATCAGTGGCGGCGGCATGGTCGGCCTGCCGCTGGGGCTCGCCCTGGCCCAGGGCGGCCTGAAAACGGTGATCGCCGACGCTGCCCCCCCGGCCAAGGTCCTGGACCCCAATTTCGATGGCCGGGTTTCAGCCCTGGCCTATGCCAGTGTGCGGATGCTGAACGCCTTGGGGGTTTGGGAAAGTCTGGCACCCAACGCCCAGCCGATTCGCGAAATCCTGGTCACCGACGGCAAAGCGGGCCAGCCCGCCTCGCCCTTCTCCTTGCATTTCGATGCTCAGGAAGTCGGCGCCGACAGCCTCGGCCATATCGCGGAAAATCGTCACATCCGCGCCGCGTTGTATCGGGCGGTCGAAGCCGCTGCCAATCTGGAGCTGATGGCGCCAGCCGCGGTGAAGTCGCTCACGGTTGAGGCGGGCGGTGCGATTGCGCGATTGGCCAATGGCGAAGAAATTTCCGCGCATCTGGTGATCGCCGCCGACGGCCGTGAGTCACCGCTGCGCGCTGAGATGGGGGTACAGATCATCGGCTGGTCTTATCCCCAGACCGGCATTGTCGCGACGGTGGAACATGAGAAGCCGCACAATGGTGTGGCCTATGAGCATTTCCTGCCCTCGGGTCCTTTCGCGATTTTACCGATGACGGGAAATCGTTCTTCGCTGGTATGGACGGAAGGCCGGACCAAAGCGCCGGCGCTGCTGGCGCTGGATGAGGCAGGCTTCAACGCGGAATTGGCGCGCCGCTTTGGCGCCCATCTGGGCGCGACCAAATCGGCGGGGCCGCGTTGGTCTTATCCCTTGTCCTTTCATCTGGCGCGCGATTTTGTCCGGCCGCGTTTTGCCCTGGCGGGCGATTGCGCCCATGGCATTCATCCCATCGCGGGCCAGGGATTGAATCTGGGATTGAAGGATGGCGCGGCGCTGGCCGAGGTTCTGCTCGATGCCGCGCGGCTAGGCCGCGATATCGGCGCGTTGGATACGCTCAAGCGCTATGAACGCTGGCGGCGGTTTGATTCTTTCGCTTTGGCCGCATCGACGGATGCGTTGAATCGGCTGTTTTCCAACGATATCGCGCCCTTGCGTCATCTGCGCGATCTGGGGCTTGGCATTGTCGATGCTATTGGACCCGCGAGGCGCTTTTTCATGCGCCATGCCGGGGGCGATATTGGGAAACTGCCCCGCCTGATGAAGGGCGAAGCGGCCTGACGTCAGGTAATTTCCGGATTTCGTTTCGATAACCGCAAAATCATGGTCGCGCAGAGCAGTCCGCCCACCAGGCCCGCCAACAGAGCAAGGCCGAAATAGGAGAAAGCCCCGGGCCCCAACGCCAGCGCCTGCGGATGCAAGGGGGCCATGCCCAGCGCGGTGCCGGCAAAGCCGATGGCGCCGCCGATCATGGCGCTGCCGCCCAGGCGCAGGGCGGTTCGCGCAGGAACCAGCAGCAGCCCGCCCAGGAAGATCACCAGGGCGACCGCTGCGGCCGCCACCAGGGTCATCAGGACAAAGATCGCAACATTCATCAGTGAATCGTCCGCTTCCAGCGTGACGAGGCGCGTTCGCGGGCCGATAGCGGCGAGCGCACGTCGCTCTGCGACATCAGGGCGACCGGCAGTTCTTCGTAAAAGCGCCGCGCCACCACGCCGACCCGGCGGGCGCGCATTTCCTCGGCCTCGTCGCGGGTGGCGAACATCTGGGCTTCAAACAGATAGCCGGTAATATCGCCGGTCTTGATTTCCTGCACCGCTTCCACCTGCTCGTCGGCGACATCCAGGGCATGGCGGAAATGAGCATTTGTGTCGGCTTTGTCGCGCTCCTGCTGGGCGATGCGCGCGACATTGGCCGCATCGAAACGCTTCAGCCTGGGAAGCCCGAAGCGGTGAAACAAGATACAGGCCAGCACAAAAGCACAAGCCCAAAAGACATTCGTCATTGTGTCAGCCCATGAACGCCGTGACCGCGCTTGAGATAATCCTCGCTTTGCATTTCGGCAAGGCGTGAAGCGGTGCGGCGGAAGGCGTCAGAGGCGATGCCCGCCGGATAAAGTTGATCGGGCTTTGCCTCGGCCGAACAGATCAGCTTCACCCCTTCATCATATAAGGTGTCGATCAAAAGCGTGAAACGCCGCGCCACATTGTGCATATTGTCGGTCATCACCGGGATATGGTCGATTAGTATGGTGTGAAATTCCTGCGCGATCGCCAGATAGTCCGCCGCGGCCAGGGGGCGGTCGCACAATTCCTCAAAAGCAAAGCGCGCCACGCCGCGCGCCGCTTGCGGCACCGGCACCTGACGGCCCAGAACCGGCAGGTTCATGGGCTTGCCGCGTTTGGTATCGGTCAGCCTTTTCCAGGCTTCGTCCATGGCGGCATCGGCCGCAGGCCCCAGTGGCGTCAGATACACATTCAGTCCGGAGATGCGCTGCAGGCGGTAGTCGGTGTGTCCGTTCAATTCCACCACGTCCAGCCGCTGCTTGATCACCTCGATAAATGGCAGAAAGAGCTGCCGGTTCAGCCCGCCCTCATACAGCCGGTCGGGTGGGGTATTGCTGGTGGCGACAATGGTGACGCCGTCGGCGAGCAGGCGGTCGAACAGCCGCCCCAGGATCATGGCGTCGGCGACATCGGTGACCTGGAATTCGTCAAAGCAAAGCAGCCACGCCTCATCGGCGATGGCGCGCGCCACCACGGGAATGGGGTCGCTGCTGCCGGGTTTCTGCCGCTCGGCATGAATGCCGGCATGCACATCCATCATGAAGCGGTTGAAATGGGCGCGGCGTTTCTTAGGCACCGCGACTTCTTCAAAGAACATGTCCATCAGCAGAGTCTTGCCGCGCCCCACATCGCCCCAGATATAAAGGCCCTTGGCGGGCTCGGAGGATTTGCGGAACAGCGAGAAGACGGGCTTATTCGCCAGCGCGCGCGCCAGGTCCTGCAGCTTGTGAAGGGCGTGGTCTTGCGCCGGATCGGCACGAAGCTCGCCCTTGGACAGAGATTTGCGATAGCGCGCCAGCAAAGTCATTGGCGGATCGCTTCGGCCAGGGCCAGAATGCGCCGGGCTTCCTCGGCGTGCAGACGCTCGATCATTTGCCCGTCCAGGGCGATGGCGCCCTTGCCGGGATTGTTCTCGAAAGCTTCGATGATGCGGCGCGCCTGAGCGAGGTCTTGCGGCGACGGCGCGAAGATACGGTTGCAGCTTTCGATCTGGCTGGGATGGATCAGGGTCTTGCCGTCGAAACCGAAGGCGCGTCCCTGGGCGCAGCTTTCGGCAAAGCCCGCAGGATCGGCGATATCGTTATAAGTGCCGTCGATCACGCTTGCGCCATGGGCCCGCGCCGCCAGCACGGTGGCGCTGAGCGCCGGCCACAAATTGCGCCGGTCGGGCAAGGGCTGAGCCCGCATGGACATGAGTAGATCGTTGGTGCCCAGGCATAGGCAGGCAGCCCCGCCGGCGGCGATAGCGGCGGCATTCAACACACCCAAGGGCGTCTCGATCATCGCCCATATAGGAAAGGAGGCCGGACCCGCGCCCATCACCGCCTCGATATCGGCGGCCTTCTCCACTTTGGGCAGCAGGATCGCGTCCGGAGCAGCGGCGCGGACGGCGTTCAAATCGGCTTGGTGCCCTTGTGTACCGATCCCATTGATGCGCACCACGACGGTGCGTGCGCCAAAATTCCTGACCGCGGCACAGACCGCATCGCGCGCGGCGTCCTTGGCCTCAGGCGCAACCGAATCTTCAAGATCCAGCACCACCACATCGCACGGCAAATCCCGCGCCTTCTCCAACATTCGCGGGCTGGAGCCTGGGACAAAAAGAACGCTGCGGCGCGGGTTCTGCAAAAGCCGTCCTATTCGGCGGCTTCGACCAGCACGAATTCGCCATCGCTCACCGTCTGGCGGATGGCGCGGGCGGCGGTGTATTCGGGGGAATTGTAGCAGGCCAGCGCTTCTTCCATGGAGGGAAACTCGATGATCACATTGCGGGCGCGGGCCTTGCCTTCCAGAACTTCTGTCCTGCCGCCGCGCGCCAGGAACTTGGCTTGATGGCGCACAAAAGCCGGCCTAGCGGTCTCGACATAAGATTTGTAGGTTTCGGGATCGCGCACATCGACCCGAGCAATCCAATAAGCCTTTGCCATCTATGCAGCCCTCAATAAGTTGCGGTTGACAAGTGATTCGGCGATCTGCACCGCGTTCAGCGCGGCGCCTTTGCGCAGATTATCCGAGACGATCCAAAGATTCAGCCCGTTTTCCACCGTCGGATCCTTGCGGATGCGGCTGACAAAGGTTGCGTCTTCCCCAGCGCATTCGATGGGCGTGACATAGCCGCCGTCTTCGCGCTTATCCACCACCAGAATGCCCGGCGCGGCGCGCAAGGCGGCGCGGGCCTTTTCCGCCGTCACCGGCTTTTCGAACTCGATATTGACGGACTCGCTATGGCCGACAAACACCGGCACCCGCACGCAAGTGGCCGTGACCTGGATATCAGGGTCGAGAATTTTCTGGGTTTCAACCGCCATCTTCCATTCTTCCTTGGTGATGCCGGAATCCAGAAAGACATCGATATGGGGAATGACATTGAAAGCGATCTGCTTGGTGAACTTGCCCTGCTCGATCGGATCGGCGACGAACACCGCCCTGGTCTGGCGAAACAATTCGTCCATCGCTTCATTGCCCGCGCCCGAGACCGATTGGTAGGTCGAGACCACCACCCGCTTGATGGTGAACAGGTCGTGCAACGGCTTGAGCGCCACCACCAGCTGGGCGGTCGAGCAGTTGGGATTGGCGATGATGCCTTTGGGAATATCGTTGAGCGCGTCGGCATTGACCTCCGGCACCACCAGCGGCACCTGCCGGTCCATGCGCCAGGCGCTCGAATTGTCGATCACCATGCAGCCTTGCCCCGCGATCTTCGGCGCCCATTGCTTGGCGATCTCGCCGCCGGCGCTCATCAAGGCAATATCGGTGCCCTTGAAATCGTAATAATCCAGCGCCTTCACTTTCAGGACGCCGTCGCCGAAGGAGACTTCGCTTCCCACAGAGCGGGTCGAGGCCAGGGCTACGACTTCACTGATGGGGAACTGGCGCTCGACCAGGACCTTGAGCATCTCCCGGCCGACATTGCCGGTTGCGCCGATCACCGCGACTTTATAGGCCATGAATCCCTGCTCCTGTGCGCGCCCGACGGGCGGGGCACCAATACTAAACTGCGGAGGTAGGGGAAAGGCCGGTTACGGGCCAGTTACTGGCCAGGACGCCATTGCAGGATCAGCATCGGCCGGCCGCCATCCAAGCTGCCCTTTATGCTGGGCATATCGCTGGAACGCGGGGTGAAGGCTTCCCACTTGCCATCCTTGACCCCCAAAGTCTGGGCGGCCTCCTCGGCATAGTTCATGGCATAGGGCTGGGGCTGGGTCTCGGCAACGCGCAGCGCTTTTTGATGGTCGGTGGGCCAGGCCGTGCTGCCGTCGGGAATGCGATATGGCGAAGCCGAGGCCGTGCCGGCGGCCGATACCGCAAATGCAAAAGCGAGGATCCCAAAGAGACGCATGTTACTCAAAACGTGCAAAAGCCATTCCCGTTTCATAAAGACAAAGGCAAGTTGGGAAAGTTCCTCCTTTCCAAAGGCTTGGCGGGCAGGAGGGGATAAGGTTAAGGTCGTTATCTGGGACGGCCGAAGAGGGTTTCGATGAAAGCGATGAAATTGAGCGCCTGTGTGGCGGCTCTCAGTCTGGTTTTTTTGTCGGCCGCACAGGCCCGGGCGGTGTCTTCGGCCTGCGCCAGCGCGGCGGAAATCCACGCCATCCAGGTCACGGCGGTGCACCAGGAATTGACCGACGCGGCCTTGGCCTGCGGTCCCAAGGCCGTTTCCCTGTTCAACCGGTTTCAAACCCTCTTCAGCAAGGAACTGCGCCGCTCCGACGCCACCATGCTCAGCATGTTCAAGCGCATGAACGGCAACGCCCGCGGCAATGCCGCCTATGATTCGTTCAAGACCCGCACCATCGCGCGTGCCGAAATACGCCGAACCAAGCCGGGCGCCCATGACAATTTCTGCCGCACGGCCGAACTGGTGTTTGCCGCCGCCTTGGCGCCTGACAAGCCGATCCTGGAGGATTTTGTCTCCGGCGTGCCGGTGAACGAAACCTCGCCGGTGGACAGTTGCGAGATCAAGGTGGTCGTGGCGCTGCAGGGCGTACAGGCGGGGCCGGACATTATGCCGACACCCCGTCCGGACCTGCCGAGCGATGGGGGTTCCGTTCCCGTTTCCGCCGCGGTTCCGAGGTAATTTTTTCAATTCACCCCCATCCGTCGCAGCTCGGGGTGAGGAGCGGCGCGCGTAGCGCGTGAGCAGGTCCAGTGGACCTGCGAGAGCGACGAACGCCGCAACGGCGCGCATCCAGGCGCGCCGTGAGGCCGGGACGGCGAAGTCGCGTTCGTACACTGTCGCTACTCGCCCTCGCTGCGCCGTTCGCGAGGCTTGGCCGCCTCGCTCACTCCCCCTTCCTGGTGCTTCGCACCGAAGGGGGAAGGGATCTTTCGGATGCTGCGGGGTGAGGAGTGGTTCGCCGAAGGCGAACGAAATGGTCCAGTGGACCATTTCGAGCGATGAACGCCGCGAGCTTGAGCGAGCGGCCGGACCGCTCGGCGGAATGCCTCGCTCGAGATTCCTGGATAATTTTGTGATCGCTAGCCGCGCATTTCGCGCGGCGACGATCTGCTAGGGCCATGACCCGCCTCCCCCTTAGCGTGCGCAAGCACGCCCAAAGGGGGAGGTGGCCGAGACGGGCGCCGCCGCAGGCGGCGTGATAGTCGAGGCCGGAGGGGGATCAAAAATAAAACAGCCCAAAAACAAAAAGGGCGGACCGTGAGGTCCGCCCTTTCTGATTCAGTCTTGGGCTGATCAGCCGCCCAGGTCGATAACCGCGCGGCGGTTCTTGGGCTCGCGCACACCGGGACCGGTGGGCACCAGCGGATCGTGGAAGCTCTTGCCCTCGATCGCGATGGAGTCGTTGCCCAGACCCTGACGGACCATTTCGTCCTTCACGGTATTGGCGCGACGGATGGAAAGCGCCTGGTTGTAGCGGTCCGAACCGACGGTGTCGGTGTGGCCGGTGACCATGATGCGGACGGAGCCCAGCGTCTTGGCCGCAGACACAGCCTCGGTGACCGTGCTCTGCGCTTCCGCGGTGAGGTCCGACTTATCGAAGTCGAAGAAGACGATGTACGTCTTCGCCGGCGGCGGAGGCGGAGGCGGCGGAGGAGGCGGAGGAGGCGGCGGAGGAGGAGGCGGAGGCGGCGGAGGCGGCGGGGGCGGCGGGGGCGGGGGCGTCAGGAACCAACGCAGGCCGACCATCACCACATTCTCCTGAATCGTGGAAACGTGGATGGGTGAAATCTGGGTGAAGGATGAAGCGAAGTTGTGATCCGTCTCATTCTGGCGATAGCGATACTCGCCGAACAGATCCACATCGGGCGAAACGCTGACCGCGAGGCCGGCAATCGCCTGCCACTGGAATGCGCTGGTGCCGCCGCGGAAGATATCGAGGCTCGTGCCGTTGACGCGCAGCGCGCCGCGAACACCACCGATACCGACACCGCCGCCGACCGTGAACTTCCACGTGTCGCTCAGCGGGAAATCGTACGCCAGGTTGAGCATGCTGGAGGTGATCTGGTTGCCACCGGTGGCGCCGGTGATCGACAGATCATGCTGGGTAAAGGCCAGCTCGTTTTCCAGGCGCCAGCCCGTCCCGGCCCATTTGTAGCCGATGGCGATCGCGCCGAGGAAATTGTCGTTGGCACTGGTCTTCGTGTTGAAGAGCCCGGGAGCCGGCACGGACGTGCCGCGAATTCCAGGTTGGTTGTCCCAGCCGCCACCCAGACCCAGATACCAGCCGTCGCCGGCCATGGCAGGTGTGCTGAGAGCCACGGCGGCAACAGTCGCCAAGGCGAGCAAACGAAGTTTCATGTTTTTACCCTCGCTGAAAATACATCGAGGCAGGGTAGCCCCCCGCCTGATCCCGTCTATTCACTATGTTGCTTATAACGTTGGTTCCCCCAAAAGTCTCCAACGCAAATGCTGCTCTGCGGCAGAAAAATGCTCGTTTTCCAAGGTTTTATTCAGGCCCTGTGCCTCGCTGGCAACAGTCGAAAATGCGAATTGTTCCACTGGTATAGTCGCCGATTTCTGACAGTTTTTCAGCGGCGAGCGGGGTTCTACCCCCACCAGGCGGAGGGGGGTTGCGTATTTTGTTCTGTAATATCAAATGGATACAAGAAGATCCAGTGTCGAAATGGGGCGCAAATGCTTGAAACTGCCTTGACCCGGCTGCTGGCTTTGCTGGACCTGGAAATGATCGACGAGAATGTCTTTGTCGGGCTTTCGCCGGACGAGTCGGTCCAGCGCGTGTTCGGTGGTCAGGTTTTGGCCCAGGCGCTGGTGGCCGCGATGCGCACCGTGGGACCGGCACGGCCCTGTCATTCCTTCCATGCCTATTTCCTGCGCCCCGGCGATCCCAAAATCCCGATCCAGTACCGGGTCGACCGCTCCCGTGACGGCGGCAGCTTTTCGGTCCGGCGCGTGGTCGCAGCTCAGCGCGACGCCCAGATTTTCATCCTGGCGGCTTCTTTTCAGAAAGAGGAAGACGGGTTCGAGCATCAATCCTCGATGCCGCTGGTGCCCGATCCGGAATCGCTGGAAGACGAACAACAGGTTCTTCTGCGCGATCCCGATCTTCGGCCCGACATCCGCAAATGGGTCGCGCGCGAACGCCCGTTTGAGATTCGCTCGGTCTTGGGAAGCGGCTTGCTGGGAAATTCGGGCGACCGGCCGGCGCGGCCGGCGGTCGATCACATCTGGCTCAAGACGCGAGGAGCGGTGTCGGACGATGGCGACATCCATCGCGCGCTTCTGGCCTATGTCTCCGACATGTCTTTGCTGGACACCGCGTTCCTGCCTCATGGCAAGAGCATCTTCTCCGACATGCAGGTGGCGAGCCTGGACCATGCCATGTGGTTCCATCGTCCGTTCCGTGCCGATGACTGGCTGCTCTACGCCCAGGACAGTCCTTCTGCCTCTGGCGCGCGTGGCTTCAGCCGCGGCGCCCTATATCGGCGTGACGGGACATTGGTGGCATCGGTTGCGCAAGAGGGCCTTATCCGGCCGCGCTAACCCGTCACGTCGATTTTATTTTATTGGCGCGCGTTCGCGCGTCGGGGCGGCGTGACGGGACGTTGGCAGCGTCGGTAACGCAGGAAGAGCTTATCCGGCCACGCTGATCAGGGGCAGCCGCCGGTGGGCGCCGCAAGCTGCTGGACGCGGCGCGGCTTGGCGTAGAAATTGTTGGTGAAATTGATCGGCCCGGTGATCACCTTGGTGGTGGGCGAGGCGTAGCTATAGGCGATTTCGGCAATAATAACGCTGCCGTTTTCGGTCATCAAAGGTTGCGGCAAGGTCACGGTTTCATTCGCGGCGCGCGTCGCCGGGGTCAAGGTGCCCGAACCGGTCTGGGTGCAGGTCCAGGCCACTTTTCCGGTCAGTTTATTTCCATTGGCGGCGCCGCTGCCGTCATCGTTGACAGCGGTGATACGGATGGTCGGCTTCTGCGATCCGATCGTCCCCGGATCGTAATAGGGATAGAGCACCGTTCCGGCGGCGGAATAGATATTGCTGAGGTCAGCCGTGCTGGCGGTATTGGCCTGGGCGATCAGATCGCCCGCCGTGGCCGCCATCAGCGAGACGTCGGACCGGCAAATCAGAGCCATGGAGCTTTCCACCACACCGAAAAACAAAGTGATCATGACGGGCAGCAGCAGGGCGAATTCCACCGCCGCGGTGCCGTCCGTATTGGCGGCGCCCCGCGCGGTCTTGCGCGCCCGGCTCCAGATTGTGACCTTGCGGATGGCGCGCGGCATGCTCAGCATCCTCCCACATTATTGACATAGGGCTCGTTGCGGAACGCCGCGGCGGTGGCCAGCAGATGATTCTGGCCGTTCATATTGGCCAGGAAGAAACTCAAGCCGGGCGTAAAGACGGGCCAGCGATAGAAGGCGCGCACCAGCACCACATCGCAGGCGGCGCCGGTGTTGAAATCGGTCAAATTGGGCAAGGTACCAGCATTGAGCGGCGAGCCGTTGCTCACGCCGCCGAAGCCGCCGGTATAGGCCTTCACATCGAATTGCAGATCGCTATTGCCGTTGACGTCCTTCTCGCAGGTTTTCAACAGCGTTTTGACTTCATCGCAAATCTGCTTGCGAAACTGGTCGGCTGTCATCCCCAGGCAATTGTTGTTGGCGTCCTTGGTGAAGCACGCGCTCTGGCCGGTCTTCACAAGCCGCGCGGTATCGTTCACGGCATTCTGCAAGGCGGACTGGGCAAAGAAAATCACGCCCGTCTCGATGGTCGCCATCATCATCAGAAGGAAGACGGGCGCGATCATCGTGAATTCGATCGCCACCGAACCCTTGGTGTCGGCGCGCATGCGCCGGAAAAAGCTTTGGAAGCGCGCGGAATTTATCACGTCGGTAGCCTCTTCGATCCGTGATTTTTAAAGCCGTGCCGCGCCGGAACGAAGCCAAACAGGGTTTCATGCTCAACGGGAAGTTAAGCACCTCATTACAGTCGTAACGCGGGGTAAAGGATTTCAGCCGGTTGGCCGCTTGCGTTAACGGTTCGAGGTTTTTCGTTAAGGATTGCGTTACTGGCTTTCGGGAAATCAACAGCATCTTCACGCCTTTCGGGGGAAACTGGCGGCTCGGAAAACGAGGGCCCGTCCCATGAAGTGCACATTGAAGTTCGCCGCCACGGCGCGTGACTTTTTGCGGTCCAAGCGCGGCAATGTCGCGATGATGTTCGCCATCGCCTTGATGCCGCTGATGATCGGCGCGGGCGCCGGCCTGGATTTCGCGCGCGCCATGATGGTGCGCCAGCAAATGGGGGCGTCGCTGGACGCCGCCGCTTTGGCGATCGGTTCGACCACCGGCCTGAATTCCACCACCGCACAGGCCTTGGCGCAGAAATATTTCGACGCCAATTACACGGTGGACACGGCGCAGTATGGGCACGTGACGATCAATCCGCCTGTCTATGACGCCAACGGATCGGTGACCATCACCGCCACCAACAATATGCCCACGGTGCTGATGAAGCTCGCGGGCATCACGGCTGTTCCGGTCTCGACTTCTTCCACCGTGGTGTGGGGGCAAACCAAATTGTGGGTGTCGCTGGTGCTGGATAATTCCGGCTCCATGTGCCAGCCCGACTCCCAGCCTTGCAACGATACCACCAATACCTCGACCAAGATCTACCAGCTCAAAGAGGCCACCAAGACGATGCTGACCAAACTGGAGGCGGTTTCCAGCACCGCCGGCGATGTGCGGGTGGCGATTGTGCCCTTCGCCCGTTCGGTCGATGTCGGCACCGCCAATGCCGCCGCCAGCTGGCTCTATTGGGGCTTCTGGGAAGCCCAGCCCGCCAATGCGGCTCTGAACGGCGTCACCGACCTCAATGGACCGAATGATGCCTGCCCGTGGTCGACCGGCACCAAGGGCTTTTATTGCACGACGGGCAGCGCCAACGGCTCCTCCAAGAACGTGGACGGCGGCGGCAATAATGTCATTCCCGCCAGCGGCTTGCTCTGTCCGAGCCTAGACAATGGCAATTTCAATGCCGATCAGATGAACCATTATTACAACGGTTGCTTCAGCAGCGCAGATACCGGGGCCGTCACCCAGGTCTCTTCCGGCTCAAGCGCGACCTGCACTGTGAGCGGCCACAAATACAACAATTGCAGCTGCAGCGGCAGCGGTTCCAGCAAGAAGTGCAAGGCAAAGAATTATCTCCACACCTGGGTCGTAAACAACCACAACACCTGGGGCGGTTGCGTTACCGACCGCGTGATGGACCACGATATCAGCGTCAGCACACCGTCGAGCGCCAACACCACCGGCTATCCCGCCGCCAATCCCTCCAACAGGGTCAGCTCGACCAATTGCATGTACGGCGACACCGTACCGCTGGGATACAGTTGGAGCGATCTGGCGGACAAGGTCGACGCCTTGCAGGCCAAGGGCGCAACCAACCAGGCAATCGGCGTCGCCCATGGCTGGCAAATGCTGGTTCCCAACGGGCCCTTCGGCGCGCCGGCGCTTCCCGCCAATACCACGCGTTACATCATCCTGTTCAGCGACGGTTTGAATACCCAGAACCGCTGGTGGGGTGACGGTTCCACCGAAGGCACCACCGAGGACGGTTATATCGACACGCGTATGGGTCTGGCTTGCGCCGCCGCCAAGGCGGATGGCGTGGTCATCTACACGCTGTATGTCCATACCGGCGGCGGCGGCAATTCCGGGCCGCTTCAGAGCTGCGCTTCCGATTTGTCCAAGTATTACGATCTGACATCGTCGGCCCAGATCGCGACGGCCTTCGCCGATATCACCAAGAAGATCACCAATGTGCGCGTGAGCATGTAATGAGCATTGCGTACCAGGTTCTTGTCCAAATTCTGCTGACCTTATGGCATGTGCTGCCATGGCTGGTGGGCCTGAGCCTGGGTTTCGCGCTTCTGTCGCGCTGGTCGCCCTGCAATGAGGGGCGTCCCTGGTGGGAAAAGCGGGGCCTGTTCACCGATCTTTGCTACTGGATCTTTTCGCCGGTTTTCACCCGCTACATACGCATCTGGCTGACGGTGGCCCTGACCGTCGTCCTGTTCGGCATCTCCGACGGCCAGCAGATCACGGAATTCTATAAAAACGGCCACGGCCCGCTATCGCATCTGCCTTTGTGGGTGCAGGGCGCGCTCTATGTGGTCGGCACCGATTTCGTGCTCTATTGGATTCATCGCGGCTTTCACCGGGGCTTCCTGTGGAAGTATCACGCGGTGCACCATGCGTCGGAAGACCTGGAATGGACCAGCGCGGCGCGCTTTCATCCCGTCAATCTTGTGCTGGGCGCGGGCTTGGTGGATGTGGCGGCGCTGCTCAGCGGCCTTTCCCCCATGATCTTCGTGGTGATCGGTCCGTTCAACATCATTACGTCCTGCCTGGTCCACGCCAATCTCAATTGGACGTTCGGGCCGCTGCGCTACGTCATTTCCAGCCCGGTTTTCCATCGTTGGCATCATGCCGCCGATGTCAGCGGCAGCAACTTCGCCGGCACTTTCGCGCTGTGGGATTGGATGTTCGGCACCTTCCATATGCCGACGGGGCAGCTGCCCCGGGGCTATGGCATCGACGACAAGCAAATGCCGGAAGGGCTGATGCCGCAACTGCTCTATCCGATCATGCAGCGCGATCCGGCCGAGCAGGCGGCCTGACGCCGTGCTTCAGGCGCGGGCGGACGCCCGGCCTGGCCCCGCCAGGGCACTGTCACTATCCGTGAAATTAGTTCTGGGTGCCTGCAGCGGCGGCGGACGCAGTGCGGGCCGCGGTCTGATGCGCCGCGATCTGGCCAAGGGTGGCGTCGGAATCCTTGCTGTCGCCCGGCATCGGTGTCGGCTCGCAGCGGCCGCCGGCGCAATTCAGGGTCACGCGCTGGGCGCCGCGATTGAGGGTGACGGTGCCGCCGCCATTGCTGCCGGTGACGGTGATATGCGTATTGAAAACCATCACATTGTCGCGGTTCAGCGCCATGATGTTGGTGCGGCCATAACCTTTGCCCTGCACAAAGGCGTGGCGGGCATCGATCATGGTGACGTCGGCGATCATGGGATTGCCGACATAGACGGTCGATACCGGCGTGCGGAAGGTGAGGGTGTGGACCTCATCCAGCGCCAGCGCGACGGAGTCGTTCTTGCCCGCGGCAAAGACCGGCGAGGCGGCGATAAGCGTGGCGGCAAAGAGGGCACGGCGCATGGCGGACTCCGGCAAAATCTGGGGTCCACACTAGGCGCTGCGCCATTAAATAAACCTTAAGTTCCGCCTTCAGAATGCAGGAGTCGCCGCGAAATAACCCATTGTTAAAGGGCGCCCTGACATGCTTGCTGAAACCTTACCAGGCCCAAGATGAAGAAAATTGTCCTCCTGGCGCGCAGCGGCGATTTTCTCACGCGCGAGCGCGCGGCGCTGTGGGCGGCGGGGCTGATTCTGGCCTCGCTACTCTCTATTCTCTATCTCGGCGTCACCGCCCAGGGGCTCAGCGACTATGCGGGGCGTCCGCTGGGAACCGACTTCTCTAATGTCTATGCCGCCGGCGTCGCTGTGGCCAAGGGCGATCCCGCCGCGCCGTTCGACATTCATCGCCAGCTCGAGGCCGAGCGGGCGATATTCGGTCCCGGCACGCCATTCTATGGCTGGCACTATCCGCCCATCTTCCTGTTCGTTGCCCAGGCCTTGGCGCGGCTCGACTATGTTTCCGCCTTGCTGGTCTGGCAGGGCGTCTCGTTGCTGCTCTATCTCGGAGCGATGAGTCTCTTGCTTCGCCGGAGCGTTGCGCCGGCGCTTCTGCGTGACCGGCTGTGGCTTCCGCTCACCTTGGGCTTCACCGCCGTCTTCGTGAATCTGATCCATGGGCAGAACGGTCTTCTCACCGCGGCGCTGTTTGCGGCCGGTCTGGCCGTGTTGGACGAGCGCCCAATTCTCGCCGGCCTTCTATTCGGGCTGCTTTGCTACAAACCGCAATTCGGCGTGCTGATTCCGGTAGTGTTGGCGGCGACGGGACGCTGGAGATGCTTTGCCGCGGCCACCGCCGCCGTCGCGTGCCTTGCTGTATTGGCGACGCTGAGTTTCGGCTGGCAAGTCTGGCCGGCCTTCCTGGATTCCATGACGTTCACGCGCATGGTGGTCCTGGAGCAAGGCAATACCGGTTTTCACAAGATGCAAAGCGCGTTCGCCTGGGCGCGCATGTGGAAGGCGGACATTTCGCTCGCCTATGGCGCGCAGATTGCGGTTGCCGCGATCACGCTTTTTGCACTGCTGAGAATCTGGCGCTCCTCCATCGCCGCGGGATACAAAAAAGCCGCCTTGTGCGTCGCCGCCTTGCTGATCACGCCTTATTGCCTGGATTACGACCTGATGCTGTTGGCGCCGGCGATTGCGCTGCTCGCGGCGGAGGGAAAAAATCGCGGTTTTGCCGATTTCGAAATTCTGTGCCTGGCGCTTCTGTGGCTGATGCCGATAGCGGCGCGAAATTTTGCGCTGATGACGCTCATTCCGCTCGCGGTGCCCGCCATGCTTTTTTCCCTGGCGCTGATTTACCGGCGATGCCTTGCCGGAATTCGCACCGCTGGTGCGCTGCAACCCGTCAAAAATATGTCGTGGTAAACAAAGGGTGAAAAAAATATCACAGGGCCTTGATTACCGCGGGTTTTCACTGCGAGTTCCGTACAACATTAGAAAACTGCGCCTTTTACCATTAAGCGCAAATTAAGCCGCTCCCCTTAGTGTCGGCGATGTCCGCAACGAGCGAAGAGAGTTCGTCCGGGGTTGGGCATCCTAGGGTGTTACTAAAAGTTGGAGACTGAAATGAACATTTTCTCGCGTTTTATTCGCGATGAATCGGGCGCCACCGCCATCGAGTATGGCTTGATTGCCGCTCTCATCGCCGTTGTCATCATCACTGGCGTGACCGCTGTCGGTACCAATCTGTCGGGTACCTTCACCACGCTGTCGACCAAGCTGCTCTAAGGCTCGGTGAATTGTTAAAAGGACGGCCGCCTTTTTCAAAAAGGCGGCCGTTCGCTTTTCTGGGCTTCTTTTTGAACACTTCCTTCTAGGTTTTTCCGGAAGATCGCGATGCTCGCGGAAATCTTGGTTCTAGGCGCATTGCCGCTCCTGCTGGTCGCTGCTGCGGGGTGGGATGTCGCAAGCTTCACAATTCCCAATTTCCTCACCTTGGCGCTGATGGCGGCCTTTGGCGCTTTCGCGGTTGCCGCCGGCCTGTCCGCCGCCGATATCGGCTGGCATGTTCTGGCTGGATTTGTTGGCCTTTTCGTCGGTTTCACGCTGTTCGCCCTGGGCTTAATCGGCGGCGGCGACGCCAAGCTTTTTGCCGCCGTCCTGTTGTGGCTGGGTTTGCAGGACTTGCTGCCCTA
Organism: uncultured Alphaproteobacteria bacterium; assembly: GCA_902825865.1. Taxonomy (GTDB): domain Bacteria; phylum Pseudomonadota; class Alphaproteobacteria; order Micropepsales; family Micropepsaceae; genus Rhizomicrobium. Next base: position 89,314 of record CADECX010000006.1, read on the forward strand.
TGCCCTGTTGGCCAGCGTTTTCGGCGGTCTGCTCACTATTGGTCTGATGATGTTGCGCCGTTGCCCCTTGCCGGCGCTTTTTTCCCGCCAGGCGTGGATCGTGAAGCTGCACGATGCGCGTTCGGGGGTTCCCTATGGCGTGGCGCTGGCCGCCGGCGCCTTTTTCCTGCTGCCTTCCACGGAAATTTTCCGTCTGGCGGCAGGTGCTTAACGAACTCTCAACGCGCAACCCGCGGTTCTTGAGATAGATTTTAAACAAGTTCAACGCGAAACAATTGTTTTATAAGGCAATTGCGCGGCTCCGTCTTAAGCAATTTCTAAAGGGTTGCATGGTGAATTGTCACCAAAGGAGCTGCCCTCATGAACACCCAACGCATCATCGTGCTTGGCTTTGCCCTGGTAGCGGCAGGCGGCGCGGCATTTCTTGTGCGCGGCATGCTCGGCGGCGGCACGCCTGTCGTTCAAGCCAAGCCTGCGCCCACTATCGCAATGAGCGAAGTGCTTGTCGCGAGCACCAACCTCACACCAGGCCAAGCGCTCACCGCTGAACAAGTGCGCTGGGAGAAATGGCCGTCTTCAACTGTTGATCCGCAATTCATCACGCATGCTGCTGCGGGTGAGGCGGAAGCAGTGGTGAAAGGCTCCGTCGTGCGCGCGATGATTTTGCCCGGCCAGCCGATCACCAAGACCGCGATCGTTCGCGGTGATGCATCCGGCTTCATGGCCGCGACTTTGAGCGAAGGCATGCGCGCGGTATCGATCGCCATCAATACCGACTCCGGCGCCGGCGGTTTCATTCTTCCCAACGATCGCGTCGATGTGATCCTCACCCGCAAGCCGCAGAACAGCAGCAACCGCGGCTCCGCCAAAACAATCTTGTCGAATCTGCGCGTGCTGGCGGTGGATCAAACCTTCAAACAGGAAAAAGACACGCGCACCGTGGTCGGCAAGACCGCGACGGTGGAAGTTTCCCCCGGACAGGCGGAGTTGGTTTCCGCCGCCGCCATGACGGGCCAATTGTCGCTGGCTCTTCGTCCCTTGAGCGACGGCGATGTCGCCAGCGACAAGGATCCGGCGAAGAAGCCCCGCGCCGTGGCAACCTATGACGGCCCTGTGTCCGTGATCCGTTACGGCATGACAGGCGGCGCCAATGCGCAGGAGAATGATCAGTGATGTCCCCCCAAAAAATTCTTTTCGCTTTTGTGCTGGCGCTTGCTGCGCCTAGCGCCGCATTCGCCGCTCCCGCGCGTCCGGTGATCGACGAGGCCAACGCCAAGGTGATGACCATCTCCACCAAGGGCTCTACGCATCAGCGTCTGACCCTGCCGCTGGACAAGGCGGCGGTGGTGCAGCTCGATGCCGATGCCCGCGATGTGCTGGTGTCCAATCCCGAGCTGGTGGACGCCGTGGTGCGCACACCGCGCCGCATCTTCCTTTTGGCCACCAAGGTGGGCCAGACCAACGCTTTCTTCTTTGATGCCCAGGGCAAGCAGATCCTGGCGCTGGATATCCGCGTCGAGAAGGATGTGGTGGACCTGGCCAGCTTGATGAAGGCCAGCATGCCCAATTCCGCCATTCAGGTGCAGGCCTTGAACGACAACGTCATTTTGACGGGTCAAGTCGCCAGCGCCTTGGAAGCCACGCGCGCCGCCGATCTGGCGGCTCGCCTGACCGGCGATCCCAAGAAGGTCATCAATATGATCGGCATCGCCGGCGGCCAGCAGGTGATGCTGAAAGTCCGTATCGCCGAAATGAACCGCAATGTCGCCAAGCAGTTCGGCGTCAATCTGGCGGGCGCGAAAATCGTGGGCGGTTCCACCCCGATCGGCGTCTCGACCTCCAACCAGTTCAACCTGGTCGGCCAGGCGTTGAGCGATTTGTCGGGCGGTCAGTTCGGCCAGGTCTGCCAGGGCGGCCCGGGTGCCAGCCTCAATCCCTTTGCCACGCTCTCGCAGGGCGCCGGAAATTGTACCCTCAATAATAATGTCCAGGGCCAGCTCAAGGCGCTGGAACGCGTCGGCCTGGTGCATATGCTGGCCGAGCCCAACCTGACCGCGGTCAGCGGCGAAACCGCGAAGTTCCTCGCCGGCGGCGAGTTTCCGGTCCCCGCCAGCCGCGACCGCGACGGCAACGTCACGGTGGAATTCAAGCCCTTCGGTGTCGGTCTCAGCTTCACGCCCGTGATCGTGGCGCCCGACCGCATCAGCCTGCAGATTTCCAGCGAAGTCAGCGAATTGACCAATACCGGTTCATTCACGCTGGCGGGCGGCAGCGGCGGCGCCGGCCTGACCATTCCCGCTTTGTCGGTGCGCCGCACCGCCACCACCATCGAATTGCCCTCCGGCGGCAGCTTCGCGGTGGCCGGCTTGATGCAGCACAATACCAAGCAGGTGGTCGACGGCTTTCCCGGCGTGAAGGATTTGCCGGTGCTGGGCGCCCTGTTCCGCAGTCGCGATTTCGCCGATGACACGACCGAATTGGTGGTGCTGGTCAGCGCCTATCTGGTCGAACCCACCAGCGAAGCCGCGTTGAGCGCGCCGACCGACGGCTTCATCGCGCCGTCCGATCCGGAAACCATTCTGCTGGGCCGTCTGAACGCGGTCTACAAGAGAAAAGACGAAAAGCCCGTCTCGCCGCAGGCCTCCGCGCCTGTTGGCTTTGTCGTGCGCTAGGAGGTCGTCATGAAGCCTGAATATTTTCTTCGCGGTGCTGCCCTCGCCACGATCCTGATCGCAGGATCCTGCTCCACCACCGACCCCAATTCGGTGGTTTGGGAAGACGGCGCCCGCAACCATCCGATCCTGGTGGAACCCAGCTATCGCGATTTGAAGGTCCAGTTCGCGGGCGGTGCCGACGGCATGAGCAGCGATGACGCCATCAAGTTCGACAACTTCCTGGCCGATTACCGCGCGCGCGGCAATGGCAGCCTGGGCATCAGCGTTCCCAACGGCCCCGCCAGCCGCGCCGCCATCACCTATTTCGGCGAACGCGCCGCTGCGACCGGCATCAGCCGCGACAAGATTCTGGTCTCCACCCGCGAGGTCGCCAATGGCGATACCCGCGTCGATATCACCTACATCGCCTATACCGCGCGCACCCAGGCCTGCGGCGACTGGTCGGAGAATGAATCCTACACTTTGGACAACAGCACGCCGAAGAGATTCGGCTGTTCGGTGCAGCAGAATATCGCCGCCATGGTCGCCGATCCGCGCGATCTGCTGGGCCCGGGCCGCATGGGACCGGTGGACACGGCGCGCCGCGCCACTGTGATGGACAAATACGAGAAGGGTGAGGTCACCCAGGCTACCAAGCGCTCTGCCGATATCGGCAGCGAGCAATCCGCCAATACATCCTCTGTTGGCCAGTAACGCGTGAAACGGAACCACACATGAGTAAGCCCCCACAAGTCGAAGGTTTTGGCGCCGCCCCGCATGAACGTCCGGTGCCGCGTATTTCCATTCATGCCTTCTGCGAATTCCCCGATACCGGGGCTGCGCTGCAGCGGGCCGGCGGCGATCGCCGTCTGTCCAAGGCGCATCTTCAGGTGCAGCTCGGCGGCGTCGATGCCGCGGTTGAGCATTACCATGGCCAGATCACGCCGAACCTGCTGGTGGTCGAGACCAAGCTGCAGGGCGAGGAAGCCCTGTTGGAGCTGGACCGGTTGGCGGAAGTCTGCGATCCCGCGACCAAGGTGGTCGTGGTCGGCCGCAGCAACGATGTCGAGCTGTACCGCGAATTGATGCGCCGCGGCGCCTCGGAATATCTGGTGGCGCCTTTGTCGCCGCTGCAACTGATCGAAGTGATTTCCGGCCTCTATCTCGACCCCGGCGCGGCCCCGATTGGCCGCGTGGTGGCCGTGGTCGGCGCCCGCGGCGGCTCGGGTTCCTCGACCCTGTCGCACAATATCGGCTGGTGCATCGCCGAAGAACTGCACATCAACACCACCGTCATCGATATGGACCTGGCTTTCGGCACGGTGGGCCTGGATTTCAACGACGAAGCCGGCCAGGGCATTTGCGACGCGCTCAGCGCGCCGGAACGCCTGGACGACGTGCTGCTCGACCGCTTGCTGATCAAGCGCGGCGAACATCTTTCGCTGTTCACCGCCCCCGCTCTCCTCGACCGGGATTATGAAACCTCTCCCGATGCCTTCGAGACCGTGATCGACTCGGTGCGCCAGAACATTCCTTGCGTCATCCTGGACGTGCCGCATGGCTGGCAGCCCTGGATCAAGGCCTCGCTCCTGGCGGCCGACGAAGTTGTGATCGTGGCGACCCCCGATCTCACCAGCCTGCGCAATGCCAAGAACATCATCGATCTGGTCAAGGCGGCCCGTCCAAACGATGCGCCGCCCCGCCTGGTGATCAACCAGGTCGGCGTGCCCAAGCGCCCGGAAATTCCGGCCAAGGACTTCGCCGAGACCATGGGCCTGGACCCCTCGGCCATCATCGCCTTCGATCCGGCCTTGTTCGGCCAGGCCGCCAACAACGGCCAGATGGTGATGGAAATGGCGCCCAAGGCTCCCGTCACGGAGTCCTTGCGCCAGCTCTGCCGCTCGATCACCGGCCGCACCATGCAGGGTGTGACCGCCAAGAATTCTGTTTCGTTTTTCCGCTTTCTGAAGGTGAAGAAGCGGGCTTAAGGACTTTCCATGTTTGGTAAGCGTAATGCATCTGAGTCCGCCGTCGCCAAGCCCGCGCCCGCCGCGCGCGAGCCCGCTGTTGCGGCCCCGCGCGCCAACGCGGCCGCGGCTGCGGTAGCCGCCGCGCCGGCGCCCGCCGCCGCCGTTCCGCCGCCGCAAGTCGCGCCCCAGGCTTCCAAGCCCGTCGCGAAGGCGGTGACCGACAGCCGCTCGGAAGATTATTACCAGATCAAATCCACGATCTTTAATGCCCTGATCGACACCATCGATCTGGCCCAATTGGCGCAGCTCGATCCGGATTCGGCGCGCGAAGAAATCCGCGACATCGTCAACGAGATCATCTCGATCAAGGCGGTGGTGATGTCCATCGCCGAGCAGGAACATCTGCTGCAGGATATCTGCAACGACGTTCTTGGCTATGGTCCGCTGGAACCGCTGCTGGCGCGCGACGACATCGCCGATATCATGGTCAATGGCGCCAACCGGGTCTTCATCGAAGTCCAGGGCAAGGTGCAGCTCACCAATATCCGTTTCCGCGACAATGCCCAGCTGATGAACATCTGCCAGCGCATCGTGTCGCAGGTCGGCCGCCGCGTCGACGAATCCTCCCCGATTTGCGACGCGCGCCTGCTGGACGGTTCCCGCGTCAACGTCATCGGACCGCCGCTGAGCCTGGACGGCCCCACCCTCACCATTCGTAAGTTCAAGAAAGACAAGCTGAAGCTGGAAGACCTGGTCAAATTCGGCTCCATCAGCCCGGATGCGGCGCGGGTGCTGCAGGTGATCGGCCGCTGCCGCTGCAACATCCTGATTTCCGGCGGTACCGGTTCGGGCAAGACCACGCTCTTGAACTGTATGACCGCCTATATCGATACCGAGGAACGCGTCATCACCTGCGAAGACGCCGCCGAACTTCAGCTGCAGCAGCCGCATGTGGTGCGGCTCGAAACCCGCCCACCCAACCTGGAAGGTCAGGGCATGATCTCGATGCGCGACCTGGTCAGGAACTGTCTGCGTATGCGCCCCGAACGCATCATCGTGGGCGAAGTGCGCGGACCCGAGGCGTTCGACTTGCTGCAGGCGATGAACACCGGCCATGACGGCTCGATGGGCACGCTGCACGCCAACTCCCCGCGCGAAGCCATGGGCCGTCTGGAATCCATGATCACCATGGGCGGCTTTTCGCTGCCGATGAAGACCATCCGCGAGATGATCGTCGGCTCCATCGACATCATCATCCAGGCCGAGCGCATGCGCGACGGTTCGCGCCGCATCACCAAGGTCACCGAAGTGATCGGCACCGAAGGCGATGTCGTGATTACCCAGGATCTGGTGTCTTACGAGATCACCGGCGAGGACGAGAACGGCAAGCTGCGCGGCAAGCATGTCGGCACCGGCGTGGTGCGGCCCAATTTCTGGGAGCGCGCCCGCTATTATAATCTTGAAAAAGAGCTCGCCGACGCGCTCGACAAGGTCAATCAATGATCTTTCTGGTCGGCATTCTGTTCGCGCTCGCGCTTGGCGGCGCGGCATTCGCATTTACCGGCGGCGACGAAGTCACCCAGAAGCGGGTCGCCGCGGTGGCCAAGCCGGGCGGCAAAGCGCGCGGCGGCACGGGCAACCCGGCCCAGGATGCTGCCCTGAAGCGCAAGAATGTCGCGGTCATGCTCAAGGACGTGGAGAAAAACCGCGCCGCCAAGAAGGAGCGGCCCACCATGCGCCGCCGGCTGGAACAGGCCGGCTTCCCCAAGGCCAGCCCGCGCACCTTCTGGATCATCTGCGGCATCGCCGCCTGTTTCGCCGCCGGTATCGCCATCCTGACCCGTCAGAGCGCCCTGGTGATCGCGCTGTCGATCTTCACCGTCGGCCTGGGCCTGCCGCGCTGGGTGCTGGGCTTCCTCACAAACCGCCGCAAGAAGAAATTCACGGAAAACTTCGCCACCGCCATCGACGTGATCGTGCGTTCGGTGCGGTCGGGCCTGCCCACCAACGAAGCGCTGCGCATCGTGGCGCGGGAAATTCCCAACCCGGTGGGCAGCGAATTCCATGCCCTGACCGAAAGCATGAAGGTCGGCGTCACCCTGGATCAGGGGCTTAAGCGCATGATGGAGTCCATGCCCACCGCGGAAGTGGGCTTTTTCGCCATCGTCATGACCATTCAAAGCAAGTCGGGCGGCAATCTGTCCGAGGCCCTGGGCAACCTGGCGGCCGTGCTGCGCGACCGCAAAAGGCTGCAAGGCAAGATCCGGGCGATGTCGTCGGAAGCCAAGGCCAGCGCCATGATCATCGGTTCGCTGCCGCCCGGCGTCATGGGCATCGTCTATCTGACCACGCCCGCCTATATCGCCAAGCTGTTTACCGAACGCGCCGGCAACCTGATGCTGGCGGGCTGCGTCATCTGGATGACCCTGGGCATCATGGTGATGCGCAAGATGATCAATTTCAAGCACTAGGCGGCTGGCTCCATGAACACCATCATGAACCTGCTGTTCGACAAAGACTTCCTGGTCATGGTCTTTGTCGGAATCCTGGCCTTCGCCACGGTTCTGACCCTGGGCATTCCCTATCTGGAAGGCAACGGCCTCAACGAGCGCCTCAAATCCGTGGCCGCCCGGCGCGAGGAATTACGCGCCAAGCATCACGCCGCCTTGAATTCCAAACGCGCCAGCCTGCGTGTCGAGCCTGTGTCCTACATGAAGGCGACCTTGGACCGCTTCAAGCTGGGCAACATGCTGGAGAGCGAGAATACCCGCGAGAAACTGTCCAGCGCGGGTTATCGCGGCCAGGCGCCGGTCATCACCTTCATGTTTTTCCGCTTTGTGATGCCGTTCGTCCTGTTCGCGGTGGTTCTGTTCTACCTGTTCGTGGTGCTGCATCTGGGCTGGTCGCCGCTGCAAAAGGTCGGCGCCGCCTTTGTCGGCGCCCTGATCGGCTTCTATGCCCCGGACATGTTCGTCAACAATATGATCGCGCGCCGCCAGCAATCGATCATGCGCGCCTTCCCCGACGCGCTGGACTTGATGCTGATCTGCGTGGAATCCGGCATGTCGATCGAAAGCGCTTTCACCCGCGTCGCCGGCGAAATCGGCTCGCAGTCGGCCGAGCTGGCCGAGGAACTGGCGCTTACCACCGCCGAACTCAGCTATCTGCCCGACCGCCGCCAGGCCTTCGACAATCTGGCCAAGCGTTGCGGCCATTCCGGCGTCAAGGCGGTGGCCACCGCCCTCAACCAGGCCGAGAAATACGGTACGCCGCTGGGCCAGGCGCTGCGCGTCACCGCCACCGAAAACCGCGAAATGCGCATGCAGGAAGCCGAACGCAAGGCGGCCTCGCTGCCTGCCAAGCTGACGGTTCCGATGATTATCTTTTTCCTGCCGTGTCTGTTCGTCGTCATCATGGGCCCGGCCATCATCACAATTAAGAAAATGATGTAGCGCGGGTCTTTTGGGCCCTCAGTGCGTCGCGCGTGCTCACGTGCGTTAAGCACGCTCCGCGCGCGCTCCTGCTGAGGTCCCAAAATCCCTCGCGCTGAGCTTCCTGCCAAATGATGAGCGGCCGCGGCAACAAGTTCCGCGCGTTGCCACGCTGTCGCTAGAAACCCTGCTCACGCCGTACCCTCGCGCCGTTCTACCTAAGCGGGTATTCGGTCCGGACCGCCCGCAACCTCTTCGACGTCAGAATCCTCAAGGCCACATTTTCGCCGCACGAACGCATCGAAAGTTCCGTCTTTGTCGGTGCGACTCCAATCGGTATGGTTGACGGCCTCCTTGAGCCTGGGATCACAAAGTGCCCATAGAATCCGATTCCATTTTAAGTGGCGGCGAGGCGGGCGGCCCCTCATTTTCCGATATCTCGTTGCAAAACGAACGAGCCCTGTGGTGGGCGGAATTTGATAGCGTTGGCGAAGAAGCGGTTCGCGGCTATGTCGAGCGCAATTCCTATACCCCGACGGGAATGGAGATCGCGCGCCAATGGCTTGCACGGCGCGAGTTTCTTCAATTGCGTGAGGAGGTGCAGTCCATCAGGGCGCTGGTGGAACAGTCACAAGGAACTGCTTCTGAGTCCCCCAGGAATGCACCGGAAGCATTGACGCTGGCCGGCCAGGTCGATGCCAATAGTCGTGCCATTGTCGAAATCGCGGCCAGTGCAAAAAAAAGCGCTCGCACAATGGTCTTTGTTGGAACGGTAGCGTCTCTTTTCGCTCTATGCGCAATCGTGATGGTGCTTGCGTCTTCGCGGCAAGTCCCGCCCAACACCAAACAGGCATCCGCGCAGCCATCCCGTCCAAAACAAGCCGTCGTGCAACCCCTGCCCCCCGCAGTGCTGCCCGCGGAAACACAGCAAGCCTCGGCAATTCCGCCGGAAAATGCCCAGCAGCCGCCCAACGCACCTCAGATCGATTCCCCTGACCTTAAACCGGAAGGCCAATCCTTGGCGCAAACACGGCAAGCGGTCACGCCGGAAAGCGCCCACGAGAAGCAGCCGTCCAACCCAGCCCAAATCAATTCCCCCGATCTGAAACCGGAAGGCCAATCATTGGCAGGGGCCCTGGCGCTGATCGCAGACAAAGTGGGTGGCGAAGGCGCGATCAATTTTACGGCGCAGTTCCACGATATGGCCACTGGCCGCGGCCATACCGAGCAGCTTTCATACCAAGCCAGCAATGTGACCATCGATCCGAATCGATGCCGGGTGGGATACCGCTGGCATATGGAACAGGATGGAAGAACAGTGTCCGATCAGGATCACACGATCGACCTTCGCCTTGCCAAGGACATAAGGGTGACGTCGATCGATGCTGAAGCCGGCCGCCGTTTTTCTGTGCGCGCCAACCCAAAGGTCCATATTGTGCACATTGCGCGGTGGGACAACGCGTCAGGGGACAATCTATATTTCCGCGACAGGGACATGGCCGCGCGGGTCGGCACGGCCGCCAGGCATGCCGTGGAGTTGTGTGACAATGGGGAGCAACAAGTCCGGCGTCAGTAGCCAACGAATTCCAAAACAAAAAAGGCGCGGGATGTGATCCCGCGCCTTTTTCATCTGATAGGTTGGTTGGCTCAATAAGCGTTGGCGCTGAGGCGCAGGCCGGGGATCGTGTCCTTGGACTGGGCCACGGCCTTGACCACCGGCTTGCCGTCGGCGGGTTTGGTGGTCGAGGCCAGAACCTTGGGCGCGGCTTCCGGCTTGTCGGCGGCCTTTGCCGGGGCCGGCGCGGCCATCTTCACGGTGACCGAAGCGGTGGCGGGCTTTTGGGCTTCCGCTGCTTTCACAGGCGCAGGCACCGTGGCCTTGGCGGTGGCAACGGGAGCGGCCGCAGGCGTGGTGGAAACAGGCTTGGCATCGGCGGCCTTCACGGGCGCAGGCACGGTCGCCTTGGCCGTCGCAACAGGTGCGGGCACCGGCGCGGCTGGCACAGTCGCCTTGGCGGTCGCCACCGGGGCAGTGGCCGTGGCGGCAGGTCCGGCAATCTTGAACACAGGCATTGCCACCTTGTCGGCCGTCGGCGCGACCAAGTTGACCACGGGCGCTTCAACGGGCTTGAGCTCGGCCGACTTTACAGGGACAGGCATCAGCGGCGCTTCAGCAGGCTTGGCTTGCAACGGACGCGGCGCAGCGGTGGCGACGACGGGCGCGCCAGCAGGCTTGGGCGCGACAGGGCCGGCCAGCGGATCTACCGGCACCTTCTGCATCACCACGCGATTTTCGCTCGGCACGACGGGCTGCGCACTGGCCACGGCAACGGGAGCCTTGGGCGTGGTGCCGGCAACGGGAGCAGGCGCGGCAACGGTCGGCTGCGTGCTGGCCACGGCAACGGGAGCCTTCGGTGCGATGCTGGCAACGGGAGCAGGCGCGGCAACAGTCGGCTGCGTGCTTGCAACGGCAACGGTGGCCTTGGGCGCGGTGCTGGCAATAGGAGCAGGCGCGGAAACCGTCGGCTGCGTACTTGCGACGGCAACAGGCGCCTTGGGCGCGGTGCTGGCAACGGGAGCAGGCGCGGCAACCGGGACCGGCGGAAGGCTTGCGACCGCAACAGGGGCCTGCGGCGCGGCTTGGGGAGCAGGCGCAGGCGCTTGCGCCACTTGCGGTGCGGCGGATTCCGGCGCGAGCGAGCGCACCATCGCGATATTGCGGTTGATGACGGCATCGCCGGCGCCGCCGGCTTTTTCGGCGCGGGCGGCAAGCTTGCGGGCCATCTCAGGATCCTTGGCCAGCATGCGCGAAAGTGCGTAGTTGCTGAGCACGCTGGGCTCTTCCGGCTTGAGCTTCAAGGCCTGTTCGTAACTGGCCTGGGCGTTGGCGTGATCGCTGGTCTGGTCGTAAGCCACGCCCAGCGCCGAATAGACCGTCCAGTCGTTCGGCTGCAACTGCTGGGCGCGGGTCAGGAAGTTCACCGCATCGGAAGCGCGGCCCATCGAGGCCAGCGTCTTGCCATACTCAGCGATCACGCGCGGATCGTCGGACGCCACCATCATCACCTGGGAAAGATGCTTGATGGCTTCGGGATAGGCGCCGGCCAGGCGCAGCAATCGCGCTTGCTGAATACTGTCGTCCAGAGTGAACGCGGGCAGCGCCGCATCCTTGGCATCCGCCTTGGCGCCGGACTTGGCGCCGGACTGGGCGTCCGCTTTCGCATTGGTCTTGGTATCCGCTTTGGCGGCGGGCTTGGAGTCGAAGTCGAACCATCCAGCCTGTGCGGGCACGGCGATGGCGCCGAGCATGAGCAGCGCAGCCAAAGGAGCTTTACGGATCGCGGAAACAGCCATGGGGGCAGCCTTCAAAGAGATGCTTCCGCGACTGTGCCAGCCCCCCAGTCAACAAACCCTTAAGTATATCCGCGCATATGGAAGCAGTACCGACTCGGTTATATGCTCACGCGAATTGCCGCGAGTTGCCCATGCGTCTTTCATCCGCACCGCCTTTGCGCAGCCACAGCTCTTTCCATTCTGTTAATGCCTCACTGTTGACGTAAACAAAGGATTAACTCTCACGTCATGTCCGAGCGCTTCCTGGCCATAGCCGCTCTTGTTGCCTTTGTCGTGCTGGTGATGGGCGCGTTGCTGACGGGCGGCAATCTGGGCATGACCGATTCCGCACCCGTGCGGGTTTCCTTCCAGATCGCCACCGGCTCCACCGAGGGCGTCTATTTTCCCGTCGGCCAAACCATGGCGGGGCTGATCAGCCACCCCCTGGGCGTGGGGCGCTGCGACACCGCCACGGTCTGCGGTCCGGCCGGGGTGATCTTGTCGGCCCGCACCAGCGAGGGCACGACCGACAATCTGCGCTCGGTCAATCAGGGCGTGGTGGATTCCGGCTTCGCCGACGGCGATGCGATCGCCGCCGCGGTTGCGGGCAAGGGCGCTTTCCGCCGCCCGGCTCGCAATTTAAGGGTGATCGCGGCGCTGTTTCCGGAAGAGGCGCATTTGGTCGTGTCCGCCAAATCCAGTATCCAGTCGGTTTCCGACCTGCGCGGCAAACGGGTGTTGATGGGACTGCCCAACAGCGTGTCGCTGCTGCGCGCGCGCACCATCCTTTCGGCCTATCGGCTGCGGGTGCGCGAAGTGGTTTCCGATCAAACCGGGGCGCAGCTTCTGAAAAGCGGCAAGATCGATGCCTATTTCGCCGTCGCCGGCGTGCCGCTCGATTCAATCCGGGACCTGCTTGCAAATCACCAGGCCCGTCTGGTGCCGATCGACGGCGAAGGCCGCGACCGGCTGGTTCAGATGATGCCGCAGCTTACACCCGCCACCATCCAGAGGGACGCCTATCCCGGCACCGGGCCGGTCGAAACCGTTTCGACCCGCGCCTATTGGGTGACCCGCGACACCGAACCGGATTCGTTGATCTATGGCCTCACCCGGGCGCTGTATCATCCGGCCAATCGCGCAGCCCTGGCGGCCAGCCATCCCAGCGCGCGGGATTTTGGATTGCATATTGCCGCTACCAGTCCGGGTGCGCCGCTGCATCCCGGCGCGATGCGTTTCTATCGCGAACTGGAAAAGGCCGGGACGGATCCCAACCTTTAAACGATGCCGGCGTCGACTTCCGCCTGGGCGCACCGGCGCCATTCCTGCATTCCGGGCAATGCCATCACCCGGTCCATATAGGCTTTCACGGCTGCGGATGTTTCCACGCCATAGGTGAGAAAGCGCGACACCACAGGCGCATACATGCAGTCGGCCACTGAAAAATTGCCGAACAGGAATTCGCCTTTATAGTCCGCAAGCGCCCCATCCCAGGCCGAGAGAATGCGCTCGATCTGCGTTTTTGTTTCGGGGCGCAGCTCGGGCATTTCCTGGCTACGGGCAAAGTCGAGCGTCAATTGATCGCGCACATCCGGAAAACCGGAATGCATCTCGCAGGCATAGGAGCGCGCGGTGGCGCGTGCCGCGGGGTCTTTCGGCCACAGGCCGGCCTCGGGATGGCGCTCCGCCACGGTCTCGCAGATCGCCAGACTGTCCCACACCGTCAGGACTGTCCCGTCTTCGTCTACCTTCAGCACCGGCACTTTGCCTGCCGGTGAGTATTTGAGAATCTGTTCGCGGGTGGTGGGGGAATCGGTCTGGCGCAGGCGGATATCAGCCACTTCGAACGGCGCACCGGTTGCTTTCAGGGCCATATAGGGGCGCAGGCTCCAGCTCGACCAGTTGCGGGTACCGACAATCAGGGTGTAGCGGGCCATTGCTCGGGCATCCTTGCGATTAGCGTCCGTGATTCATAAAGTCCCTGACGCCCAACAGTAAGAGCGATTTATGCATCCCAGCCTGGCGAACAGCGCCAAATCCGCCATCCCGCTGCATGCCGTACTGGCCAAGGATGCCAAGGCCTGGCTGTCGCGGCAGCGGCGCGCGGGTCCGGTGATCGCTTCCGGCTTTGCCGGAGCGGCGGGGGTATTGGCCGCGCTTCCCGACTCCAAGGGCGGTATTGCCGCCTGGGTGCTGGGCCTGGGGGAGGGCCGCGATGCTTTCGCGCTGGCCGTGGCGGCGGAAAAATTGCCCGCCGGACTGTACCGGCTGGGCGAAGTGCCGGATTTTTGCGGCGGCGCCAACGCGGCGCTGGCCTGGCTGATGGGTGGTTACAATTTCGACCGCTACAAGAAGAAAACAGAGCGCAAGGCGCGGCTGGTGATGCCAACCGGCGTAGATGGCGAGGAAATCTCACGCATCGCGGAGAATCTGTTTTTCGCCCGCGATCTGATCAATACGCCGGCCAATGATATGGGGCCCGCCGAACTGGAAAGCGCCGCGCGCGCTTTGGCCAAGACCTATGGCGCGAAAGTTTCGGTGGTGAGCGGCGCGGCGCTTAAAAAACATTATCCTTTGATCGCGGCGGTGGGCCAGGGTTCGGATCGCGCGCCGCGCCTGATCGAGCTCAATTGGGGGGCGGCCAGTGCCCCGCGCGTGACTTTGGTCGGCAAAGGCGTGTGTTTTGACAGTGGCGGTTATGATCTCAAGCCGTCCGCCGCCATGCTGACCATGAAAAAGGATATGGGCGGGGCGGCCTGCGCCCTGGCGGCGGCGGGCATGGTCATGGGCGCTCGCCTCAATCTGCGTTTGCGGGTGTTGATCCCCTCGGTGGAAAATTCGGTGTCGGGAACGGCGATGCGGCCCGGCGATGTCTTCACCAGCCGCAAGGGCCTGACGGTGGAGATCGGCAATACCGATGCGGAAGGCCGCTTGATCCTGGCCGACGCCCTGGCCGATGCCGACGATCAGAAGCCCGAGTTGATGATCGACATCGCCACTTTGACCGGCGCCGCCCGCGCCGCCACCGGCATGGAGCTACCGCCCTTTTTTACGGATGATGAAAAGCTTGCCGCCGATTTGACGCGTCTCGGCACGTCGGTTCAGGACCCGCTGTGGCGCCTGCCCTTGTGGCGCGGCTATGAGGATACCTTGGGCAGCCGGGTGGCCGATCTCAACAACAATCCGGCTTATAACTATGCCGGCGCCATCACCGCCGCGCTGTTTCTGAACCGCTTTGTCGCCAAGACCAAAAGCTGGGCGCATCTGGACATTCCCGCCTGGATCGACCGCGCCAAGCCGGGCCGCCCGCTGGGCGGTGAAGCCAATGGCGCGCGCGCGATTTATGCGCTGCTGAAGGAGCGCTATGGCCGATAAGAGAGTTAGACCGGCGCGTCCCGATTTGGCGGCGGCGCATCTTAAAGGTGTGGTGGATGCGCCCCGCTATGCCGAGGGTGAAAAATTTTCCGTCTGCATTGGCCGCGCCGGCCTGCGTGTCCGCCCCAGCGAAGATGCGGCCCAGGACAGCGAATTGCTGTTCGGCGAAATCTTCACCGTCTATGACAGCGCGCAAGGCTGGGCCTGGGGTCAGACGGCGAACGATCTTTATGTCGGCTATGTGCGCCAGGATAGTTTGACCAAGCCGTTCAAAACCGAGACGCGGGTGAGCGCCCTGATGGCGCCGGTTTTTTCCGCCGCCGATCTTAAAACCCCGGTGCGCGATCTCTTGCCGCTCAACGCCGCCGTGCCGGCCCTGGGCCATGAGGGCGATTATGTCAATGTGGGCGCAGGTTTTGTGCATCGCCGGCATCTGGGCGCGGAGCCACAAAAAGATTTTGTCGCCATTGCCGAACGTTTTATGGGCGTGCCTTACGTCTGGGGTGGCAAGACGGCGGCGGGATTGGATTGTTCCGGCCTGATCCAGACCGCCCTGCAGGCGGTGGGCAAGGCAGCGCCGCGTGACACCGATATGATGGAAAAAACTTTGGGAGATGCGGTGACCTTGCCGGATGTGCGGCGCGGAGACATTGTCTTCTGGAAAGGCCATATGGGCGTGATGCTGGATGCAACCCGCCTGCTGCACGCCAATGCTTTTCACATGGCGGTCGCGATCGAGCCTTTGGCGGAAGCCGTGGCGCGCATCGAGAAAATCGCCGGCCCGGTGACGTCGATCAAGCGGCTTTGATCTTCGCATTGGCGCGGATTTCGCGCACCGATTTGTCCTGATGGGCGATCCACAGGAACAGGCGGTTCAGCAGCGCCAACGGCCAGGGCATCTTGCGCGCCACATCCAGGAACAGCACCACCCGCACAGAATCGGCCTCATTGGCGGCGTCGTGCAGGAAGGTGTCGTCGAACATCACCGCCTCGCCGTCATGCCAATGATAGGTCTCGCCCTGGGCAATGGCGGCGCGGTCGCCGCTGCGCGCCTGGGCGTCCGGATTGATGCGGATCCAGCATTTGTTGTTCCGGTTGTTGTCCGGAATCATCACGCCCAGGTGATAGCGCACAAAGCCTTTCCAATAGCCCCAATGCGCCTTGATGTGCTGGCGCGGCTCCAGCACCGAGAAGAAGGCGGTATAGATGCCGGGGATGCCGCGAAGCAGCGCCGCGGTGTTGGGCGCCAAGGCGCAATTCGCCTCGATGAACGTGCCCGACTTGAACATGATGGTTTTCCAGGAGATCTGATGAATGCCGCTGGCGGTGTAGCTTGTCAGTTCTTCCATGCCGGGGATCTGCAGGCGCATCCGGAGCAGCTGTTCGCATTCCGCGCGGATGGCCGGGAAATTCTCCGCCAGGATGGAAAGCTCGGGATATTCGCCCAGATCGCGCTCAAAAGCCTTCAGTTTGCGAAAGGCGCCGCGCTGTTCGGCGCGAATGAATATCTCCGCCGCCCAATCTTTTATCCGGCTCGCCAGTTTCGCCACGACACTAGTAACCCTTATTCAGGTCCACGACATTCTTGAACGGCGCGCCGCTTTGCGCGCGCGCCACGCAATCCACCACAAAAGCCGCCGCATTGCGCGGATCGGTGATACCGGCGATATGCGGTGTCACCGTCACCTTGGGATGAGACCATAAAATATTGTCCGGCGGCAGCGGCTCGGTCTGGAAAACATCCAGCACCGCGCCGCCCAGATGGTCGCTGTCCAGCGCCGCCAGCAGATCCCGTTCGTTGCAATGACCGCCGCGCCCCACATTCATCACCCAGGCGCCTTTGGGCAGCCCCGCGAACAGTTTGGCGTCCATCAGGCCCTCGGTTTCCGGTGTCAACGGCAACATGCAGACCAGGATATCGCAGCGGGCGAGAAATTTCGGCAGTTCTTCCTTCCCCGCATAGCTGGTGACACCCGGCACGCTTTTGCGGCTGCGGCTCCAGCCTATGACCTGAAAGTCGAACATCAAAAGCCGTTCCGCCGTCACCGCGCCGATATCGCCCATGCCCAGAATGCCGATGCATACTTCGCGGGTTGGCCGCGCCAGCATGCGCTGGCGCCAGGCATGCTCTTTTTGCGCGGCATCGAAACCGCGCTGATGGCGGTGGATGATCAGGCTGTGCATGGTGACATACTGCGCCATCTCGCGCTGAAGCGTCTCATCCACGAAACGCACCACCGGCAGATGGCGGGGAAATTCCGGATCGCGCAGAAAGCCGTCGACACCGGCGCCCAGCGAGAAGATCGCTTTCAGCCGGGGCAGGGTCTTCAAGAATCCGTGCGGGGGACGAAAGCCGACGAAATAGTCGATCTGCTGCGGCGCGTAATGATCCTTGCCGTGCAGAAAGCTGTTAAAGGCGGCATGGCCGAACAGCGCCTTGCTCAGTGCGTCCCATCCCGGCGGCAATAGGAACAAGACATGGTGCTTGCCCGACAGCCCGGTCACGATCCGGTCCTTTTACAATCCGTCAATGGGGCTTGGGTGCTTCCGGCATCGGCGCACCGCTCTTGGGCGATATGGTGGCACCGGCGGCGGCCGAAGCGGCTGCGGCCGAATCCGCGGGCTTTTCCGCAGCTGCTGCGGCGGGCTTGGGCGCTGGGATCGCGGCGGGGGCGTCGGCGTTGGAGCGCAGATAGGCGATCAGATTGATGCGGTCCTTTTCGCTGCGCAGACCGGCAAAGCTCATCTTGGTCCCCGGAATGTCGACACCAGGCGCCTTGATGAACTTGAACAATTCGTCATAGGTCCAGTTGCCCGGCTTGCCCTTCATGGCGGCGGAATAAGCGAAGGTCGCATTTGCGGCGCGCGCGCGATCGACCACGGCGAACAATTCGGGGCCGATCTTGTTGGGACCGCCCTTGGTGAAGTCGTGACACTGTTGGCATTTGACGGCGACCGTCTGGCCGGCCGCGACATCGGCGGCGGGCAGGACCGTGCCCCAATCAGGCATCACTTCCTCGACGGGAGCAGTGCTGGCCCCGGCCGACGCTTCGACCACGCCTTCGACGACATAGCCGGGTTTTTCGGGCGTCTCGGCTTCGTAGATATGCTCGGCCACGATGCGGACGACAAAGATAAAGATCACCGTGCCCAAAACCGCACCGATGATCTTGTTCCACTCGAAGGAATCCATGGCACTCCCCAAAAGCCGGGCCAAAGCCGGGTAGGTCCCCGGCCGAAATACGGGGGGACATTACCCGCCGCCGCCCTCGCGTCATTGCGGCGAAGCGTCGCATAAATCCTAAGCGCCATCTGGTTTTAGCGCCAATCCCGGCCTACACAGACAGCTCCAGGAACCCGGAACCAAAAGTCCGGCGCCAGCCCCTCAAAGACAGCCATGAACCCCATTCTTTTGATCCCCGCGCGCATGGCCTCGACCCGGCTTCCCGGCAAGCCGCTGGCCGACATTGGCGGGATGCCCATGATCGTACGGGTCTGGGCCCGCGCCATGGCGGCGGGCTTGGGACCGGTGGTGGTGGCTTCGGGCGAGAGCGAGATCGTACAGGCGGTGGAAAAGGCGGGTGGCCGGGCCGTGATGACCGACCCCGACCTGCCTTCCGGTTCGGACCGTATCTGGGCCGCCTTGGAGTCCGCCGATCCGGGGCGGGCACATGACGTGGTGGTGAATCTCCAGGGCGACTTGCCGGCCTTGGATCCCGAGCAGATCAAGACGGTGGTGTCGGCCCTGGCCAAGTCCGGCGCCGATATCGCCACACTCGCCGCCCCTATCGACAATGAAGCCGACGAAGCCAATCCGGCGGTGGTCAAAGCGGTGGTGGCCTGGGATGCGAAAGAAAGGCTGGGCCGGGCGCTCTATTTCACCCGCGCCCGGGCGCCGGCCGGCGATGGCCTGCTCTATCACCATGTCGGGATCTACGCCTACCGGCGGCAAGCCCTGGAAAGCTTTGTCGCGCTGCCGCCCTCAGCCCTGGAGCAACGCGAAAAGCTGGAGCAGCTCAGGGCGCTGGAGGCGGGCATGAGCATTGCGGTGGTGCGTGTGGACGAGGCCCCTTTGTCTGTTGATACTCCCGCCGACTTGGAAAAAGCGCGGAAGTTGTTGTCGTGAGCACAGGCATCAAAGCAATCGATGAGGCCAGGCGGGTCGCCTTTCAGGGCGAGCCGGGCGCTTATGCCAATCTGGCGGCGCGCCAGGCGATTGCGCACGCCACCGCCATACCCAAGCCGACCTTCGAAGACGCTATTGACGCGGCCAAGTCCGGCGACACCGATCTTGTGATCATTCCGGTGGAGAATTCGCTGATCGGCCGTATCGCCGACATCCACCATCTGTTGCCGCAATCCGGCCTGCATATCGTGGGTGAGCATTTCATGCCCATCCGTCATCAATTGCTGGGCCTGAAGGGCGCAAGCCTGGACGGCATCAAAAGCGTCTACAGCCAGGCGCCGGCGCTGGCGCAATGCCGCGCCCTGATCCGGTCGCGCCAGCTGGTGGCGCATCACTGGTACGACACGGCGGGTTCGGCCAAGCATGTTGCCGAACTGGGCGACAAAAGCATCGCGGCCATCGCTTCTACCCTGGCGGCGGAATTTTACGGCCTGCAAATCCTTGAAGCCGATGTCGAGGACGAGCATCACAACGCCACCCGCTTCTTGATCATGTCGCGGCGTGACGAATACGCCCCCAATCAGGGCAAGGTGGTGACCAGTCTGGTTTTTCAGGTGAAGAACGTCCCGGCCGCGCTTTACAAGGCGCTTGGCGCATTCGCCACCAATGGCGTCAATATGACCAAGCTGGAAAGCTATCAGTTGGGCGGCTCCTTCAATGCCACCCAATTCTATGCCGATATCCAGGGCCATCCCGAACAGCCGCATGTGGCGCACGCGCTGGAAGAACTGGCCTTCCACACCGCATCTCACACCGTCATGGGCGTGTATCCGGCTCACCCATTTAGAGAAGATATGCCTTAGCCCTCGACCCAATCTCTAATGAGGTGATGGGCAATGGCGATGGTGGCGGGCAGTTTCATTTCGTCTTCGATTTGATGCGCCAGCCGGGCGCGGGCTTCGTCTTTTGTGAGCCAGCGCGCCGCTTCGATTTCATCTCCGTCTATTGTGAAATCGCGGGTCAAGGCTTGTGCATAACAACCCAGCATCAGGGATGAGGGGAACGGCCAAGGCTGGGTGGCGTGATAGCGGACGGTGCCGACTTGAAGGTCGACTTCCTCGCGCAATTCGCGGCGCACCGCTTCTTCCATGCTTTCGCCCGGTTCGACAAAGCCGGCAAAGGCGGAAAACAATCCCGGTGGAAAGCGCAAGTTGCGCCCCACCAGACATTCCTCGCCCAAAATGGGCAGCATGATCACCACCGGATCGGTGCGGGGAAAATGCTCCGCCCCGCAAGCCGGGCATAAACGGCGATAACCGCCATCGCGCATTTGGGTCGCCGCGCCGCAATTGGGACAAAAGCCGTGGCGCTTGTGCCAATCCAGCAGCGCCTTGGCTTGGCCGGCTATGGCGGTGTCGCGCGCCGGCAGCACAAAGGCGCTGGCGCGCATCTCCTGGAAACCGCCAAAGCCCAATTGAGGTTCTTCCTCGCCCGGAAGGTCGACAGCGAACAGCGCCTGTTCGCCGTCCAGTCCAAGAAAAATGTTACAGCGCCCTCGCCACGCTTCGCGCCAAGGCAAAAAGCCCGCACGTTCCTGCATCACAAATGGGCGGTTTTGCCAAAAGGGCAAAAAAAGGCCCGTAGCGGCTTGAATTTCCAGCCAAGCATCATCGCCACGCTGCTGACTGGCGCGGTCGAGGGGATTGCCGCTGAAGGGGAGCGCCGCCGTCAACGCGTATTTTTCCGTACCCGAAAATGTGACGAAGTCATCGGCTTTCCCGATCTGGCACAGGTTTCTTAAACACCAATTTACAGGCCCTGACTATGGTGCCGGCCCAAGAAGGAAAGCCGATGTTGCGCGTCCTGGGTTGCGTCTATTACCAGCATGATTTGCGCATGCTGCTGGCGGCGGCATGCATCTGCATTTTCGCCTGTATTACCGCGCGCGCCATGGTGCTGCGCGGCGCCGCTTCTCAAGACACCAAGACGCGCATCAGCTGGCTTTTGGGCGCGGGCGCGGTTTCGGGAGCAGGCGTCTGGGCCACCCATTTCGTCGCCATGCTGGCTTACGAGATTTCGCTGCCGATGCGCTTCGATCTGGGCTTGACCGTCCTGTCGGTGGTGATGGCCATGATCGTCTCGGCGGCCGGATTTGCCTTGTCCTTCAGCCGGGCCGGCGGGGCGGCCGGCGGCGCAGTGGTGGGACTGGCAGTCCTGACCATGCATTACACCGGCATGGCGGCCTTGCGTCTTCCCGCCGAAGCGATCTGGAACCAGCAGCTGATTGCCGCTTCGATCTTGATCGGTGTTTCGGTCGGCGGCTTGGCGGGCCATTTCGCGGCGCTGCCTTCCAGCCGTTTGAACAATGTGATCACGGTGACCTTGCGTGTGCTCGCGATATTGGGCGTGCACTTCACCGCCATGGCGGCGGTAACATTCGTCCCCGTTCCCGGCGCCGGCGGCATTACACCCCTGGCCATGTCTCCCACCACCATGGCGGTGCTGGTGACCGCCGCGGGCATGTTCATTGTCGGCCAGGCCTTGGTGATGGTGCTGGTGGATCGCCACCTGAGTCTGCGTGCCAAGGGCGAGGAACAGCGCTTGCGTGACCATATCGCCGAATTGGAAAAAACGCAGTGCGCGCTGGAAAAAACCTCCAACGATCTGACCATCGCCTTGGGGCAGGCCGCGCACGCCAGCAAAGCCAAGTCCGAATTCCTGGCGTCCATGAGCCACGAATTGCGCACCCCGCTGAACGCGGTGATCGGCTTTTCCGACGCCATGGTGCTGGAAGTCTTCGGCCCGTTGGCCGGGCGCTACAAGAATTATGCCAGCGATATTCGCAGCAGCGGCGCGCATCTTTTGTCATTGATCAATGACGTGCTGGACCTGACGCGGCTGGACGCAGGCCAGGCCGAATTGCGCGAAGAAGTGTTCGACCTGGGCGAATTGGTGAGCGAATGCCTGCGCATGGTCCTGAATCAGGCCCAGAAAAGTGACATCATTCTCTCTGCCGACCTTGGCGAAGACCTGCCCGCGCTCAACGCCGACAGGCGGCGGATCAAGCAGGTGCTGGTCAACCTTTTGTCCAATGCCGTGAAATTTACCCCGAACGGCGGCCAGGTGAAGATTTCCGCCCAGCGCACCGCAGCCGGCCTTTCCCTGGCGGTAGCCGACAGCGGCATCGGTATTGCGCCAGAGGATATTCCCAAGGCCCTGGAAGTGTTCGGCCAGGTGGATTCCTCCCTGGCGCGGAAATATGAGGGCACCGGCCTGGGCCTGCCCTTGTCCAAGCAATTGATGGAACTGCATGGCGGCAGCCTGAACCTGGAAAGCCAGGTGAATGTGGGAACCACGGTGACAGTGACCCTGCCGCGGGAACGGTTGGTGGCGCGGGATTTGGTCGCCGCCGCCTGAATTGCGGATGGGGGAACCGGACTCGCATTTTCCGGCCAAAATCCCTATATCCCCACCCGGAAGTCCGCTGGACGAGCCGCTCGCCAACCCGGTCAGGTCGGGAACGAAGCAGCCGTAACGAATCCGGCACGGGTCGGCGGGCTTCCACTTTACCCACAACACAATCCCGACCGTAGGCTGGATTTTGATGGCCGCTCCGGCTCGCGCGGACGGTCTTGCTTGCTATAGTCCGCCCATGGCCAAAACCTCCGCCCAGCCCTACCGCGTCCTGGCGCGCAAATACCGTCCCAGTGATTTCACCGGCCTGATCGGGCAGGAGGCGCTGGTGCGCACCCTGTCCAACGCCTTCGCGATCCAGCGCATCGCCCATGCCTTCATGCTGACGGGGGTGCGCGGGGTGGGAAAGACCACCACCGCGCGCATTATCGCGCGTGCGCTGAACTGCATCGGACCCGACGGCAAGCGCACCGACCCCACCATCCAACCTTGCGGCAAATGCGAGCCCTGCGTTTCCATATCGGAATCGCGCAATGTCGATGTCCAGGAAATGGACGCCGCCTCGCGCACCGGCATCGACGATATCCGCGAGATCATCGAGGGTGTGCGCTATGCCCCGGTCGCGGCCCGTTACAAGGTCTATATCATCGACGAAGTGCACATGCTGTCCAAGCAGGCCTTTAACGGCCTGCTCAAGACGCTGGAGGAACCGCCGCCGCATGTGAAATTCGTCTTCGCCACCACCGAGATAAGGAAAGTTCCGGTGACGGTGTTGTCGCGTTGCCAGCGTTTCGATCTGCGCCGCATCGACAGCGCCGAACTCGCCGCCTATCTGGCGGGCCTGGCGGAAAAGGAAAAGGTCAAGATCGAGGAGGGCGCGCTGGCCTTGATCGCGCGCGCCGCCGAAGGCTCGGCGCGGGATGGCCTATCCTTGCTGGATCAAGCCATCGCGCATGGCGAAGGCGAGATGATCACCGCCGACACCGTGCGCCTGCTGCTGGGCCTGGCCGATCGCGGCCGGGTGCTGGATATTTTTGAAAAGCTGATGGGGGGCAAGCTTTCGGAAGGCCTGACCGATCTGGGAGCGCTGTATGACGCGGGCGCCGATCCCTTGGCGGTGATGCAGGACCTGCTCGAAACCACCCATTTCCTCACAAGGGTGAAGGTCGCGCCCGCGGCGCAAGGCTTCTTCGACGGCGGCTCGGGCGAGGCCAAGCGCGCTGCCGACCTGGCCGCCAAACTGTCGGTGGCTTCGCTGACCCGGGCCTGGCAGATTTTGCTCAAAGGCCTGTTTGAAGTGCGCGACGCCACCCGCCCGATCTCGGCTTGCGAGATGGCGTTGATCCGCCTGGCCTATGCCGCGGAATTGCCGCCCACCGACAAGCTGGTAAAGGATTTGCTCGAGGGCGGCGCGATGCCCGCGCCGCGTGCCAGCGGCGCCTCCGCGCCGCCGCCTTCTTTCCGCGCTCCGGTCGCGTCAGGATCAGCCATGCCCGCGCGCGCCGCCATGCCCGAAGGCGCCCCCACCGCCTCCATCCGCAACCTGGAAGACATTGTCGCCTTGTGCGAACCGCGTTCGGAGTTGCGGGTCAATCTGGAGCACAATGTCCATCTGGTGCATCTGGAACCGGGGCGGATCGAGATAAGGCCCACGGCGCGCGCGCCGCGAACGCTCGCCAATGACCTGCAAGCCAAGCTGCGCGCCGTCACCGGTGAGCGCTGGACCGTGTCGATCGCCAATCAAGGCGGTGCGCCCACTTTGGCGGAACAAAAACAGTTGGCCAAGACCGCGCGCTTTGAAGTCGTGGCGCAGGAGCCGATGGTGCGCGCCGTGCTGGACCGTTTTCCCGGAGCGGAAATCGTCGCGGTTCGGGATGTCGCGTCGGACGATGTCGCGCCCGCGATGCCTGAATCCGATTCCTGATGGCGGCCATCGGTTCCGAGATCGAGCGGCTGATCCAGCTGCTGGCCAAATTGCCGGGGCTTGGTCCCCGCTCGGCGCGGCGGGCGGCGCTGGCGCTGCTCAAGAAGCGCGATACCTTGCTGGAACCCTTGGCCGAGAGCTTGCGCGAAGCCGCCGATGCGATCCTGACCTGTGAAACCTGCGGCAATCTCGATACCCAAAGCCCCTGCGCCATTTGCAGCGACGGCCGGCGCGATCCGCATATTCTTTGCGTGGTGGAGGACGTCGCCGATCTCTGGGCCCTGGAGCGGGCGGGCGTGTTCCGCGGCCGTTATCATGTGCTGGGTGGGGCCCTGTCGGCACTGGATGGGGTGACACCGGAACGCTTGAATGTCGCGCAACTGTTGGACCGCGTGAAGCTGGGCGTGGACGAAGTCATTCTGGCAATGAACGCCACCGTCGAGGGCCAGACCACGGCGCACTATCTGATGGATCTGCTTGGCGACAGGAAAGTCACGCGCCTGGCGCATGGCGTGCCGGTGGGCGGCGAACTGGATTATCTGGATGAAGGAACATTGTCAGCGGCGTTTAAAGCGCGTCGAGCGCTTTAGGCTCAGTTTATTGCTGTCTTTTATTCTGCGGCCTCATCTGTCTCTTCTCCATCAGGCTCGTTCGGTAGTTGCAGTAAGGCTTCCGCCTGTGCTCCCGGCAGGCTTTCAACATCGCGCAATGAACGGCTCATGGCACGGGTTCGCGTACCAAGTTTGTCGATAGTATTGGTCGCTGCGTTTAGTTGGCGTTTCAGCGTGTCCACCACTTTGCCGTGCTGAGAAAACTCTGTTTTAACCGCTGCTAGTAGTTGCCGAACCTCGCCTGAACGCTTTTGTATGGCAAGCGATTGAAAGCCCAGTTGGAAGGCGCTCAGCATTGCCGACAACGTCGTCGGACCTGCTAAAGTCACGCGACAATCACGTTGCAATTGCTCAAATATGCCAGGTCGGCGCAGTACTTCCGCGAACAAGCTCTCCGTCGGTAGAAAAAGAACGGCGAAGTCTGTCGTAACCGGAGTGCAAATATATTTTTCTGAAACGGTTTTGGCGAAGCTCTTTATTCGTCCTTCTAAAGCTGCCGCGGCCTCTTCCACAGCTGTGGCGTCGGCGCGCTCCATAGCATGGACGAGGCGTTCGTAGTCTTCTTGAGGAAATTTGGCGTCTATGGGTAATAAAACTTCCTTTTCGCCATCTCGCCCCGGAAAACGAACCGCGTATTCCACACGCTCTAGGCTTCCTTCTTTGATTTGTGCATTTTTCAGATATTGATCAGGCATCAAGAACTGTTCGAGAAGCATTCCTAGTTGCACCTCCCCCCAGGTGCCTCGGGTTTTTACATTGGTGAGCACTCGTTTGAGGTCGCCAACCCCAGTCGCGAGGGACTGCATTTCTCCGAGTCCCTTATGGACGTTCTCCAATTGAGTCTGCACCAGAGTGAAAGACTCGCTTAGTCGCTTTTCCAGTGTAGTTTGAAGCTTTTCATCGACGGTCTGCCGCATCTCATCAAGTTTTGTGCTATTTTCCTGACGCAGCACATCCAACCGTTCTTCAACGGTCTTGCGCAGTTGTTCGCCTCCGGCAATCTGTTTTTCCGACATGTCGACGACTTCTTTTTTTATGCCGTCGAGTCGTTGCCCTTGTCCTTCACCAAAATCCTTCAAGGACTTTGAAAGAACTTCGCTGGTCTTGCCGAAATTATCGATCAATTCTCCCCTTAGGTCGCGTGCGGCATTGGTTGATTTCAACTCCGCGGCGTCAAGCTTGCCTTCGATAGTTTGGCGCAAGGTATCGCGGTTTTGCGCCGCGTCCTTGCCCATCTTGTCCATGTCATCGGCGAGCCCCTTGCGGAACCGTTCGATGGTATCGGCCAATTCCTGGCGAAGGTTACGGGCCTGTTCCTCATATGCTTGACGAGTACGGTCCGCTTCTGTGCGGATAGTGTCGGCAAAGGCATTTTCAGTCCCAGAAGCGAGTTTTCCGCTTCTTAAGTCCTTGAAAAAGATCAGCGCGGCAAAAAGAGCCGCAACAAGGCTGAAAATCGCGGCCACGATGGCAAGCGTCAGGGCCATGATCTATCCCCATAGGTTAGGGTTTTGGGCACTATATCGCCAATTCCAAAGGGGAAACTTGACCCTTTTTACCCAAATGCTTATCTCCAGCGCATGACCGTCAAGCCCATTCTTACCGCCCCCGATCCGCGTCTCCAAGCCGTCTCGATGGACGTCGATACCGTGACCGCCGAAATCCGTATGCTTGTCGACGATATGGCCGACAGCATGTATGCCACCGACGGCATCGGCTTGGCGGCGGTGCAGATCGGGGTGCCCAAGCGGGTGATCGTGATCGACATCGACCAGAAGGAGGGCAGCAAGAATCCCCGCGCCTTCATCAATCCCAAGCTCACCTGGGCCTCCGAGG
>CADECX010000007.1:0-11627 GCA_902825865.1 uncultured Alphaproteobacteria bacterium
TCTCCAAGCCAATTTCTATCAATTCGCTTGGTACAAAAAGAGCCGGGCAGGTCAGTTCCCGAGCCCGCGACCTTGGCCCTGTTCGGCGCAGGCCTGGCCGGTCTGGTGGCCCGCCGCCGCAAGATGGCGAAGTCCGCCAAGGCGTAAGCTTCACCTGTTTTTGGAATAGGGAAACGGCGGCTTTCGGGCCGCCGTTTTCATTTGCGGGCCGTGGCATGCGGGGTGCATTTGCCTTGTCATGCGAAGTTCCTTGTCCAGCCTTGAAACAGAAGAAAGGCCGTCCATTCAGGACGATCTACCTGCGGATGTGATCCGCCAACTGCAAGTTGAGGAAGCTTGGGCGCGGCGTACCGTTTTGGCAGACCTGATGAATGCGGAGCGTTTGGAGCTCTACGCCTCG
This sequence comes from uncultured Alphaproteobacteria bacterium, assembly GCA_902825865.1. GTDB lineage: Bacteria > Pseudomonadota > Alphaproteobacteria > Micropepsales > Micropepsaceae > Rhizomicrobium. The sequence continues at coordinate 401 of CADECX010000007.1, forward strand.
CGGCGCGCCCTGCTCTATCCGGACAGGCTCAAGGTGCAGGCGGCGCAGCGGGAGCGTGCGCGGCCCGCGTCCTTGCTGAGCGTTGTGCCGTTCCCGGGCCGCAAGTCCTCCGCCTGACGGCAGAGTCTGTTTAGAACCGGAACGCGAGCCCGCCGTTGATGTCGCGCATGACGCCGCCGACATTCTGTTGGTGCCAGCTGGCGCGCAAGCCCACATACTGGGTAATCCAATATTCAGCGCCCACGCCCACGCGATAGCCTGTTGCGTTCTGCGATGCGTTGAACCCGCTGGAGGTGCCTATCTGCGTGAGAGTGGCTTCGTTGTCGCCATTCGCCAGGCCGGCGGTGCCGAACAGGGAAAATCTGCTGGTCACCGGCCAGGACAGTTTTGCTTCGCCATAGAAAATCGTGTTGTTCGCGGAAAAGTCATAGCCGGAATTGCCGACATTCGGGATCGAGCTGTTGAGAAATTGCGCGCCCGCCTGCAAGCCCAGATAGCGGTTGAAGTTCCAACCCAGGCCCGCCCCGACGCCTTTGAACTCGCTGTTGTCGGTGTAGTAGTCATATCCGCCATAGATATAGAAACGGCTGGGCTGCTTTTGGCGCGCCTGGCCATGGGCCGACAGGCAAAGCGCGGCCATGATGGCCAGCGTGGTTGTAACAATTTTCACTATGCGCCCCCGAAAACAGTTTCCCCGGCTTGAATGACGTTCATGGCCCAGCCGGTGGACACGCGGTGTTCGGCGCACTCCGGTCTTACCACAAGAAGTGGGATCAAAGTGGATATTAATGGCGCTGGTTCCGGCCGCGGCCCTGCCATAAGGCGACGGCGGCGAATGATGCGGCTGATCGAAAAACACAATTCGGGCTGGAATGATCTGACACCGGGACTGGTGTGACGCCTGGGTCGTTCGTACGCTGCCGCTACGAACTCCCTCGCAGCGGCTGGCGCCGCTGCTCGCCGGGGATGACACCTTGGGAGTACGGAGGACAGCGGTCCTGTCACGCAAATCGCAATGTGGCAAAAATGGCCCACACGCCTGTCCAAATCGTGCGATGTGCTTGAAGCGCGATCCCCGCGCCATACGTCTTGTTCGTCAATATGGGAGAGCAAGATGAAAGCAACACGGCTGACGGCCGCCTCGCTGGCCGCGCTCGCGCTCGGCGCAACCCTGGCGCATGCGGAAGACGCCACCATGCACGGCAAGGAATTGCGCCGCGTCGGCTCCGCCATCGCGATGAAGAATTTCGACGTGACCTTGGATGGCCGGCTGCTGACGGCATCCGAAGCGGTCTACAATCCCGATACGGGCGTGGTTGAACTCAAAGGCGCGGTGACGCTGAAGTTCGGCAAGAATGCCCGGACTTTTCCGGGTGAAGTGAAATAACCGGTGCACCCAAACGCGGCATATTGCTGTATTGCAGTGCAACAAAAACAGTTGACGAACCGGTTTTGTTGGGTCAGCATGATGTTGCACCGCGCAAAATCGAATCCAGAACGGTGACAGGGTGAGACGCCTTAACGACTGCTGTTAAAGGAGATCACCATGTTTCGTACCCTCACCGTCACCACCCTCTTCGCCCTCAGCCTGACCACCGCCGCCCAGGCCGATACCCCCACTTTGAACAGCCGCATCCAGCAGGCCGCGGAAAATGTTTGCGCCACATTGCTCAGCCCGCGCGGCACCTCGCTTCTTTACAAGAAGTGGCACGCCGACTGCGTCACCACATCCGCCGCCAAGATCACGGCGCGGGTTGTGGCCGCGCAAGGCACGAGCACCGCGCTGTTGAGCAAGTAAGCCGGTAGCGAAGAACTCAACCTCCTCCCCTGTCATGACCGGCCTTGAGCCGGTCATCCATCGAGAAGCTGCACCATGGATGGCCGGGTCAAGCCCGGCCATGACAAGCGGTGTGGTGGCCAGAATGCGGAATACAGGGACAGGTGTTCCTGTCACCCAAACTTCATCGGTGCACCGAGGACTAGGCCGCGCGGGCTTTCCTGCGCCGGCGCATGGCAAGAGCACCCGCCACGCCTGCGCCAAACAGCGAGAGCGTCGCAGGCTCCGGCACCTCTTGCACGTCGGTGACGGAAAGTTGATTGACGACCGCACCGTTGGGGATGACGAAGAAATTCAATGGCCCGCCTTGGACATAGGCAAGGCCTCCGAACTGCGGCGCCGTGGTGAAATTGTTTACCGCAAAATAGAAATCGAAATCTCCCACGGTGATGCCGGTATTGGTGAGCGTCGATCCGCCGATAACCAGGATATCGCTGTTCTTGAGATAATCGAAAAGGATGGGTGAGTTGACGGTCAGATTCAGGCTGTTCATCACCAACCCGGCGGACGCGTCAGCATAGCTTTGGGTCGGATCGAGACTTATCGTGTAGGAGCCGATCACAGGCGACACCGGACCATTGCCCGAGATCGAAAACTCCACATGCTTGGTTATCAACGCGGCGTTTGCGACGGGGATCGCGGCCATCAGGAAAATAGCGGCCAGGCAACACATGCGATTCATTGGAAAATCCATTGGTGAAATGATGACAGGCAATGTCAGCAACGCCTGTGCCACAAATTAACGCTCTGAAAAAGCAGAGAATTTGGTGACAAAATATCACTTCTGTAAATGCGGCTTACGCCTATTCCCGGCTCGCCAACGCACCCAGAAATTTGGTTAACCGGTCTTTCCACAGCCGGGCCATGCCGGTTGTGCCATGGCCGCGCGTATCCGCGGACTCCGGAATCAGAAAGGCCTGGCCCTTTTTCACCTGCGCGATGCCGCGTTGCATCAGCCCCGTCTCGGGCGGATTGCGCTCATCGTCGGCGCTGGTGATGGCCAGAAGCGGCGCGGTGATGCTGGCCAGTTTCGGCGCGGGGTCATAATCGCGCGAGGCGTCGAACTGATAGATCGTGTCGTTGGCGTCCGCCGTGCTGGCCGCCGCCAGTTGCGCCTCCAGCATTGTGTCCGCCGCGGCGCGGGTGGGCGCGCGCTTCTGCAGGCCCAGATTTCCGCCGCTGGTACCAAAGCCGAAAGCGGCATTGGCGATCTTCAAGGATCTGGGCTGGCTGGCATAGTCGCCATTGTTCCAGGCGGGATCGGATTTGATGGTCTCGATCAGCATGCGCCGGGTCAGCCAGTTGCGCCCCGACATGGCGGCCGGCGTCGCGGCCAGCGGCACCAACCCATCCATGAAATCCGGATAGGTCTCGCCCCACACCCAAGTCAGCATTCCGCCCATCGATTGTCCCACCACCAGGCGCAGATGCTTGACCTTCAGCCCTTCGCTCAGCAGCCGGTGGGTCGATGCGACCATGTCGTCATAAGTGTAGCGCGGAAACTTCATCTTCAAGCCATCGGAAGGCTTGGAGGATTTTCCCGTCCCGATCATGTCGGGCAGGATGATGAAATACTTGGCGGCATCCAGCGGCTGGCCAGGCCCGAACAATTCGCCGCCGAAATCCTTTGACAGCAGGCCCGCGCCATTTCCGCTGGTGCCGTGCAGCACCAGCACCGCGGGAGATTTGGGATCGCCCAGGGTGATGTAGTGCATCGACAGGGCCGCGATCTTCGAACCATCGCGGAAGGTGAAATTGGGCAGGGCAAAGTCGCCTTCCCTGCGCTCCTGCGCGGCGGCGGCGCTCGTAAGGAAAAGAAAGATCAGCCCGACAGAACGCAAGATGCCCATGGCCCCACTCCCGCTTGACCCAACCGGTCTGGGGCGCGAGCCTAATCAGCTGCTTGCCTGTCTGCAAACAGTCTGAAAACCCGTCGGCCTTCGGCTGGACCGGATAGTGACGGCAACGCATAGTTGCTGGCATTGTCTGGTCTTGGGAGCCTGGAATAAAAGCCATGCGCGGCGCGACGTGAGCAGCACCATCAGAACCTTCGCCCCCATCCTGGCGCCACCGGCGCTGGGCCTGTTCCTGCTCTGGATGAGCGGCAGCGAAGCCGGCCCGGCGGCATGGATGCTTGTCGGCTTTGTGCTGGCGGTCCTGCTGGCGGCGATACTCATTCCCGCTATCGGCGACATCATTGATGCGAGACGCGAAATGGTTTCCTGGAGCGGCATCGCCATCACGGCTGTGGCGCTCATTTCTCCCTTCCTCTGGTTCCCGGACTCCGGTGATGCTTCCATCCTCGCGGAAACCGATTGGGAATTGCGGGCTCTATGGATCATGACCGCTGGGTTGCTGCTGGGCATTTGCCTGGCAATCCTGCCGAGTTCGGTCGCCGCCTGGCGCCGCGTGACGGAAGAAGGGGCGTTTGCATCGCGCCAGGTCCTGTCCGGCTTGAGCCTGGCGGTACGGTTGACGGCGGTTATCGTGACGGCCTGGTACGTCGCCACGCGGCTGGACGAACCTTGGCCGTCCCATGACAGCGGAGGCGAACAGCCGGCCCCGAGCGGTTCCTATTTTCCGTCATCGCAAAGCCCGAGCTTCGTCGCCTGCCGGCCGCCCACCGGCCAGGACGTCGATCGCTTCAACCTGAAAATGCTGCCCTGGACCGAGGAAAATTTGCGCGCGGCGCGTGAGCCCTCACTGTACCGGCAATCCGTGCAACCCTCCGCCGGCGATCCCGCAAGCAGTTACCGCTTCACCTGGCTGCGGAGTTTCCATCCGCCCATGACGGTTCGCATCGATGACAGCGGCGGCAAATTGGTTCTGACGGCGAAACGCCTGAGCGGCGATGGCGGCCATCGTTCCAACAAGCGCATCGGCCGAATGGTGCGGCGGGAATTGACCCGGGCGGAGAGCGAGAAAGTCCGCAGCCTGCTGAATGCGGCCAGGACCGAGCGATCGGAGTGCGAAATGTATTTCGACGGCGCCGAATGGGTTGCCGAAACCCGCATCGGCAGGTCCTACCATTATGCCATTCAGCAGTCCCCCGAGACGGGCCCGGTGCGCGAATTCGGGCTTTACCTGCTTGGCCTGACGGGACTGAGGCTCGACCCGGTTTACTGACGCCGCGGCGCAGCCTTGGCTATTGCCGCCGATCCGCCGCGCGAATTTCCAGGCCTGAGTTTGCGCCGTTTTCGGGAACAAGTGCCTATTGCGCTTGTATAATTCCCGATAAAGGCGCATAGCCCCCGCAAAGGACAGCTCATGCGCCAGGACCGGCCCACCATCGTGGAAGAAATTGTCGCCGCGCTGGCGCCACACCCCAAGGGGCTGCGGCGCTGGTCGGTGATGCGCGCCATCCGAAAGGGGCGCGAAGCGGTGTCGCGCGAGATTCCGCTCAAGCTGGAAGCCGATGTCGAACGCACCTTCCGCCGCTTCTGCCGCAATGACGAGATGCGCGCTTCCGGCACGGCGCTGTTCTACCGTCCCGCCGAAAAAGCCGGCGAAGTCTGGGCGCTCGACACCAGCTATGCCGGCGAAATTCAGGAATAAAGCAAGATGGCGCCCAAGACCCCGAACTATTCGTTCGAGCGCATGCAGCGCGAGCGCGCCCAGGCCGCCAAGGCCAAGGAAAAGGCCGAGCGCCGCGCCGAGGAAACCGCCCGGCGCAAGGCCGAACAGGCCAAGCCGGACGGCGAAAGCTAGGCCGCGCTTGTCAGCCCAGAATAGCGAGGCGCAGTGATGGCCGAGCCCTATCAATGGACACCGTCCAACAACCGCACCAAGTTTCCCGCGCAGCAGTCCAGCCAGGCTGATGCTCTGGACAGGGCGATAGATGCCCAGCGCCAGCAAGACCAGGCAGTGCTGGTCTGGGGCCTTGCCATCGCCGCCGTGCTTCTGCTGATCGTCATAGCCGGCACGATCTGGTATCGGCGCGCATTCGGCCCACCGGTTGACTCAAACTACCAGCCGCCGCCGAGATAGCCCGGCTGTCGCCGCTCACCTTGACCACCAGTTCCCCGCCGCTAATCTCCGCACCCGTCAGCCGGAGGATAAAGCTTGCGAACCCAAATCACGCCTTGGAAAGTCATTTCATTCGCCGCCGGCGCTCTGTTGATCGGCCTGGCGGGGGCCGTGGTGGCCCAGCCCCTGCCCGACGCCAAGGCCTATGCCGCCAATCCGGCGATGATGATCGATGCCTATCGCCGGGTTGAGACCGGCGGCGTCTCCGACGCCATCGAACAGCTCTACAACCGGCGCACCTTCATGTCCCACCGCGTCCATGCCATCTCCGAAGGCAAGATCGCCGGTTTCGCCGTGACGGTGCAGATGGACAAGGTCGAGGGCAGCCCGGCCTCGGCGGTGACGCCGATGCAGGAAGTGCTGGATGGCGCGGGCGCCAATGCTGTCTATGTCATGGTCTTGCAAGATGGCGACGATGTCGCCGGCATCGGCGGCTTGATGGCCACGGCGATGAATGCGCGCGGCTATGCCGGGGCGGTGATCCATGGCGGCGTGCGCGATGTCGCTTACATCAAGAAGATGGGTTTTCCCGTCTATGCCACCGGCACGGTGCCGTCCACCTCGCTGGGCCATTACCGCGCCACCGGCAATGTTGCGGTCACCGCGGGCGGCGTGCGCGTTGCGCCGGGTGATGTGATCGTGGCCGATGGCGACGGCGTGGTGGTGGTGCCGCGCGACATCGCCGCCGAGGTTCTGGTCAGGGCCCAGACCTTGGATCAGACCGAGCATTCCATGTACGGCTATATCGAAAAGCTGCGCTCGCTTCAGGCAGCGGTGAAACAGTTCGGGCGGCTGTAACCGCTCGCTTTCGCGGACATAGGAAAGACGGTAGGATCACCACCATCCCTGGTTGGAGTCTTTAAACAGGAGAGCAGCATGAAAGCCCTTACCAGCTTCGTTCTCGCCGCCGCCCTCCTGCCCTCGCCCCTCTCGGCACAGACGCGCATCGTCAAGGCGCATGGCGAAACCGCTCCGGCCTTGTTGTGCATGCTCGACCATGTCGGGGACAGCTGCAAAGTCGATTTTTCCAGCGGCGCCTACGTGGCGGCGCGATATTGGCTGCGCTGGTCTCCCGGCAAGGACCTTGCGCTCGGCAAGCTGGTGTCGGCGGAATATTCCCACACCCAGCCGCAAAATGCCTACACCACCAATTTCGCCTATGGCCGGGATGCGGATGTCTATTATGTGAAGTACAGGCACCAGGACTTCACCTTTTACATCGTGCCCCCCGAAGCCGACGGCAAGATCGTTTATATGCTGGTCCGCAGCGGCAGGCCGGAGGACGAGAAAACCCAGCCGGTTGGCCTCAGCCGGATCCAGTAGCGCCGCTTTCGCGGGCCGCGGATATTTTGGCCTGAAAGGAACCATCCCTTCCCCGGAGCGTTTTTGCGCTTCAGTGTCATTAGCCCGCCCGTCCGCGCCCCGGCGCAAAACACGCTTTATATCCAACGCATCAACAGCTTGCCGCAAAGGGTACGATCCTGCACCCATGGACAATTGGGTACAAACGGCGGGTCGCTGGCGGGAATAAAGACTGTCATGATGGCGGTGTTGCCGCCGCGCTGATTCAAGCCAAAAGCAGGGTAGATGTCCATCGTCGAAACGCCGTCAGACCAGCATCCCTCACGGGTTCGCGCCGAACGCGGCGGCAGGCGTTCTGACCGCCAGGCGCCCGTGGCGGAAAACCGGATGGCGGCGGAGCTCGCCGAGATGCGCGAGCTGCAAGCCATCAGCACCCGGCTGATCCAGGAAGACCCGACCCGGCTCCATGACGCCATTCTGGATGCGGCGCAGAGATTGCTGCGCGCCGACATGGCGACCATGCAGCTGTACGACAAGGCGCAGGACGGGCTGACCTTGCTGTCGTCGCGCGGCTTCGACCCCGAACACATCAAGCTGTTCGACCTGGTGCCAAGACCGGCGGGCACGTCCTGCGGCGCGGCGCTGCGGGCCGGGATGCGTGTGGTGATTCCCGATATCGAAGTTTCCGAATGCGTGGTCGGCACCGCGCAGCATGAGGCGCTGCGCCTTTGCGGCATTCGCGCGGCGCAATCCACGCCCCTGGTCTCGCGCAGCGGCGCGGTGATCGGCATGATCACCACCCACTGGCGCACGCCCCACACGCCCAGCGAACGGTCGCTGCAGATGATCGACGTCCTGGCCCGGCAGGCCGCCGACATGATCGACCGCAACAGCGCCGACGAAACCGCCCAGCGGCTGGCGGCGATTGTGGAGTCTTCCAACGACGCCATCATTTCCAAGGACCTGAACGGCATCATCGCCACCTGGAACAAGGGCGCGGAGCGTATCTTCGGCTACCCGGCCGGGGAGATCATCGGCAAGTCGGTGCTGCTTCTCATTCCCGAAGAGCTTCAGCATGAAGAACCCTTGATCCTGGGGCGCATCCGCAATGGCGAGCGCATCGAACATTATGAGACGGTCCGCCGCCGCAAGGACGGCAGCCTGTTCGATGTTTCCCTGACGGTGTCGCCGGTGCGCGGCGCGGACGGTAAAATCCTGGGCGCATCCAAGATCGCGCGCGATATCAGCCACATCAAGCGCACCCAGACCCAGCGCGAGCTGCTGCTGCGGGAAATGGAACACCGCATCAAGAATTTGTTCGCCCTGGCCAGCGGCGTGGTCTCGCTCAGCGTGCGCTCGGCCACCACGCCCAAGGAGCTGGCGCAGAATGTCAATGCGCGCCTCAATGCCCTGGCCCAGGCCCATGCTTTGACCTTGACGGTGCCGTCGCTGCAGAAGATCGACCGCTCCACCATGCTGCATGAATTGCTGCGCGCCATCATGGCGCCATTCGACGGCGAGAGTGACGACGGCAAGCCCCGCATTGCCATCGACGGCGCCGATGTGCCGATCAGCGCGGACACCGTGGCCAATTTCGCGCTGCTGCTGCACGAATTCGCCACCAACGCCGCCAAATACGGCGCCTTGTCGGTACCCGGCGGCACATTGGACATCATCAGTTCGCAAGTCGGCGACAAGGTCCTGCTGGAATGGCGCGAGCGCGGCGGCCCGCGCATCGCGCGCGCCATCGACCGCGAAGGTTTCGGCAGCGTGCTCGCCCGCATGGCGGTGACCGGACAATTGGGCGGCAGCATCGAGCGCGACTGGCAGCCCGAAGGCTTGTGCATTCGCCTCACCATCGACCGCGCCCGACTCAGCGGCACGCGCGCGACTTATTTCACCAGACACAACACCAAATCGTCACATTCCCGCCTTGGTCTGGCGGGAACTCGCGGAACCTCGTTCGCGTTTTTTATCCATGAGACCGATCAATCATTTGGACGATGAACAGATACAGCGCTCCGCGGAGGCCCTGGTCAGAACACACGGCAGCAATGCCGCGATGGTCTGCGCCCAAACAGCGGAAAGATGGATCAAGCGCGGCGATCCCGCCGCCGCGGAATTGTGGACCCGCTTCATGCACGCTTGCCGCAAGATGCTGGACGAATCACTCAAGAAGCCGGCGCGCTAGCATCCCGCCCACATCCGCGCGCGGCTCACCGCTGTAAGCGGCCATTACACGTCACCGAAAGCCGCCTTGGCCATATGGGCCAATTCAACGGGTTAACCTGTTGGCGCGCATCTTGCTTTCCGTGTAGACAGAGCCATTCGCACTGTGGGGAAAGACATGAGCATGCGCGTTCGTATTCTTGCCGGATTTGCCGGGCTGCTGGCCCTGACCGGGGCGGCGTCGGCCGCGCCGATCACTTATATAGCGACGGGTTCGGGCTCGGGCACTCTGGATGGCGCGGCCTTCGGCTCGCTGACTCCCCTGTCTTTCACCATCACCGGAATCGCCGACACGGCCAACGTGGTTTCCTGCGGCGGCGGTTGCATCTTCAACGACAATCTCTCGGCCAATATTTCCATCGCCGGTCTTGGGACTTTCGATTTCGTCACCACGACCCGGTTCTTTGCCAGCGGCATAGCCATCGGTTTTTCGCGCAGCGGATCGGGCGGCGCGGATTTGTACGACGGTCTTGCCGGCCCCTATGATTTGATTTCCAATTACGGACCTGTGTTCGGGACCTTGCACCTGATCCAATGGAGCAACAGCGCGGTCGTGACCGACGGCGGCGTGTTGGTGTTCAACTCTGCTCAGACCTCCGGCTCGTTCCAGGCGATCACGGGCGAGGTTCCGGAACCCCTGACCATGTCGCTGTTCGGCGCCGGTATTGTCGGCGTGGCCGCGCTGCGCCGCCGCAAGAAGACAGCCAACGCCTGAGATCTGATCTCCGTTCTTTGCCATGCTCGCTTTCGCGAGCATGGCGGATGCTGTCCGCCTAAACGAACCGCGTCACGGCGAAAATGACGATCGACCAGCTGCTCAAGCAAAAAACCAGCACGGCCCACAGCACCCGGGCGCGCGGAAACGCCGCCGTCGCGTGACCGTCATCAAGGGCCGGCGCGGCAAGCGAAAGTTTTGCGGCAGGATGGGACATGGCGGTATCTCCTGCCGGGATCATCGCCCTTTGCGCCCAAAGCAACAGTCCGCAAATGTACTTAGCGCTGAAAGTTCCCGTGGCGCAGCGCTCGCCAAGCTCGCGGCATCAGTTCGCTAACGCACCTACTTTCGTAGGTTTTTTGCTGGCAAGGTTGTAGAATGCGCCCATGCCCAAGGGACCCAGACGTGCCCTGATATGGCTGTCGCTTGCGGTTATCGCCGGCGCCGTACTTGTGGCTGTCTTATACGCGCTGCTGCATGGGCCCCTGCCCGACTAGGCTATTTGCGTTTCGAGGGGAATTTCGCCCCGGCATGCGCCTGTTCCAGCCCGCCGCGATAGCCGTCGTTCCAACGGCTTTTCTCCGGTTCGCCGGCATGGGGATTGATCGCATCGTCCAAGCCGGTGCGCGCGGCATTCCAGCCTTGGGCAAAGACGCGGCTGAGCTGGAAGGGCGAAGGACGCATGCTGTTCCCCGAAAAAAGGCAGCAGCCGGCGGCATCACTGCCAACCGGCTGCGCCCGGCGCGCAATCTTCCCAAAACACACAAACGCGGTGCACCGCAGGTGCGAGGGATCTCAATCGCGCCAGAAACTGAATGGAAAGGCGACGGCGGTCGCTAGCCCGTAGATATGGGTAGTAACGCGCCTATTACAATGGCCGCGGCGCTATGAGCTTCAACGCACGCGGTCGGTGTCTATCGCCGTCTTCGCCACCAGGATCGCGCGGTCCTGGCTGGCGCAGCTTGCCGCCTTCCAGCCTTCCGAAACATTGCCGTCATGCTCGATCAAGCCGCCCGGGCGAGTGACCCGCGCGGTGAAGCGGCCCGCTTCACCGCGCGGGTCACTCGCCCGGGCGGCTTGATCGAGAGACCGGGAGAGCACACGTCTGAACTACAGTA
>CADECX010000007.1:11637-95261 GCA_902825865.1 uncultured Alphaproteobacteria bacterium
CAAGAGAGCCCAACGCCTCTTGCACCCGCACTCTGCCCTAAAATGCTGAACCGGCCCCTAATTACACCGCCGACAGGGATAGGTGGATATACCGATATCCGGTGCGCTAACGTACCGCGCATGCGCCATAGCGGCACAAGGACACCCATGCGGCGGGCACGAATTTCTATTCTGGTAAGCATGATCGCGCTGATGCCGCGCGGCGCCCTTGCCGCCGATGCCACCACCTCCCTGTCCTGGACCGAGGTGGTGCGGATCAATGACACCAAATATGCCCGCACCGTTTTTGTGGCGCGCGAAGGCGCGGTGGTGGACGGCTTCGCCAAATATTGGGGCCGGATGGTCTACACCACGCCCCATCCCGTCGGCGTCTATGACAATGCCCTGATCGCGCCGGAAAACAGCAAAGGCCAGACCCAGTTCATCGAAATGTGGACTCTGCATCTGATGGACTGCAACAAAAAGACGGTCGCCACCAGCAAGAGCGATTTCTATGACGCCGGCGGCAAGATCGTCAGCCGCGGGCTTCTCAATCAAGGCCCCATAGCGGTCGAGCCCAAGTCACTGCATGCCCTGGCGGCGGAGATTGTATGTCATTGAGCATGCGTGCTGCCGTCCCGGCCGCCCTCACCGCCTGCCTCCTTCTCGCTGCCCCCGGCGCCCATGCCCAGGAATGCGCCGCGCTGGCCGACGTCAAAGGCGGCCAATTGCCCGACGGCCGCCTGGTGCTTCCCGTCACCGTCGAAGGCCGCGCGCTGTATTTCCTGCTCGATACCGGCGGCATCGCCACCACCATCAAATGGGAGTTGGCGCGCGGGATGAATCTTCCCGCCACCCAGGCGGCGCGCCCACTCAATGGCGTGGGCGGCGCGGTGCTGAACTTTGTCGTCACCGGCGAGGAATTCTCCATCGGCGGGCTCAAGGTGGAAAACAAGCCGATCTATCTGGAGACACGGCCGCTCAGGACCGACGGCACCCTCTCCGCCGACATACTCAACGCCTATGACGTGGAAATCGATCTGGCGCGCTATCGCGTGAAATTGATGGCCAGCGGAGATTGCGCCGCGCCCGACGGCGCCGACGCGGTGGCGATCGATATCGCGCCGGATGGCGCCCACAAGGGCCATGTGCGCTTTCCGGTCAAGATCGACGGCTTGACCGTGATGGCGACCTTGGATACCGGCGCCACCTCATCGGTGATCGGCATGCGGGCCGCCGCCGCCCTCGGCGTCTATCCGGATTCGCCAAAGCTGGATTTGCGGCGCACGCGCGGCAACGACCGGCTCTACAGCTATCCCTTCCAAACGCTTCAGATCGGCGAGGTGACGGTGGAGCGCCCCCGCATCACCATCGCCAGCGACAATTTCCTGCCCGGCTCGAACAGTGATCTGATCCTGGGCATCGACGCCCTGGCCGGGATGAAACTGACCATCGCCTATGGCCATAACCGGCTTTATTTAGAGAGCCAACAGCGCCCGTAGGGCGCGAGCATGTCCAGTGGACATGCGAGAGTTGGCGAGCGCCGCGAGCTTGGGCGAGCGGCACGGAAGTCCCGCACAAAACATAGCAAGTCGTGCTAATTCGCCTTCCAGGTCACCAGCACGGCAGCGCGCGAAGTCCCGTCCTTGGTGGTGATCCGGGGCGCCACTTCCACAATCGCGGTGTAGTTCTGCGCGGCAAACGTGCGGGACACTTCCACGAAGACCTTGTCGTCATCCTCTTCGTCTTGATTGTCTCTGGCCGCACCATTCTTGGCGCTCTGCGGCCCCGACAGCGGACCGTTGTTTGATAAGTCGGCGGAAAAAGCCGCTTGCACCGCCCCGTTCGGCTTTCCATTGCGCAACACCTCCATCAACCGCGCCAGCGATTGCCGCCAATCGCTGCCGGTGGCGATCTTGCACAGACGTGACGCCATATCGTCGGGAAGATTGGCGGGCACGATACCGCAATCGACATAGACCGCATGACCGGGGCGGAAGGTCATCCAGGCATCGGCCAGGCTGCCCGCCGCCAAATATTTGATGCCGCTCTCGCCCATCTTGTGCCAATTGCTGCCGTACAAGCGTTCGGCATCGGCCACGGTCGATTTCGGCGTCAGCCCGGCCACGGTCAGCATATCCTCCGCCGAAAAGGCAGGCGCTTGCGCGGCTGCGGGCGAAATCAACGCCAGCAATCCAGCAACAACGATGCACTTCATCATTTCGCGTCCTAGTCCGGTAACGCGAAAACATACACCATATTGGAACCGCTGGGCTGGTCGATCTCCGGGAACAGCCGCGGCGAGTTACCGCCGCCAAAGCCGCCGCCCGCACCGACCGCGATATATTGCTTGCCATTCCTGCTGAACGACACCGGGGCGCCGCTGACATGCGAACCCAGGCGGACCTGCCACAGGATCTTTCCGTCCTTGTCATCGAAGGCGCGGAAATAGCGGTCCAGCGCGCCGTTGAACACCAAGCCGCCCCCCGTCGCCAGAATGGGCGCGTAGTTGGTCGCCTTGTTTTCCCAGCTCCATACGGTCTTGCCGGTTTCCGCCGATACCGCATCGATGCGGCCGATGCCCGAATGGCCCGGCGAAATTTTCGCCGCGCCCAGCACATTGTAGCCGTCGACCAGCCTGCTGGGGATATTGTCGGCCCGCACATGGATGTCGGTGCAGAGATTCTGCAGCTGCACGAATATCAGATTGCTCTGCGGGCTGTAGGCCGAGAAAGGCCAGTCGCGCCCGCCCGCGTGGGTCGGGCAGATGGCATAGGTCTTGTGGATGTCCGTCATCACCAGGTCCTGGTTGACGGTGACCTTGCCCTTATTGTCGATCTTGGTGATCAGATTCTGCACCGACGTCTGCTTGGCCCAGAGGAAGTCGCCCTTGGCGGCATCGAAGCTCCACACCAGGCCGGTCTTGCACGGCACACCGGTCAAGACCCGGCGGGTTGCGCCTTTCACGCGTCCCACCGCCAGCATGCCGTCCGCCTTGGGATCGGGATTGACTGCGGTGGTGACGGGGAACATCTCGAAGGTGCATTCCTGGTCCCAATTGTCCTGTGGCAGGACCTGGTGCCGCCAGACGATCTCGCCGGTCTTGGCTTTCACGGCAAAGCGTGTGTTGGTCCCCACCATGGTGGCGCCGAAATTGCCGCGCTGGCCTTCCGCCGCCGGGCCGACGCCGCTGGAGCCGTAGTAAACCAGATCCAATTGCGGATCATAGGTGATCGGTCCCCACACGCCGGTCATCCAGCGCTTGTCGAATGGCAGGTTGCCCCAGCTTTCATTGCCCGGCTCGCCCGGCTTGGGGATCAGATAGTTGCGCCACAGCTCCTTGCCGGTTTGCGCATCATTGCCGGTGACGAAACAGCCGAACGGCGCATACTGGCAAGTGGAGCCCGCGATCACCACGCCGTTCACCACAATCGGGCCGGTGGTGTTGGTGACATACGTTTCCCCGCCCCGGTGCACCTGCCACAATTGCTTGCCGGTCTTGGCGTCCAGCGCGACCAGAAAATTGTCGCGCGTGGTGGTGTAGAGCTTGTCGCCATAAAGGAACACACTGCGTTTGCGCTGGCCCCAGTGACCGCTCATGATCGTCTTGATGTCCGGCAGGTTGCGCCGGTACTGCCACAAGAGTTCGCCCGAGACCGCGTCCAGGGCCTGGATGACGTCGTTGGGATTGCCCAAGAACATCACGCCGTCATGGATGATCGGGGTCGGCTGATTGAAACCCGTCTCCATGCCGCGCGACCAGACCAGTTGCAGATTCTTGATATTGGTCTTGTCGATCTGCCTCAGCGGGCTGTAGCCATAGCCCTCGTAATTGCCGCGCATCATGATCCAGTCGTTGGGATCGGGATTGCGCAGCTTTTCGTCGGTCAGCGGGGCGTAGCTCGCAATCGGATTGGTCGCGACCGTGATATGGCCCGCGTCCCCCATCACCACCTCGCCGCCCGTAAAGCGAGGGGGCGGATAATTCTGCGCCGTTGCCAGGGTCGCCATCAGCACCATGCCGCCAACAACGGCCGATCCGCGAAGTCCGATCTTCATGTCAAACGCCCCTGGATGCTCAAACACACAACAGATGTATACGCGAGCCAGTCATGGCATAGAACGCGCAAACTGGAACAGCCTGGCCAGGCTTTGTGCAGGTGCAAAAAGCCAGATTTCGCCTTGGCCGCCCCGCCCGCCCCTCTCTAAACTGCCCGAAAGGCCCGATCAGGCCGCTGTCAGGGGATCCATCATGGCTAAGGTTGCGCGCCGCAAGGCGCTGGTGTTTGGCATGTCCTGTGCGCTTCTGATCGGGGGCGCGGCGCTGGCTCAAAAACCCAATGCCCCGGGTGTGATTGAAGGCCTGATCCCCAAAAGCGGCGAGCCGGTGGTGGGCGAAGGCAAGCACCTGGTGACCACGCCGCACCCCATCGAAAATTACCAGCCTGTAACGGACGCCATTCTGCACAATCCCGATCCCAATGACTGGATCATGATGCGGGGCAATTACGAAGGCTATGGCCATTCCAAGCTCAAGCAGATCGACAAGAGCAACGTCAAGAATCTGCAACTGGTGTGGTCGCGCATCATGGAGACCGGGGTCAATGAGCCGACCCCCATCGTCTATAAAGGCGTGATGTTCCTGGGCAACCCTCGGGACGTGATCCAGGCCATCGACGCCGCGACGGGCGAACTGCTCTGGCAGTATCGGCGCGAGCTGCCGACCTTCGAGCAGATGCACAACAATCAATGGGGCCAGCGCAAGCGCAGCATCTTCCTGTACGAGGACAAGGTTTACACCGTGACCTGGGACAATTTCCTGGTCGCGCTGGACGCCAGGACCGGCAAGCAATTGTGGGAAGTGAACCGCGGCGGCAATTACTGGGCCACCAACACCACCGGCCCGATTGTGGTGAACGGCGTGGTGGTCGCCGGCTCAAGCTGCCAGATGGCGGCGTTCGGCTGTTTCGTCACCGGCAATGACGCCAGGACCGGCAAGGAATTGTGGCGCAACACCTTGATCCCCAAGAAGGGCGAACCTGGTGACGAGACCTGGGGCAATCTTCCCTTCGAGAAACGCTGGATCGTCGGCGTCTGGGGCCCGATCATCTACGACCCCGTTCAGGACCTGCTGCATTACGGCTCCAGCGGCGTCGGCCCGGCGGCGGAAGGCCAGCGCGGCAATATCGGCGCCACCATGGCGGGCTCCAACACACGTTTTGCCGTTCGGCCAAAAACCGGCGAAGTCGTGTGGCGGCATCAAGTCATGCCGCGCGACAATTGGGACCAGGAATGCACCTTCGAGATGTTCCCCATCACCGCCGAAGTCGATCCCGATCCCAAGGCCGAAGGCATGATGGCGATCGGACGCAATGCCAAATCCAAGTCGCGCCGCACGCTGACCGGCGCGCCCTGCAAGACCACCATTGTGTGGAGCTTCGACGCCGCCAAGGGCGACTTCCTCTGGGCCAAAAATCCCCTGACCGAACAGAACCTCACCAAGGCCATCAGCAATCGCGGAATCGTGACCGTCAATGAAGAACAGGTGATGATGGACCTGAAGAAGGAATATCACCAATGCCCCACCCATTCGGGCGGCCGCGACTGGCCCTTCTCCTCCTACAATCCCGAAAACAATGTGATGTATCTGGAGATCCAGAATCTCTGCACCGACATTGTGGTGCGCCATGACAATATCCCCAGCCCGGCGCGCGATACCTACAACACCACGTCCAAATATGTGCTGGCCGACGGCAAAAAGGGCCTGGGCCGCATCGACGCGATTTCCGCTTCGACGGGGCGGACCTTGTGGAGCTGGGAGAACGAAGCCTCGAATTATTCCTCGGTGCTCTCGACCTCGGGCGGCTTGTTGTTCAACGGCAGCATGGACCGTTACTTCCGCGCCTTCGATTCCGAGAATGGCAAGGTGTTGTGGCAGACCCGCCTGGCCAGTTCGGTGGCGGGCACGCCGGTGACCTTTTCCGTCAAGGGCCGCCAGTATGTCGCCATCGCGGGCGGCAGCGGGCATCTGTCGCTGTTGACCCGCATCTTCCCCAAGATCGACCAGCCCGGCGCCGGCAATGCGCTTTATGTATTTGCGCTCCCGGAGTGAGCGCCGACACAAGTAGGTGCGAGCATTTTCAGGGACATAGACGCCGGGCGGCGCAGCGGCGGATACTGTATTCCCGGTTTACATCTTAACATGTTAGGCAGGGTCCCCGATCACATCAGGATCTCGCCCTATAGGGTTTTTATTGTTTGAAACCAATGGCATGGTGGAAAACACACCGATCTAGTGATATTTCTGGTACGCTTCTTGCTACGTTACACCCAGATGTATTCATGGGAGTGCGTAACGTGAGATTTCCGACCAAATCCGTAATGGGCCTTGTCGCCCTGCTCGGCGCCACCAGCGCCGCCAATGCCGCCATCATCAATCCCGGTTTTGAAAACGGCACCACATCCAGCTGGACCACCATCGGCGACGTTATCGTCACGCCCAGCACCAACGTCCTGACCTTCAACGGCGTCAACTGGACCGTCAATGCCTTCGAAACCCAGATGGCCCAGCTGAATCCCGGCAATGCCAACGTCTCCACGATCGAGACAGCCCTGGGTCTTACCCTCGGCACCTTGCAGAACCCCAATGCCAATGGCGGCGTCTTCACCGACGCCGCGGCGATCTACCAGACTTTTGCCGCCAATGCGGGTGACACCATCTCCGCCTGGTGGAACTATGTCGCGACCGACTATATCCCGTTCAATGATCCGGCCTTTGTGATCCTGAAGGACCCCAATGGCGCCTTCTTTGTCGACACCCTGGCCAGCATCCATGGCGACGGCATTGCCGTCGGCACCGCCGGCAATTCGGGCTGGCACCTGTTCAGCCAGACGGCCCTTCTGACCGGCGACTATACCCTCGCCTTCGTCACCACCAACGACAAGGACCAGATCCTTGACTCGGTGCTGTTCGTCGACAATGGCGAAGGCACCTGCGAACCGGTTTGCGTCGCCCTTCCCGACCCCGAAACGGAAGTCCCGGAACCGGCGACCCTGTCGCTGCTCGGCCTGGGCGTGGCTGGTCTGGTGGCGGCCCGCCGCCGCCGCAAGTCGGCCTAATCCGGACTTTGCATCTGACTTAAGAAAACGGCGATCTTCGGATCGCCGTTTTCGTTTCTGCGCGACGGCCTTGACCGCCTCGATCCCCTGGGCTCTTTTTGAGCGATCCGGCGGGAGACTTGGCAATGTCCAACGCGCCTTTGGGACAATTCCATCGCGGCGATGCGGAGCCCAGGGTGCCGCTGTCCAGCAAGCTGACGGCGATCGGCCTCACCGCCGGCGTCTATGCCCTCATCACGGTGATGGCGTCGCAGCACGGCGCCTATACACCGCCCCGCCGTCCGCAAGCCTCGCAGGTCCTGGGCGCCACGGCGCCGCTGCTCGCGCCGGACAAGACGGCCCGGCCCCGCCAGTCCTGGTTCCTGGTTGAACCGCCCGGCGAGACGCTTTCCTCTTCCGCGCCGTCTTCCGCCGCCATGACCGGCCCCACCATCGGCTTCACCTTCGGCTCCGGCTCCGGTTCCGGCAGTGTGGCGGGCGGATGCTATGACGCGGGTTGGGCCAAGGCGGTGAACGAGAAGGTCCGCAGCCGCATGCCGCCACAGATGCGAGACGGCGTGGCCTTTGTGCGTTTTGTCGCCCGCCGTGACGGGCGGCTGGAGCAGCTGGAGATCGTCAAATCGTCCGGCGACAAAATCCTGGACGATGCCGCTTATCAAATGGTGCACGATGCCCAGCCCCTGCCCCGCATTCCCCGCTGGATGCAGCTGGAGCGAGTCGATGCCGTCTTGCCCATCGCCTTTGGCAAGATGTCCGGAAAATTCAAGCCCAGCGAGGGCAATTGCGCCCCCGATCCCGTGCTGAACCGCGAGACCTGACCCTTCGCGTTTGAGAAAGTTCCCGCGTTCATCCGTACACGTTCGTACTGTTTGCGGATTAAGGACTCGTTTGGACCGTCGCCATATAATTTGACCGATACACGAGTGAAACAGACATGGCGAAGTTCTGGATCGGGTTGCTTTCAGGCGTTCTGCTGACCTTGCTGTTCTTCGAAAATTTTCCCGGCGGTGCTGCGCAGGGAATCGCCACTGTTGAACAGACAGTGAGAACGTCCACGCCTTAGGCTGGAAAAGTTTCTTCGGAACCCTTGAAAATTGCAGGTATTTTTTCGCGCCACACAGCTATGCGTATCGCGAAGGAACTGCTTCCTGCGTCTGTTTGTTTCCTCTCCAGTGTTTCATCCACCAAGGAGACGAATATGAGCATCAAGGGTCAAGTGAAGGAAGCCGCCGGTTTCATCAAGGAAGAAGCCTATGAACACGGCAAGTCGGCCGAGAGCAAGATCAAGGCCCAGGAAGGCCGCGAGTTGCGCAACGAAGGCCGGGTCGAAGACGGCAAGGCGCCGAAGACCACCCAGCCCGGCACCGCCGACAAGCACTAAATTTTTCGGTTGCATGACAAAGACCCGCCTGCGCCAAACGCAGGCGGGTCTTTTATTTTTCGTCCCTCGCGCGCCAAGCTGCCTACGCTTTAGGCACCCGACAGCCACCATCGCGGCTTGAACTCGGCACTTGTCTGATAAATAGTCATGGCTAGTCTTGCTTGCGACTCTGGGGGAGCACCACCATGCGTTTGATTTCTTCCATTCTTGCCCTGGCTTTGACGACAAGCGCGGCCCTGGCGGCTGACACCGGCCCGCTGACCCCGGGCGCTCCCGCCGGCGTGAAACACGCCCAAGAAGGGGGCGATGGCAAGCTCGTGGCTTTCGGGCTGGCCGCGCTGGCCCTTGGCGTGATCATTGTTGCCGTCACCCAGGATGACGAGCCCGCTCCGACACCGGCGCCTCCGGCGACGACGACGAGCACGGTCTAGGCCGTCCGCCGCGGACGCCACAAGCGCATGCCATAAGCGAGGGGTGACAAAACCCGCCCGCGCCGCCTATTGTTACGGGGCCTTGTCGAAGGAGCCGTGCATGCCGGGCCGTGATCCCACCTCTCCCACCGACAGGCGCAAGAATCCGGCGCGCGTCAAGAAAACCGACCGGCGCAAAGGCCCTGAGGCGCAATTGGCCCAGCCCGATCCGGCACGCTCCCCGACCCGCCCCGGCAAACCGAAGCGCTAGGCGGGTTGCGCTGAGCCACCCCGGCCTCGCGTCGCGCTTGGCCGCGCGCCGCTGCGGCATTCGTCGCTTTCGCAGGTCCACTGGACCTGCTCACCCGCTACGCGGGCCGCTCCTCATGGCAGCGCTTGTCGTTGCGCCGCAGTACGAAAGTCTTCGTTGACTCTACGAACAGCTTCGTATTAGCCTTGGTCGATGAAGAAACAGCCTCAGAAACCCACCGCCTCCGAACTGGAAATCCTGCATGTGCTGTGGGCCAAAGGCCCTTCCACGGTGCGCGAGGTCCACGACTCGCTCAGCGAAAAGAAAAGCATGGGCTATACCGGGGTGCTCAAGCTTTTGCAGATCATGACCGCCAAGGGCACGGTGCGCCGCGACGAAAGCCAGCGCGCCCATGTCTACACGTCTGTCCGCCCGGCGGAACAGACCAAGCGCCAGCTGGCCAGCGACATGCTGGAGCGGGTGTTCGAAGGCTCGGCCAGCCAGCTGATGATGCATGCGCTGTCGGGCCAGAAAACCTCACCCGAGGAAATCGAAGAACTGCATCGCATCCTGGAGGCTTATAAAGGGGGAAAGGATGGCAAGCCTTAGCAGCTGGCTTTCCCCTGTGGTGATGCGCGCATTGGGATGGGCGTTGATCCATTCGCTGTGGCAATGCCTGGCCATCGCGGCCCTCGCCGCTTTGCTGATGGCTTTTTCCCGCCGCCCTCCCCTGCGCTACACGATTGCGGTGGGTGCACTGGCGCTGATGCTGGCGGCGCCCGTCATCACATTTTTGCTTCTGGTCCAGCCGTCTGTGCCCCAGAGCATTGTCCTCCAAGCCAGTCCGCTTGATCTTGCTCCGATTGCCGCCGCGCCAGGCGCCCGCGTGATCGCGGCCATACAGGACACGCCGCGCCTGATCCCGGCCCAGAGCATCCTGCCCTGGCTGGTGGCGGCCTGGCTCACCGGTGTCGTCTTCTTCAGCCTGCGCTTTTTCGGCGGCTTCCTGCTGTTGGAGCGCAAGCGCCGCCAGTCATTCGCGCCCGATGCGCGCATTCTGCACCTGTGCCGCGAGATTCAAGCCCAGCTCGGCCTGACCCGCGCCATCCGCTATCTGGAATGCGGCTGGCTGCAAGCCCCCGCCGTGATCGGCTGGCTGAGGCCCATCGTCCTCATCCCCGTCACCGCGCTTACCGGACTGTCGGAGGCGCAATTGCGCGCCGTGATCGCCCATGAGCTGGCGCATATCCGCCGCTTCGATGTTTTCGTGAATCTGTTCCAGATTTTTGCCGAGACCCTGCTCTTCTATCATCCCGCCACCTGGTGGCTGAACAGGCGCATCCGCGCCGAACGCGAATTGTGCTGCGATGAGATCGCGCTGTCGGTCGCCGGCGACCGTTTGGACTATGCCAGGGCGCTGACCCTGATGGCGCAATGGGAGGCGCCGCCGCGCCTGGCCATGGCCGCCAACAGCGGCGTGCTCAGCGAACGCGTCTTTTATATTCTGGGGCGTCCGCCGTCCGGCGCGGGCCAGCGCATGATCGGGCTCACCGGCAGTGTGCTGTTTCTGGCCGCCGCGCTGGCCTGCGCCAATGCCTTGTTCGTGGTCGCCGCCCCGCCCATCGTCCAGGCCGGCGAGACGATGAAAATTGGCCTGCAAACCGCTCTGTCCGCCGTCAGCGATCGCGCGCGGCAGATATTCCCCGAAAGCGAGCCGGCCGGAAAAGACGCGAACAAGACCGCTTCCATTTCCAAGGCCGAACCGGCGAAAGAGGTGCCTGCCGCAACGCCGGTACCGCCGCCCGCCGACCTGTCGCAGTTCCTGCCCAAGCCGGCGCTTTCAACCCCGCCGCTGGCGCCGCGCACCATCACGGCATCCGCGCCGCCCGTTCCAGCCTCGTCGACCGCACCGCAGCCGGTGGCGCGTCCCTGCTACAACCGCAATGTCTATGGCCGGGTGGTGTCCGCTTCGGCGATCCAACTGCAAGGCTTCAACTGCCTTCTTTTTCCCAACACCCCGGTGGATATGACGCCGGCCCGCATTTCCTACGGCTCGTGCCCGGACTTGGGCACCAATCCCAACCGGTACGATCGCACCACCAACAACCGGCTCGGACGGGCCGCCTGCAAGTTTGACGTCACCATGGGCGTCAAGTTCGCCGACCCCGCCGATGCGCTCCTGATGCAGCCCGGCCAAATGGTGATGCTAACGGGGCGCTTTTTCCGCATTCCGGCGGGCTCCCGTGCCGACAGTCTTGCCGTGACCGATGCCAGGATCAGCGGAAGCGATCCCTCCTCGCGCCTGGCCAAGGGTGGGCCCGGGGAAAGTCCGGCAACTGTGATGGCGCAGGCAGACGCGCCGGCCTCGTCCGCCCCGCCCGCGCCGGCAGCGCTCATCATACCGCCCACCGAAATGAGCATCGTCCACTTCTGCCGCAATCGCAGCGTCTTCGGCCAGGTGACGGCGCCAAACACCGTCGCCATTCAGGGCTTCACCTGTTTTGTGGATGGCGATCCCAGCGGCACGGTCTCGGCCCGCGATATCCCATTGGGCGACTGTCCGCTGGCCAGCACCACCACCGCCCACAAAAACAAGTGCAAGTTCGACGTGGTTTTGAATGTGCGTCTCGCCAATCCCGCCGAGGCCGCCAAAATGATACCGGGCAAGCTGGTGCGGCTGGGCGGCGATTTCCGTGTCTGGAAGGAAGACAAGCTCGACTATGTCGCCGTGGCCAATGCCAAAGTGTTGTTCACTGACTATTACTGGTTCGGCGGAATCTCGAATCTCCCGCTGCCGATGGGCCCGCCACCTTCCGGTAGCAATTCGGGGACGTCGGACTACATCGCTCCCGCCATGATCGGAGGCGCCGTGTTCAACGGCCGGTAAACAGGATGACATTTCAAAGCAGGAAGAAAAACATGAAACCGATCGCAATCCTCACCGCGCTTGTTCTCGCCACGCCCGCTTTGGCGCAACCCCGCACCGTCGGCGGCCTGCCGGAAGAAAGCGTCACCGTGGTCGGCGTCAAGCCGTCGGAACAGACGATCCGCGATTTCGTGGAAACGCGGGTGGCGCGGTCGCGCACTCTGGGCAAGGTGGCGCGCTGGGACGCGCAGGTCTGCCCCTTGACGGTGGGACTGCGCGCCGACTACGCCAACTATATCAGCCAGCGCATCCGCGAAGTCGCCGCCGCCGTCGGCGCGCCGGTCAATTCCGATCCCGACTGCCGCGCCAATATCGAAGTGGTCTTCACCGCCACGCCCCAGGACCTGATGGACAGTGTGCGCAAGAAACAGCCTTTGTTCATCGGCTATTTCCAGAATCTGGATGAAGCCAACCGGCTGGCCAAGGTCACCCATCCCCTGCAGGCCTGGTACACCACCCAGACCGCGGACTTCTACAACAACAAGGTAATCGACAATGGACGCTGCGGCCTGGGCGACACCACCAGCCTGAGCCCGGTGACGTCGCCGTCAACCACGGAAGTCACCGACATGTTCACCGCCCCCGGCGTCAAGTCGCCGTCGCTGCCCTGCGCGACGGTGGCGCATGTCAGCCATTCGCGGCTCAACAACGGGCTCAACACCGCATTTTACAATGTGCTGGTGGTGGCCGAACCGGCCAAGCTGCTGGATCATGAGATCGGCAGCCTGGCCGATTACATCGCCATGATGGCCTTGTCCCAGCCCGCCTCGCTGGACAGTTGCCAGGAACTGCCCAGCATTTCCAACATGCTGGCGCCGGGATGCGCCACGGTGCCCACCCGCATCACCGATGGCGATCTTGCCTATCTGCGCGCGCTCTACCGCACGGTGGACGGTTCGGCCTTTGTCACCCAACGCAATTATATGCGCGCCCAAATGTACAAAACCCTGGTGACCGACAAGGGCGGCCCCGGTTAATCGAAAATGTGTTAATCTGATTTGGGGGACTGACATGAAGCTCTTGCCCGCCTTTTGTTCGCTGCTTCTTCTGGCCGCGCCCGCCTTCGGACAAGAGGTCGACCTTTCGTCGCAAGCCGCCGAAAGCGTCACCGTGACCGCCACACCCCTGCCGGGCCGCTCGGCGGTGGACGAATTCATCTATTCCTATCCCAGGGTGTCACGCCGGTCCGAAAAGATCCCGCGCTGGAAGAACGGCATCTGCCCGGTGGTCGAGGGCCTGCCCCCCGACTTTGCCGCCTTCATCGCCACCCGGATCAAGGCGATCGCGCAAAAGGTGGGGGCACCGGTCAGTGCCGATCCCAAATGCCGGCATAATATCCAGATCCTCTTCACCGCCCGCCCGCAGGCTGTCGGCGACGCGCTGCGCAAGGGCAAGGCCTATTATCTGGGCTGGTTCGACAATCTGCATCAGGCCGATGAATTGGCGACGGTGACGCACGACATCCAGGCCTGGTACACCACAGCGACGGTCAGTTATTCCGGCGGCTGGAGTGTCGATCTGCCCCGCGCCAATTTCTTCAACAGCAATTCCTATGGCTTCACCGGCGGCAATGCCGAAGACTTTCTCGGCGTCGGCAAGGTCGGCGGGCGGATCAACAACGGCATCGCCAGCTATCTGCACAATGTGATCATCGTCGCCAACAGCAGCAAGCTCGGGGATTATGAGATGGGCGCGGTGGCCGATTATATCGCCATGCTGGCCTTGTCCCGGCCCAAGAGTTTCGACAGCTGCTGGGAAGTGCCCAGCATCACCAATCTTCTGGCCAAGGATTGCGAGAAGCTGCGCAAGACCGCCACCCTCAGCGACAATGACGAGGCCTTCCTGCACGGGCTCTACAAGATGAGCACGGGGGCCTCGGAATTTCAGCAGCGCTCCGAAATCCGCTATTTCGTGCAGAGGAATAAGGAGCGGTAGTGGGCCCGTCTGTCATTCCCGGCGAGGCGCGCGATTAGCGCGCCGAGGGAAGGGAACCCAGGCCGGCAATATCGTCACGGTGGTTCTCACCTGGATCCCCTTCCCCTCGCGCCGCAATGCGGCGCTCGGCCGGGGATGACATTAGGGGATAGAGGTCCCAGAATTCCCCTTTGCCTTGGCTCCCAATTGGCCCATGCTGCGTCAAAAGACAGCACAGGGAGCGACCCATGAAAGCAGTTCCGCTTGTAACAGCCTTTCTTCTCACCTTGGCCACCACCGCCTGGGCGCAAGAAAACAATGTCGCCCCCACCATCAACTCGAATTTCAAAAGCGCCGAGCTGGATGTGGAAAGCTGGGCCACCCGCTTCACCGGCGAAAGCCGCGAGGTCTTTCATGCCCGTCATGATGTGGTGAAGGCGCTGCAATTAAAGCCCGGCGAGGCCATCGCCGATATCGGCGCCGGCACCGGTCTTTACACCCGCCTGTTCGCTGGGGCCGTCGGTCCCACCGGCCATGTCTATGCCACCGACATCGCGCCGCCGTTCCTGGCCTATATCGCCGCCAATGCAAAAAAGGACGGCCTCAAGAATGTGACGACGATCCAGGGCGGCGACCGCGACACCAATCTGAAGGAAGCTTCGGTGGATGTCGCTTTCAGCTCCGACGTCTATCACCATTTCGAATATCCCTTGACCATGAACGCCTCGATCCGCCGCGCCCTGAAACCCAACGGCCGCCTTTATGTGCTGGAGATGGAAAAGTCCGGCTCGCAAACCGCCCATGTCCGCGCCCCCAAGCCGGACGTGATCGCGGAAATCGAGAAATCGGGCTTCAAGCTGGTAGAACAGGTCCCGGTGCCGGGCCTCAAGGACAATTATCTGTTGCAGTTCCGCAAGTCGTCCTAGTATCGGCGCAATGCGCGCCGCTTTTCTCTTCGGCCTTTTTTTCCTCGCCACCGGCGCGAACGCCCAAACATGTCCCCGGCTGGCCACGGTCGAGACCAGCACTTTGCTCGACGGCCGCATCCTGGTGCCCGTGCTTGTGGAAGGACGCGGCCTTTCCTTGCTGCTGGATACCGGCGGCATCTCGACCACCATCAAATGGGAACGGGTGCAGGATTTGGGCCTGCCGGCCCGGAAAACCATGCGCAAGCTTCGGGGCGCGGCGGGCACCGTGCTGAACAGCTACATCACCGGCGAGGATTTCCGGATCGGGAATTTGCGCGTCGAGAGCAAGCCGATGTATCTGGAAACCCGTCCCATATTCGGGGCCGACGGCACTTTGTCGCCCGATATTCTGCGCAACTATGACGTGGATATCGATCTCTCGCAGGACCGTTTCAGCCTGATGCCGCCCGGCGCCTGCGAACCGGATGACGCCATCGCGATCCCGATCCAAGTCACAAAGGGCGGGCAGGTGCGCTTTCCCGTCAAGGTCGACGGCAGGACCATCATGGCCACCCTGGACACCGGCACCATGACATCCCTGGTCAGCATCAAGACGGCCAAGCAGCTTGGCATCTATCCCAATTCGTCGAAACTGAGCTTGACGCGCCGCTCCGGCTCCTTCCGCATCTATGATTATCCGTCTCAGAGTCTGGAGATCGGCGGCATAAAAATGCCCAATCCCAACATCAATGTCGCCAGCGAGAATTTCATTCCCGGCCCGGCGGGCGATCTGATCTTGGGCATCGGCGCCTTGCGCCAGATGCACATCACCATCGCCTATAGCCGGCACACACTCTATATCCGGCTGCCGCTGCGCAGTTGATTTCGCGCAGCGTCGCGGCACGTTCACGCAGCGCCGACGCGCTGCGCGCCGATTGGTGTGATGATTGGCGGCGGCAAGGGATTCGCATCGCGCTCGCCAAATTTGATGTCGAAATTGCGGCAAGCCGGCGCGCGCAGCGGGAAAAATTCCCACACTTTGGCAGCGCTTGCCTAGGGCGCCTGAATTGTGGGGACACATTCTCACATAGTAAGAGTTGCAGCTAAGAACAAAAAAACGAGCCGCAACATGACCCTCAAACACCGGGCCACCAAAAGCGACCGCAACAGAAGGTTGATGGCGATGTTCGAAACCGGACACACCATCCCGGCCCTGATGCTCAAGTTCGGCCTGTCCAAGAACCGGGTGATGGCGATCCTGCGGGACGAACGCAACCGCCGCGCCGCCAGCCCCGATCCCTTCTACCGCAGCCTCCGCGCCGCCGGTCAGTCGGCCTATTGAAGCGCGGCGCCCACGCAACGAACGGCACCGTACGTCCCGTACCAAACCACCCCTCCGGAAAAGGTTGGCTGGAAATTCCCGCCCGGCAATGCCAAGTTGGCCCCCGGGAGCGTGCATGCCGTCATTGGGAGAGTTCATCGCGTCGACACAGTCGGCGGCGTTGCAGGCGATCATGCGTCATTGGCATGGGGCGCGCGGCGCCTGCCGCCTGCCCTCTTTCGAGCAGCTGCGGCTTTACGAGCTTTCCGGCGGCATCAACCGCATGTGGGTCTATCGCCATAACCGCAAGAACGGCAGTTTCACCGGCCTGTTGGCGGGCGATCAGATCAGCCAGGCCTTCGGCAAGGACTTCCGGGGCATGCCCCTGGAAGAGGCCCATTCCGCCAAGACCTATCTTTGGGTGCACCGCACCCTCACCCGCGTGGTCAGCGAGCCCGCTCTCTATCGCAGCGGCGGCAATCTCTACCTCCAGGCCGGGCAACTGATCGCCGGCGAGCGCATCGCCCTGCCCTTGGCCCAAGACGGCATCACGGCCGATAGCGTGCTGGGGGTGTCGGATTATGTTGATCCCAAGCTGAGCGGCCCGTTCGAACTGTTGAACGAAAAAGAGAGCTGGCTGTCGCTGCGCTGAAGGTCCGGCATAAATCGCCGGTTATCGGGAAAAGTTCCCTTAATACACAAAACTGACACCCAATCAGCTTTTTGAAGAATTCTTCCCGATTCACCTACTGTAGTAGTTTTTTCTATTTACAGTCCGTAGATTCCTGCCATTGTTATGCCAGGGCTGGATCAAGCCACGCACATAATGGAGGGTTTTCATGTTGCCGGTTTTCACAAAGTCCAACGCAGCGGTAGCCGCGCTTTTGCTGCTCACCACCGCGCCCGCATCCGCCGCGCTGATTACCCAGACCAATCTGGTTTCCAATGTCCCGGGACTTGCGACCATCACCGATCCGCTGCTGGTCAACCCTTGGGGCTTTTCGCACAGCGCCACCAGTGCCTTCTGGACTTCGAACCAGGGCAGCAACAGCAGCACGCTTTACAACGTGACCGGCCCCACCGGCCTTAACGTGGTCAAGAACAATATCGCGCCCAATGGCTTTGTCGCGATCCCGACCATCCCCGGCGGTCCCAACGGACCTACGGGCCAGGTCTTCAATCCCAACGCCACCGGCTTCCTGGTCGGCAATGGCGGCAACGGCAACAAATCCAACTTCATCTTCGCCAATCTGAACGGCACCATCTCGGCCTGGAATACCGGACCGACCGCCATCGTCCAGGCCACGGTTCAGGGCGCGGTCTATACCTCGCTGGCGATCAACCAGGCCTCGACCCAACTCTTTGCCGCCAATGTCGCGACCGGGGCCATCGACGTTTTCAACAGCTCCTTCGGCCAAGTGGCGGTCGCCCCCGGCGCCTTCGCCACCCCGCCCGCGATCAGCGCCTTGGGCCTGATACCGTTCAACACCCAGGACATCGGCGGCAAGCTGTATGTGACCTATGCCCCGCAAGGGCTCGCGGCCCAGCAAAACGCTGTCGGCGGCCAGGGCGCGATCGCCGTGTTCGATGAGACGACCGGTGTTTTGCTGAACACCATCATCAACGGCCAGCTCGCTTCGCCCTGGGGCATCACCGTCGCGCCGGCGGGCTTCGGCAATTTCGGCGGCGCCTTGCTGGTGGGCAATTTCAGCTTCCTGGAAAGCGAGATCAACGCCTTTGACTCCGTCACCAACGCCTTCCTGGGCTCCATCCCGATCAATACCGGCAGCGCGAGTGCGGGCGGGTTGTGGGCAATCGGTTTCGGCACCGGCGGCAACAATGGCAGTCCCAACACGCTTTACTTCCTCGACGGCATCAATGGCGAAACCGGCGGCTTGTTCGGCGCCATCACCGCGGTGCCCGAGCCCGCTACGGTCGCGCTCTTCAGCATGGGCCTGATGGGCTTGGGCTTGATGATGGCGCGGAGACGTAAAACGAAGACACTCTAAAAGGCCGGGCCTCTCCCCTTACCTCCGGCTGAGAAACGGCGGTCCTTTGACTGGAAGGGCCGCCGTTTTTCTTTTCAGCGGAACGCAAACAGATCCGCGTCCACTGGGTGCTTGCCGCGCAGGAAAGTGGGCATCATCTGCGCCGCGATCATCGCATAGATGGTGCCGTTGCCGCCAAACCCCATCACCGCATGACAGTTGGGCATATCCGGAACCGGGCCGATGATCGGAAGCCCGTCACGGCTTTCGCCGAACGCGCCCGCCCAGCTGTGCGACCAATCGATATCCAAGCCGGGAAGCAATTTTTCCGTCTTTTGCTTCAGCCGCCGCGCCTTGCGCGCCAAGGTGTCTGCGCGATAGCTGGGACTGTCCAGTTCGGCATCCTCGCCGCCCGCAATCAGCCTTCCGTCCGGCGTGGTGCGCAAATAGAGATACGGTTTGGACGCTTCCCAGATCAGCGTCCTGTCCAGCCACGCGGGATAGGCGGCATGCGGCGCGGTGGCGGCGGCCCAGCTGGACGTGATCTTGACGCCTCGCGCCGGAATGCCTTTCACCGTTTCATAGCCCATGCAGAACACCAACCGCCTGGCCTGGATGAAATGGGTCCCCGCATCGATCACCACACCATGCGCCGAGGCCATCACCTGCTTGACATCCACCGGACTATAGAGACGTGCGCCCCGCCGCATGGCGATCCTCAGCAGCCCGCGCGACAGCGCCACCGGATCGGCGGCGGCGGCGCCCGAGCTCAGGATCGCACCAGTGCGATCGATGCCGTAACGCGCCCGCAATTGATGGCCCGGAAGAAATTCGCAATCCAGCCCGGCGCGGTTTCTCGCCCGCGCTTCCTTCTCCAGCCCCCGCGCGCCCATCTCATTGCCCGCCAGATAAAGCGTATCGCGCCTGCCCAGGCCGCAGGCGATTTTCTCGCGCCGGACCAGACGGATCAAATCCTGTGTCGCACGCCAGGATCGCAGCCAGGCGCGGCGGGAGACGCTGAAGCTTCGCTGCTCCGCCAGCTCGGTCAGCGGCGTGTCGATCTCAAATTGCAGCATGGCGGTGGACGCGTGCGTACTGCCCAATCCAGGCTCGCGCCTGTCCAGCACCACCACATCGTCGGAGATTCGTGACAAGGCATGCGCCATGAAAGCGCCGGAAATCCCCGCGCCGATAATGACGATGTCGGCCTTAAGGTCCTTTTCCAGCCTGTTCGCGCGCAGATGCGCGTGCTTGACCGCGCTCCAGACCGAGCGGCCGGTGCGCAAATTCTTCCGGGGACCGAGTTCAAGAAAGGCGGGCATAATTGGGCAACGCGCAACCCGCCCCAATGGTCGCCTGCTCTGTCGCGCCGCGATGATTTCCAACATTGACTTGACCGTCACGCCCCTCGAAAGTCCTTCAAACGGCATGAGGGCGGAATGAAAAGGCGGATAAAAGGAACGGTTCCCAACCGGCGGCAGGTGGTCGGCGCCCTGGCGGCCACGGGTATCGCCCCCCAGGCGCTGGCGCAAAACCGCCGCCCGGCAGCCTCCAACGACAAGATCGACGCCTTTCTCGACCGCAACATCGACACAGTGGTGGTGATCTATGCCGAGAACCGCAGCTTCAACAATCTTTTCCCCAATTTTCCCGGCTTGCAGCAGCCGCTTTCGCGCGTGCCGAAGGAAAGATTCCAGCAACGTGACCGCGACGGCAGTTTGCTCAAGACCTTGCCGCCGATCTGGGGCGGGTTGATCCCCACCGAGCAATCGCTGGCGGGCAGACGCCACAAAATCGTGCAAGGCGCCATCACCGGGCTGGAAAACCGCCCCTTTGCGCTGCGCGATCTGGAGCATCAACTGTTGCCGCATGGGCTGATCACCCGCGACCTGATCCATGCCTTCTATCACAATCAGATGCAGATCAACGGCGGCAAGAATGACTGTTTCGTCGCCTGGGGCGACAGCGGCGCGCTGGTGATGGGCCATTATGCCGACACCGCCGCGCAAACCCGCATCGCATCCCTGGCGCGCGAATTCACCCTTTGCGATAATTTCTTCATGGGCGCCTTCGGCGGCTCGTTCCTCAATCACCAATATCTGATCGCGGCGCGGCCGCCTTTTTATCCCAATGCCGATGCCGGTCCGGCGGCCGGGCTGATCGCCCAGATCGAAGGCGACGATCCCACCGGCATACGCCTCAAGCAGCTTGAGGGAACGCCCGCCAGCGCCATGACCGGGCCGCCCCGCTTCGGCTCCAATGCCTTGTCGCCGGATTTCTGGGCGATCAACACCATGATGCCGCCCTATCCGCCCACCACCCGCGACGAATCCAGTCCCCAGCGGCTTCCGCCCCAACTCCATCGCAATATCGGCGACATGCTGTCGGACAAAGGCGTGGACTGGGCCTGGTATGCCGGGGCCTGGCAGATGGCGATGGATGGCGAGACCGACCTGCGCCGCGGCTTTCCGCCCCGACCGAATTTCCAGGTCCACCACCAGCCGCTGAATTATTTCCTCAGCTTCGCGCCCGGCACCAAAAAGCGCGACCGTCATTTGCGCGACGGCGGCCTTGGCAGCATCGCCGAAAGCAACAAGGTGATCCAAGCGGCGCGGCGCGGCGCCCTGCCCGCCGTCAGCTTCTACAAGCCCGAAGGCGACCTCAACATGCATGCCGGCTATAGCAGCGTCGCCGAGGGCGATGCCCATATCGGCGCGGTGGTCGATGCCCTGCGCGCGGGGCCGCAATGGAAGAAGATGCTGATCGCGGTGACGTTCGACGAGAATGGCGGCTGGTGGGACCATGTCGCCCCGCCCAAGGGCGACCGCTGGGGACCGGGCTCGCGCGTCCCCGCCATCCTGATCTCGCCGCATGTGAAAAAGGGCCATGTCGAGCATAGCGTCTATGACACCGGCTCGATCATGCGCTTCCTCAACCGCCGCTTTAAGATGGACAGGCTGCCGGGGGTGGAGATGCGCGACCGCGCCATGCAGGTCCAGGAAGGCTTCAGCCCCGGCGACCTCACCGAGGCGTTGAACGTCTAGCCCGCCGGTACCGCAACGGGCTCCGTCTCTGCTTCGGTGCCCAGCTTCTTTTCCCACTTGCTGACGATCACCGCCGCCACCGAATTGCCCACCACATTGGTGGCGCTGCGGCCCATGTCCAGCAGATGATCGACGCCGATGATCAGCAGCAATCCCGCTTCCGGCAGATTGAACACCGGCAAGGTGGCGGCGATCACCACCAGCGAGGCGCGCGGCACACCGGCAATGCCCTTGGAGGTGATCATCAGCAGCGCCAGCATGGCGATCTGCTGGGTGATGCTGAGTTCGATGCCGTAAGCCTGGGCGATGAACAGGCTGGCGAAAGTGCAATACATCATCGAGCCGTCGAGATTGAAGGAATAGCCCAGCGGCAGGACAAAACTGACGATCCGGCGCGGCACACCGAATTTGGGCAGGCCGGACAGCAGATAAGGATAGGCGGCTTCCGATGTGGCGGTGGAAAAAGCCAGCAGGATGGGCTCGCGGATGGTCTTGAGCAGCGCCCCGATCCTTTGGCGCACCGCCAGCAGCGAGGCGGCGAGCAACACCACCCACAGCAGGCCCAGCGACAGATAAAAGCCGCCGATGAATTTGGCATAGACCACGACAATGCCAAGACCCGACGTGGCCACGGTGGACGCCAGGGCCGCGAACACCACCAGCGGCGCCAGCACCATCACATAGGAGGTGATCTTCAGCATCACCGCCGCGATCTGTTCGCAGGCCGTCAGCAGTTCAGGCGCCTTGCCGTCCAGCGCCGCCACCGCCGTGCCCACGAACACCGAAAACACCACGATCTGCAGGATCTCGTTCTTCGCCATGGCGTCGAAGATCGAGGCCGGCACCAGATGCGTAATAAAGTCCTTCAAGGTGAAAGCGCTGGTGGCCAAATGCGCCGTCTCGCTGGGCGGCGGCAGAGCCAGGCCCGCGCCCGGCTGCAACAGATGCACCATGATCAGGCCCAGGCTCAGCGAGACCAGCGAGGCCAGCATGAACCAGGCCAGGGTCTTGACCCCCACCCGGCCGATGGCGGCGGAGTCCTCCATATGGGCGATGCCCACCACCAGGGTCGAGAATACCAGGGGCGCGATGATCATCTTGATCAGGCGCAGGAAGATGTCGGTGATGATGGACAGATGCCCCGCCGCCGCCTTGGCGCCTTCGGGCGAAAGCTGGGTATTGATCAGAAAGCCCACAAGCACGCCCAGAATCATCGCACTGGCGATCAGGGCCGGAAGATAGCGTTTCAAAGGGGCCCCGGGGGTGGTTGCAAAGCTATGACAGCATTAGTGGGAACGTAAGTCCATCATGGCCGTCTGTGGGTTCATTTGGCCTTGCGCGCGGGTTTTTTCTAGCGGGTCGGGGCGGCGAGCAACTGGTTCAGTTTGAGCTAGGGCTGTAGCCCTAATCTGAGGGTGGCGTCACTATTTTCGGGGCTTTCGACATGAGCCTGCCCAGCCTTTCAAAATACTCTCGGCGGCTAATGGAGCTGTCGGAATATAGATAGAATTGCTTGGCGTCGTTGTTGCTGTACCAGATGTTTTTGAAACTGGCTGGGTCGCTCCCAAAGATTACCGCTTGATCGATGTATTTGCCGTAGTTGACCCACTTGTCGGAGGTTTGCCCGAGCGGCTTGTAGTTGCGGTTTAACGGTAGGTAGATGAATTTTCGGCCACGCGTTTCCAGATGCTGGAAACAATACGGCATCCAATAACGAAACCAGGTATTGCTGAACGCCAATCTTTGGGCGCTTGCTGTATCAATCATTTCAGCCCCCCTAGGAAGCTGCAGCCAGCTCCCATGTCTCGGTCAGCTGCATGATATCACCGATATCTCAAAGACGCGCGTTCTGGGAATGACGGGCTGTCAGCCATCCAAAAGGCCCGCGGCAGACCGGCGAGGGTTCACCGGTCTGCCGGGCTGCAGAAGGCTGCAAAGAGGTATTTGCAACCTTTTCTGTGTTCACCCTGTCCTTCGCTTGCGCTCCGGGCTTCCCTGCCTGGCGGCCCGCTTGGTCGCGCGCCGCTGCGGCGTTCGCCGGGGCGAAAGGTCCACTGGACCTTTCGCTGGTCCCGGCTCACCCGGCGAGGGTTCACCGGCCTGTCGGGCTGCAGAAGGCTGCAAAGAGGTATTTGCAGCCTTTTTCTAAGCGGGGCTGTTACAGCCCGACCTTCACCTCAAGACCGAAGGTGCGCGGCATGTTGAAGTTGCCGTAATCGCCCAGGGTCGAGCGGTTGGCCGGATCGCGGCGGTAGACGAAGGTGTTGTCCGCCAGGTTGCGAACCCAGAAGCCGATATCCAAGGTCGTGCCGTCATGCCCCTGCAAGGCGATATCGGCCAGACCGACGCGGGCGTTCACCACGAAGGACGCATCATTGGTGATGCTTTCCTGATCGAAGGTCTGGGTGGCGTCGGCATAGTTGGCGTCCAAATGCAGGCGGATCGCCGCGAAGTCCATCGGATAGGTATAATCGACGGCGGCGCTGTAGGCATTCCGCGGCGTGAAGACGATAAACACCGGCTGGATGATATTGTTGAAGGGGTTCAAGGTCGGCGGGATCTTGGTGAAGGTATAAGCGTAAGAACCCGAGACATTCAGGCCGGGCGCCAGATTGGCTTCCGCTTCCAACTCCAAACCGGTGATCTTGGTCACGCCGGGCGCGTTGATGGCTTCCAGCGTGTTGCGGGTCGAACCATTGGGCTGCGGCGTCACCAGGTTGAAGTCGATCTGGCTGCCGGTGCGGTCCATGGTGTAGATCGCGCCGTTGACACGCAGCATGTCGAACCATTCGGTCTTGAAGCCGATTTCGTAGGAATCGACGTCTTCCGGACCGAAGGAGCGGAAGGTCAGCGAACGCGAGCTGGCGCCGCCGGCACGATAGCCCGAGGCATATTTGGCATAGACATTGATGGTATCGGTGACATCGGCCGCCAGGGTCACCATCGGATTGAAGCGGCTGTCCTTTTCCACAAACTGCAGATTGGTCACCGCATTGGACACTCTGTAGAGCGTTCCCTTCTTATTGTCGCTGGTGTAGCGCGCGCCGAAGGTCAGGTGGAACATGTCATCCATGATTTCCGGCGTGTAGGTGAACTGGCCATAGACCGCCGAGCTTTTGGCAAAGGCGACGCTGGCGCGGTCGAGACTGCGGCGCCCCGGAATGGTCGGGGTGGGATCGTTGATGGTGTAACCCAGGCTGCTCGCGGTCGGAATGCCGGTCGCGCTCCAGGTGTTGGTGCTGGGAGTCGCGGCTTCTTCCTGAGCCTTTTCCTGGAAGTAATAGAGACCGGCGACATATTGCACGCGATTGTCGAACAGATCGCCCACGGCCTGCAATTCCTGGGTGAACTGATGCTGCCACAGCTGCGAAAGGCTGTAGCGGCTGAAGGCGGTGTTGGTGGTGAAGGCCGGAACGCGGTGGGCGCCGCCGGCATTGTCCCACTGGTCGGTGAAGACATTGCGGTAGGCGCTGATCGAGCGGACCTGCATATTCTCCAGCGCGTCCCACTTGATGCTCAGCATATGGCCGCTGGTGATGTCGACGCTGGGCTGCTGCGGCACGCCGATATCGGCGATGCTCATGCGCTCTGTGCCCTGCACTTGCACGATGGCCGGCAAGGGACGGATCTGACCGGCGGGCAAGGTGCCCGTGCCCGGGCCGATCACCCGGTTCTGCACATTGTAGTTCAACAGCTGGCTGTAAAAGGGCGTGTTTTCGTCATGGGCATAGTCGTAGGAATAATCGACCTGGACGCTGTCGACCGGATTCCAGCGATTGCTGATCTTGAAGCCCTTGCGGTTGTAAAAACCCCAGCCGGTGGAGCCCGGCAGCGGGTCCTTGGTGACGGGATTCTGGTGCTGGATCACGCCGTCGAGCTTGGTGGCGATGCCGAACACCGCCGGCAGGTCGAGATGGGCTTCGCTGTTATAGATGCCCAGATTGCCGGCGCCGGCCAGCATGCGCAGGCCGAACTGGCCGGTGGGGGCGCGGGTGACGATGGAGAGCGCGCCGCCTTCGGTGTTGCGGCCGAACAATGTGCCTTGCGGGCCCTTCAGCACTTCGATGCGTTCGATATCCAGAAGG
Source organism: uncultured Alphaproteobacteria bacterium (assembly GCA_902825865.1). Classification (GTDB taxonomy): domain Bacteria; phylum Pseudomonadota; class Alphaproteobacteria; order Micropepsales; family Micropepsaceae; genus Rhizomicrobium. The sequence continues at coordinate 36,963 of CADECX010000007.1, forward strand.
GCGGCGTTGAGGCCCTGTTGGCGGGCGAGATAGACGCCGTCGATATAGACGCCGACGCCCTGCTCGCGGGCGGGCTGGTTGGCGTCCAAGGGAACGATGCCGCGGATGCCGATGGTGAGCGCGGACTGGCGCGCCTCGAAGGTGGCGACGCGAAGTCCCGGAATGGCGCCGTCATTCAAATCCAGCAGGCTGGAGATATGGCGGTCTTCGATCATGGCGGGAGAGACGACCGAAATCGCGATCGGCGTCTTCTGCAGGTCGGTCTCGCGCTTTTCCGCGGTGACCGTAACGGCTTCCAGGCCGCCATCATTATTGGCTGCCAAGGTCTGGCCTTGCGCCCAGGCGTTGGACGCGAAAACCGACGTCAACGCGACAATTGCCGCGCCGCAGCGAAGTGACATTTTCATGAAGAAACCCTCTTATTGCGATGAAGCGGGTTTCACAGAGGCGTGTAACAAGACGGCTTCAGAAATGTGAAGTTTTTGTTATGGGTTAACAGCCACGTCGCAACTGCCGGCTGAAACCCCGGACTGCCTTCAATTTGGGCAAATGCCCGCGCGCTTTTTGCAGTGCAGATCGGCGTGGAAACGATTGCGGCCCGGCAATGCGGCTGCTTAGAGTGCCGCCCATGCAACAGCTCTTATCCATCCCGCCCTGGCTCGATCTGCTCAACGCCCTGCAAAAAGAATGGCGTGATTACGAAATCCAGTTCGGACGCAATCCCGACGGCTATATCGAACGGCTTTTGCGGGAAACCGGCAAATGGCCCTTGCCGGGCCAGGCCTCAAAGCATCGTCACTGAGCGCCGGACCAAGGTCAGTCAAAAACAATCTTCAGGCAGGCCGTTTTTGGCCAACTGGCCACCCGAAAAGCGGGGGTCATCCGTCACTTCGCGCGCGATGAAATCCGGCGCGGGGAATGCCGCCAACGCTTCGGCTGACTCAAATTCCGCCTCCGCCAGCACCAGCCCGCCAAGCGGGCCCTGAAACTCGTCAACTGATACCGGCACGCCCAAAAGCGGCTGCAACTTGTGACGCAGCTTCTTGATCGTGAACCCCTGGAACGATGCCCGGACTGCGGCGAACTCTTCCTCCGGCAAGTATATGGTCGTGATAAGCCGCGTTTGTGCGTCAAGGTCGGCCTTGCGGCCCAGCTTGAAAAGGGGCGCCCCGCCATTGCCCGGGCGCAACTCTCTCAGCCGCAGCCTCGCACCCGTGACGTAAAGGTCGGTGATGATGTCCGTTCGGACGATGCGCTCACGCGGCACTTCGCGGCACAGCCAACGCCGCTCCCGCTCGACCGCCATATACTTTTGCTTGGGGAAACCCAGGCCGGTGGCAGTCTGTTGATCAATAGCCATCATTTGCGTTTGCATGGGCGGCTCCAACCGTTCACGACTTCACCAGCCGCATCGCCGAACCCGGCCGGCTGGAATGGAATTCCAGTATGTCGCCGGGCTGGCAGTCGAGCGCCTCGCAGATAGCGGCCAGGGTTGAAAAGCGAATCGCCTTGGCCTTGCCGGTCTTGAGGATCGACAGATTGGCCAAGGTGATATCCACCTTCGCGGCCAAGTCCGTCAGCGTCATTCGTCGCATGTACAACAATTCGTCCAGCTTGACGGTGATCTCCATGGTCACACCATGCCTTCAAGCTCGTCGCGCATCTTGGCGCCGTGCTTGAAGATGCGCGCCAGGACGAAGATCAAAAGGATCGCCAGCATGCCCACCGGATCGGGCTCGGAACCGCCGCTGATGTGGAAATGCGGATTGTCGACGCTCTCCGGCGCGATGCCGGTGACAAAGATCAAGGTCAAAAGCTGCACCGCCATGAGGCCCAGCAGCAGAAAGCCGATACGGTTCAGCCGATCGGCATTGCCGCCGACAAAGGGATCGCCGGCGATGGCGGTATCGACAATGCCGCTGGTGGCGCGGATCACGAACAGGATCAGAATGACGCTGATCAACCCGCCCCCCACCGCGAACAGCGCAGCCGTCAGGGCCCGCACCATGGGCACCCCGTCCGCTTCCAGGGGTATGCCCATGTTCTGGATGATGGCCGGGGTGAACAGCAGCCCGCCCACCCCCAGGGTGCAGGCGACAAAGGCCAGCGCCAGGACGGCGGTGATTAAGACCGTGAACCAGGTCGCCGCCTTCAGCAGCCAGCTGGTGATCGCGAAAAGGTGCTGTTTGTCGGCCATTGGCCCCTCCCCAGATTACCCATATCGGTATCCAATAACCGATATATCGAATTACGAGATTACATATATCGATTATCGATATGCATGTCAAGAGAGGTCTTGGGACCTGAAAAGGCCCTCCAACCACCTTGGGGCCCATCAGCCGGCCAAGGCGAGCGCTGTTGCTTTGGCTTGGTTCGAAGACGGCCCAACCCCATTTGGCCTGTTACAGCGCCAAACTGGCCTGTTAATCCAGATTGGTTCGCTAACGTCCCAATTCAGTTTCCCCGACGTGCCCCTTGCCGCCGCGCCGTCTAAGACAGGCCTGGGCTAATCCGCCCCGCGCCAGCGCGCCGGAACAAGCGGTTGCACGCGATAGGCATGATGGCCATGGGCGATCTCGCGCCAGATCCAAAGCGACGACAGGGCGGCGATCAGCAAAAGTCCCGTCATCGCCCCGGGCGCGGTACCCGTGTCGCGCGACATTAATTGCAGCGGCGCCAGCACAATGATCGCCAAGGCGTAGCCGAACTGCGCCACCCGCATGCCAAAGCGCAAGGCGGCGGGGAAATAGAGCAAGGGAAAAATCAGTGGCGCCAAAAAGGCGGGCGCAGGCATGGTGTCTCCCGCGATCTCCAGCACCAGGCGGAACAGGCTCAAGGACAGCCCTTGCACGCAAACCAGCAGCAGAACCAATACAAAACTCAGCCGCGCGCCGCTCAGCGGCAGGGCGCGAAACACCCGCATGCCGGTGGTGAGATTGATCACCGCGACTTGCGCGCTCATCAAGCCGAAGATCCAGCCGAACAGCGCCAGATCGAAGCTGGGCATGAAATATTTGAGCGCCAGGCAGCCGAACGCCATCAGGCTCCACAGCCACAGCCAAACGCCGAGATTGGCCCGCAGCAGAACCGGCCATCCCGGGAAGCGCGACGGCGCCTTCCCTGCCGCGCCCGAGGGCGTTGCCCATATGGCGCTGGACTGCGGCAAGGGCCAGCGCCCCGCTAACGCATACAGAAGAATGGCGGCCAGGATGGCGGCGGGGATGGCCATCTCCAGGCTGGGCCTGAGATCGCCGCGTTCGCTGACCAGGAGGCGGAAATACAGCAGCAGCAAGGGCAGGACGATCAGCCCGCTCCAGCGCCCCCATTTGCGCCGCGCCAGGGGCATCACCATCCACACCAGGGCCATGATGACGCAAACCGCGCATTGCCCGCCCCAACTCAGGCCGATATCGCGCCACGACGCATTGCGCGTGCCCAGTGCCATCGCGATCAGGACAGAGGCCGCCATCAGAAACCCCAGCAGCACAAAGGGTATGCCGACGCTGTGCCACCAGCGCGCCCGGTCGATGTCGCGCGCCGTCACCGGCAGCATGCGCCACACCGGAAGCTTGGGCGCGATCACCGAGCCATTGATCGCCAAAAGCACGCCAGGCATCAGCATGGGATTGCCGTAAGGATGGGTGATCCAGGAAAAATCCAGGATCAGGCCCAGCACCGCCTGGAACAGAAGATAGGCCGCCATCAAGGGCGGTATGTCCCGCACCAGGCGGAGCACCGCCCCGCTCATGCGCCGCCCGCGATCAGGCCGACGAAGATTTCCTCCAAACTCTTGGGCGCATGGCGTTCCACCAGCTCCGCCATCGGGCCGGCGGCGATCAGCTTGCCCTTGTTCAGGATGGCGACATGATCGGCCAGCTTTTCCAGGTCGGACAATTGGTGGGAGGAAATCACCACCGTTCTGTCCGCTCTCTTGACGAAATCGCGTATCTCGCGGAACAGCAGCAGGCGGGCATTGACGTCCAGCCCCACCGTGGGTTCGTCCAGCAACAGCAGCTCGGCGTCGCGCGACAAGGCCATCACCAGCGACAGCTTGATCCGCGCCCCGAAGGATAGAGCGGCGACGCGCTCCTTGCGGGCGACGGAAAATTCCTCCAGCAGCCTGTCGCAGCGCGTGACGTCCCAATCGGGATAAAAGCCGCGCACGAAATCCAGCGCCCGCCCCACACTGCCCCAAGGCGTGAAATTCAAATCGGGGCTGACATAGGCGACCTTGCTTTTGATCGCCACCTGGTCCCGCGGCATGTGCTTGCCCAGCACGGCGATCTCGCCGCGATCCGCAGACCCCATGCCCATCAACAGGTCCAGGGTGGTGGTCTTGCCCGCGCCATTGGGGCCGACAAAGGCCAGCACCGCGCCGCGCGGCACGGTGAGATCCAGCGGCCCCAGGACAAAATCGCCCAGCCGCCGTTCCACGCCCTTCAAGGCAATCGCGTTCATCTCACAAGTCCTTTGGACGCCTTCTCTGTAAGCGCAACTTACACATTCCGGGCCATTAACTTCTTCTTCAGTTTGTTTTTGCGCCCCCGCCTCCAATGGCATAGCGCTTGCGAGGTTTTACGCAAGTCATTCATTGGGACGTATCAAAATGAAACTGTTCAAGATTTTGCCCGTGGCGGCGCTCGCCTTCGCGGCTTCGTTATCGACCGCGGCTTTTGCCGGCCCGGTCTATACGTTCAACACCAGCACGGGCGTTCAGCCTTCCAATGTGGGCATCATCACGCTCACCCAGAACGGCGCCAACGCCGTTGACGTGAACGTCGATCTGATCAACGCCACTTACGGCTTTCTCAATACCGGTGGTCCGCACACACCGTTCGCCTTCAACCTGGCGGGCGCGGGCGCCCTCGGCATCACCTTCACCACGCCTGTCGCCGGCACCTTTGCTTTCGGCACGCTCAGCCTCAATACGGCCGGCGGCAGCAACACGCCCTATGGCGCCTATACGGTTGCCATTGACTCCTCGGCGGGCAATGGCTCGGGGAAGGCCTATTACGGCGATCTGCTCTTCACCCTGACCCGCGCCGGCGGCCTCAGCACCGACGATTTCATTGCCAATGGTTCGGGCGCCTATTTCTCGGCGGACCTTACCGACGGCGCGAATACCGGTGCGCAGGCCTGGATGACCCGCAGCGAACCTTCGCTGACTGTCACGGCCTTGGATATTACGGAAGAAGTGCCGGAGCCGTTGACGCTCTCCCTGTTCGGCGCCGGTATCGCCGGAGCCGTGGCGCTTCGTCGCCGGAAAAAGGCCTAACCGTCTCCTCCCCACAATACAAAAACGGCGCCCGCAAGGGCGCCGTTTTTGCTTTTTCCTGTTCGCGCCGGGTCCGACTGAAGGGCGTTCAGTTCGCTGTGCCGGCGACCGGTGCCGGAACAATAGGCGCAGGCGCGGCCGTGGCCTGGGCCATGGGCAGCACCGGCGTCAGCGAGATGTTCACCACCGGATCATAGTGATTGTCCGCGCCATTGGCGGAATCCACGATCGAGGAAATCCCCGCCGTCAACAGCAGGTCCACCGCCACATTGGCCGCCACCACCGAGGAAACCCCCGAATGGTTGAGATAGGTGGACTGCTGATAACCTTCCTTGTCGCAGGTGATGGTGAGGTCATGCTTGCTCTTGCGCACCGACAAGATGCCGGGCGTGACCGCGATGCTGCCCATCTCCTTGCCGTCCCCCTTGCGCAGGAAAGAGCAATGGGCCCCCGGCGGATTGGTGACCACCGTGATTTCCTGCGACGTGCCTTCGAACACGCTGACGCAACCCGCCAGGCAGAAGACAGAACAAAGGACGGCCGGCAACGCGGCGAACTTCCGCATCCTAGCTGTTGGGCGCGAACGTCGCGGGCTTGACCGTTGGAGGCGGCGGCGCGGCAGCGGCAGCACCGGCACTCGCCGGCACCAAGGTCACATTCACTTCGCCGGTATATTTGTTGTCGGAGCCCGAGGCGCTGTCGATCGCCCAGCCGATGCCGCCGCCCAGGATGATATTGCCGAAGGTCGCGCCGTCGGCGCCGGAATGATTGAGGTAGGTGGCTTCCTGATAGCCCTCCTTGTTGCACTTCAAGGTGATGTCGTGCTTGGTCTTCTTGATTGTCACCCCGCCCGGCGTGTTGTTGACGCTGGCGATCACGGCGCCTTCGCGGACGAACTGGCAATTGGCGCCAGGAGGATTGGTGACGACTTTGATTTCCTGCGATGTGCCCGAAACGATGCTGGCGCATCCCGACAGGCAAACAGCGACGAACGAGACGGCCGCAGCCGCCCCCAATGAACGTTTCATGTGTTGAGGCTCCCCAGCCTTGTGAGCGAGGCGCGTGATATGCGCCCCGCGCGCAGACTATCAGCCTACGGATATTCGCCAAGACAAACTGCGCTGAACTGACAGTCTGTCATATGTCAGTTTGACAACGTGTCATCAATCAAGCCCGGTTTCTCTGCGCAAATCTCAGAATGATGCGCGTGTTCTTCCCGAGGCCAGCCCGTTGCCGATAAACGAACGCGTCGCGGATCACGCCGCCTGTTGCAGCTTGCGGCGTTCCTGGCGGCGCGGCAGGGTGATGGTGACGGTGGTGCCCTCGTCCTCGCGGCTTTCCACCGCCATCTTGCCGCTATGCTCGCCTACCAGCGCCTTGACCAGCGACAGGCCCAACCCGGTGCCCTCGCGCGCCACATGCGGATTGTTGGTGGCCTGCTCGAAGGGCTGGCCGATGCGTTCCAGCACATCGGCGGGAATGCCCGCGCCCTCGTCCCGGACCGCGAACTGCACCATCTCGCCCATATCCCTGAGACTGACGGTGATGACGCCCTTTTCCTCGGAGAACTTCACCGCATTGGAGAGAAGATTGATCAGTATCTGCTTGCAGGCGCGGGCATCGGCCACCACCAGCACCGCGGCGCGGGGCATATCGGTCTCCAGCACGATCTCGCGCGCCGCCGCCTTTGACGCGATCAAGGGCAGGCAATCCTCGACGCAGCTTTTGAGGTCGAATTCGCGGAAGTCCGCCTGGAAGCGGCCGGCCTCGATCTTGGCCAGGTCCAGAATATCGGCCACCAGGCTGAGCAGATGGCTGCCGGAACTGTTGATCAGCTTGGCATATTCCAGATAGCGCTCCGACAGGGCGCCGAAGGTGCCGTGCATCATCATCTCGGAAAAGCCGATCACCGCGTTCAGCGGCGTGCGCAGCTCGTGGCTCATATTGGCGAGAAATTCCGACTTGACCTTGCTGGCGGCCTCGGCGGTCTGGCGCGCCACCTGGTTCTGCAGCAGTTCGCGTTCCAGCCTCTGGCGGTCGTCGGACATTTTCCGGAACGTTTTCAACGCCTGGGCAAAGTGTCCGATCTCGTCGCCGCGCGCGCTGATCGCCAGCACCCGTTCGATATCGCCGTCCGAGTTGTGATTGATGGCGTGGGTGATCTGCTTCAAGGGCCGGATGACCCGCCACAGGACCAGGAAGGCGGTGAGCAGCGCCAGGCTGACGCAAATCGCCATCTGCGCCAGCGCCGCCTTGAGGTCGCGCCGCGCCTGGGCCAGATTTTCCATCGAGCGGGCCTCGGCCGCGGCCAGGCCGGCGCGGCTGACTTCCATCAAGCTGTTCAGCGCCGGGGTGGACAGGGTCAGCCATTGCGGTCCGCTGATGTTCAGGGTGCGGCCATTTTCCATCGTATCCAGCACATAAGCGCGCAGCCGCGAATAGCGGCCGAAATATTCTTCATTGGCCCTGGCGATCGCCATTTTCAGCGGCGTCGCCATGCCGCCGGCCTGAACCGCTTTTTCGATCGACTGCCAGGGCGCCTCGGTGCGGCCGCGTGTCTTGATCAGCCCGTCGCGTTCTGCCTGGGTCGGCTTGTGCGGCCAGGAAATGAAATTGGCATATTCGCGGCGCTCGCCGCCGGCATCGACCCGGATGCGCCAGGCGATGTCGCTGATGCGCATCATCTCGCTCATATAGGGGCCGGTGGCCGCGATCTGGCGCGACAGGGTCATCGCCTGGCTGTCGATGCGGTCCAAGGTGGCATAGACGGAATTTTGCGGATCGACCAAGAGATGAGGCGGGCGCTGCTCGCGCGGCAGCACCGCGGCGGCCAGCACCGCCGGAAACAACTGGCGGTCGAAGACGCTCATGCCCTGCCTGATCTGGCGCGCCAGATCCGCCGGCACCTTGTCCTCGCCCAGCTCCGCGATTTCGTGCTGGATATGGCCCATCGCTTCCAAGGTGCGGCCATGCAGCAGCTTGAGCCGCGCCAAGGTGGCGGCGTCGGCAATAAAGGGTTCGGCTATGGTTGTATCGATCACGCCAAGTTCGGCGCGCATGGCTTCGCGGATCGACACGATATCGCGCGACACGCGTGCGCTGGCGGCGACATCGGCGCTGGCCTGTTCGCGGCGCCAGGCATTGTTGGCGGCGACAGCGAACACCGTCACCAGCACCACGACCATGGTGCCGGTGGCCAACGACAACAATGTTGATACGGAATAAGTGCGCTTCACGCGCGCTCCCCCAGCACTCCCCGCCCACAGACTAGGCAAGAGACGTGGGGAAACCGTTAAGATGAATGTTCCATGACGATGGGTTGGAGCCGCTTAACCGCAAGGAATTGCAGGTTAAACGAAGCTTAAAATCGGCGCGGAATGCGCGCCACGGCCTGGACAAGTTCTGCGGTCAGGCGCTTCGCCGCCGCCGGGCCCTCATGCCCGGACGACAAAAGCACCAGCGTGTCGACATGAGACGCCGCCACCTGGGCGGCGCGGGCATCGCGCGCATGTTCCTTGAGCAGTGTTTCCAGGGACGTGCAGACTTCGCCCAAACCCTGCCGCCCCGCCATCGCCGCGCTGCCGCGCAAATCCACCACCAGGGAATAGAACTGATCCCACACCGCATCGGGGGCGCCCGAAAGCCTGTAGCGGACATCGGCCAGATCGCGCAGGCGCGTCCCCAGATAGTCGCCGAAACTTTCCTGCACCTTCTCGGCCGCCACTTCGCCTTTCTTGACCAGCGCGGTCAGCGGCACCGCATTGGGTCCCGATATTCTTTCCAGCAGGGAAGGCCTGTATTCGACTTTGGCGTTACTCAACGGCCCACATCTCCCTGGGCTTGCTGTCGGAAGATGCGGGGGCCAAATGACCCTTGTCCTGCACGATCACCTTGATCAGGTGGTTCATCAAGGTTTCGCAAGAAAAGGGTTTGACGATATAGCTGTCGGCGCCCTCACCCAGCGCAAGCGTGACATCCTCATTGGCATTGTGGCCGGTGACCATCACAAAGGGCACATAGGCCAGGCGCGTGTCGGTCATTTGGCGCAGGCGGCGCAACACCGAAAGCCCGTCGGTGGGATACATCTGCCAATCGCAGAAAATCACGTCGGGCGAGCGCGTTTCCATGCGCTGAAAAGCTTCCTCGGCGGTGGCGGCGGTCAAAACCTTGCCCACGCCGAAGCTGGCCAGCATTTCGGCCATCAGCCGCACCATGAAGGGGCTGTCGTCGATCACCAAAATGGTCAGCGGGGAAAAATCCGCCTTGGTAACTGCCGTCATCTCGCGTCCCAAACCCGTGCGCCGAAACACGCACGCGCCAGGACGCACGGTTGCACACAACAGATAAACAAGCGCCCAAGCCCCCCTGGGCGCTCACGGCGACTCCACCGTTTGCGGCTAAAATTTCACACAATGAGAGGTCTTACAACCACCAGTGAATGCAAGCCCTTACCTGCCACCGCGCAAGCTGGGGACAAATCGGCCGCCAGGGACGCTGCCGTGCCCGATTCGGCGTGCTAGGCTGGCGCAGGGTCGCACCTTCAGCCTTGGAGCAGCATGCCGAAATCCCCGATCCGCTCCCGCTCCGTCTGCCCCGATTGCGGCGCGCCGCTTTATTACGTGCGAACCTTTTTGTCCTTTATTACCGGGCGCAAGAAGCGGGTCTGCCTGGCGCGGGACTGCAAGTTCGAGGACCCCCGCCGCTTCCAGGTCAAAAGCCATGGCTATGGCCATGACCAGGACGGGCCCGGCTAGGCGCAAAGCCCCGAACACAAGCCAGCTTGTTGACATTCTGCAAGTGTTCTTGTAGCGTTCCGGCATGAACATGCTTGAGGTCATCCGGCAGGGCGCCCATACCGCCCAACGCCCGAGGCCCAAGCATCTGCCCTGCCCTTTTTGCGGCGACGACCCGCCTCTGGCCGCCGAAATCGCCGGGCATTTCGTGGTCGCTTGCGAGAATGACGATTGCGCCGCCAATCCCCAGGTCGCGGGCCTCAGCCTGGCGCAAGCCTGGGAGCGCTGGAACAGAAGAGCTTAGGCGTTGCCGCATGGTTTGGCAGTTTGCTCCGCACACTGCCGAAAATCGCGGCACTTATTTAATGGTCGCGCCGGCAGGCCCTCGTTCTTCGCTGTCGCTCAGAACCGGTTGCCGGTCGCTCCAGAATTTCCGCCGTAACCTGCTGTCACAACATTTGCAGTGCCGGCGCGATACCGATCGTTAGCCTTTGGCTGTCAGAGTCGATGCGTGTTCAAAGGGGCGCTGTCTCATGGGCATCAAGGCGGTCAGCAAGGATTTTATCCTCAAGCTTGAAGGCTACGGCCTGACCACGGCGGAGATCCACTACCACATCCCCGATCATCCCCGCCTGCTGCAGCAATTCATCTGGCAGGACTACGACATCGCCCCGCTTTTTCCGCAGCTCAAGAAATTCCTGGATTTTTGGCAGCGCGAACTGGACGGCGCGCTGCACAGCGTGCGGGTGGCGCATGACCAGCTGCTCAAGCCTTCGGAATGGAAATCGGTGGACGGGCTGTTCCGCCTGAACTGAAGCGGTTCAGCGTCCAGGCACGCTGCTGCGTATGTCCTGGGCTTGATGTTCGACCCAACTGTTGAACCCGTCGGGGAAAAGCGTCTCCGAAAAAATCAGCCCAATGAGCAGCCCGATCACCAACCCGCCGACAAACTTGCCCATGCACGCTCCCGCAACAGCCCCCGCGCGGGGGCGAAGCACCCTTCCTGGGCGGGAGTCTGAGCCCGATAAGGGGGCTGAATCAACAGCCGGAACGTACGGACGGCATCAAACTTGCGTTTGAGGGGGGCTAAGTCTAATCAAATGCGCCCTTTTTGGGCGGGCCGGGTTAGCTCAGCGGTAGAGCAGCGGTTTTGTAAACCGAAGGTCGGGAGTTCAATCCTCTCACCCGGCACCATTCGATTACGCCGCGTCGCGGCGTAATCGAATGACAAGCGGCCCCGCACGACAGCGACTTGAGGGGGCCGCGCGTCAGGAAGTCCCGCTCAATCCATCCGTGCTGGCTACGCGCCCGTTCCGGGCGCGTATGAATGCCAAGGGCCGATCGGCCGCACTAGCGTCAGCGTAGTGTGCGGCCGTGAATCGGCCCGCGGCAGAGGAAAGCCTAGACCTCTCTGAATAAGCGATCCGCGGGCGTTCGAATGCCAAGCCCGCCGGCCGCTAATCTTCTTCTTTTCTTATTTCCGTGATGACCGTCTTTTCGGTCACGACTTTTTCCGTCTTCGGGGCTTCCTGCTTCACCACGATGACATCCGGCGCCTTTGGCTCGTCTTCGGTAATGATGATCTCGTCGCCCATGAGCGCCTCCTATTTCGGCTGGGTGATGATGACGGCCTTGGGCGCGCCGCCGCTCTTGTAATTGTCCCACATGAAAAAGCCGACGATGCCGGCCACCAGCATCACCGCGCCGAGAATGAAACCCAGAACGGCGCTGCCGCCGCTGCTGCCGCCGTCTTTGTTGATGATGACCGCCATGGCGAACTCCTATTTGTTTGCACCGCTGTCGCTACGGACCGCGGGTGCTCCTGTGCGTCCCTCTGCCAAGCCAACGCCGCCTGTCCTCTATGGTTCCGGTCTCGGTTGATGCGGCGGGTGCATGCAACCAATTGGAGCACCTGGCGTTGTCATGCGGCTATGTTCAAAGCTTCGCTTCTTTCCGCTTTCCTCACCGCCTTGATCGTCTTTTCGACGGCGGCGCTGGCGCAGACGGTTCAATTGGTCCCACCGTCGCCGGGAACCATCGAAGATCCCAGAATCCCCGTGAAGCTCGTGGCTGACGGCCCGCCGCGCCCGCTGATCCGCATGGATGCGCCCGACAAGCCCAAGACGTTGGCCGCCATCCAGGACACATCCGCCGGCGCAGCCCGCTAGCTCGCCGCCTTGGCCAGCCACAATTTCTTGAGATAAGCGAGCGCGGGGTCGGTGACGGCGGACAGATTCACCGTCGCCTTGAACGCGACGCCGACCTCGCCGCCCTTGTTCCATACGACCTTGCAGTCATAGGCGACGCGCTCGCGGATATTGATCAGGAAGAATTCCGACGGGACATGCGTTTGCCTTCCCGTCGCCACCCGCGCCCCGGTCTTGGAGATATTGCGAATGGTGCAATCGAAACTGTAGGAGCCGTCGCCATAAGCGATGATGCCCGACAGCAGCACCCGGCTGCGCGGTGCTGGCCGGCGCTCTGCTTCCGGCGGCGGCCCTGAACCATCTGCAGCTGTCATGCGCGGCTCCGCGGGCAGCGACAATGCAATCCGGCGCGTTCCGGCCGCGCTCTTTTCGTATTGGCCATGCCCCCCCGAATCGGCGCTCGATGACTATTTATCAGTCAGAATGGTTCTGACGTCCACATGGCAATTATTGAAATTTTACAAGATGTTCCAGATCGGCGTGGCAACCGCTGCCAGAGTTATCCGGCCGGCAATCCGGTCGGCAAAGCCAAGCCCTTTTGCCTGCGCCAGGCCAGCGCTTGATCGCCATCCCAACCCGCAGGCCAGGCGATGTCGCTGCCGTTGGAAAGAATTTTTGGTTCGGTAAAGCGGTGGCAATCGCAAAAGACATCGACATAGACATCGCCAGGATCTGCCGGCGGCAAAGCCGCGTCCTTGCGCATGCAACCGGGCTCGTGCGCGTCGATATCCCAATGGCGCAGTGGCGTTTCCATGCCGGTCAATGTCCGTTCGGTTTCTTGCCGCCCGGAAAGGGGATCAGGTTGGGAAACAGCTCGTGCAGATCGTGGAGCTGGCTGTCATCGTCATAGATCAGCTGCGCGCGCCGCGTCTTGAGGTTGATCAGGACGTAACCGTTTTCGGCCGCCCTGATTTGAAAGTCCTCGGGCCGGGAATCCTTGTCCCACGCCTTGGCCCCGTCGATGCGGGCCATGATCTCTTTGTCGATATCCACGCCGGTGTTGATCCGTATACCCATCAACAGGGTAACGAAGTTCCGCCGCAAGCGATCCGAGGGCGAAAAACCGGCGCGCCTTCAGCGCACCGTCTGCTGCGCCGCATGAACCGGAGAAACAGGCTCGGCATGGGCGTAACGGTAGTATCCGACCCCCGTCAGGATCAGGATGCACCACAGGATCACTTTTATTGTCGCCATATTGCACCAGCCAGCACAGTGGCATCCTAGCGTGGGGAAGGTTTTCACCGCGCTTTTCGGTTCGCTACAATTTTAGGGTTTCGGCAAACGATGCGAGATCGCAAGACCACCGTCCAAAAGCGCGGCGATAAAGGAAGAGCGATGTTGCGCACGGTGAACCGGACCGCCAGCCGAGCATGGCGAATACGTTATTTCCAAACGGATATAACGAACTGAAAACGGCCTGTTCTTGTGTAAGCCCCGGTTACAAAAGGGCTTTGGGAACTTTCGAAAAGGCCGGGAATCCCGTAACGGTACATTTCTTGCAGTTGTGTTAACCGTACTGTTGCTCGTTAACATTGGGAAAATCATGAAACTCACATCCTGGCTGTGCCTTGCGGCGCCCGCGTTCGCCGCCGTCCTCGCAACCTCCGCCACCGCCGCGCCTCTTCCTGCGCCCAATTGCGGGCTTACGGCCGCCAACAACTGCCTGTATTTCGATGACTTCACGGTCTATTCGCTGGCCCTGCTGAACTTCCAGGCCGGCGCCGGCGATGTGAACGGCAACGATCCCTTCAAGGTCGACACCAACGGTACCGCGCTACAGAACGCGATCGTGGTCGCCACCGGCGTGAATGGTCAAGGCTCGGTAAACACCGACATCTCGGCGACCGGGATCGACCAGGCCCACGAAACTCCGACCGGCAATCTAGTCAACTTCCAGACCAGCTCCGCTAATGACGGCGCGGCCGGCGCCGGTATTGCCAACAACAGCACCGCGACCTGGGACATCAATGTCAACACGCTGAACGCCTTCCTGGCCGGCGGTCAGCTGGAGTTCTATTTCAACCTGAACCAGACCAACAGCCAGCAGAGCACCTATCTGGAAACGCCCCAGGATGCGCTGGGCTGGATGGCCGTGACCTTGACCGACGCCAATGGCGCCAACCTCAAGACTTTCTGGCTCGATGGCGATGCCTGCACCGGCCCGGCCGGCGGCCGTTGCGATCCCGGCCAGTCCGTCTCGCAGAGCCAATTCAACGACGGCGGCAATGCCGACCTGCTGGGCGACCAGACTGCCGCGCACGACGAATGGGCCTATATCCATGGCGCGCTTTGCGTCGACCCCGCCGGCGCGGTGATTCACTTGGGCGCTTGCGGCCAGGGCGATCCCGCCAATGCTGAATCGGTCAACCAGAATCTCGGCGCCAACGCCGCCGCCTTCGCGCTTGTCAGCGACCAGCTGAATTTCTGGCTGAACAGCGGCTTCTATGACGGCGGCAAGATGTCGGTCGATCTGCGCATGGCCGCGCTGACCAACGGCTATGAGCAGCTGCTGATCCTGGCCGGCCCCGCCACCCAGATCCCCGAGCCGGTCACCATCGGCCTGTTCGGCGCCGGCCTCATCGGTGTGGGTCTGCTCCGCCGCCGCCGCAAGAAGGCCTAATCAACCACTGGCGATCTAAAAGAAAAGGCCGCAGGTTCATCACCTGCGGCCTTTTTCTTTTGCAGCTAGCCTGGAATTTTCGCCACCGGATTGCGCCCAAGCCGGTAGGCCTGCGGCACATTTGATCCCAGCAAGGGCTTCAGATATTGGCGGAAGGCGTCGGTGACATCCGGCCCCTGGAGGAATTCGGGCGGCATGATGCGGGTCTTGCCCGCCACATCCTCCAGCGCGGAGAGCTCATAGCGCGCCGCATAACCGCCGCTCTCTGTGCGATGGATGGTGACGGTGCCGTCGCGCTTTTCCTGCATGGCATAGCGCACGCCCTGCTCGCCCGCCGCCCGGGCCTCGCGCTGATCCACATCCGAGACGCAGCCGATGAAGCTGCGCTGGACATAGCCGAATGTGTCGCCGCGCACCCGCTTGTAGCCCAGCCTGTCCTTGATGGTGTCGCCCAGCATGTCGGCCAGGGCGCCGCCGCCCAGCTGGACATTGCCATGGGCGTCCTTTTCCACCGTCTTGGCCAGAGTGGTGGCGATGGCCTGATGCTTGGCGTCGGCGATGCCTTCGGACACCGCCACCACACAGCGGCCGTGCTTTTCCATCACCCGCTTCACATCGCCAAGAAAGGCATCGGTATCGAAAACCTGCTCGGGCACATAGACCAGATGCGGGCCGTCGCTCGCGTCCGAACGCGCCAAGGCTGCGGCGGCGGTCAGGAAACCGGCATGGCGGCCCATCACCACCCCGATATAGACGCCGGGCAGCGAGATATTGTCGAGATTGGCGCCCATGAAGGCCTGGACCACGAAGCGCGCCGCCGAGGGAAAACCCGGCGTGTGGTCGTTGATGGTCAGGTCGTTGTCGATGGTCTTGGGAATATGGATACAGCGCAGCGGATAGTTCGCCTCTTGCGCCGCCTGTGAAACGATACGCACCGTGTCGGCGCTGTCATTGCCGCCGATATAGAAAAAGCCGGTGATGCCATGGGCGCGCACCGACTTGAAAATCTCCTGGCAATATTTGGCGTCCGGCTTGTCGCGGGTCGAGCCCAGGGCCGAGGACGGGGTCTGCGCCACCCGCTCCAGATTCTCCGCGCTTTCCCTGGTGAGATCGGCAAAGTTCTGATCGACGATGCCGCGCACCCCATGATAGGCGCCATAGACCGCGCCGATATTGGGAAATTTGCGCGCTTCCAGTACCACCCCGGCCAGGGACTGGTTGATCACGGCGGTGGGACCGCCGCCTTGGGCGACCAGGATCTTTGTGGAATCGGACACTCTGTACCCCCATCAGAATTGAAGGGAGACTAGCAGCCGATGGCGTTCATGCCAGTTCTATATGGGTTGGGGGAGCCGGTTATAACATCATCCGGCCGCCGTGACGGGCATTGAGCTTGTGGGCGAAACGCAGCTCGCCCTCGTCCGAAACCTGGTCGGCCATCTCGAAATAGCGTTCCGCCAGTTCCAGCCACAGGGCCTTCAAGCCCTCGGTCGGCGCCTCGGCGGCTTTTTCCTGGGCCATCAAGCCGCGCTGACGGTAAGCATCGGCATCCTACTGCGTCTCGACCATTGGGCCCCCAATCGGCTGTCCGGCTTAAAGAACGCACAGCGGCAGGAAAGTTTCCGCAATGGATGGAACGATTTTTTGCTGACACCGTTAACGGCCGGCGGAAACATTGGGCCTCCCCTTCATGGCGGATACGAATTACGAGCGTGCCGAAAATAGCGGCGTGTTGAACATAGCCGTGGCGGCCGTGATGCTGATCCTGGCCGGATTGAGTGTGATGGTCCTGGACGACAGCCTGGACATGATCGCCCCCGCCCAAGCCGTGCAACACCGCTAGTCGATGCTCTTTGTGCTGGAGACCGGCTTTCAGGACGGCGCGCCCCTGAGCCTGGCGCAATTCCAAACGCGCTTTCCCGACGACGCCGCCTGCCTGGAAGCCATGCTGCTGCGCGACTTCGGCGGCACCACCTTCCCCTGCCCGCGCTGCCGCGTCACGGCGCGGTTTCATGCCATGACCAAGCGGCGCGCCTATGCCTGCCAGGCCTGCGGCCATCACATCTATCCCTGCGCCGGCACGGTGCTGCACGGAACGCGCACGCCCCTGCCCCGCTGGTTCTTCGCCTTGCATCTGATGGCGGCTGAGCCCGCTTGCGCCGCGGCGGAGCTGGAGCGGCGCATCGGCTGCACCTACAAGACGGCGCTGCGCATGACGCGCGCCTTCCGCAAACTCAGCCTGGAAAAATCAGGCCCGCTGCCGCCTGCGCCGCAGCGCCGCCACGCCAACCAGGCCGGCGCCGAACAGCGACAGGCTTAGCGGCTCGGGCACTTGCAGGAAGCCGCGAATTTCACCGGCGGTGAAATTCTGGCTGTGCACATTGAGATAGGCCGTTCCCGCCTGAAGGCCGTTATACAGCAGCGTCTCGGCCGCGGCGATCGAGCCCGCGGCGGTGATGAAGCCGGCCCGGTAACTGCCGGCCAGGGTCATGTCGAAAATCTGGTCGTAGAAACCCGAGGTGCCTGTGGGAAAACCGGGAAAGGTCGGCGTGGTGGTGGCGACGCCGGCCGTCAGGGTTACGTCGAACGGCGTGGCGACGCAGCAATGAATATGCGCCGCGGTGGTGGGCGAGCTGAGGCCTTGGTAGCTCACAATCACGCGCATGGTATGCGCGGTGGGGTCGAAGAAGACATTGGCCCAGCCGCTGGCGGTGGAGGCGTTCGCGGGAAACTCATTGGCCCCGCTGAGACCGGTCTTGAAGAAGACCGGCACCGCCTGGGCGCTGGTGGCCGTCATAAGGACAAGGGCCGACACGGCGGCGGGGATCCTGAGCATCGAGAACTCCCTGATTGGTTTTTGCACGCAAACCGGCCCCTCTCACGGGGTCTGGGATTTAACCATGCATTAACTGTACCAGGGGGCTTTCGATAATGTTTTCAAGGACCGTCCAGCCGTCCGTATGCGGATTTGTCAATTCCGCTTACAGATGTAGGCATAAATTGGCCAACTGTAGGTGCCGCGCGGGCTTTGCTCAGGGCGCCGTGCTTGCCGTGGCGGAGGTCGTTGCCGGGGGTGTGGGGGTGGCCGGATCGCCGTCGTCCGCAACCGCCAGGGCGATGCCGATGCCTATGGCGGCGGCGCCCATCACCAGCAGCGGGGCGGCCGGGTCCTGATCCTGGGCCTTTTTGAGACCGGCGGGCTTGCCCGGCGCCAGCGCCGCGTCGGGCGCGGCAAAGGCCGGCACAGTGGGGGCAGCTGCTGCGATCACCAGGGACAAAAGCGGGGCAAGGGCAAGTTTGCGCATACGGGCTCCTTCGGTTGGGGGTAAAGGGCCAACGTGAGGGGGCCGGTCGCGTTCCGGTTCCATCTCGCAATCGCGAAAGAATTAATCCCCATGCAATGCGCCGGAAAGACCGGAACTTGGAACCGGGTCGCGGGTCGCTGTTATTGCGCGATGCTGCTTTGCTCGAAGAAGGGATCTTCGCCTTCGTCGAACAGAAGTTCCGCGCGATGGGTTTTGAGATTGACGAGGATCGCGCCCTTGCGCGCCACGCGCAGCTGAAAGTCGGACACGCCGCTGGCATCGCCCACGCTTTGGGCTTGCCGGATATGAGAAGCGATTTGTTGCGTCAGACTCATGGCCGACCAAAAGTTAACGGCGGGTCTTGTCCTCCCGAGAGGGAGTCGTGTCAATGAGTCGTGAAACAGGCGGCACAAAAAAAGAACCCCGCTGCATTCATGCAACGGGGTTCTGAAGCCAAAAGGCTTTCTCATCCAGTCCTGGGACCGGACGGTTGATGCGGACGAACGTCCGCGTTCACTGTCAACAATGTCTAGAAAGGCCAAACCGGCGCCTGGCGCCTGATGCTTGACCCTGGCTCGCGGCTAACGCGAGCCGCCCCGTATTTCGGGCGGAGTAACTTCCATGCGGAAACCTCCTTCTACAGATCCGCCGCTGTTTGTGCCCGCTTGGCGAAACCCGGTTCCTCGGTCACGTTTCCTGGTCCGTTACGGACCTCGAGCCTCTGCAAGCAGCAGGCCGATACGTCGAAAGAAGCGGTGCGTCGGAGCGAACTCCTTCACGGCAACAGGTAAATCATCCTCCCGCCCGCCGCCCAAGTCAACAGCGCTGAAACGCCGGGAAAACAAGGATTTCCTGCGAAACAATCGTGCTGCGATTCCATCGCATCGCGGCAGCCGATTCAAAAAACCGCGCCGGCCGCTGCCATGAATTTAAATTCTTCTCAGGCCTCACGCATGCGCCGTGCCCAGCGCGCCCAGCAGATACAGAACCAGGATCACGATCAGAATGGTGCCGACGATGCCGCTGCCGCCGGCCGCGCCAAAACGCGAATAGCCGAAGCCGCCGCCGGCCAGGAGAAGAACCAGGAGAACGATCAGAAGCAGAGACATGAGACCTCCTCAAAATCAAAAAGGCCCCATCAACACGCTTGGTTATAAACCGTCAGCCCGGCAAAAGTTCCCGCTGGCCGCCGCACAGAAGCGCCGCGAAACGCGCAAAGCCGTAACGCGCGCCTGCTTCCAGCGCCGCGATGTCGCCGCAGCTTTCCAGCGCGGCGCAGAGCATTTTCCAATGAAGCGCGTCATCCGCCGTCCCCTGAAAGAAGCCGCGCCCGCGCGCATCTGGCAGCAGCGCATCCAGCTGCCGGAAAATCACCTTGCCGCCCAGGGTCGAGCCCTGCACCGTATAAAGAAGACCGGCGCAGAAAGCCCTCTCACCCGGCTCTTCCGCCACGGCCGGCGGCGCGGCCAGACCCAGATGCGCCAGATCACCCGCGAGCGCCACAATGCGCGCGGCATGGGCCTTGCCCAACATATCGGCGCCCAGCGCCGCCGCGCCCGCCATGCACATGTCAAGCATCGCGGCGTGGAAGCGATAAAGCCCCAAAAGCGTCTGGCCATATCCGGCGAGCGTTTCGCGCCCGTCCGCGATGGCGGCAAAGGGCGCCGCGCGGTGTAGCGCCTGGTGGACGTCATCCGTCGCGGCGCGCAACTGCATCCTTACCGATGGTCGTGCCAAGCACAGCCCCGCCTCCCCCTCTGCGCGAAGCGCACCAGAGGGGGAGGTGGTTTCAGCGAGCGAGGGTAGCGGAGCGACCGAGTGGGTGAGGTTGGCGGCCAAGCCAACCGAACGAAATCCGGAGGGGGTCATTGAATACCCAGTTCCGCTACCGCTTTCGCGATCTCATTCAAGCCATAGGGTTTCTTGATCACCGGCACACCGGAATGATCCTTGAGGAAGATGCTCCCGTCGCCATAACCGGTGGCGAAGATGAAATGCACCTTGCGCGCGGCAAGCGCGTCCGCCACCGCCACGCTGTTCTCCGTCCCCAGATTGACGTCCAGCAGGCCCAGGTCGAAGGGCGCGCTTTCCAGCAGGCGCAGGGCGCGATCGACGCCGGTAGCGGTGATAACGCTGCTCGCGCCCAGGTCCTTGAGCACATCCTCAGCGTCCAACGCGATAATCATGCTGTCTTCGACCAACAGCACGCGCTTGCCCTTGAGCGGCGTGGCGACGGCAACGGGCTTGGGCTGCAGGGTTTCGCTGGCGCCTGCGTCCGGCGCCTGGCCAGCGACATGGCGTGCCGGGATCACAAAACGGGCATGAAAGCCTTCCAGCCGGTATTCGATGGTGGCGTCGCCGCCCAGGTCGAACGGCACCGATTGCTCGATGATGGTGGAGCCGAAGCCACGCCTGGTGGGCGCCACCACCACCGGGCCGCCCGCCTCGCTCCATTCCAGGATCAGATTGCCGTTCGCCGCCACCTCCCATTTCACCTTGACCGCGCCATTGTCGGACAGCGCGCCGTATTTGGCGGCATTGGTCACCATCTCGTGGATCACCAGCGCCAGGCTGGTGAAGGCTGAAGGCTGGATCAGCGTGTTGGGGCCGTCTACCGCGACCCGGCTGCGCTTCTCGCCCAGATAGGCGCCGGCCTCGGTCTCGATCAATTCGCGCAACGAAGCGGGACCCCAGCGGTCGGCGGTGATCTGGTCATGCGCGCGCGCCATGGCGCGGATACGGTCGTCCAGGGTGGCGATGAAATCCTCCACCGACACGGCGCGGGTCTGGCGCGATTGGGAGATCAACCCCCGGATCAAGGCCAGGATATTGCGCACCCGGTGGTTCAGTTCGGCGATCAAAAGCTCCTGGCGCTCATGGGCGCGGATGCGCTCTTTTTCGGCGGCGTCCGACAGCCGCATCAGCACTTCCAGCATGCCGCTGCGCAGGCTTTCGGCGATGCGCCGTTCAGCCAAGGTGAAAGGCAGGGATTGGCCTTTCACCAGTTCGGACCACAATTCAAAACTCTTGCGCGGGGTCAGCCGGTCGCCATGTGGTCCGAGCTCCACCGATTTTTCCGGATTGCCCGCCCAGCGCACCGACCTCATTTGCTCGCTGCGGAACAGCACCACATAGTCTCCCGGCGTGCGCGACAAGGGAATGGCGATCAGGCCCGCGGCGCGGTCGGCATAGGAAGCGGCTTCCGGCAAAAGCGATTGCAACGAATTGATGGCGAAGACATCGCCGCCGGTCACCCCGTTCAGTTTCTCCACGATGGCGCCGAAAGCCTGGTGATCGGGCGTCAGCCCCGCCAGAGACACCGCGCCGTCCAGCCACACGCCGACGCCGTCGGCGGGGATGGTGTCGAACACCATGTCGCCGATCCAGGCCGGATTCTCCAACAGCTTCTCGTCCTGCGCCACCGTGGCCATCAGGCGGTCGGACAGGGCCCGCGCCCTTGTCTCATACTCCGACGCCTCATGGCGCTCGCGGCTTTCCAGCATCAGCGAGAACATCTGGCCGAACAGTTCGGCGGCGGTGCGGTAGGCGAAGCTGGGCAGGCGGGGCGCATAGTGATGGCAGGCAAACAGGCCCCACAGCTTGCCGTTGACGATGATGGAAATGGAAAGCGACGCCGCCACCCCCATATTCTTGAGATACTCGATATGGATGGGCGAAACCGCGCGCAGCACCGACAGGGATTGGTCCAGCGCCTGGCCCTTTTCATCCACCGCGTGGGCAATCGGCACCGGCACCGCATTCACATCCTCGATCACCCGGAAGATGTTGCGCAGATAAAGCCTGCGCGCCTGGGCGGGAATGTCGCTGGCGGGATAATGCAAGCCCAGAAAGGAGTCGGTGCCCGGCTTGAGGCTCTCGGCCACCACTTCGCCCGAGCCCTGCTCGTCGAAACGATAAACCATCACCCGGTCGAACCCGGTCAGGGCGCGCACCTGGCGCGCGCCTTCGCGGAAATAAGCTGTCATGCCCTCGCTTTGGTTCAGCCGCGCCACCATGGCGCGCACCATGGCGCTGGCCTCTATCTCTTCCTGGGCCGAAGGCTCGGCCTCTATCACCACCTGGCCGCCGGAGAAATGCAGCGCCAGATCGAACAGCGGCCCCCCTTCTATCAGCGCGATATAGAACAGCCGCTCCACCGCATCGGGCCCGCGCAGCAGGGTGATGCGGTTGCGGATACTGTGCACCGCCTTTTCGCTGAACAGCTCCAGCAACGGCTGGCCGATGGCCTCGCCCGGCGCAACGCCGATGAACTGGTCCAGATTGATGCTGGCGCGCGTGACATGCCAGTCGGCGCCGACCGTGATCAAAAAACCGAAGGGCTGGATATTGCCCAGCACATGAATCGGCTCGCGGTCGCAGTTGGTGAGGTCGACCTTGAAAGCGCTGCTGTCGGTCATGCCGCCTGTGTTGACTGGGGAAACAACCCTCTTAACAGGCTGAAGCGATGGCGCAATCCACAACAGGCATCAAACGGGCTGACCGTACCAATTTTGCATCGCAAGGCGCGAAACTCTGCGACAAACCACAGCCGGTTACGCCTTTTGAGTAAGCAAAATCCGCCTCATTTGTTACGATCTGCCATCGATAATCAGGGGCAATCAGGGGGTCCTCATGAAAGCGCTTTTGGTTCTGGCCATCACCGCCGCGACGGCGATTCCGGCATACGCCGCCGACTATGCCGGGCGCTGGGAAATATCGGGCCGCCAGTTCGGCAACGTTCCCTCATTCCATCCCATCACCGATGGGCGGCTGGTGATCAGCGGCGGCGGCGGTACCTACACCGGCACCTATAACGCGCTGCGCTTTTCCGGCAGCGAACAAAAGGACGGGCTGCATCTGGATTGCACCAGTGACGGCAAGCCCTGCGGGACGCTGGTCCTGAACGAGGCCAAGGGCAAGTTGACCGGCAGCGCCATCATGAGCGGCGAACGCATCGACATTACCGGCCAGCGCCCCGCCGCCAAACCGCCCCAAGCCACGGCGCATGAATTTGTCCCCAAGCGTTTTCACACCAACTTCTCCGGCGACACCCCGCCTGCCCTGCGCATCTTTCCCGGCGACAGCGTGCACACCGAAACCGTCGACAATCGCGGTTATGACGGCAAGAACGTCCAGCGTTCGACGCGCGGCAATCCCTTGACCGGGCCCTTCTATGTTGAAGGCGCCATGCCGGGCGACACGCTGGTGGTGCATTTGAAGCGCGTGCGCCTCAACCGCGATTACGCCCTCCAGGCCAGCTCCATCGCCGGCAATGCCTTCAATCCCGGTTATCTGCGCAACGAAGTGAAAGGCGACGGGGTGCCCAATACCTGGAAGCTGGATGCGACAAGCAATCTGGGGAGCCTGGCCAACCCGGGCGAACGGCTGCGCGATTATAAAGTGCCGCTGATGCCGATGCTCGGCTGTGTGGGTGTCGCCCCGCCGCGCCGGCAAGCCATCGCCAGCTCCAATCTCGGTCCCTGGGGCGGCAATCTGGACAGCCAGTCGGTGCGCGAAGGCACCACCGTCTATCTGCCCGTGTTCCAGCCCGGCGCACTCTTATATATAGGCGACACCCACGCCCAACAGGGCGATGGGGAACTTCCCGGCCAGGCGATGGAAACCAGCATGGACGTCACATTCAGTGTAGAAGTGATCGAGGGCAAGAATCTGGGCCAGACCTGGATCGATACCGGGGAAGAAATCGGCGTCATGGGCGTGGGCGGCAGCCTGGATGAATCCCTGCGCGTCGCCACCACCGGCATGGCGCTGTGGCTGAACGACCGTTATGGGCTGAACCAGGGCGAGATCGCGGCGGTGCTGGGTACCGCCATGCGCTATGAAATCGCCGAAGTGGTCGATCCCCAGATCAACATCGTCGCAAAAATACGCAAGGACATGCTGGCGAAGATTCGCTAAATCGGTCTCTAGATAACAATAAACGAGGAAACATGCTCCGGCCGTCCCGCAGAACGCTTCTGGCCACCTCGGCCGCCAGCTTCGCCGTCTCATCCCTGCCCGCCTGGTCGCAGAGCCGCCCGGCCGACACGGAATGGCGCTATTACGGCGGCAACCTGGCCAGCCAGCGCTATGCGCCGCTGGACCAGATCGACGCCTCCAATTTCAGCAAGCTGGAAGTGGCCTGGCGGTTCAAGCCGGATGCCTTGGGCCCGCGGCGGGAATTCCAATACGAGGCCACCCCGCTTTTGGTGAAGGGCGTGCTCTACACCACCGCCGGGTCGCGCCGCGACGTGGTCGCGCTGGATCCCCTGACCGGCGAGATGCTGTGGATGCACCGCTATGACGAAGGCGAGCGCGGCCGTCTTGCCCCGCGGCAATTGTCGGGCCATGGCGTGTCCTATTGGAGCGACGGCAACGAGGAACGCATCATCTTCGTCACCCCCGGCTATCGCATGATCGCGCTGGACGCCAAGACCGGCCATCGCATTCAAAACTTCGGTACGGACGGCATCGTCGATCTCAGGCTTGACGACGATCAGGAAATGGATCTGGTCAAGGCCGATATCGGGCTGCATTCCACGCCCATCATAAGCGGCGATGTGGTGATTGTCGGCGCCGCCCATGATTCCGGCAACGTCCCGCCATCGCGCAAGAATGTGAAAGGCTATGTGCGCGGCTTCGACGTTCGCACGGGCAAGCGCATCTGGATCTTCCACACCATCCCGATGAAAGGCGAGTTCGGTTATGACAGCTGGCTGATCCCCGGCCAGGCGGAGATGGCCGGCAATGCCGGTGTCTGGGCCCAGATGTCGCTCGACGAAGAGTTGGGTCTGGTCTATCTGCCGGTGGAATCGCCGACGGGCGACTACAACGGCCAATACCGCCACGGCAACGGCCTGTTCGCCGAAAGCATTGTCGCGGTCGAGATCAAGACCGGCAAGCGCCGCTGGCATTATCAGCTGATCCATCACGGCATCTGGGACCGCGACATTCCCTGCGCCCCGATCCTGGTCGACATTCCGGTCAAGGGAAAAATCGTCAAGGCGCTGGCCCAGCCGACCAAGCAGGCTTTTCTCTATGTGCTGGACCGCGTCACCGGCAAGCCGGTCTGGCCGATCCCAGAAGTCAAAGTCGAAAAGGGCACTGTGCCCGGCGAATGGTATTCGCCGACCCAGCCGATCCCCAGCAAGCCGCCGACCTACGACATACAAGGCATTGCGACCGATGACCTGATCGATTTCACGCCCGCCCTGCGCGCCGACGCGGTCAAGCTTGTCTCCAACTGGAAGATCGGCCCACTGTTCACCCCGCCCGCGCTGAGCACCGCCGATGGGCCTTTGGGCACCTTGATCGCGCCCGGTATCAATGGGGGCACCAACTGGCCCGGCGGCTGTTACGATCCGGAGACCTATACCGTCTATGTCTATTCCCAGACCGGGGCCGGTACGATCGGGATGATCAAGAATCCGGGACAGGAATTGTCCCGCTCCGATTTCGAATATCTGCGCGGCACCTATGGCAGCGTGCCGCGGCAGAACCCGCCCTCCGGTTCTTCGGCGCGCGAAGAAGCCTTCCGCCAACCCGATCCGCCTCCCCCACCCGGCCCGCGCCGCTCCACCGCCTTGACGGTCCAGGGACTGCCGCTGCTCAAGCCGCCTTATGGCCGCATCACCGCCATCGATCTGTCCAAGGGCGATATTGCCTGGCAGGTCGCGCATGGCGAGACTCCGGACGCGATCAAAAACCATCCCGCCTTGAAAGGCCTGAAAATTCCGCGCACCGGCCAGCCCGGAATTCTGGGTCCGACCGTCACCAAGAGCCTGGTGATCTGCGGCGAGAGTGCCTTCACCACCACCGCCTCCGGTGCGCGCGGCGCGATGCTGCGGGCCTATGACAAAAAGACCGGCGAGGAGCGCGGCGCGGTCTACATGCCCGCGCCGCAGACCGGCTCGCCCATGACCTATATGCTGGGCGGGGTGCAATATATCGTGGTGGCGATCGGCGGCGGCAATTACAGCGCCGAACTGCTGGCGTTTCGTTTGCCGCGCGCCTGACCCCCGTCAGGCCTCTCCGGGCAAACAATAAGCCACCAGCTCGGCGCCATAGTTACTGCCCTGGGCGCAGACCAGATACTGTTTGCCCTTGTGCATGTACGTCATGGTGGCGCCGGTCTGCGCCTTGTCCATGAACACCGCGCCCTTTTGCTCGCCGGTGAGCTTGTCGTATGCGCGCAAACGCCCACCCTTGCGTCCCGTCGCATCGGTGAACAGCCCGGCATCGCCGCAAATCACCAAAGTCTTTGTCGTCAGGGTTCCCAGAATGCCGGTCTGTCCGGTGCGGGGAATGGTGACGCCCTTGAGCAGGCGATGGTTCTTGATGTGGTCCGGCGTTTCGCCATGCACGATCTGCCAGGCCAAAGTGCCCTTGCTGAGATCCAGCGCGGTGATGGTGCCGTAAGGCGGCTTCATGATCGGAATGCTTTCGATCGAGATCATGCCCGGCACGATGGGATCATTGATGCCGTCGGGGCGGTAGCGGAACATGGGTGCGCCGCCGCCTTTCAAACTGGCCACGCCGCCGAACACGCCACCCTGCGGATCGGCGCTGCCGGGCGGCGGCGGACCGCCGGCCTGCACCACCTTGCCTTCCTTGGTCACGGTGGCGCCGATCACGCCCATCTGGTTCTTGGAAAAACAGTAAAGCATCTTGGTTTCGGGATCGTAGGACGCGCCCGGCCAGTTGATGCCGCCCTGCAGGCCCGGGACGCAGATCGAGCCGAACAGCTTGTCGCTGACCAGGGGCGGCGGATCCCAAAGCCCGCCCAGCTGATAATGGCTGGCAATCGCTTGCGCCCGCGCCTTGAGCTCCGGCGTCCAATCGATCAGATCGGCGGCGGTGATGCCCTGTTTGGTGAAGGGCGGCGGCGCGCTGGGCACCGGCTGGGTCGGAGAATACCATTCGCCCGGCACATTGCCCTTGGGCACTTTCACTTCGGGAATAGGCCAGACCGGTTTGCCGTTGGTGCGGTCCAGCACATAGACGTAACCCTGCTTGGTCGGCTGGGCGATGGCTTTGACCGTCTTGCCTTTATAAGGAATGTCGCAAATCACCCCGGCACAGGAAACGTCGCGGTCCCAGATGCCGTGATGGATCATCTGGTAATGCCATTTGCGCTGGCCGGTATCGATGTCCAGCGCCACCAGGCTTTCGGCAAACAGATGCGGGCCATGGCGGGTGACGCCGATCAGGTCGGTGGGCGGCGACTCGACGCCAACATAGACCAGGTTCAACTCCGCATCGGCCGACATGGGACACCACACGCCCATATTGGCGCTGGCTTCGGCCTGGCCCGGCGTGGTCCAGGTCTCGTAACCGAACTCGCCCTTGCGCGGGATGGTGTGGAAAATCCACTTGCGCGTGCCGGTCTTGATATCAAAGCCGCGCACATAGCCGGTGGACTGATCGGTTGGCGCCGCGCCCACGATCACCGTGTCCTTGACCACGAATGGCGGCGCATGCAGCCCGACCACGCCCCGGACGAGATCCATATTCTGGTCATTGTTCAGGCGCAGATCGACTCTGCCCTTGTCGCCGAAATTGGGATCGGCAAGGCCGGTCTTGGCGTCCAGCGAGAACATGTTGTAGCCGCGGGTGACATAGAGGATGCGTTCGTTGGTTCCGTCGGTCCAATAACCCACGCCAAGACCCGGACCGCCGCGCGAACCGATGCGCTCGCCTTCGTCAAAGGTGTGCATCCACAGGATTTCGCCGGTGCCGGCGTCCAGGCAGACGACATCGCGGCGGAAACCGGCGGTGACATAGATACGGCCCTTCACCACCAGCGGCGTGGATTGGTAATAGGCATCCAGGCGCGGGCCGAAGGAGTTGGTGCTGAATTTCCAGGCCAGCTCCAATTTGTCGAAGTTGGAGGCGCTGATCTGGTCCAGCGGCGAATAACGCGCGCTGGATATATCGTTGGCGTAACTCAGCCAGTCGGTGTCGCGCGGCGCATTCTGGGCATTGGCCGTGGCCGGCCCCAGCAATGCCAGGGCGGATGCGGTTGACAAAAAATCTCTGCGATCGATCACGGATGCGTCCCCCCGTTTGCCGGTCCGTCATGATTGCGCGGACCGTGCCCCTGGTACGGCTATCATAACGATTCCGCGCCGCTAGGCTATCGTCAGGAACGGGTCATCTGATTCCGGGGGGTGGAATGAAACAGTGTTACAAATACTGGGAGACGGGCAAATAGCGGGAAATCGGGTTCGGCATTTTCCGCGCTGCAACAGAAAGGCCCCGGATAGACCGCCGCGCCCTCCCCCAGCTCCGGACAAGGCCGGTCCAGCGGACGGCGGCAAAAGTCATGACAAAGAAGACGCTGTAGGGCGCCAGCTGGGTCAGCTCCCTGGGGACCAGTCCCAGGCGCGCCAAGCCATCCAGGAAGCGATGAAGCTGCCCGGCAAGTCCCGCTGCATCACGGACAAGGTCGTGCATTTCCGATTATCCCGTCACCAGCGCCCAATCGGTGCTGCGCTGTTCCGACAGCATCTGGCCCGAGCCGCCCATTTCGGCGGGGAAGTCCTTGAACTTGGGCAGTCCGTCGCGGATCGGCAGTACCGTCTGCTCATAATTGACATGCACGCCGGGCTTGAACGTCAGGCCCGGAATGGTGGCGGCATAGACATCCATCAAGCCGAAGGGCGGATGCCAGGTCATCAGATGGCCGCCGCATTTGGTGCAATATTGCCGCTCACTCATCGGGGTCTTGCGATACATGCCGATGAATTGCGCGCCCGCCAGCACCTTGACCGCGCCCGGCTTCCACAGGCTGAAGGCCGTGACCGGGGCGGCGGCCCAGGAGCGGCAGGAGGCGCAATGGCAATAGCCCATGGCCTCCGGCTCGCCGGTCACCGCGATATGGACCGTCCCGCAAAAGCACGATCCTTCATGGATTTTCTGCTGCATGACTCTCAAAACCTTTCTTCCCGGGCTTTAAACCGCTACCTAGGGCCGCTCTTTTTAATGGTCGCGCCGCGAGGCCCTCGCTACGCTCGGGTTCACGATCGCTCCGCTTCTCACGCATGGACATATGGCCCAGCCAACCACCACAAGAAATGACCGCTCCGCCGGGAGTCTTGTCCGATCGTCCAGGAGGGCTTGGCGGTGAGCCGCGACACGCTGTCTGAAATTTTATCGGCGGTACGGCTCAAGGGCGCGGTGTTCTTCGACGTCGAAGCCTCGGCGCCCTGGGTGGCGGAAGCCCCGCCTTCCCGCCTGATCGCGCCCGTGCTGATGGCGCATGCCGAGCATGTGATGGAATATCACGTGATCACCAAGGGCTCCTGCTGGGCCCAGGTGGTCGGCCATGATCTTCCGCCGGTGGCGTTGCAAGCCGGCGATGTGATCGCCTTTCCGCAAGGCGATCCGCATATTCTCTCCAGCAAGCCCGGCATGCGCGGCGACATGGTGGGAAATCCGAACTTCGAATTCCGCGACGGCTTGCCGGTCCCCATATCCATGGATTTGAATGGCGGCGGCGAGGAACGCGTCCATTTCATCTGCGGCTTTCTGGGCTGCGATCCCCACCCCTTCAACCCCCTGATCCAGGCCCTGCCGCCGATCCTGCATCTGCGCGCCGGCAGCGAAAATGCCTGGCTGGACGCCTTCATGAAATTCGCCCTGAGCGAAGCGGGCGACAAGCGGCTGGGCGGCAGCCAGATCCTCTCCCGCCTGGGCGAGGTGATGTTCTCCGATCTGGTGCGCCGCTATGTCGAGTCGCTGCCGGAGGATAGCCGGGGCTGGCTGGGCGGCTTGCGAGACCGTCATGTCGGACGCGCGCTCAAGTTGCTGCATACCGAGCCTGCACGCGGCTGGACCTTGGAAGAACTCGCCAAGCAAAGCGGAATGTCACGCTCCTCTTTCGCCGAGCGCTTCACCGAATTCGTCGGCACCCCGCCCATGCAATATCTCCAGCGCTGGCGCTTGCAGATGGCGGCGTCGAAATTGCTGGACGGCGCCACCTCCATCGCGGTGGTGGCGGCGCAGACCGGCTATGAATCCGAAGCCGCGTTCAGCCGCGCCTTCAAGCGTGTGCTGGGCGAGCCGCCGGCGGAATGGCGCGACAAGCGCCGCGCGTAATCGAATCGTCAAAGTTCCCGGAACGAAATTCTTTTTCGCCTGTTGTGCGAAGAAGAAGGGGAAGATCATGTCGCGGAGCACGGCATTTACTTTCAACCAGCTGATTGTTCTGGGACTGCTGCAACACCGGGAGTTGTACGGACTCGAAATCGTTAAAGCCGCCGCCGCGACCACATCCCCCAATCAGGCCAGTGTCGGAACCATCTATCCGCTTCTTAAGGATTTGGTGCGGGATGGCTGGCTGTCCTGCCGAAAGGACCCCGACACCCATCGCACCTATTACCGGCTGACCGATGTCGGCCGCATGCAACTCTCCCGCATCACCGCCAAGTGGGAAGCGATCCACGACTCGCTCGACGAGATTCTGGGCTCAGCGGCGATGATGCCGCAGGCCCAGGAACGGCCATCCCGCCTCCAATAGATAGGAGCGCAGGCGCATCGCCTGATCCTTGACAGGCGATTATCTTTCCATAATACATGAACTATGGATATAACAAACGCCTTGTCGGGATTGGCCGCCCTGGCCCATGAGGGCCGCCTTTGCGTGTTCCGCCTCCTGGTCAAAGCGGGTCCGGACGGTTTGGCGGCGGGCGAGATCGCCCGGAAGCTCGATACCCAGCCCAACACCATGTCGGCCCAGCTTCTGGTCCTGTCCAATGCCGGATTGATCGCCGCCCGGCGCGAGGGCCGCTCCATCATCTACGCCGCCGATTTCGAGAAGATGAGCGCGCTGCTGCAATTCCTCACCAAGGATTGCTGCGGCGGCCGTCCTGAAATTTGCGCCCCCCTCGCCGCCACCGTCAACGCCTGCTGCCCGCCCAAGAAACGCCGCGCATGAGTTACAATGTTCTGTTCCTCTGCACCGGCAATTCGGCGCGTTCCATCCTGGCCGAAGCGATCCTGAACGAGATGGGCGCCGGGCGATTTACGGCCTACTCGGCGGGCTCCTACCCCAAAGGCGCAGTCAATCCCTGCGCTCTGGATCTGCTGGGGCGGCTGGGCCATGACGTCAGCGTCTTCCGTTCCAAGTCCTGGGACGAATTCGCCGGACCGGATTCCCCGCCGTTGGATTTCATCATCACCGTCTGCGACAGCGCGGCGGGCGAGGTCTGTCCCATCTGGCCGGGAAAGCCGATGACCGCCCATTGGGGCCTGCCCGATCCCGCTGCCGTGGAAGGCACGCCGGCCGAGATTGCGCTGGCCTTTGCCGAAACTTACCGCGCCCTGTCCAACCGCATCGCCGCCTTCGCCAATCTGAAAATTGCCGCACTGGACCGGCTGTCGCTGCAACAGCGGATGTCGGATATCGGCAAGCAAGAATGAGCCGTAAACTGGCCGCCGAATTTCTCGGCACCGCCTTGTTGCTGGTCGCCGTGGTCGGCTCCGGCATCATGGCCGAGCGGCTGGCGGACGGAAATCTGGCGGTGGCGCTGTTGGCCAATGCCCTGGCGACCGGCGCCGCCTTGGTGGTTCTGATCACCATATTCGGTCCGCTGTCCGGGGCGCATTTCAATCCTTGCGTTTCGCTCTATGCGGCGCTGCGCGGTGAAATGCCATGGCGCAGCGCGGCGCTTTACATGCCGGTGCAGTTTGCCGCGGCGGTATGCGGCGTGTGGCTTACCCATGCCATGTTCGCTTTGCCCATTCTGGAAACCTCCACCCATCTGCGCGACGGCCCGGCGCAATGGTTGGCCGAAGCCGTCGCCACATTCGGCCTGTTGCTCACCATCGCGGGCGCGGCGCGGTTCAAGCCCGAAGGCATAGCCGTGCTGGTGGGACTCTATATCACCGGCGCATACTGGTTCACCGCGTCAACCAGCTTTGCCAATCCGGCGGTGACGGTGGCGCGCATGCTGACCGACAGTTTCTCAGGGATCGCGCCGCACTCCGCGCCCGGTTTCATCGCCGCGCAACTGATCGCGACCTTGGCGGCGCTGCGCCTTTTGCCCTGGCTGTTCGGCACCAAAACTTAAGCTGCCTTGGCGAACATCCGCATGATGGAGATGAAGATCGCGGCGCCGAACACCGCGGTGATCAGCGAGGGCACCAGGTCATTGCCCACTTCCAGCCCAAGAACCTCGGCCAGCCAGCCGCCGATAAAGCCGCCCACAATGCCGATGATAATGTCGCCGGTCCGTCCATAGCCGCTGCCTTTGAGCACCAGCCCCGCCAACCAGCCCGCAAGGCCGCCGATGCCAATCCAAAGGACCTGCGCTTCGGTCATTCACCCCTCATGCTCAATATATCCGTTCAGAACAGAACGGGTGAGAAACGGCCTGCCCAATAGGTCATGGGAAAGGGGCAGGCAAGCCAGAAGCTGATTCCGGCATGGTTACGATGCTGTCCAACATATGGGGCAGGAAAATGCGTCGAATGTGGCTTTTCTGCGTAATTTACCGTTTGGCCGCGGCCACTTCCCGGGCAAAGTCGATATCGGCGGAATTTCCGCTCACAAAACGCCCGCCCACGATATAGGCCGGGGTCTGAAACACCCTTATTCCCCGCGCCAGATTAAAATTCGCGATAATTTCTTCGTTTATGTCCGGCGCTGTCATGTCGCGGCGCAAGCGGCCCACATTCAGCCCCACCGCGCGCGCCGTCTCGAAAATCCCCGCCTCGTCCAAGGCGCCCTCGCGGCGCATCATGGCCATGTGAAAGGCGCGATACTTGCCCTGCTTGTTGGCGGCCAGGGCGGCGCGCGCCGCAATGGCGGACGCTTTGGTGAGGATGGGAAATTCCTTCATCACCAGCTTGATGCGCTTGTCCTGGTCCACCAGCCGCATCAGGCGCGGCTCGACCGCCTTGCAATAGGGACAGGTGTAATCGAAGAACGCGACAATGGTGATGAAGCCTTGGGGATTGGCCAGCACCGGCGAAGCAGGATTGTTTTCCAGCGCATCCAGCCGTGCGGTAATGCGTTCGGCGCGGTCCTTGTCCTGTTCGGCCTGTTGCAGGCGCAGATAATCCTGAACCGCCTTGGCCGCGCGCGGATCGGCGGGCAATGGCGGCGCGGCGGCGGCGGGCGCGCTCAAAGCCGCGACAAGCAAAGAAGCGATCCAGATTTTGCGAAACATCATGTCCCCCGCATCAGCAATGCCGCCTGCAGCATGGCCCGTGTATAGGCGGCGTGGAAGGACCAGGCGGCATAGGAATTGAGATTGGGATCTTCGTCCGCCGCCAGCTTGGTGCCGCGCTCCCCCGCCGGATCGCGCAGCTTCTCCACCACATTGTCGTTCACATTCAACCCGCGCGCATGTTCGGGATGCACCATGCGGGGATACTTCTGGCGCACCAGCTCGCGCATCACCGCCAGCATGTCGACCATGCCGTTGTCGGGCCACACTTCGGTATAATCCTCGCGCTCCCGGCGCACCACCACATTGCGGTAATGGACATGCTGGATGCGGTCGCGCTCGCCCAGCCAGCGCGCCACTGCCACCGGGTCCTCGCCGATCTCGCGGCTGACGCCGCAGTCATAAGTCATGCCGTTGCTGGGAGAATCCACCAGCCCGACCAATCTTTTCCAATCGGCGAAGGTGGTCATGATCTGCTGGCTGCCCCGGCTGATCGCGGGAGGCGGATCGTTGGGATGCAGCGACAGCCGCACCTTGGCGGCTTCCGCCACCGGCACCACTTCCTTCAGGAAATATTCCAGATTGGCCCATAGCACATCGACCTTCTGCGCCCCGGTCTCGGGCAAGGGCGGCAGGTCGCGCACCCGGTCATAATGAAAAGACTCCACCACCGCGCCGCCGCGCGTGGGATCGGGGGCGTGGAAATAGCCTTCCTCCAGCCGGTGGGCGTAGAAATTATATTCGACCACCGGAATGCCGGCGGCGCCCGCCGCCCGGATCGCCGACTTTACGACTTCAATCGCCTGCGGCCGCCCGGGGCGCCCCAATATAATGTCGCGCATGGTTTCGCGCGCCGGTCCGACATAGGGCAGCACGATATCGCCCACCGTCAGGCCATTCTCTTTCAACAATTGCACCTTGGCCTTGAGCATGTCGGCGCTCCAGGGAAAACCGGAATTGCCCAGGATCACATGGGTGATGCCGATCTGGCGGAAGCGCTTGCAGCCGCGCACATTCATTTCCGTATCCACCATCGGCCCCAGGCAGATTTTCGGCGTATCCGGCCCCTCGCCCGGCATGTAGGCCTGAGCGGGCATCGCGAAGGCAGCGCCCGAGGCCGCCAAAAATGTGCGGCGGCGCAAATAAGTCGTCACGGACTTGATCTCCCCTGTTCTTCTTGGCTTTCAGCCTATCACGCCGGTTGATGCTGCGTCATGCCGGACAGTTTGGGGTGCAGCGGACGGTGCGCGGATTGCGTTGATCAGCGATCCAGGCCCTTTGTGTTCCAGACCTTGTACGCCTCGGGACGCATCACGAATGCGATAAAGGCCTTGGCGTCCGCGACGTTTGCCGCCTTGGACGAAAGCGCCAGCGAAATATCCATATGGGCTTTCAGTTCGTCCGGCAGCTTGCCCACCAACTCCACTTCCTTGCGCGGCAGGATCTCGCTGATCAATTGCAGCGCCATATCGCCTTCGCCATTGACCAGGCCGGAAACGCCATTGCCCTTGCTGCTGATCACGCCATGCACCCCGGCGAAATCGGGCCGCTGCATCATGGCATGCGCCATCTTGGCGACCATGCTGCCGCGCACCGGATCGGGATTGGAATAGGTCACGCCTTTCGCGCTTTTCAGCACGGCGATGAATCTGGGCAAAGTGGAAATATCGGGATGGGGGGCGCCCGCTTTGACCGCCAGGCCGATATGCACCCGCCCCAGATGCGCCGGCGCCCCCCCCATGCTGCCGGGCGCCAGCTTGCCCATCAGATCGCTTTCCAGGAAAAATAGATCGGTGGCCTCGTTATGCACCCGCTCCGGTATCTTGAGCATCTCTCCCACAATAAGCGTCACCTTGGTGCCGGTCTTTTGCTGGAACTCCTCCACCAATTCGTGCAAACCCGCATGCTCGACCACGGGCGGCGTCAAAATCTTCAGCTCCGCCGCCTGCACAGGCGCCGCCAGCAAAAACAAACCCAAGGCGAGACGGCGCATCATTGCTGCGGCGCGGGCACCAGCAGCGGCACCCCCTTATCGACCGTCCAGGTGTTGATCAGTTTCACCGGCTCATTGCCCAAAAGCACCGAGCGATGCACCGCCCCGCGCGGCACCATGAAGCTGTCGCCCGGTCCCAAGTCCCGCGAAGCCTGGCCCTTCACTTCCAGCCGGATACGGCCCTGCGCCACATAACCGATTTCGCTGCCGTTATGGGTGTGGAAGGCATTGCCGCTGCCGGGCGCGATCTCGACGGTGCCGAACAGGGTTTCCTGCGCCGGCGACGCCGCGACATCGGCGGTCTGCAGGATGGTGCGCTTCGGCGCCGGCTGGGCTGGAGGTTGCGCCGCCGCCGCGCCGGTCATCAAAGCCAGCAAAATCATGCTGCGATACAGCATATGCATCTCCCTTTTTGCGCACTATAGCGGGCCCCGTGGCGGAGGCTATAGTAGGGCGCTCCCTGCTCCTTCGAAAAATGAACCGCAAACAGCGCCGCGCAGAAAAGACAGCTCCCGCCGACGCCCTCGCCTTGCATGAAGAGGGCGTGAAAAGCTTTCTCGCCGGACATTCGGAAAAAGGCGCCAGCCTGATCGCCCAGGCCATCGCCGCCGACGGGCAGAAGCCGGATTTCCACTACAATCTGGCAATCATACTCAAGGCCCAAGGCAAGCTGAAACAGGCGGCGGCGAGCTATCAACGCGCCGTCGCGCTCAAGCCCGACTATGCCGATGCCCACAACAATCTGGGCAACATCTGGAAGGAGTTGGGCGAGACCGGCAAAGCCCGCGCCAGTTTTCAGCGCGCGTTGGAGATCAAGCCCGGCAATCCCGGCACCCATTACAGCCTGGGCCTGCTTTTCAGCGATGCGGGAGAAGAGGACGAGGCCGTGCGTCATCTTCAGCTTTGCCTGGCGAGCGACCTCGAAGATTCGCGCGGCGCGCGCCATTTGCTGGCGCGCATGGGGCGGGCGCTCGCCCCCGAACAAACCTCACCGGCGCAAGTGCTGAAAATCTATGACGTCCGTTCCCGCTTCTGGGATCAGGAGAGCAGTTACTTCGCCCATGCCCTGGTGGCGGACGCGTTGCGCGCGCATGCGCCCCAAACAGGTCTAAATATTCTGGACATCGGCTGCGGCACCGGCCTGGTGGGCGCTGCCGTGCGCGATTTGGCGCGGCGGCTGGACGGCGTCGATCTGTCACCCGCCATGCTGGAGAAAGCCAAGGCCAAGGGAATTTACGGCCGGCTGGAGCAAGCCGACATCATCGCTTTTCTTGCCGCCCATCGCCAAAGCTATGACGCGGTCCTGGGCGCCGCGGCCCTGATCCATTTCGGCAGCCTGGAGGGCGTGCTTAAGGCGGCGGCGCACGCCTTGCGCGAAAACGGCTTGTTTATCTTCACCCTCTTTGCCGGCGAGCCGGAGGATTTCACCGCCGCCGCCAACCAACGCCTGGCGCAAAGCGGCTGCTACACCCACCGCGCCGCCTATATCGAACATCTGGCGCCGCGATGCGGATTTTCCGTGCTGGAATTGAAACAGGTGGTTCACGAACAGGACCAGGACGGCAATCCCGTGCCCGGTCTTGTGGCCGTGCTGCGGCGCGAAACGGTCTAGCGGACAGTGGGCGTGTGGGCGCTACCATGCTATGAATGCGTCCATAATAATCTCGGGGAGCCTTCATGAAACGCCTTGTCCTTGCCGCCACCCTGCTCGTCTGCGCCCCGCTTGCCGCCCAGGCGCAAACTCTGGCCTCCAAGATCACCCATTACTCCATGAGCATGACCCGCCCCCTCAAGGCGGTGCATGCCGGGGCGGGCACGATGAATTTCGGCGCCCTGATGACCGACAAGACCCTATCGACCAATTTGATCTTCCTGCATCGCGGCGTGCTGCATCCCGGCGGCGGCATCGGCCAGCATTTCCACAATCACTGCGAAGAGATGTTCGTGATCTTCGACGGCGAGGCGGAATTCACCGTCAATGGCCGCACCTCGCTGCTCAAGGGCTCGGTGGGCGCCCCCGACCGCATGGGCTCCAGCCATGCCATCTACAATCCCACCAACCGCGACGTGGAATGGATGAACATCAATGTCGGCAGTTCCAAGGTCTATGACGCATTCGACCTGGGCGACGACCGGGTCGGCGCGCCCAAGGACGCGATTCCGCAATTCGTCACCATGCGGCTGGAAAAATCGCTGCTGAAGCCCGCCCCGGATGGCGGCAAGGTGCAGCGCCGCCGCGCGCTGAGCCCCAGCGTGTTCTATACCGCCTGGTCCTATGTCGATCATGAGCTGATCCAGCCCGGCGGCGACACCGGCACGTCGCAAACGCCCGACATGAGCGAAGCCTATTATGTGATTTCCGGCGAAGGCACGGTCACGGTGAATGGCGAAACCGCCGCCATCAAGAAAGGCGACGCCATTCCGGTGGATCTGAACCAGGCCAAGAGCTTCAAGGCCGGATCGCAGCCGCTGGAATTGATGATCATCGGCGTGGCCAAGGACATGGCGGCCAAGATCGCCTTTGCCGCCAATCCCGCCAATGAAAACCGGGAACCGCTGCTGGCGACGATCAACAAGCCGCGCTGATCAACTGTCCAAGAAGGGGTCGCACATGAACCGCCGTCTCACCGTCCTTGCCGCCTGCCTGCTCGCCAGCTCCGCCTTTGCGCAGACGCCCCCGGCCCCCACCGTTCCGCCGCCGCCCACCGTGCCCATGAATCCGGACTATGCGAATCTGGTGGAAGGAAAGCCGGTCGACAACCGCCAGAACGAGAACAAGGACGACAAGCCGCTCTTCCCCGAACAGACCCGCGCCCCCTATCACAAGACCGCGCCCTACAAGCTGACCGAGATCACCGGCGCGCTTGAGGCGCCCTGGGCGCTGGCCTTCCTGCCCGACGGCAAATTCCTGGTCACCGAAAGACTGCCCGGCAAGCTGCGGGTGATCTCGCCCGACGGCACCATCGCGCCGCCCGTTACGGGCCTTGAGGCGCTGGGTACCGGCTGGGCCCAGACCGGATTGTTCGATCCGGCGCTGGACCCCAGATTCAATTCCAATCGCCGCATCTTCTTCACCTTCTTCGGCTTCGACCGCGGCGAGATCAGCGGCATCCGCGTGGCGCGCGCCACCTTCAACCAGGCCGCCAACAGCCTCAGCGATGTGAAGGTGATTTTCCAAGCCCGGCCGCAGACACCCAATGACAGCCGTACGGGCGTGGGCTCGCGCAGCGGCGGCAGGATGGCCATCGGCAAGGACGGCTACATCTACATCACCATCGGCGACCGCGACACCGGCGGCCAGCGCGCCTGGCGGGTGGCGCAGACGCTCGACACCCATCTGGGCAAGATCCTGCGCATCACCCAGGACGGCAAGCCCGCGCCGGGCAATCCCTATATCGGCCAGCAGGATGCGCTTCCCGAAATCTGGGCCATAGGCGGGCGCAGCCAGGAAGGCCTGGCCTTCGACAATGACGGCAATCTTTGGGAGACCGAGCACGGCCCGCGCGGCGGCGACGAGCTCAATCTGGTGAAGAAGGGCGCCAATTACGGCTGGCCCATCTCCAGCCACGGCATCGACTATCCCGGCCCGCCGATCGGCGACGGCGATGTCGCCATGACCGGCATCGAGCAGCCGGTCTATTACTGGTCGCCTTCCATGGGCGTCTCGCAGGTCGCCTTCTACAAGGGCAACCTGTTCCCGGAATGGAAGAACAGCGTCTTCGTCTCCACCCTGCGCGGCAATGCGCTGGAGCGGATGACCATGGCGAACGGCAAGGTGGTCAATGAAGAACCGCTTTTGACCGAGGTCAAGATGCGGCTGCGCGATGTGCGGGTGGGTCCGGACGGCGCGGTCTATGTCCTCAGCGACAGCGGCGGCGGCGCGGTCACCAACAACACCCCGGCAACCTCCAAGCTGCTGAAGCTGACACCGCGTTGAGTCATGAATGAGGCTGCAAGGCAGTGCGGCGACTGCTCGCTGTGCTGTAAAGTCCTGCGCATTCCGGAACTGGAAAAGCCCAAGGACCATTGGTGCGCGAATTTCGCGGCAGGCGCCGGTTGCCGCATTTATCCCGGCCGCCCGGCTTCCTGCCGCGACTTTGCCTGCCAGTGGCTGACCGATCCCAGCATGGGCCCGGAATGGAAGCCCAGCATCTGCAAGCTGGTGTTGGACACTAAGCCGGGCCTGCTGGTGGTCCATGCCGATCCGGCCGTGTCCAAGCCCTGGCGCGCGGAGCCCTACAATTCCGTCCTGCGGCGTCTGGCCGCCCAGGGATTGGCGGTTGGCACCCTGGTCATGGTGATGGAGCGGCGCCGGTCCATTGTCATCCTGCCCGATCGTGAGGTCGATATGGGCATCCTGGATGTGAATGACAGGATCGCGCTGGAACGCATTCCGACGCCTTCAGGCCTGCAATGGCGCCCGCGCATCATGGGGGCGGGCGAAGTAAGAGGCTAACTGACAACGGCGCGGGCAGCCGCGTGTGATGGGGTGAGCTGCGTCCCGCGTAGCGGGTGAGCAGGTCCAGTGGACCTGCGAAAGCAGCGAACGCCGCAGCGGCGCGCGCCCACGCGCGGCGCGAGGCCGGGTACGCCATAAACGACTACGGCGCGGGTCGCCCCGCGCCGTGTCATTTCTCAAGCGGACTTTGCTTTAGTCGTTGAACCGCACGCCGACGCGGTACGACCGGCCGATACAGTCATAGATGCGGCAATCGGTTCCGCCGCCGCCCGTGGTGGCAATATTCGGCGGAGGTGTGTTGAGCGCATTGTCGACCGCGCCATAGAGCTGAATATTGTCGCTCATGCGCCAGGAGGCCCGCAGGTCGGTATAGATAATCCATGGAATACTGTTGTTGTCGACATAGTTGGTATAGCCCGCCGGAACAGCGGAAGCACTGACGCCATGGAGATACTGATTGCTGAGCCGCGCCGAACCGATGAGGCGTGTCTGGGCGGTGAATGACCAGGGATCCTCGGTATAGGTCGTGGAGATGTTGCCGCGGAACTTCGGCATGGTAAAGCCGGCCAGCGGATTGACCGCCGCATCGCCGCTGACTGCGCCCGCGCCGTTGACCATCTGGCCGATCGAGGTCCGTGTTTTCTGATCGGTATAATTGCCGACAAAGTGCCAATCCAAAGAACCGTTAAACAGCTCGTGGGTATAGTCGACCTGGAAGTCCAGGCCCGACGTGCTTTCCTGGTTGGCGTTGAGCGGCTGGCGCAGATAGAAGTTCAAAGCGCCTTCGGCGTCGGCCTTGAAGGTACCCAGGCTGGCGGCAAGGCCCGTGGCCGGGTTGCCGTTGCCGTCGATTTCCTGCGCCACCGGTGAGGTGTTGTTGCCCGGCCAGCCCTTGGCGAAGAACACCAGGCTGCAGAAGTACGCAACTTTCTTGTTGCCGCACTGGTCGAAGATCTGGTCTCGCGAAAAGGCGAAAATCCCGCCGTGAATGGAGATCGAATACCAGTCCAACGACAAGGTCAGGCCTTCGATCCAGGTCGGCGTGTAAACGACACCGCCCGAGACCGTAAAGGACTGTTCGGGGACCAGGTTGGGGTTACCGGGCGCGCCAAAACTGAGATTGGACGCACTGCCGACGCCGGGAGGCGGCGGATAGACCACATTGGTTTGGGTGCTGATCAGGGCGACGGAGAACAACTCGCCGATGCCCGGGGCGCGGATGTCGTTGGAGTAGGAAGCGCGCAGCTTGATGTCCGAATTGACCTGGCTGGTGGCGCCCAACTTCCAAGTCTGCACCATGCCGCTGAAGGAATAGCTGGTGATGCGGCCCGCGGCTGTGACATCGAAGGAATCGACGATATTGTTGCGAAGAACAGGAATATTGAATTCCATGAAGCCTTCTTCGACATGATACTGACCGGCATATTCCGAGAAATTGCCGGACTGGAACACACCGGTGGCGCCCAATTGCAGCGGGTCGCGCCGGTTGCGCTGTTGCTCATGGCGGTATTCGAAACCGGTCGCCATTGCGATATTGCCGGCCGGCAAACCGAAGGGCAGCACGCCCGAGGCCGAGAAGGAGGCCACCGTCTGGTTCAGCCGGTAGAGTGCTTGATCCATGACGTTGCGATTGACACGGCCCGGCGCGATATAGTTGAGCGCCGCCTGGCTGGCATTGCCCACGCCCAAAATGTTCAACGGCTCACAGCCAGCCATTAAGCCGCCGGGCTTGATGGCGGCGTATCCGAACGAATTAACCGTGGTCCCCCAATCGGTCGCGGTCAGGGCCGAACGGCAGGCGATCTCGCCCACCGCCGGAACATGCGCCCCCGCCGCCGTCAGCGCATTGCGCACCGCGGTGGCGGTGGCGGCATTGCCGCCGCCTAAGGAGTTGGGGCCCGTCGCCTGAACCTGCACCGCATCGATGGCATTGGCATAATTCTGGTTGAAAGTGTTGTAGGGCGCCTGCTGGGTCTCGCGCATCGAACTGTGCTGGATATAGGCTTCCCAGGTCCAGTCTTCGCCGAACAGGCTGGTGGCGCCGTCCAGGGTGAATACGCCGCGCCGCAATTCGCGGTTGTTCTTGATGACGTTGATCGATACCGCCTTCTCGAATTCCTTGATCGAGACATT
Source organism: uncultured Alphaproteobacteria bacterium (assembly GCA_902825865.1). Classification (GTDB taxonomy): domain Bacteria; phylum Pseudomonadota; class Alphaproteobacteria; order Micropepsales; family Micropepsaceae; genus Rhizomicrobium. Next base: position 78,861 of record CADECX010000007.1, read on the forward strand.
GCCGGACACCATGTTGCCCGCATTGGCGACACCAACCGTCAGGCTGGGAATGGCGCCCGCGATCATCGCATCCCGGACTGAGGTTGGCAGGTAGGGATTGTCGACCTGGATGGTGTTGTTGCCGGCGCGGCCGTTGTTGGAAGTGTTCTGTTCGTTGTTCTTGCCGTAGTTCAACTGGATCGACGCGCTGATACTGTCGGTCAGCTTGAAGCTGGTATAGTGGAACAAGTTCAATTGGTGATACGGCACGGCGTTCAGCGGCGGGTTGCCGATATTGCTGCTGCCGCCATAGGTGTTGAAGCCCGAACAGTTAAAGCAGGTATTGTTGTTGTTGAACAAGGTACCGTAATTGAACGGCGCGGTCTGAACGTTGCCCGTGCCGACAAACTGGATGCCGCGCATTGCATTGGCGGCCGCCAGGCCGCCGCTGCCGGCGGTGGCGAAAATCCCGCCCTTGGCCGCAATGGCGGTCACGTTCGCGGCAGTGCCGGCGGGGCTGGCGCCGATCAAGCCGCCATTGGTCTGGGTGGCACTGCCGAGGCCGAACGGCGTATGGCAAAGAGAGCTTCCGCCCGGCTTGCCGATCTGGCTGCAGGGAATGAGAGCTTGCTGGGTTTGGAACCAGTCGCGATTCCAGCCGAAGAAGGCATTCGGCGCCATGGTATAGGTGCCCGCCAGGATCGTGTGGGCGCGGTCGCCGAACCAATCCCAACCGGCGGACAATTCCGCCTTCATGGTCTCGCGGTCCTGATGCTGGGAATTGCCATAGGAGACGTTGCCCCGAAGGCCGGTAAAGCGCTTGTTGATCACAAGGTTGACCACGCCGGCCACGGCGTCCGAACCCCATTGGGCGGATGCGCCGCCGGTCACGATATCGACCCGCTCGATAATGTTGGAAGGCAGGGTGGATAGATCGACGCCGCCGATCGCGGGGGCGTTGTCGGCATTGGGGTTGGACGTCACGACGCGCTGGCGGTCGAACAGGACCAGGGTACGTACCACGCCCAGATTGCGCAGGTTGATGGTGTCGATACCCGCGTCACCTTGAGAAGCGTTACCGGAGTGGGAGCCGTTGCCGGGCGAGTCGGAGATACCGACCGAGGGCATTTCGCGAATGCTGTCGCCAATGTCGATCTTGGCGTCGCGGTTCAACTGTTCGATGCCGATCACGGTGACCGGAGTGGGCGCTTCATAGCCTTGAACCTGAAGGCGCGATGCGCTGGAGGTGACGTGTTCGTCTGGCGGTGTCTGTTGCGGTTGGGCTTGCGCGGCCGATATTGCCGCAACCATCGCGGCCATCGAGCCGCCAAGCATCAGTTTTTTGCCAAGATTTTCCATGGTGCCCCCGCACAAGGTAACTTGTTGTTTGGTGATGTTCTAAAACGCTATGGCAACCCGCTCTGTTTGTTTGCTTCTTGTCGTCGCCGTAACCGAATGTGCTTGCGATTACGCGCGCGACACAGCGTTACAGGCTTGAAATGTCGCCGCCAATGCATTTGTCAGTCAAGAGCGGTTGGGCAACGGTACCGGGGAAAAGCAACACAAATCCTCTGAAATCGACTCGCCGGGTTCGTAATTCGCACACTGACAGAATCTCAATTCGGCGCTGCACAACGCTGTGCGACTCTCACTATGCGACGATCTGCATAGGCGACACTTGGATATTCCGCTGTACAGTCCTGTATACAATAGCGCAGCTGTTGCAGTGCGGCAGAGCAATTGTTAGCGCTCCTTTTTTCAACTTAAATTTTTTGCAATGATTGCTCTAAGCCCCGGCACGATCGGGGTTTCCTGCTGCTCACCAACAGCGCTAGGCTGCGAAACTGGCAAACGGGGCACGGACTCAGGACTCATGATGCGCATTCGGCTGGCCCTGAGCGCCAGATTGCTGTGGATTCCGGCCATGGCGGCTCAAAAACCATGATGCCCCATCAAGCCATCGCCATGGGCTGGCAGTATCTGCAGTCGGGCAATGCCGCAGCCGCCGAAGCGGCGGTGCGGCCCCTCATGGCAACCGGCGTCAACGCCGATCTGGTGCCGCTGCTGGGCGCCATCCGGCTGCAACAGGGACGTTGTTCCGAAGCCGCGCCGCTGTTCGAGCAAGCCCGCAAGCTTCATCCCGCAACCGGCCGCTTTGCCTATTTCCATGGCGCGGCGCTGGCCGGCATGAACCAGTTGGACGCGGCGGTGGCGGCCTATCAGGCCGCCATAAAACAGGAACCGGATTTCGCGGACACCTACCTGGCCTTGGGCCAGGTGCAGCGAAATTCGGGACGCGCGGAAGAAGCCTTGAACACCTATCGCAGGCTGCTGCGCCTGCAGCCGGGCAATGCCAACGCTTATATCGCCCTGGCGTCGGTGCTGGCGGAAACCAAACAATTTGCGGAAGCCGAAGCGCCGCTGAAGCGCGCGCTTGGATGCACGACCGATCCCAATGTCCTGGCCGGCATCCACAACAATCTGGCGATTGTTCAGATGCAGCAGAGCAAGCATGCCGAGACGCTGGAAAGCATGGAGCGCGCCCAGGCGCTGGCGCCGCACTTGCAGGAGCTGGACCGGCACCGCATCAATACCCTGTTTCAGTTGAAGCGCTTCGACGAGTGCCTGGCCCTGTACGAAAAATTGCTGGCCCGCGATCCCACCGACGCGCCGTTGCATCAGGCCTATAACAGCCTGCTCCACCGGCTGGGCCGCAAGGACGAGTATCTCACCTCCTACGACCGCGCCCCCCAGACCCGCGAGATTCTATTGGGCAAGGCCGCCATGCTGGCGTCGCAGAAACGCGGCGCGGAAATGGCGGACATCTGCGACCGCCTGCTGGCGCGCGATCCGCAGGATCTGGCCGCCATGGCCGGCAAGGCCAACAGCCTGGCGCTGATGGGACGGTACGGTGAAGCCGTGGCGGCTTTCGAATCCGTCATCAACCGCCAGGCCGCCGATCCGGTGCTTTTCGGCAGCGCCGCCGCCGCCGCGATGCTGGCCGGCGATCCGCAAAAGGCGGAACGTCTTTGTCAGGGCGGACTGCTGCTGAACCGCTATGACCAGAACTGCCTGGCGTTTCTGGGCACCGCCTGGCGTTTGCAGAACAATGAATGGGACGAAGACCTCAACCGTTATGACAATCTGATCCGCGTCTTCGATCTCGAGCCGCCGGACGGCTTCTCCAGCATGGCGGATTTCAATGCCGAGTTGGGCGCCTATCTGGAAGACATGCATCCCAAAACCGATGCCTATCTGGAACAATCCTTGCGCGGCGGCACCCAGACCGAAGGCAATCTGTTCGGCGCCGGCCATGTGCTGGTGGAAAAATTGCGGGCGCGGATCGAAGCGGCCATCTCCGACTACGCCGCCGCCCTCCCCGCCGACGACCGCCATCCCTTTCTGTCGCGGCGTAGCAACCGGTTCCAATATTCCGGCTCCTGGTCGTCACTGCTCCGGGACCAGGGTTTTCATGTCAATCATCTGCATCACAAGGGCTGGATCAGCTCCTGCTATTACGTGACGGTGCCGGACGAAACCAGGGACGAAGACAGCCGCAACGGCTGGATCAAGTTCGGCGAACCCGACCTGAATGTGCCGCTGAAGAATGCCATCCGCCGCGCGGTGCAACCCATTCCCGGACGGCTGGTGCTGTTTCCCTCTTATATGTGGCATGGCACGGTGCCGCTGCGCGCGCCCTCGGCCCGCACCACAATTGCCTTCGACGTCGTACCGGAGTAAGCGGCGGCCACAACAAGCGGGAGAGATCATGCGGCTTTTATTGGCAGGCATCGTGCTTCTGGTTTCTTCGGCCTTGGCGAGCGCTGTTCCGCTGCCGCCGCCACCGCCCTATTCACTGGACTATCCCGACATCGAAGTCGCCACAATCGATGACCTGGGAATGCCAATGAAGCTGAAGGCCAACCTCTATTTGCCGCCCGCCGCCCAACGCTCCGCCGCCATGCCGCTGCTGCTCTATATTCACGGCAAGGGCGGCGCTTACAACGATCCGCGCGACAAGGTGGTGTTGCGCGTGCTCGACTCAATGGGCAAGCGCGGCATCGCCGTGGCGCGCATCGATTACCGCAAAAGCGGACGCATGCCGCAAATGCTGTTCGACACCAAGGCCTATATCCGCTTCTTCCGCGCCAATGCCGCCAAATACAATATCGATCCGAACCGCATCGGCATCTGGGGCGTGTCGCGCGGCGGCAATCTGGCCGCCATGCTGGCCGTGACGGGCGACGTCAAGGCGCTGGAAGGTGATATCGGCGGCAACACCAATCAATCCAGCATGCTGCAGGCCTCGGTGATCGAATCCCCGCTCACCGACATGTTTCTCAGCACCGACGAAAAAGCCGCGTCCATGTTCGGCGACTATCTCGGCACCAATGAGCAGGACTCAAAAGCCATTGTCGCGGCCTATCGCAAGCAGGATACAAAAAGCCCCTATTGGAAGGATGTGCTGCGCATCCAGCAGGTCAATCCGCTGAATTATGTGAAAAAAGAGTCCCCGCCCGCCCTGATCGCCTGCGGCGGACTGGATCCGGCCAATGTGATCCTCAATTGCAGCGCCATGTTCGACAAATATATCCAGGCGGGCGCCACGGCGTCTTATTACGCTTTGTCTTCGGGTACCCATGTGCGGGTGGGCGGCGCCATCGAGCGCGCCTCGTTCGACTGGCTGGCGGACCGGCTGGCGAAAAACCCACCCTCGGTCTTTCCAGGTGAATAGTAGGCCCGGCGAATAGCTCGGCGCGCTATTTCTCGCCACACACGTATTTCGTCACGGCAGGAAATTTGTCCAGGCTTGTCCAGTGCATGGTCTGGGCGTTGGCGTATTTTTCTTTTTTGGGCGAAACGCTGTCGACATGATCGGTGCCGAAGCGGTGGCCGGGACAATCCACCAGATATTTCTCCGCCGCGAAGAACAGCTGCTCATGGGCGCTGAACACCACGGCCTGCTTTTCCGCGGGCCTCCAAAGCCGGGTCCAGAAACTCTTATAGGGGCCTTCCGGCTTGATGGTGCGCCGCTCGATCTGGTGCTCGATCTTGCCGCGGCTGCCCATTGAGGTCTTGAACGTTATCCACTCATCCTTGCTGCTTTGAGCCTGGACGCCGGAGGCAATCAGACATAGCGCCACTGCAATCAACTTCCGTATCATGCTCAATCGCAAAGCATGGTGAAGTTGGTGCCCATGGCGTTGGAGGCGCCGCCGCCCGCCGAGCTTATCGACCGGCAGGCGCGCGGATTGATGCTACGCTGTTTTTCCGACGGCACGTCAAAGCGTCCGTCGGCGGAAACGTCCATGCCATCCTTGGCATACTGCGCCCATACCGCGTTGAGCTTGCACACTTCCGGTCCCAGCATGCGTGAGCCCGTCAACTTTTGCGGCGCGCGGCAAGAGATGGCGTTGGGATCGCCTTCTCCGGTCGGCGTTTTGGCATAGATGGTTTTTGCCGGTGGTGCATCGCTCTGGGCAAACGCCTGGCCTGACATCAGGCTCACGGCCAGGAACGCCGTCGCAATATGAATTTTCATGATGTTCTCAACAAGACATTCCGCCCCGGCTTGCCATTCCGGCGCTCGATGTCGGCGCACTCCCGGCGCTAGGACCACAGGCGGCGGGATTGAGGCTGCGCGCTTTTTCCGACGGCACCAGGTTGATGCCGTCGGGCGCCACCGTCATGCCCTGCTTGGCGAACTGCGCCCATTCCGCATTGGGCCTACACACTTCCGGCCCCAAAATGCGCTGGCCCGCCAAGGCTTGCGGACGGCGGCAGGTGATGGCGGCGGGATCGCCCTTCCCGTCCGGCTCGTGGCGGACATAGGTTCTGGCCGGAGTGGCCGCAACGGACTGGGCAAAACTCTCCGCTTGGGCAAGAGCACAACCCGTCGCCAGGATCGCGACAATGACCGGTATCCGCATGGCGCCCTCCACTTCTACTATATCTATGGTAGATGCTAACACTGTGGTAAAACACCGGCAAGGCCTTTGCCAAATCCCATGCCGGACAGTATAACTCCCATATCCATAGTAGGAATTCGGCATGGCCCCACCCCGCCTCTCCAAGCTTGAACTGGCGATCATGGAGGCCCTGTGGAACGCAGGCCCGTTGCCGGTGCGCGAGATCCAGGAGAATTTTCCCAAAAAGGGCCGCCCCGCCTACACCACCATCCAGACCACCATCGGCCGGCTGGAAGGCAAGAAGGCGGTGGCGCGGATCAAGAAGATCGGCAACGCCCATATCTACGAGGCCACCGTGTCGCGCGCATCCGCCCAGCGGCGGCTGGTCGACGACCTGCTCGCTTTGTTCGGCGGCCGCAGCCAGCCGGTGATGACGCATCTGATCGAGGCGGGTAAACTTTCGCTGGAAGATATCCAGCAGGCCGAAAGACTGGTGCGCGAAATGGCGCAGGAGAAGAAGCCGTGATCGCGGCGCTGCTGGATCATCTCTGGCAGTCCACTCTGTTCGCGGCCTGCGTCGCGCTTTTGGCGCTGCTGGTGCGCCGCCAGGCCGCGCGGTTGCGTTTCGCACTGTGGCTGGCGGCCTCGCTGAAATTCCTGATTCCCTTTTCCGCCCTGGTGCTGCTGGGCCGCTGGCTGTTCCCGCCGGTGCTGGTGTCGGCGCAGGTCATCGAGACCCTCAAGCCCGCCGCCCTGCCTTTCTCCGCCGGTCCCATCATGCTCAAGACCGTGCCCGCCTTGATGACCGGCGAGCTGCTGGTGATGATTTGGGCCGCCGGAATGCTGTTCGCCCTGGGCCGCGCCCTTTGGCACATGCGTGAAATGCATCTGTTGCTGCGGGATGCCACCGATCTGGATATCGCCGCCCCCGTGCCGGTCAAATCGGCGCCGTCTTTCCTGGAGCCGGGCCTGATCGGAATTTTCCGCCCCGTGATCCTGTTGCCCGAAGGCTTGGCGCGCAGTCTCACAGGCGCGGAACTGGACGCGGTGCTGGCGCATGAACTCACCCATCTCGCCCGGCGCGACAATCTCACCGCCATCCTACATATGCTGGTGGAGACTGTTTTCTGGTTTCACCCTTTGGTGTGGTGGATCAGCCGCCGCCTGATCGAGGAGCGCGAGCGCGCCTGCGACGAGAATGTTCTGGCTTGCGGCAACGCGCCTTTGGTCTATGCGGAATCGATCCTCAAAGTCTGCCGCTACTATGTCCAGACGCCGCTGGCTTGTGCGCCCGGCATGTCGGGGCCGGATTTGAATGTCCGCCTCACCGCCATCATGAAGGGCGGCGGCAGCGATGAACTGCCGCCCGCAACGGTCCTGCTATTGGCGGGTTTGAGCGCCGCCACTTTGATGCTGCCCATCGGCGCCGGCATGCTGGGTACCTTGCCCGTCACCCCTATCGCCAAGCAGATGGCCAAACAAATGGAACAGGTGCTGAACGCCGCTTTGCCGCTTCTCGCGCCCATCCCTGAGATCGCTGTCGCGCCCGCGCCCCGCCCCGCCCATCGACGCGCGGTTGCCCGTGTTGCTCCGCCCGCTGAAACGCTGCCGCAAGTGGAAACTCCGCCGCCTGCTTTGTCCCAGCCCGCGGTGATCACCACCGTGATCAAGATCGTCTTGCCCACCCTGCCCGCGATCGAGCCCGCCTATGGCGATGACATGTTCTGCCGCCGCCCTGAAGCGCTGCCCGGCAAGCGGCTTCTTGGTCCCACCATCTGCAAGCCGCAAAGCGAGTGGGCGGCGCTGCGCGCCAAAGGCTTGGATGTCGCCCCCAATGGCAGCGTTTACAGCCTTTCGACCTATCAAAAGAACCGCGCCCTCACAGCACGCTTCTGCTCCAGCGCCGGAATGCCCGGCGCCACCATGGGAAACCGCTGGGCCATCCCCGGCAACGACTGTTTCTGAACCTCTTTGACGGCCGCGGAACCAGCGCCGCCCGCGGCGGCGCTTGCCCATATCCACATATAATGGTACTTTCTACTATATGTGTTGGAGAACTGGCATGCGGCGGAAAACGGCTGTAATTCTCTTGGCTCTGCTGCTTCATCCCGCCGCCGCCTTCTCCCAGCCAAGGCCGACGGAAAGCGTCACCGTCACCGGCATCAAGCCGACGCAAAAAGCGATCGATGATTTTATTTTTTCCCACACCGCGCCGACCCGCGTGCTGGGCAAGATCGCGCGCTGGAAGACTCCGGTTTGCCCCGTCGCCATGGGTCTGGGCACCAAATATGCGGCATTTGTCGGCCAGCGCATCCGTCAGGTGGCGGCGCAGGTGGGCGCACCGGTCAATGCCGGCAAGGATTGCAAACCCAATATCCGCGTGGTGTTCACCACCAAGCCGCAAGAACTGATGGACAATCTGCGCCGCGATCATCCCGATTATCTGGGCTATTTCGACAACCGCCTGCAATCGGCCAAATTGGCGGCCGTCACCCGCCCGGTGCAATCCTGGTACACCACCGCGACCACGGATTTGCGCGGCCGTCCGCAGATCGACAGCAACAAGGGCGGCGGCATCAGCATGGACGTGATTTTGCCGGGACCAAACAGCGCAACGCCGGGCGCGATAGCCATAGGGGCTACGACCAGGATAGAACTGCCCAACGCCAGCTCCATGAATGTAACCGGCAACCGGATCAATGATGGGCTGAGCAGCGAGTTCTTCAACGTCTTGATCGTGGGCGAACCGGCCAAGCTGTTGGAATATGAGATCGGCACATTGGCCGACTATATCGCCATGCTGGTGCTGGCCGATCCCGGAACCACGGCGCCTTGCGCCGAATTTCCCACCATCCTGAATCTGCTGGAGCCGGATTGCCCGCGCATTGCCCATAACCTGACCGAGGGCGACCTGGCCTATCTCAAGGCGCTGTACAAAATGACTTCCGCCAACACGCTGCAGGCACAGCGCGGGGAAATGCGCTACCAGATGCAGCACGCCTTGAAATAAGGCATTTTTGCGCCTCCCCGATTCTCGGCAATATGTTCATGTCCCATTCATCCCCGCTTTGCGATCCTGCATGCGCCGGAAATCCTTCGGCATGGAGAGCAAGATGACTCGCAAATTCCTGGTCCTCGGCGCCCTGTGCAGCCTGACATTGCTGGGCGGCTGCGCCACCGACTACCGCGGCGACGGCCATTATCGCGGCGGCTACTATGGCGGCGGCTATTCCGGCGGCTATTACGAGCCGGATTACTATCCGTACGCCTACGGCCCGCAATATGTGCCGCCGCGCGGCGGCTATCACCGCAATGACGGATATCGCGGTGAGTATCGCGGCGGTGATCGCCGTGACCGTGACGGAAACCGGGACGGTCGCCGCGGCGACAATCGCGGTGACAATCGCGGCAACCGCGACCAGGCCAATGCCAATCAAGGCAACAGCAGCAGCGGCTACCGCAATGGCGGCGGCGACGGCGGCAATCGCGGCGGACAGCGTTCCGACTCCGGTCGCGGCGGCCGCATGAACAATGGCGGCGGCGGGCAGCAGCAAAGCGCGCCGCCTCCCAGCGGCGGACCTTCGGGCCGCTTCGGCCACCCCGGCACGGCCGCCAATCCGCTTTAAGTTCTGATCTGGCCCCGGCAGGCACTCCAACCAGTGCCTGCCGGTGGTTCATCAATCGAGCGTCCGCCTGAACCGCAACAGCGCCACGCTGCCCGCCACCAGAATAAAGGCCAGCAACGGGTAAATCTCGCCCGCGATTTCGCTGGCGGTATTGGCCTTGAGCAACACACCCCGCACGATGCGCAGGAAATGGGTGGTGGGCAGGATTTCGCCCAGCACCTGCGCCCATCCCGGCATGCCGGCAAAGGGAAAGGCGAAACCCGACAACAGGATCGACGGCAACAAAAAAAACACCGTCATCTGCATCGCCTGAAGCTGGTTCTGGGCGACGGTGGAAAAAGTATAGCCCACCGCCAGATTGGCTATGATGAAGACGGTGACGCCAAGCGCCAGCAGGCTCAGCGACCCCAGAAACGGCACATGGAAAATATAGCGCGCCATGAAAAGCACGATGGCGCTTTGCACGATTCCCACCAGCACATTGGGCGCGATCTTGCCGATCATGATTTCCAGCGGCGTGGCGGGCATTGCCAGCAGGTTTTCGTAGGTCCCGCGTTCGCGCTCGCGGGTCAGCGCCAGGCAGGTCATCAGCACCATGGTCATGGTGAGAATGACGGCCAAAAGCCCGGGCACGATGCTGTAATGGGTGTTGGATTCCGGATTGTAGAGCAGATGGGTGATGGCGTTGAACGGCGGCGCACCGGGCGCCCGGTTCTTCAGCGCGCCCTTCAAGTCGTCGCGCAAGGCGGTGCCCGCAATGGCGTTAAAGGCGCTGATGGCATAACCGCTGGAGGCGGGATCGGTGGCGTCCACTTCCAGCAACAGGTCCGGCGTGGCGCCGCGCACCAGATCGCGGCTGAAATTGACCGGCACTTCCAGCACAAACAGCACCTTGCCTTCCTGCAGCAGCCGGCGCGCTTCCTTGGGCGAGCGGGTTTCCGCCACGATCTCGAAATAGCTGGAGTTGCGCATCGCCGCGACGATGGACCGGGCATAGACGCCGGGATCGGCGATGGAAACCGCGGTGGGCAGCGATTTGGGATTGAAGTTGATGGCAAAGCCGAACAGGAACAGCTGCATCAGGGGAATGCCGATGATCATCGCCAAAGTGACGCGGTCGCGCCGCATCTGCAGGAATTCCTTGATCAGGATGGCGCCCACGCGCCGCAGCGAGAACATCACGCTTTCTCCTGCAACTGGATGAAGACGTCTTCCAGGCTGGGCGCTACCTCGCGCACCTCAAGACCCGGCCTGTCGCGGTAGGCCGCGATGGTCCTTTCCAGCGCGGCGCGGTCGCGGCCGCTGACATGCAAAGCGGCGCCGAAGAACCCGGCATAGTCCACTCCGGGCTGGTCCTGGAATTCGCCGATCAGATGGCGCGCCTCTCTGCCTTCCAGAATGTAGGTCACCAGGCGGGATTGCTCGATCACCTCGGCCACCGTGCCGCCCGCCACCATCTTGCCATTGAGGATATAGACGATGCGATCGCAGCGTTCGGCCTCGTCCATGTAATGGGTGGAGACCAGAACGGTGAGGCCCTCATCGCTCAGGGCATGGATCTGTTCCCAGAAATCGCGGCGCGCCTTGGGATCGACGCCGGCGGTGGGTTCGTCCAGCAACAGCAATTGCGGATCGTGCAACAGACAGGCGGCCAGCGCCATGCGCTGTTTCCAGCCGCCGGACAACTGTCCCGCCAATTGATCCTGGCGCTTCTCCAATCCCAGCCGCTTTAGTGTGCCATCCACCCGCGCCTTGCGGCCCTCCACGCCATACAGCCGGGCGACGAATTCCAGATTTTCGCGGATCGACAAATCTTCCCAGAAACTGAATTTCTGGGTCATGTAGCCGACCTGGCGCTTGATCGCTTCCGACTGGGTGCGGAAATCCAAACCCAGGCAGACGCCCTCCCCCTCGTCCGCCGTCAGCAAGCCGCACAGCATGCGGATGGTGGTGGTCTTGCCCGAACCATTGGGCCCCAGAAATCCCCACACCTGGCCGCGCGGCACCGCGATATCGACATGATCGACCGCCACCTTGCTGCCGAAGCGCTTGGTCAGTCCCTTCACATCGATTGCCATCTCGGTCATGGCGGGTCCTTAAAGCGGCCGCACTTCGACCGGCTGGCCGGGATGCAGATCCAGCCCCTGCGGCAGGCGCGCCTCGGCCTTGAACACCAGCTTGTCGCGGTTCTCGCGGCTGAAGATCACTGGCTGGGTGAATTCCTCGCGCGCCGCCAGGAAAGTGACCTTGGCGTCGATCGGCTTGCAGCCGTCACAGGTGATGCGCACCGTCCCGCCGATCTTGATCCGCGCCAACTGGGTTTCGGGCACGAAGAAGCGGACAAAGACATGCTTGGGCGGCAGCACCGCTACCACCGGCGCCGCGGCGGCGACATATTCGCCTTCGCGGAAATAAATGTCCTGCACCCGTCCCTCGGTCTGGGCGACGATATTGCGCTGGCCCAGGCCATAGCTGGCCGATTGCAGGCCCGCTTCCATCTGCGAAATCTGCGAACGCAATTGCGTCACCCGCGCTTGCGATTGGCGGTAATTGGAAAGCGCCAGATCGCGCTGGGTTGGTGTGCCGGCATTTTCACTTGCCAGCTTGTTCTGCCGCTCCAGGGTGGTGCGGGCATAGGCCAGATTGGCGATTTCCTGTTTCAGGCTGGCGCGCGCCTCGGCCAGGGTTGCCCCTGCCTGCTGCGCGCCGGCCTGCTCGCGCACACTGTCCAGCACAAACAGCAGATCGCCACGATGCACGATCGTGCCGCGCTCGACTTTCATTTCGGTGACCCAGCCCGGCTGCGGCGCCGAGATATAAGCGGTGTCGCCTTCGCCATAGCCCAGCCAGGGCTGGTCCTTGGGTGCTTCCTCGCAGCCGAACAGCAGCGCCGAAAAGATCAAAATTGAGAATTTTTTCATCCCGGCCTCGCTTCCAGCCCCTGCAGCAGAATCTGCAGATGGGCCTCAATCAGTCCCTGATGGTCGTAAGGTTCAGCGTCGAACTGCTCGAATGTGGTGCGCCAGATGGCGATCAGCAGTATGGGGGCAACGCAGAGCCGCGCCCCATGTTCCGGCTCGATGGCGCGGAATTCCCCGCGCTCGGTGCCGCGCTTGATGATGCCGCCGAGCAAGCCGATGCCCTGCTCGATGATCTCCTCGCGCCAGAATTTCGCCAGCTCGGGAAAATTGCCGGACTCCGCCAGCAGCATCTTGGGCAGGATCACCCGGTCGCTGGTGCGCACAAAACCGCCCATGGTGGACAGCACCATATGCAGCAACTGCGCGCTGGAGCCCGGGAAACGCTCCACCATCGCCCGGACCGCGCCCAGCTGTTCGCCGATCGAGGCGCGCGCCAGCGCCTTGAACACGCTCTCCTTGCTGTCGAAGTAGAGATAGATGGTGCCTTTGGTGATGCCGCATTTGTGCGCGATGTCGTCCATGCGCGTGCCGGCAAAACCCTTTTGCGCAAAACAGGCCAGCGCCGCTTCCAGTATTTCCGGAGCGCGTGCGTCCTTGCGGCGTTGCCAGCGTTTCTTGACCATGGCGATGTAAATAACTGACTAGTCAGTTATTTACAAGGCAACGGCAGGAAACTTTTATACCATTGATATTAAATGATATTTTATGGGGCCTTAGCCGAACTGCTTCTCATAATGGCTGGGCCGGATGCCGAAACGGCGCTCGAAGGCCCGCCCAAAGGCGTCGGGACTGGCATAGCCAACCGAGGCCGCCACCGACTTTACATTGTGCCGCTTCATGGTCAGCCGCTTGCGCGCCTCGTCCAGCCTGAGACGCTCGACATAGGCGGCGGGGGTCAGGCCGAAGCTCGCCTTGAAGCGGCGCGAGAAATGGCGCACCCCCAGATGAACCCGCGCCGCCAAAGCGGGCGCGCTCAGATCCTTGCCCAGGTTGCGCAGCATCCATTGCGCCAGGTCGGCGAAGCCCTCCCCGGCGCGGGTCTGGAATTGCAGCGGTTCGGAAAACTGCCCCTGCCCGCCCGCGCGCTTGAGATAGACCACCAGCTCGCGCGCCACTTTGAGCGCGATCGCCTCGCCATGATCTTCGGCGACCAGCGCCAGCGCCAGATCGATCCCCGCCGTGACCCCGGCCGAGGTATAGAATTTGCCGTCGCGGACATAGATCGCATCGATATCCAATTTGATCTGCGGAAATTTGCGCGCAATGGCGGCGGCGAAGCGCCAATGCGTGGTGGCGCGCCGTCCATTCATGAATCCCGCCTGGGCCAAGGCTTCCAAGCCGGTGCAGACCGAAACGATCCGCCGCGTCGAACGGGCGCGGGCTTTCAGAAAGGCGACCACCGCATCGCCGATCCTGGGATCGCGCAACCCCGCGCCGCCCGGCACCAGGATGGTGTCGAAGGCTGGCGCGTCGCGGAACGCCGTGTCGGCGGCGACCCGCACCCCCGACTCGCCATGAAACACTTTGCCCGAGGCGCAGACGGTGCTGAGCTGATAGACCTTGCTCCCCAGCACGTCATTGGCGGTGGCGAAAACTTCCAGGGGCCCGAACAGGTCCAGAGTGGTGATATTGTCGTAGCCGACAAAGGCGATGCGTTTGGTCATGACGCGATGTTGCACCGGCCAAAGGCTGCGCAAAAGCGCAAAAGTCCGGATTTGTCGGATTATTGTCTTACGGACTTTGTACGGCCCTGCCCCGATACAGGGTTGTTTTCAGCCCTTGCCCAGATACAGCTTGGAAAATTCGACAGGCTGAAACGCCGGGCTGATCATTTTCACGCCCATGGCGATCGTGCCCGCATCGATCGGCTGCCAAAGAAAGTTCGACAGAAGAAGCACACCGCGGCGCTTCTGCGGCGAGAAGCCCATGAACGTGTTGCAGCCGCCGGACAGGCCGGACTTCCAGACGATTTGTCCGCCTTCGTCCGCCGTGACGTACCATCCCAGTCCGGTGTCCGTCCCGGGAAGGCTTGTCGGGCGTCTCGTTTCCAGCATGCGCGCGAGCGGGCCGCTGAGCGGGGTATGCGCAAGACCCATGCATGCCTTGAGAAACACTGTGAGGTCTTTGGCGTTCGAGCGGACATAACCCGCTCCCGGGATGGCCGGAAAATCCCAGATCTGCGTTGGTTTCAGATTGAGATCATGACCTTGCACAAGATGGCGCTGCATCTCGCCGGTCAGCGTAATGCGCGTGTGAGCAAGGCCCAGCGGATCGCAAACACGCTCGATCAGCAGCGCTTCGTAACTTTTTCCGGCACGGCGCGCGAGCGCAATGCCCAGCAAGCCAAAGCCGAGATTGGCATATTCATAATGCGTGCCCGGCTCGTATTTCGGCACATAGCCCGAAAGAAACTCGAACAGATCGGCCTCGCTATAGTCCGCCAGGGGATTGGGACGGGCATACCAGTTGGGCGGCAAATTGCCGGGCATGTTCGGCAGGCCCGAACGATAGGTCGCCAGATCGAGAAGCGTGATCGGCCGCCCACGCTCCCGAAGAGTCGATGGCGGGAGATATTTCGCGACGGGATCGTCGAGAGCCACCTCACCACGAGACGCCATGTCCGCAAGCAACAGAGAAGTGAGCACTTTTGTGTTCGACATGATCTCAAACACCGCATCGCCGTCCATCGCCAGGCCGGGCACGCCGGAACTTCCATGCGCCGTCATCCGGGTGCCGCTTTCGTCCACGACAACCGCAATCATGCCGGCAACCGCATCGCGCGTGCCGACGGCTTGCTTCAGCATGGCTTGAATGGGCTCCATCGCAGGCGCCGCAAGACAATCGCTGCCTAGCACGGCAAACCCTACCGCACCCAATAAGCAATCACGGCGATTCAGCATATCCGACAGTCCCCTGCTTGCTTCCCAAGCGGCGCATTTCAGTCTCCGGCACGATCTAAAAACCAATTCAGAAAATGTTTTGTGCGCGCATCAAGTTTTTAAGCGCCGCTGAAGAGCATTCAACGGCGCCCTAATCGCTCCATTGTTGAAGAACCCTCTGGCGCGACCCAGAAGACTCTCTTGTGCTGACGTTTCGTCAGTACGTTCACCTCCCTCCCCAATGAATTTGTCAAAAATCAATCTGGACATTACTATCGTTCTATGCAAGATACCTGTCAAGGCATGACAGCGTGTCAAAATATTATATATTCTACATAGTATGACAAATTAGAAATGCCCGTGTAACCTGGGCCAGATCGCCAAAGGGAGTTTTTCATGTCCGCCGCCATCTCCTTGCGCAATATTGTGAAGACCTATCGCCGGGGCAAGGAATCGGTGCCCGTCCTGCATGGCCTCAGCCTGGATATTCCCGCCGGACAGTTTGTCTCGCTGATGGGTCCCTCCGGTTCGGGCAAGACCACCATCCTCAATCTGGTGGGCGGCTTGGATCACGCCGATTCCGGCGAAGTGATCGTGGGCGGCGAGCATCTGGAATCGCTGTCGGGCGGCCAGCTCACCAAATGGCGCGGCGGCCATGTCGGTTTCATTTTCCAATTCTACAATCTGATGCCCATGCTGTCGGCGGCGGGCAATGTCGAACTGCCGCTGCTGCTCACCAATCTCTCCAAGGCCGAACGCGCCCGCCGGGTCGAGATCGCGCTGGAGATTGTCGGCCTCAAGGAACGCGCCGGCCACAAGCCCGGCGAAATGTCGGGCGGCCAGCAGCAGCGTGTCGGCATCGCGCGCGCCATCGTCGCCGATCCCCCTCTCTTGCTCTGCGACGAGCCCACCGGCGATCTGGACCGCGCCACGGCGGATGAAATTCTGTCCCTGCTGCAGCAGCTCAACCGCCAGCACAAAAAGACCATCCTGATGGTCACCCACGATCCCAAGGCCGCCGACCATGCCACCCGCCAATTGGAGATGGACAAGGGCCAGCTGATCGAGCGCGCCCGGGCACCGGCAC
>CADECX010000008.1 GCA_902825865.1 uncultured Alphaproteobacteria bacterium
ACGCGCGTGGCTGGTTATCTTTTCGTCTTCTGCTGATCCCGTCACGCGCCTAAGGAATCCACCTCGGTTCTTTTCACAGGGGCCCTCATGTCTGACAGCGACTCGAACAAGACCGGATCCGATACTTCCATTCGCGCCTCGCGACGTACCGTCATCAAAGGCGTCATCGCATCCGGCATCGCCGTGTCGGCCGCCGGCTATATCGTCTATGACCGCTTTGGCTCGCGAGGCTCGGTATCCGGCGCGGTCGAACGGCTGGTCACCTTGAACGTCAACGGCAGGGAACGCCGTGTCGATGTGCTGCCGCAGGAAACCCTGGCCCATACCGTCCGCTACAAGCTGGGACTGACCGGCACCAAGATCGGCTGCGACCATTCGGAATGCGGCGCCTGCTCGGTGATGGTCGACGATGTCTCGACCTATTCCTGTTCCACCCTGACCCACAGCGTGCGGGGACGGAAGATCACCACGATTGAAGGTATCGAAGGCCCCAACGGCGAGTTGCACAAGGTCCAGAAGGCGATGATCACCGAACTGGGACCGCAGTGCGGCTTCTGCACACCCGGCCAGGTCGTCGCGGCGGTGGCGCTGCTCAAGCACAATCCCAAACCGACTGTCGATGAAGCGCGCCGCGGAATGTCGGGCAATCTCTGCCGCTGCGGCGCCTATGACCATTATCTCAAGGCGGTCATGACCGCCTCGCGGGAGGCCTAAGCCATGGCATACAATCTGATCGGAAAAGAATTCACGCCCGTGGATGTCGAGGCCAAGATCACCGGCCGCGCGAAATATGCCGAAGACTTCCGCGCCGACAATATGGTCTTCTGCAAGATGCTGACCAGCTCCATTCCGCACGCCAGGATCCGCAGTATCGACACCTCGGCGGCGCTGAAAATGCAGGGCGTGCTGGGCATTCTCACCGCCGACGATGTTCCGGAATTCCCGCCGCCCGCGCCGCCGATCCTGGCCAAGGATGAAGTTCATTATATCGGCGAACCGATTCTGGCGATTGCGGCGGAAAGCGAATTGATAGCGGCGGAAGCGCTGGAAGCGATCAAGATCGACTACGAACAACTGCCGCATGTGATCGATCCGCTGGAAAGCCTTTTCCCCGGCGGCCCCAATGCACGCTCCGCCGGCAATGTCGCCGCCGGCCAGATCGCGCTGCAGACCGTGAAATGGGAGGCCTCCGACTTTGCCGCCGCGGGCGAAACCAAACTGCCGATGGGACGCGCGGCGGAAGAATGGAGCTATGGCAATGTCGATGCCGGCTTCAAGGCCGCGAAGGTGACAATCGAGGAGACCTTCGTCACCGGCACCTATTCCCACAATTGCATGGAAACCCGCAGTTCCTTTGCCTACTGGCAGGGCGGCAAGTGCTTCCTGCACGGCTCCAACCAGAGCCACACCTCCGCGATCGCCAATATTTCCCGCTATATCGGCATTGAACCGGAAAATCTGGTGCTGATCGCGGAATATTGCGGCGGCGGCTTCGGCAGCAAGATTCCCGGCTATCCCAACATGGCGGTCGCCGCCTTGCTGTCCAAGAAAATCAACCGCCCGGTGATGCACCGCATCACGCGGACGGACGAATACGGCATCGGCGCCGCCCGGCCCGGCTTCCAGGGCTATATCAAGATGGGCTTCGGCGCCGACGGCAAGATGCTGGCCGCCGACATGTACCTGGTGCAGGAAAGCGGTCCTTCGGCAACGGCGGGCGATTTCCGCGCTGCCGGCAATGCCCTCACTCTTATGTATCAGCCGAATGCGGTGAAATTCCGCAGCGTTCCGGTTCTGACCAACACCGTGCCGGTCGGCGCCCATCGCGGCCCGGGCGAAAATCAGTTCGCCGCCTTGGTCGAACCCATGATGGACAAGGCCGCCCGCCAGCTCGGCATCGACCGTATCGCGATCCGCAGGATCAACGCGCCCGATTCCAAGGGCACGGTCGGCAAGGAACGCGGTCCTCTGACCAGCGCCTTCCAAAAAGAAGCGCTGGACAAAATGGCCCTGCTCTTCAAATGGAATGAGAAGAAGGCCAAGTCGGGCCAGCGCGTCGGCAACAAGGTGACCGGCATCGGCATCGGCCAAGGCTATCATTCCGCCGGAACCAACGGCTTTGACGGGTTGTTGCGCATCACGCCGGACGGCGTTCTCCACATCCATACCGGCATCGGAAATCTGGGTACCTTCTCCCATTCGGCGACGGCCCGCGTCGCCGCCGACCTGCTGAATTATGAATGGGAAAATACCGTCGTTGAGCGCGGCGACACCCGCCGCGGCCTGCCGTTCAACTCGCCGCAAGCCGGCAGTCTCAGCTGCTCGACCCAATCCCGCACCATGTATGTCGCGGCGCTGGACATGAAGGACAAGCTCACCGACATCGCCGCCAAGAGTCTGGGCGGCGCCGCCGCCGATTACGAACTGGGCAAGGAAAAGGTGGTCCATAAGTCGGACGCCAGCAAGTCCATCACCTACAAGCAGGCGGTTGAGAAGGCGGTCGAGCTTGGCGGCAAATATGTCGGCAAGGAGGTCCCCGAGGACCTCAATCCCATCACCAAAAACTCGGTTGCGATGATCGCGGGATCGGGCCTGATCGCGGTCGCCAAGGATAATCTTCCCCGCGTTGGCGTTACCCCCGGCCTGTCCGCCACCATCGCCGAGATCGAACTCGACGTTGAAACCGGAAAATTCGAGATCAAGGAAATGCTGTGCGTCGCCGATTGCGGCACCGTGCTGCATCCCCTGGGCCTGGGTCACCAGATTTCCGGCGGCAACGTGATGGGCATCGGCATGGTGATGGAACGCCATATCTATGATCCCAAGCTGGGCATTCCGGCCTCGGTCGGCTTCCATCAAGGCAAGCTGCCGACCTATCTCGACGTTCCCGTCGAGGTTGCCTGGGCGGCGGTCGAAAAACCGGACCCGCAAAATCCCATCGGGGTGAAGGGCGTGGGTGAGCCGGTCCTGGGCTCCGGCGCCGCCGCTATTACATCGGCCATCGCCGATGCCTTGGGCGGTCATCTGTTCAACCGCACCCCGGTCTCGCCGGACATGATCCTCAATCACTTGGCGGGGCGCCCACCGGCGCACAAGCCCCTCCAAGTCAACGCGGTCTGAGGAGAACCAGCCATGGTCGTCAAAGATATGATGCCGAACTTCGAGCTGTTCCAACCCACGCAGGTCAAGGACGCTCTGGCCATTCTCGACAGTTACGGAAAAGACGCGTGGAAGATGGCCGGGGGCTATGACAGCCTGGTGTGGTTCAAGGAACGCATCAAGCGTCCCAAGGCCGTGATCGATCTCAGCGGCATTGCGGAGATGCAGGGGATCAAGGAAACCGCCGATGGCGTGGAAATCGGCGCCCTGACCACCCTGACGGACATCGAGAACAATTCGATCATCAAAACCAAGTACCGGCTGCTGGCCGACGCCGTCGCCAAGGTCGCCAGTCCCCAGATCCGCCATGCCGGCACCATCGGCGGCAACGCCTCCCAGGATGCGCGTTGTCTTTATTACCGCTATGGCCTGCCCTGTTACCGGGCGGGCGGCACCACCTGCTATGCCGACACCCCGGAAGGCATCAACCGCGAACACGCCTTGTTTGAATCCGACCGCTGCGTGGCGGTGACGCCGTCCGACGGCGCCCCGGCCCTGGTGGCGCTGGACGCCAAGTATGTCTTGCGCAGCTCCAGCGGAGAGCGGGTTGTCGGCAGCGAGGAGTTCTATGTCGGGCCGAAGATCGACATCACGCACATGACCTCGACAAAACCAGAGGAAATTCTGGTCGCCATCCGGATTCCCAACACATGGGCCGGGTCCCATTTCTATTTCGAGAAGGTCGCGGACCGGAACGTCTGGGACTTTGCCCTGGTGAACGTGGCGGCGGCGCTCAAGGTGCAGAACGGCGTCATACGAGAAAGCCGCATCGCCTGCGGCGGCGTCAGCGCCGTGCCGCGCCGCCTGACCGCGGTCGAGGAAATCCTCAAGGGGCAGCCGATGAACGAGACCGTCGCCAAGCTGGCCGGCAATTCGGCCACACGCGGGGCAAGGCCGCTCAATTATAACGGCTTCAAGATCCCCCTGATGGCAAACCTCGTGACACGCGCCGTCCGCGACGCCAAGGCCTGAGGCAAAGCGTGCAGCTCTTCCGCCATGCCAACTCCATTTATGGAGGCAGCGACGTTATTATCGGCGCTTCCTACGATCTTTTGCTATGGTTTGCCGCGGCCGGCGCGGCGTTCATCCTGATGCACGCCGTTTTCAAGGCTGTCACCAAAACCGGTGAGCGCGCCAGTCATTGATCGCGGTTTTAGGAACAAGCCAGGATGAGCACACCCGACATAACCAGGCCTGACCCGGCGCCGACCGGCCGCGTCCTGCGCCACAAGCTGATCGACCGGATATATCACTGGCTGATGGCGCTGTCCGTTCTGATCCTGATGGCGACGGCCTTCCTGCCGATATTGGGCTGGAAATTCGAATGGCTCGATCTGCACTGGATCACGGGCGTGGTGCTGACCCTCGCCGTCCTGTTTCACATTATCCGCGCCGTCTGCTGGCAGGATATCTGGGCGATGTTCCTGGGCGGCCAGGACTTGCGGGACATCACGGGAGGCGGCAAACCGGGAAAATACACGCCGGCGCAGAAACTTTATCATCTGGGTGTCTCCCTCCTGATCCTGGCCGCCATCGGAACCGGCCTTCTGATGTTGCTGAAGATCGACACGCCCTGGTGGCGGCGAGACCCCTACTGGTTCAGTGATACGCAATGGGGCGTGATCTATGCCATTCACGGCTTCGGGGCCATGGCCCTGATCACCATGGTGATGATCCATATCTATTTCGCGCTTCGTCCAGACGAATGGCGGCTGACGCGTTCCATGTTCCGCGGCTGGATGACCTCCAAGGAATATCTCGACCACCACGATCCAAAACGGTGGAAAGCCAAAGAGGACGCCTGAGCGTCATCCGGCAAGCAGGAGCAAACGTGATTTTCAAGGAGCAGCAATGAGTTCTTCCAGCACGGCAGGCGTTATGGACTTGGACGGGGCGATGGAGGCCGTCGAGGAGACTTACGAATTCATGCTGGCTTATGCCGCGCAGGGCCGCCGCACCGAGGAGGACAAGTCCAGCGCGGGCATCCGGTCGTATCTGCAACGCGCCGAAGGCGCGCTGGCGGTGATCGCCGCCGCGCAGCTTCCCGGGGATGCCGCCCAGAAATTTCTCGACGTGGTGCGCGGCGATGCGGTCAAGGCCGGAGCGGCCCTGCACCTGGTTCTGGCCCAGCCCAATATCAGCTCACAGCTTGTCGACAACCTCAACGCATCGATCCATCTGCGCGCGCTGCTGACCGACCTTTTCCTGCTCGATGAAGCGCTTAAGATAAGCGCTTCCTGATGCCGCCCCGGCAAGCAGGCTGGTAGAAAGACGTCCGCTATGTCCGCATTGAGGGTAGGTATCATCGGTCTTGGCGCTTTCGGTTCGCGTGTCGCGATGCGCCTCTTGTGGTCCGGTTTTCACACCTTGCAAATTTACGATCTGTCCGAGGAAACCCCGCGCGTCTTCTCCAACAATTGGGGTGGCCTTCATGTCGGCTCGCCCAAGATGATGGCGCAGAGCAGCGACGTCATCGTCACCGTCCTGCCCTCGGCGGCCGCGATACGCGACGTCTGTTTTGGCTGGCAGGGACTGGCGACCGGTTTCAGCCGCGGCGGCATCCTGATCGATCTCGGTGTTACCGATCCGATGGAAACCGTCGCCCTGGCCAAGGAGCTGAAATCCCACAATGTCGATCTGGTCGACGCGCCGGCCTTTGGGACACCGGATGCCGCCGGCGAAGGCAAACTCACCTTGATCGTGGGCGGTGAGGACAATGCGGTGGAACGCTCCCGGCCTGTGCTGGAAAAGCTTGCAGCGAAGATCATCCGCGCCGGCGCCCCCGGTTCCGCCCAGGCGGCCGGAGCGATCGCGGATTATATGCGCGCGGTTCGCTTGCTGGCGGCGGGCGAGGCAATCCAGCTCGGCGCGCAGTTCGGTTTTGAAGCCGCCAACCTGCTCGGCGTTTGCGACGCGCTGGGCGGGTCCGAACTGCCCGAAATGTTGCGGAACGACATGGCGGCGCGCCGCTTCAAGAGCGGACATTCGCTTGGAATTCTGCGCGCCAATGTCGAGCTTGCGGCGCGGCTGGCCAAGTCCGCCGGCGTGACGCTGCCGTTGATGACGCCGGCGCAAAAGGCCCTGAGCGAGGCGGAAGCGCGGCTGGGATATGGCGCGGACCAGACCGCCATCGTGAAATGGCTGGATACTTTGACGGCGCAATCGGAAAACGCGGAAAAAGAAGCGGGCCCCGCCGACAACATCAGCTCGGCATAGCTTCAGTCGGCGAAATAGTTGCAAGTGCCCCACGGGCTGACCGGCCCTTCGACCAGCATGCATTCGATGGGGTCGAGGTAGAAATGGCACGCGATGCAGTTCTGCGTGCTGTCGGTTTTCCTGTCGATATAGCCCGCGACTTTCTTGCTTGCCTTGGTGATCTTGTGTTGCTGCGCTTGGGCGCGGCAGGTCCCAGATGCCACGCCCAGCAAGGAAAGCTGAAAGAGGCGGCGCCGCGTGACGTCCGTCACCGCCGCAGCTTTCCCCGGCTCAGGCTCAGCATTTCTTCTTGGCAAGGGCCTTGGCTTCGACATCGTTTGCCGCGGTAACGTGGCTAATGAGCTCATCGCCGCTGGAATCTTCTATGCAGCTCAGCACATAGTCGAACTTACCGGGATTTTTCGACGCTTTTTTCGTTTGAATCGTGCAGCCTGTCGTACATCCCGCGGCCATGGCGGGCGCGGACAGCAACGTGGCGGAACCGGCCACCAATGCGCAAGCAATCCAAAGCTTCATAACCACTATCCTCATTTGTCGAACGCGATGATGCCCAAGGAATCCGGCCCGGTTGCGGCCAAGCCGAATCCCTTTCTCCTGGGGCATGAGAATATCCAAATGGCAGCCATATTGCAAAAAATGGTCAGCGCGGAAATGGTATTTAGCCAAGAAAACCAGGACCTTATCCTGACCATCTCAGGATTGCCGGCCCAAGCCTGCGCCGGCAGCCCTTGGCGGGAAAAAATCCCGTGCGGCGGCTGCCCCGCCTCCTGCCGTCCTGGGCTATAAAGAGGCCGATGTCGCTGAAATTCCGCGTTCTGGGCTCGATTGCCGCCCTTCTCGTCCTGTCCCTGCTGGCGGGCGCGGTCCTGCTTTCGATCCATGCGCATGCCCTGATCGATCTGGAAGTGCGCACCGCCTTTAGCGGCGCGGCGCAATCGGTGCGCGACACGCTGCGCTCCGACGTTCAGCATACCGTCACCCTGCGCGAAGTGGTTTCCAGCTTTCAGGGCCAACGCCATGTGCGGGCGGCGCTGGTCAACGAAAAAGGCAAGGTCATCGTGCAATCCGACATCGGACCTTTGTCCGATCCGGCCCCGGCCTGGTTCGCCCGCCTGATGGCGCCGCCGCCGCTAACCACCCGCATTCCCATCGCCCTGCCCGGCTTTCCCTGCGTGGTGGTGCTCACCAGCGTCCCCAGCAGTGAGCTCGCCGAGGTGTGGGGGCATGTGCGCGACGCCTTTGTCATCATGCTGCTGTTCTGCGTCTCGACCATGGCGGTGGTGTCGCTGGCGGTGGGCGCGGCATCGCGCTTCCTGGACCGCTTCCAGACCGGCCTCCAGGCAATCTCCGACAGCCGCTATGAAACCCGCATGGATGTCAAAGGCCCGCCGGAATTCGCCCGCCTGGCCCAGGGCTTCAATCACATGGCCTCGCAACTGTCGGCTTTTTCGAGCGCCAACCGCCAGCTTTACGCCCAATTGCAGAATGCCCAGGAAGAGGAGCGTGCCGAAATCGCCCGCGACCTTCATGACGAGGTCGGGCCTTACCTGTTCGCGCTCCAGGTCGATGCCAAGGCCATCGGCAAGATCGACACGCCGGAAGCCTCGCGCCTCAGCGCCTCGGTGCGCGAGGCCGTCGTCCACATCCAGCGTCATGTCCGCAATATTCTGCGACAACTGCGGCCCGTGACGCAGCTGGAATTCGGCCTGGAAGCGGCGGTCGGCGATCTGATCGCCTTTTGGACCCGCCGCAATCCGGAAATCCGTTTTGAACGCAATATCCGCCTGCACGGCACGCTGGAACGCCGGCATGAGGAGGCCGCTTACCGCATCGTCCAGGAAGCGGTCAGCAATGCGGTGCGCCATGGCAATCCGGCGCTTGTCCGCGTCGACATTCAATCCGGCGCCGGAGAATTGACGGTGAGCGTGCAGGACGACGGCGGCGGCACCAAGGCCAGCGCCGAGGACGATATCAGCCTTGCACCCTTGAGTTTGGGCAAGGCCGGAATTTCCGGCATGCGCGAGCGCGTGCTCGCGCTGAAAGGCAAACTCGATATCGAAAACATTCCCGGCCATGGCGTGCGGCTGTGCGCGGTCCTGCCCCTGGCACGGGAGGTTGAACCGGCATGACGCGCCTTCTGGTCGTCGACGATCACGCCATTGTGCGTTCCGGAATCCGCCGGCTGTTGAGCGAACGGCCGGATATCGAGGTTTTGGAAGCCGCGAGCGGCGAAGAGGCGATGAGCGCGGTGCTGGACGGGCCCGTCCATCTCATCGTGCTGGATCTCAATCTTCCGGGTCTCGGAGGGTTGGAACTGCTGCGGCGCCTGGTGCGCGCGGTTCCCAAAGTCCCAATCCTGATCTTCTCCCAGCATGCCGAGGCGATTTATGCCACCAAGGCGCTGGAGGCCGGCGCCCAGGGTTTTGTCAGCAAGAACGCCATGCCGGAGGAGTTTCTGGAAGCGGTGGATGCCGTGCTGGGCGGCGGCATCGCCGTCGAAAAGAGCATCCAGCGGGACATGGCCATCCGCGATGTGGTCGAGGATGCCTATCTTAAGCCGCTCACCGAGCGTGATATCGAAATCCTGCGCCTGCTGGCGGCGGGAAACAGCCTGTCGGAAATCGCGGCCAAACTGGGCATCGCCTACAAGACGGTGGCCAACACGTTGAGCCGCATCAAGGAAAAGCTGGGCGCCGGACAGACGTCCGATCTCGTCCGTATCGCCATCGGCCGCGGGCTGACGGACCTGTCGTAACCGCCGCTATCCGCCGGTGACAGACATGTGCCGCTTGACGGCGGGTTTGGCGCCGCGCACAGGCAGAAGAAAATCATGCGATTTGGGCTTGGCGGCGAGCGCGCGGTCGATCGCTTGATTGAGCAAATCATCCTGGGCCGAAGCGCGCAGCGGTCCGCGCAAATCCTCCGAACCTTCCTGGCCCAGGCACATGAACAAGGTGCCGGTGCAGGTGATGCGCACCCTGTGGCAGCTTTCGCAGAAATTGTGCGTCAGGGGCGTGATGAAGCCCAGCTTGCCGCCGGTTTCGGCGATCCGCACATAGCGCGCCGGCCCGCCGGTCCGCATCCCCAATTCGGTCAGGGTCCAATAGGATTCCAGCTCGCGGCGCACCTCCGCCAGCGACAGGAACTGGTCGGTGCGGTCCTCGTCGACCGCGCCCAGCGGCATGGTCTCGATCAAGGTGATGTCCATGCCGCAATCATGCGCCCAGCGGATGATGGAAGGCAGGTCGTTGGCATTGTCGCGTTTCAACGCCACGGTATTGATCTTGACCTTCAATCCCGCATCCTGCGCCGCGGCGATGCCGTCCAGCACCTGCGCCAGGCAATCGGCGCGGGCGATGCGGGCAAAGGTGGCGCGGTCCAGACTGTCCAGCGAAACATTCACCCGCCGCACGCCGGCCTGGTACAGGCCTTGCGCAAACTCCTTTAGCCGTACGCCATTGGTGGTCAGGGTCAGCTCGTCCAGTGCGCCGCTGTCCAGATGCCGCGACAGGCCCCGCACCAGGTCCAGGAAGCCCCGCCGCATCAGCGGCTCTCCGCCGGTGAGCCGCAGATGGCGCACACCCCGCCGCACAAAGGCGGTGCAGACACGGTCCAGCTCCTCCAGGCTCAAAAGCTGCGCCTTGGGCAGGAATTTCATCTCCTCGCTCATGCAATAGGTGCAGCGAAGATTGCAGCGGTCGGTGACCGACACGCGGACATAATCGACCGTTCGGCCGAACGGGTCGATGAGGCCATGTGCTTGCCGGATGTCCGCAGCCATGCTCATAGTATACGGCAGAAACCTCCTTCAAAAAAGTGCGATATTTCAGCCACTTATTACGAACCTCTTTTGAACTGCTTTAGCTTTGCGGCTGGTGTCAAACGACTCGCCGCCGCCGCGGCAGCGCCGCTAGAATAACCCAGACTTGTCCATCATTGGGGGATCACATGTCCTTTCCGGCCACTGAGGCCGATGTCCTGGCGGTGGCCGCCGGCTGGCTGGCGCGCGGCCACAAGGTGGCCCTGGCCACGGTGGTCAAAACCTCCGGCTCGGCGCCGCGCCAGCTTGGCAGCCATATCGTGGTGCGCGATGACGGCGCCTTTGAAGGATCGGTGTCGGCGGGCTGCGTCGAGAATGCGGTTATCGAACTGGCGCAAGCGGTTCTGAGCGACGGTAAAAACCGCACCGCCAGCTTCGGTGTCAGCGACGGCCTGTTGGCGCCCGGCCTGCTCTGCGGCGGGGAAATCGAAATTCTGGTCGAGCCCATCACCTGACATGCAACGCGCGACCCTGGAAAGATTGATGGCGGCACGGCGCGAAGGACGCGCCTTGGTTCGCGCCCTGCATTTGGCCAGTGGCGAGGAAAGGCTGCTTGACCCCGCATCCGACACCTCTCCGCTGGGCCAAGCGGCGGCTGGGGCCGTCCGGGACGACGCAAGCCGCCGTATCGCATTGGAGGATGGCGACTGGTTTCTGACCGTCTATCACGCGCCCTGGGAAATTGTGGTCGTCGGCGCGGTGCATATTGCTCAGGCGCTGGCGGCGTTTGCCGTCCCGGCAGGATACCGGGTGCGGGTGATCGATCCGCGTGCGCCCTATGCCACCGAGGAACGCTTTCCCGGCATCAGCCTGCAACGCGCCTGGCCGGATGAAGCCCTGTCGGCGCAGCCGCTCACACAACACAGCGCCCTGGTGGTGCTGGCCCATGACGCCAAGCTGGACGACAGCGCCTTGGCGCAGGCCCTGCCCTCCTCCGCTTTCTACATCGGCGCGCTGGGCTCGACACGGACCCATTCCCGCCGTCTGGCGCGCTTGGCGGCCCAAGGCTATTCGCAATCCCAGCTTGCCCGCATCCAGGGTCCGGTCGGCTTGGCCATCGGCGCGCGTTCCCCCAGCGAGATCGCCATCGCCATCCTGGCCGAACTGGTCCGGCTGCGGCGGTCCGTCCGGGCGCCCCGTATCGCCGGCATCGTGCTGGCAGGCGGGACTTCGAGCCGGATGGGCCGCAACAAGCTGATCGAAACGGTGCGGGGCAAGCCCCTGATCGCAAGGGCGGTCGATGCCGCCGCCGCAAGCCGGCTGGACCCCATCCTGGTGGTCACCGGACATCAGGCCGACAAGATCGCTGCCGCGCTGGCTGGCTCTCGGGCCGCGCTTGTCCATAATGAGCGCTTCGCGGAAGGCCTCAGCAGCTCGCTACGGGCCGGCCTGGCGGCGGTGCCTGAGGACTGTGACGGCGCCATGATCCTGTTGGGCGACATGCCCGACATCACACACGGGCTGATCGACCGCCTGATCGCGGCCTTCGATCCCGGCGCGATATGTGTTGCGGCCACGGGAAAGCGGCGCGGTCACCCAGTTTTATGGGCCCGGCGATTTTTCGGGGAACTGATGAGGGTGACAGGCGACAAGGGCGCCCGCGACGTCATGCAAGCCCATGGCGATCAGGTGTTGGAGATCGAAGCGGGAAACGATGCGCCCCTGGCCGATATCGACACCGTCGAGGCGCTTGCCGCTTATCGCAACTAGGCCTAGGCCTCGCGGGAACGCCGGCGCAGGCTGGCAGCGCCCGCCAATCCCACCGCGAACAGCGACAGGGTCAGCGGTTCGGGCACTTCGGTCACGCTAATCTCGGTGACCGGCGTATTTTCGTCCTCAGGCCCACCTTCGGTCTTGGGCTGGTCGTCGTCACCGCCGCCGAAATTCGGGTCAACGAATTCATTGGGCTTTTCGTCTTCGGGCGGCGTGAGGGCCAGCAGCGGAATCTCGGGATCGGAGTCGCCGGTCTTGTCCCCAGTCTTATCCTCAGGCTCATCGCTGCTCTTGTCGCCGGCCTTGTCGCCGGATTCGTCGGAGCCGGCCTTGTTGCCGCCATCGCCCACGCCGCTGCCAGAACCGCCACCGCCCGCACCGCCGCCGGGAGCGCCGCCGCTCCAATAGTTGGTGGTATAGTGACCATTGTCGTTGGGCGAGCCTTCGCCACCCTGCGCGCCGCCGCCGGGATAGCCGCTCTCAAAGTTGTCGGGATTGCCGCCGTCAAACGCGTCGGGGTCATCCAAAATCGCGCAAGGATAGACGCCGCCTTCCACGCAGAAGGGCGTGTCATGCGCATTGCCGTGTTGGTGGCCGAACGCGTTCCAGCCATCCCCGGCGGGCGAACCATGCGCGCCGCCCGGACCGCCAGGACCACCAATGGGATGACCGGAGCCCGGCATGCCGTCATGATGCTTTCCCCCGTCCTTGTTGGCCGAGGCCAGAGTGGGGGCGAGCAACACAGCAATCAGCACCATGAAGAAGGCCGCCAACAGGCCCAGTGCCGCCATGCTCAATTTGAAACGCTTCTTGGTCATGCCCTATTGGACAGCAAGTTTGATGCCGACACGCCAAAAAGTTGGGTTTCCGGTTAAGCGGACACAATCCAATCCGCTTTTCCGCCAAGCGCAGCGTTAACAACGCAAAACTCTTGGAGCAGGCGCGCCCGCTGTCCCGCGGCCTTTCGGGACGCAGCCGAAAACCGGACCTGACCCGTTTTGGGATCGCGGTTTGAGAGGCTCGGAAATTCCATAGGTAGAAACACGGCCGGACTGCCGCGTTAATCGTGATAGGGCGGTGTCGCGGGCGCAAAGCCGCGCTTATCGCCGGTCCCGACGCCGCGCCGCGCCAAGACGGTTAACCTCCCTGCGGCTTTTTTAGCGGTTCGCAAAACCCGCTTCTAATGGCTTTGGAACACTCTGATGCCAACGACCTGGAGGAGTAGCAATGGCATCGACGCCGGCCCATGACAACCGCAAGTATGAGCGCATCAAGCTCTTCTTGCCGGGCCAATTGTTCAACCCGCTCAACGAGCAATCGGTTGAGTGCAAAGTCCTGAATCTGTCGGCGGGCGGCGCGGCGGTGCAATGCGATGCGAAGTTTCCCGTCGGCCTCACGCTGGTCCTGTACATCGAGAATTTCGGACGCTTTGAAGGCAAGACGATTGTCCATGCCAGCGGACAGTTGGCGCTGGAATTCGCCATCGGCGAAGGCAAGCGCGGCCGGCTGAAGGACATGATAAAATCCTTCGCTGCCGACGGCGTCGCCGGCGTGACCCAGATGCGCCAGCATTCCCGCATGCCGTCCCTGATCAGCGGCAGCATCACCCGGGCTAATGGCGAGCATATTTCCTGCGATGTGCTCGATATCTCGCTCGACGGCGTATCGCTGAGGACGTCCATTCGTCCGCAGGTGGGCGAGATCATCAACCTGGGACGCACCCGCGGGCGCGTCGTGCGGCACCATCAGGACGGCATCGCGGTCCAGTATGTGCGCGAGGCCGGTCGGGCCGCTTAGGCGACCTGCCTGAGATCGGCCGCCACGGCCGGCGCATAAACCAATTCGCCGCCATTTGTCACCACATACCAGAATTCGGGCTTGGTCCGGGCCAATTCGCGCAACATGGTGGGCAGATGGCAATAGCTGGGCTGGCGCAGGCCGTGATGAGAAACCATCGGCCCGATCGGCTCAAAGCAAATCCCCAGCATCGCCAGCCAGCGCAACAATTGCGGCTCCATGACCGCCCCCCAATATTCGACCCCAAGATCGATGCTTTGCCGCAGCAGAATCTGAACCAGACCCAGACACGGCAGGTAACTGCGCCGTTCGCGGTCGGCTTCGGCGCTGAGGGGCGCCTCAAGACCGAAATCGCGGCGGCGGAATTCCTTCGAGACCGCGAAACGCGATATCTCCGCGGTTGCCTCGCTGGGGAAATAATCGGCCGCATTCAGGCCGTGGTTCTTGAGCAATTGCTGAATGGGCAGGCTGTTGGGCCGTGCTTCGGGCAGAATCAGGCGGGCCGTGCCGATCGCTTCCTCGCAGGAGCGGTGGAAGAGCAGGCTGTGAACGGCATGACGGTCGAACTGGTCGGTCTCCAGCCCGCCCTGTTGCCGGGCCGGATCCTCGAACTTCCGTTCGACGCAATAGACCTGATAACGAAGCGCGAAAGCGGCTTCCATCAGGGCCCGCGTATTGGCTGAAACCAGCTCAAAATACGCGTTAAAACGATTTAGGGTGTCGCTTTCGGGAGACGACGAGGCTCCTTGCGGGAGCCTATCCAACGGCAGACCTCCGCACCACAATATCCGACAGCAATGATGTTGCTCCCTCTAACCCGGATTAATGATTCCCCCCATCAATCCCGACCGTCCCAGCAATACGTCAGTTCTTCAAGACCGACAAATGGCAAAGAACGGGCAACAGAATCACCCTAACGGCTCTGACAGAATGATCAATAGGAAAAAGCCCGTACTCGAATCATTCATCAGCGCAAGATGGTGCCGTCGCAAAAGCACAACCTGGGCTTCATCATCTCATCGCCATAACGCGGAGACACCGTGGCCGCGATGCAAGGATCGTGGAGATGCGGCAACAGACCGGTTCACCAACCGGAACTCGGTAACGAATTTTCGCGGCACCTTGAAAGGCCTGTGTTCGAAATGGGGCAAGTCCCGGCCGGGTTCGCCGCTTGCCCGTTTCTTGCGAGGCCCCCTTCAGCGCCAAGTTATTTGCCCCGATTTGGCACGCGTGAAAGCTTGCCGGTCGAGGAAAGATGCACAATTTCATCGTTTTTCTGTTTGCCATTGGCGCCGGAATCACGGCTTCGGGCCTGATCGGCAGCATTTACCGCTTGATCGCCAGCGAGCCCAAAACCAAGACCGCCACCGTGCTTCACTATGCCGTGATGGCGATTGCGGGACCCGTCATCCTGTTCGGCAACAGCACCAAGTCCTATCGCAAGAAAGAATGCTCCAAGATCGCCTACGCGCTGGCGGTCGCCTTGAGCGGCTATTGGTCGTTCGCGATGGGTGTCTTGATCTTGACCCTATGGGCGGCATAGCGGGCCGCTGAATTCTATCCCCGCGCCAGGGCGTCGACATAGGCTTTGAGGTCCGAAGCATCGAAAGCCGGACCGAAATGAAGCCCAATCGGGTCTTGCGCTTCCGGCAGCGCGTTATTTCCGGTCGCCGCATCGAAAACATCGGGACGAAACACCGCCGCCGCGGCCTGAGCCTGACCCTCATCCAGCGGCCGGCGCAAGCCGCTGGCGATCTCGGCATAAAGCCAGCGCGCCTTGCGCGGATCGGGCCAGTTGATGCCGTCGCCCTGAAAGACCAGGAAATCGGACGCCGAACGGGCTTCGGTGCGATTGACCGCCAGGCTGCCGGACAAGGCATTCAGCACGGTCTTGGGCGCCACGTTCAGGTATTCCGGCTGGGCCAGCATATTCGCCAGGTTGGCGTGATTGGAAGAATCCTGGCACCAGCGTGCGGCCAGCTGATAGGTCCGCAGCAAACGGTGAATCGATTCCGGGTTCTCCACGACCGTCTCGTTGCGCAGCGCCAAAACCTTGTCGGGCGCGCAGCGCGAAATCTCAGATCCGAAGACAACGATGCTGCCCACGCCGCTTTCCACGGCGCGGCTGTTCCAGGGCTCGCCGACACAACAGCCCTCGATCTCGCCCTCCGACAGGCGGGCGACCATGAAAGGCGGCGGCACGACCTGGAACTGCACGTCATTGTGGGGATCGATCCCGCCCAGACGCAGCCAATGACGGACGATGATGGCATGGACCGAAAACGGAAACACGACGCCGAAGGTGATCGGTGGATCGCCGTTGGCTTTGCGCCGGTCGATGACGCGCTTGAGGGCCTGAGCGGATTGCCGCGGGTCCCGCGGCGCATGCCCCAGGACCTCCTCCAGCGCGCGATACAGCCGGGCGGCCAAGGTAATGCAGTTGCCATTGGCGTTCAGGCCGAAGGGCACGGACAGCGGAACCTTGGCGTTTCCGATCCCCAAACTGGTCGCCACCGCCAGCGGCGCCAGCATATGGGAGGCATCGAACAGGCCATGGATCAGCTTGTCGCGGATATTGGCCCAGGATGTTTCGCGCACCAGCTCGATCTGCAGCCCCTCGCGTTCGGCAAAGCCGCATTCCCTGGCCGCGATCGGAATCGCGGCATCGATCAAGGGAATAAAACCGACCCGGATGCTGCTCGTCATGGCCGCCTCATTTGAGCATGCTTTCCGCCAGAACGATGGCGCGGGCAACCTCGATCAGCCGGCGCTTCTGGTCCATCGCCGTCTTGCGCATCAGGACATAGGCCTCCTGCTCGTTCAGCGATTTGGCTTCCATCAAGATGCCCTTGGCGCGCTCGATCACCTTGCGGTCGGCCAGCGCGGTCTTGGCCTCGTGCAATTCCTCGGTCAGGCGCGAAAAGACGTCGAACCGCTGCACACACATGTCCAGTATGTGCTTGACCCGGTCCTTTCGGAGGCCGTCCACGACATAGGCCGAGACCCCCGCCATCATCGCCTCCCGGATGGAGGCGCTATCGCTCTGGTCGACGAACATGGCCACCGGCCGCTTGACCAGGCGGCTGACCTGGAACATCTGTTCCAGCACGTCGCGGTTCGGGCTTTCCAGATCGATAACAATGACGTCCGGGTCGATCTTGGCGATCTGTTTGAGAAGATTGCCGGTCTCACTCAACCACCGGACATTGGCATGGCCGGCTTCGCGAAGCCCGTCCTGGATGATCGCGGCGCGCGCATGGTTCTCGTCGATGATCAATATGCTCGGCTGATCCATCATGAACTTCTGCTGCGCCCCCGGCCGACTGTAGCAAATCCGGGCATGGCAACAATCGAGACATGATCACGCAGCCCTTTTACGGTCGCGCCGGAAGGCCCTGCGCGGCCACTGCGTAGCCGCTCCGGGTTTGCGGTCGCTCCTGATCACGCGGCCTTGGCATGCCGCTCATACAGAAATTGCAGCACCTGCTTGCGGCAGCGGGCATATTCGAGGCTGTCGGCCATCTCCAGGCGGCGGCGCGGACGATCCAGTCCCACTTGGCAGATATCGCCGATGGTCGCCGCCGGTCCATTGGTCATCATCACGATGCGGTTCGACAGCAGAACCGCCTCGTCCACGTCATGGGTGATCATGATGGCGGTGCTCTTGGTCGCCTGATGAATTTCCATCACCGTGTCCTGCAGATGGGCGCGGGTCAGCGCATCCAGCGCGCCGAACGGCTCGTCGAGCAGCAGGATCTTGGGCTGCATGGCGAGCGCCCGGGCGATGCCGACGCGCTGGCGCATGCCGCCCGACAGCTCGTCCGGTTTCTTGTGCAAGGCGTGGTTCATATGGACCAGATCGAGATTGTGCTTGGTCCATTCGTCACGCTCGGCGCTCGACTTGGTCTTGCCGAATACCTTGTCGACCGCCAGCCGGACATTGGCATAGGCCGACAGCCAGGGCAGCAGGCTGTGGTTCTGGAACACCACCGCGCGGTCCGGGCCCGGCTCATCGACCGACACACCATCCAGCAGCACTGCCCCGGTCGTTGCCCGCGACAGGCCTGCCACGATGTTGAGCAAGGTGGATTTGCCGCAGCCGGAATGGCCGATAATGGTGACGAATTCGCCTTTTTCGATGGCCAGGGAGACATTCGACAGAGCGGTGAACTTGCCGCTTTGGGTATCGAATGTCTTTCCAACCTGCTCGATTGTCAGATAGCCGCGCATGCATGCCTCCTAGATCGGCCGGCCGGCAATCAGCCGTCCGAAAAAGCCGATGATACGGTCCAGCAGAAAGCCGATGATGCCGACATAGATCAGCGCCAGGATGATTTCGCTGAGCAGCGAGGAATTCCAGCCGTCCCAGATGAAGAAGCCGATGCCGACGCCGCCGACCAGCATTTCAGCGGCCACGATGGCCAGCCAGGACAGGCCCACGCCGATGCGCAACCCGGTGAACATGTAAGGCACGCTGGCGGGCAGCATGATCTTGAAGAAATATTCCCACCCGTTGAGCCTGAGCACGCGCGCGACATTGCGATAGTCTTCCGGAATCTGGCGCACCCCGACGGCGGTGTTGAGGATGACGGGCCAGATGGCGGTGATGAAGATCACGAAGATCGCCGAAGGATTGGAATCCTTGAAAGCGGCAAGCGAGATCGGCAGCCAGGCCAGCGGCGGCACCGTGCGCAGAACCTGGAAGATCGGGTCCAAGCCGCGATAGGCGAAACTGCTCTGGCCGATCAGCACGCCCAGCGCCACGCCGCAGACCGCCGCCAGGCTGAAGCCGATGCAGACCCGCTTCAGGCTGGCCAGTATCTGCCAGAACAGCCCGACATCGGTGCCGCCATTGTCGAAAAAGGGATCGCTGATCAGCTGCCAGGTGTCTTTGATCACTTTACTGGGCGGCGGCAAAGAAGCGCCCGGCTGGCTGCACAGCATCTGCCACAGCAAAAGCAGCAAGCCGATGGTGATCAGCGGCGGCACCACCAGCAAGGCGCAATCGCGCGCCTTGTCCTGAAGGCGCAACCCTGCCAGCCACGGCCTGAGCCGCGCCGGCTTGGCAGCCTCTCCCATGGTCATTGTCACGCAATCCTCCGGATCTTGAGACTGGCCAGATAGGCCTTGGGATTGTCCGGATCGAAAGTCTTGCCGTCGAAGAATTTCTCAATGCCGCGCGAGGTGGATTTGGGAATTTCCGCGTCCTTGACACTCACCGTTTTGGCCGCATCGCGCCAGATTTCCTCGCGATTGACGGTCTTGAGCATCGCCTTGATGTCGGTGTCGGGTGGCAAGAAGCCCCAGCGCATATCCTCCGCCATGAACCAGGACTCGTGGCTCTGGAAGGGATAAGAGGCAAAGTCGTTCCAGAATTTCATCAGATAGGGGAAATTTTCGACCTTCTTGCCATTGCCGTAATCGATCGCGCCCGAGGTGCGGCCGATAATATCTTCCACCGGCACCTTGAAATATTCCCGCCGCGCCACGATCTCGCACAATTCCTTGCGGTTTTGCGGGTTGTCGCTCCAGCGCTGCGCCTCGATCACCGCCATGGTCAGCGCCTTGGCGGCTTTGGGGTTCTTGTCCACCCAGTCGGCGCGCATGCAAAAACTCTTTTCCGGATGGTCGCGCCACAACTCGCCCGTAGTCAAAGCGGTGAAACCGATGCCCTGATTGACCAGTTGGGCGTTCCAGGGTTCGCCGACACAGAATGCCTCCATGGTCTTGACCTTCATATTGGCGACCATTTGCGGCGGCGGCACCACGATGACCGAGACGTCCTTGTCGGGATCGATGCCGCCCGCCGCCAGCCAATAGCGCATCCACAAATCATGGGTGCCGCCGGGGAAAGTCACCGCGACCTTGGGGTCGACGCCGTTCTGGCGCTGCTTGACGAAGGCCGCCTTCATCTTGGAAGAATCCAGGCCCACGCCCATGCTCTGATAATATTTGGAGACGGAAATCGCCTGGCCGTTGGTATTGAGGCGCGCCAGAATATTCACCGGCAGTTTGCCGCCCTTGGTCACCTTGCCGGCCGACATCAGATAAGGCATCGGCGTGAGGATATGCGCGCCGTCGATGCCGCCATGGCCGCCGCCCAATTCGATATTATCGCGGGTGGTGCCCCAGGACGCCTGTTTCGCCAGCTTGACGTCGGGCATGCCGAACTTGGCGAAGAATCCCTTTTCCTTGGCAATAATCAGCGGCGAGGAATCCGTCAGGGCGATAAAGCCCAAGGTGGCGGCGGTGGTTTCCGGCCCATCGGCGGTCGCCGCCCAGGCGCCGCCCGGCACCACAGCCCGCGCCGCCGTGAGTAGCGCGGCGCTGCCCGCGCCCTTGAGAATGGTCCGGCGACTCTTGATGCTATTGGTCATGAGTTTTCTCCGCGATCAATATTTGTAGGCCAGTTGCAGCCAGAAGATGGACTTGTCGGGGAAGCCGCCGAACGCCGCGCCGGCGCCGCGATAAGCGGAGTACTTGGCCAGCAGCGAGGTCTGGGGATCGACCGCCAGTTCCAGGCTGGCATCCCATTCGCTGCCGATGCCCTGGGTGAGATTGTCGGTGGTGAAGTCGTGGTAGAACACCGTGGCGGTCAGGCTTCGCATTTCAATGAAGTCCGCCGGCAGGACGTAAGCGGCCTTGAGGTAGAAATCCTTCAAGCCATTGGCCGGGGTGGTGAGAAACATGTCCGCCCAACCGTTAAAGGCATGCAAGGTGGCCAGCGGCGTGGCGAAGCCGATGGTGCCATTACCTTCCAGCACTTCATAACCGATCAGGCCGGTCAGGCCTTTGTAGGTCACACTGCCCTCGCCCAGCCAGTAATTGAGGCTGATGGATAAGGGATTGTTGGCGTAATTGGTCTGATGCGCGACTTCGCCGGTCAGCTTGCCGGTGACATCTTCGGCCAGCGCAATGCTGTAATCGGCGCGTCCGCCATAGGTGGCGGTGGAAAGGCGCGAAGTGGCGGTCAGCTGCGCCGGCGCGGTGGCAAAACCCGGGGCCGAGAAATCGAGCAGGAAGGCGTAAGCTTCCAGCCGGAGATTATCGACACCGATATAGACGGCATCCATCACATGGCTGTCGCTCTTGAAGTAGTTGGCCAGGCCGGTCAACGAAGCCGCGGTATTGGACGGCACGGGAATGGCCGGGCCGCCGATA
Organism: uncultured Alphaproteobacteria bacterium; assembly: GCA_902825865.1. GTDB lineage: Bacteria > Pseudomonadota > Alphaproteobacteria > Micropepsales > Micropepsaceae > Rhizomicrobium. The sequence continues at coordinate 20,867 of CADECX010000008.1, forward strand.
CGGTTGACGCGATAGAGATAGGCATAGGTGAAGGTCAGGTCTTCGATCGAGGTGTTGACCAGCGAAAGCGAGTCATAAGTCTGTTCATGCTGGCGCCATCCGGCATTGCCGACAAAGCGCTGGTTGCCGATCAAAAGCCGCTGGCGGCCGATGGTGAATTTGGTGTCGAAGTCGGAGGCATAGGTCAAAGTCAGGCGATTGAGCGCGGTCATCGCCGGATCGACGACCGTGGGATAGGCCGTCTTGCCATTGCGGGTGCTGTTGTAAGTGGCGCCGCCCACGCTCCAGATTTGGTCGAAATCGAAGCCCAGCTGGAAGCTGTTCCAATAACCGGTGTCATAACCCAGCCGTGCGCGCACCGTGCCGGCATTGGCGTCCAGCGTCTTGCTGTTATCCGTCACTGTCTCATAACGCGCGCGCAAGTCGATCACCGCGCGCCCCTGCGCAATGATGCCGACCAGCGGCAGTTCGGCATGTGCCGCGGTCGAACCCAACAAACACAGGGCACTCGCAGCAAGACCCTGCTTCGACAAAACACGCATTCACGTCCCCCTTTTTTCAGCCTTGGGCTGAGATCAAAAAAGAAAAGGCGCCTGGCCAGCGATGCCTCGCTGATCAGACGCCTTTGTCCGGATTGGAGCCGTCAGGCTCCGCTGAATTTGAAATGGGTCATCTTTGACCCCGCCGAAGATTTCTCTCGGCCTTCAATCCTTGCCGAAGAGATTTTTGCGTTGCAATAGATTATTGAAAGATAAGACAGAATTTTTACCGCGCTGCACAATATGTATGCAGCCCGATTAGCAAACCGGCAGGCTTTGCACAGAAGTTGGCGCGTTAAGGATGCGTGCTAGGACGCGAAGGCGGCCTTCTGTTTCGCCAAACGCTGTTCGCGCTCGTTTGCGAAGCGTTCGATTCCCTTAAAGATCGACTCGGGATCCAGATGCGCTTCGGCGATCACATCGCCTTCCAGGCCGCCGGTGAGCCACTGATTGTCCCAGTCCGAGGTCATCGAATAGGCGTCGGTCAGCGGCCCAAGGTTGCGCGCCGGCATGACCCGGCGCGTTCCGGTGCTGACCACCATCGCGTCCACCAAAGCCTGCGGCGGCAGAACCGCATTGCGATAGGACTCCGGCTGCAGATCGAACAGTTCCTCGCTGACGGTGGAAACGACCTTCACATTGATCCCCGCTTTTTCCAGACGCGGCAGGATCTTCACCAGATTGACGGTGGAGCTGGCGCCCTGGGCGATGACATAGCCATGCTTGGGCTTGTCCGGCGCGAAATCGCGGATCACATAAAAGCCCTTGGCGGCTGCCAACAGGTCCTTGTCGGCGAAGGTGTTGCGGTCGGCCACCGGATTGTCGGGCCGCGCCACCTCGATAATGATGGTGCTGACCTTGGGATCGCGCGCCGCGACCTGGGCGGCGGCGAAATAAGCGGGCGCGACATCGTTATAGTCCCAGAAATTCAGGTGAATGACCTGACCGCGCGGGAACAAGCGCCAGACCTGGGGCGCGAAAATGCCGAAATGGGTGCGCCCGTCGGCTGCCGTTTCCGGCCCCGAATGCCCGACCAGAATATGCAGCACGCCCATGCGGAAGCGGCTGTCCTGGCTCTGCTGGCTCCAAACCCGCGCCGGCGTGTACATCAAGGGCGTGAAGGCGCCATAGGTGCCGCTTAGCGCCCACACGCCTTTGAATTGGTGCGGATCGACGCTGGCGCTTTGGCTGACAAGGCCGATTGCGCTCGCCACATTGCCGGCTTCCTGGATCGCCGCTTTTACCCGCGTGCCCAGCGGATTGGATTCGGGATCATAATGGCCCCAAAGGGCGCCGTGTTCGACATTGATGGATTCCGACAGATCCGCCGCCAAGGTGACGAAGCGGTTCTCGGTGACATAGTTCATCCATTTGATGATCTCGGAGATGGCGCGCCGTCCGCCCGCCGCTTCGCCCGGCTTCTTGAACAGGGAAATCGAAACTTCCTTGCTGGCGCCGGAAAGGCGGTTGGTGACACTGACCTTCACTGGGTCCTTGGGGAGATTGGCGGGCTTGAGCCTGTCATCCAGGAAGGTATCCGGCTTGTTGCCGAAATAGACATCACGGTCGTCTTTGACGCCGTCGCCGATTTGCACCAGGCGGTCGGCCAGCCAATCGCCCAGCCCGTTCTGATCGAACACCGACATCACCTTGTCGATATTGGTCTTGAACTGGATCAGCCGCTCGCGCTCGCTGGTGACGGGACCCTTGCGGATGCCGTCGAATTCGATCCCGTAACGCTCTTCAAATGTGCTGGCGAGCGCGATGAAATAATCGGAATTCATCTTGTAGCCATAAGGATGGCTTTGATAGCTGACGATCTGCTTGACGGTGGGCGTCAATTGTCCGTTGGACGCCGCCGGCCAATAGCCCTTGGTGGTTTTGGCGATGGCGATCACCGGACGCTTGTCGGCCGGGTCGATCGCTTCCATCGCCTCCAGCATGCCGATCACCTGGCCGTAATCGCCGCCATTCTCGATGGTGATCACGTTCCAGCCATAGGAGGTCCACTGATCGATCAGATTGTAGCCGGTGAATTTCCGGTCGATCACACCGCCCAACAGCACATCGTCGATGCCGGCATTGTTGTCCGACAGGATGACGCGCAGCCGCTTGCCGACCTTGAGCGCCAAGGCCTGGGTCTTAAGTTCCTGGGCATGCCCCTCGGTCATGGCGAATTCGCCTTCCAGAGCGATGATCTTGGGCGTGTCCACCGCGCCCGCCATGTCCCAGAACGCCGCCTTGCCGGCAGCGGTGGCGATGCCGACACCCGAGGGCCCGCCATTCACGTCATTGGTAACGTCGATGCTTTCGGCATGACCCGACAGCGCCTTGATGCCGCGCGCCTTGGCCTGGGCAAACAAAGGATCGTCGGCCAGCCCCTGATCGGCGAGCAGCGTCTTGAGCGCGCCGGCGCCGCGGCGGAAACCCAGCGCGTCGATCGGCAGGATCGCGACTTCGGGATCGCACTGATAACGCTTGTCGCCGCTGAGCTTGAATTTCCGCTCCAGCGCCTGCCCCAGGATCATGTAAAGCGCATAGCAGGTGGGCACGCTGTGCCCCGCCGCCATCATGAACTTGTCGCCAAAGGGGTGTTTGGGGCGGCGATAGTCGTAGCGCATGCCGCCATGCTCCGGTCCGGCCAGATGGGCGGCGACATTGAAGGGCGTATAGGCCAAGGGGCCGCCGAAATGACCGGTCTGGGCATAGTTCCCCAGCAGCACCAGGGTCATGCAGGTCATGAAGCCGATATCTTCCAGCCGGCGGCGGTCTTCGATGCTAAGCCCGGTCACGGTACCCCCTAAAATTCTTATGGTTGCGCCCATAGTGGCAGAAAATGCGGATGGGCAAAATCCTGCTTCGCCAAAGTGTTATGATTGATTGTTAGCGATACCATAGGGGCTGGGAGGCGCCCGAAAACGCGTGCGAAACCTGCTTTAGCGATGGGTCTTTAGAATACCGAGCGCTTTAGCGCCCCACCACACGACCAATGCAAGCGTCAGAGCAATGGCGAGGTTGCTCAAAAAGCCGATCAAACCGACAGCTATGGCCAATGCCCAGTGAAATGGCTCCGATAGATCCTTCAGCAGGGTGATATGGAGCAATCCCGCAACCGCGAGCAAGCCTGCGAGGATAGGCAGAGGAAAGCCACTCAAGAGTGCGGTGAGGCTGGCGCCGACGCCGACAGCAAGAACCAGCAACACACCGCCCAGCATGATTGGGGCACCGCCGGTGCGAGCGCCGAAACTGTAGTGGGCGGTCATGCCACCCGCGCCGTGGCAAATCGGCATCCCGCCGATGCCGCCCGCAACCAGATTGGCCAAGCCCAGAGTCAAGGCCAAACGCCCCGGCCACACCCGTTCAGCGGCAGCACCGAAATAGGTCCGGGCCGCGTCCGCGGTGGCAAGACAGGAGTTGGCGAACGTCAGCGGCAATTGCGGCAGAACCAGCGCGATTGCGGCCGCCGTGAATGCCTGTGTGCTCAGTTGCGGCATGTGGATTGCCGATGGTCCGAACGTCAGCGGCCCGTGATAGGCCAGCACCATACCGATAAGCGCCAGCACGATGAGAACCAGGCTTACATTGCGCCGGCGCAGCAGCAGGGCCGTCACAGCGACAACAGCGCCGCCTCCAAGCAGCAACCATACCGGCCGTGTATGGTCGGTGAAGGCCGTGGGCGGCGCCGTCGTCAGATTCCAGGCGAGTTGGCAGAACAGCAATCCAACCGAGAGCTGCACACCACGAATGATCGGCTTTGGAAATATTTCCGCGACGCGGTCGAGCAGACCGGAGACGCTCAGAACTGTAAATATTCCGCCCATCAACAGCGCGCCGGCGGCGATTTCCGCTGAGCCGAAGCCTTGGGCGATGGCGATGGCGCCGAATGCCTTTAGTGGTTGCACCGGCACCGGCAAGCGATAAAGCAAGCCCGCTACGACATACAGAATTCCAGCCGGAAGAAGCACTGCCGTCGGCGATAGCCCGTTCTTGACGATAAGCGCCACGGCGATAGGAACCAGAACGCCCAGATCGGCGACGGCGCCGGCAAGCTCCGTACGGTCAAACCGAAGCCGCGCATCGCCCAAAGCCGACGCGGCGGAGACCGGCGATGCGGAAGCTGCTATCGAATGACTATCCATGCCTTAGCGCCATCGTTATGGTCACTTGAATATAACGATAGCCAAAAGCCGGTTGCCGCGCCAGAGCAGCGTGGAAAAGCCAAAAAGCGATGCTTTATGCACCTTCCAGCGGTAGAACATCGACCATCGCACCGGCGGTCAGCTCCGGGGCATTGGCCGGCAAACGGATCAGGGCATTGGCCGCGGCAAAGATCGAGATCAGAGAGGAATCCTGATCCTCGAAGGCACGCACGATTTGCCGCCCTTCCCCATCCACCTCCAGCCGGGCCCGCAGATAATGTTCGCGCGGACCATTGGCGGGAAGACCTTGCGTCAGCCGCGCGCGATATGTGGCGACACATTGCAGGGGATCGCGCCCCAGCATGGCTTCCATCAAGGGTCGCAGAAACAAGGCGGCGCAGGCCAGCGCCGAGGCGGGATTGCCGGGAAGCCCCAGCACCAGGCCTTGGCTCGTCTTGCCGAACCAGGTCGGCTTGCCGGGCCGCACCGCGATTTTTTCCACCGCCAAGCTGAGCCCCAACCGCATCAGGGCCGGCCGCGCATAATCATGATCGCCGACCGAGGCGCCGCCGATCACCACCAACAAGTCGCTGGCGCTGAGGCCCTCTTCCGCCGCGCGCGCAATGGCGCCGACATCGTCTTTCTCCACCGCCAGGCGATTGGCTATTCCGCCCCAGGTCTGGATCAAGCCCGCAATGCCGAAGGTGCCGGAGTCGAATATCTGATAGGGATTGGGCGGCGATCCAGGCGCCGCCAGTTCGTCGCCGCTGCTGAGGATTGCGATGCGCGGCGCGCGCGCGACAGGCACTTGCGCCATGCCCGATGCCGCCGCCAGGGACAGCGCCACGCCGTCAAGCCTGCGTCCGGCGGAAAGCAAGACCGTGCCTGCGGTGAAATCGCAGCCGCGCGGCCGGATATTTTTGCCCGCGGCGGTCGCGGGAACAGTGATGCCGTCGCCATCGCGCCGGACATCTTCCTGGATGACGACGGTATCGGCGCCATCGGGCATCGCCGCGCCGGTGGAAATGCGCACCGCCGTGCCCGCCTCGCAATGTCCTTCAAAACCATGTCCGGCGGAGGATTCCCCGATCAAGCGCAGATTGCCCGGCGTGTCGCCGCTGCGCACGGCATAGCCATCCATTGCCGATGCCGCAAAAGGCGGCTGATCGCGGACGGCGACGATGTCCTGTGTCAGCACACGCCCGAGCGCGCTCTGCAGCGGTACAGTTTCCGCCGCCAAGGGACGCATAAGCGCAAGCATCGCCGCGCGCGCTTCCGTGACGGAGAAAATATCCCTTCTAGCGTTCACGGCGATAATCGCCCGAAGCCCCGCCGCTTTTTTCCAGCAAGGTGATGCCTTCGATCACCATGGCGCGATCCGAGGCTTTGAGCATGTCGTAGATGGTGAGGCAGGCGACCGACACTGCCGTCAGCGCCTCCATCTCCACGCCCGTCTGCCCGCTGGTCCTGGCGCGCGCCGTCACCGTCAAGGCATTGGCTTTCTTGTCGGCACCGATCTCGAGTTTGATGCTGCTGAGCGCAATCGGGTGACAGAGCGGGATCAGTTCGGCGGTGCGTTTGGCCGCCATCACCCCGGCGAATTCGGCTGCCGCGCGCACACTGCCTTTTTTGGAATCGCCGTCCAGCGCCTTGCGGAAGGTCTTGGCATTCATCCGCACCCGGCCCTCGGCCACCGCCTCGCGCGCGGCTACGGGTTTGCCGCCCACATCCACCATGCGGGCCTGACCCTTTTTATCCAGATGGGTGAGTTTGCCCACCGCTAGTGTCCCGATTCCGAAATTCGCATGATCTCCATATCAGGCTCCGGGCGAATTTCGGAATCGTAAGGACACTAGCAATTTATTGATTCCTAGTGTCGTTTTAGTTTTGAAGTTCGCCTACAGCTTTATATCAGTGATATTGCGAACTTCAAAACCACGACACTAGACCTCCGTGAAACGCGAGATCAGTTCCGACAGATTGCAGGGCTTGTGACGGCTGTCGAGTTGCCAGCGGATCAGCCTGTCCCAGCCATCCTTGCAGGCGCCATTGGAGCCCGGCAAGGCAAAGATCAAGGTCCCTTCGGTCAGCCCGGCGCAAGCCCGGCTCTGCATGGTGGAAAGACCGACCGATTGAAAGCTGGTCATGTGCCAGACCGTCTCGAAACCTTCGATGGTCTTGTCAAACAGGGGCCGCAGCGCTTCCGGGGTGACATCGCGCCCCGTGAGGCCGGTGCCGCCGGTGGTGATCACCACATCGACTTCCGGATCGGCGATCCATTTTTTCACCTGGGCCTGAACCTCCGCGACCTTGTCCTTCACGATCTTGCGCGCCGCCAAAACATGACCGTCGCGCGTTACCCGTTCGGCCAAAAGCTTGCCCGATGTGTCGCTGCTTTCATCGCGCGTGTCGGAAACCGTCAGCACCGCGATGCGCAGCGGGCGGAAAGGAATCGCCGGATCCAGCTTGCCGCCGCCGGGAGGAGCGTCACTCATCTAAAGTCCTTCTTCCGCTTTGGCGCGCCGCGCATGATCCTCGCTCCTGGGCTCAATCCAGCGCGCCCCCTGTGGCCCGCTTTCCTTCTTCCATAATGGTGCATCGGTCTTGAGATAGTCCATCAGTGTCTCGACCGCCTTGAAGGCGTCGGCCCGGTGGATCGACAGCGCCGCCACCAGCACGATCGCCTCCCCTGGCCGGATGCTGCCCACCCGGTGCACGACCAACAGATCGGGACAGGCAAAACGCTTGGCGGTCTCTTCCGCCAGCCGGGCAATCTCTTTCTCGCTAAAGCCCGGATAATGGTCGATGCGCAATTCCTCGACCGCCACGTCGCCGGTCTTGGCCCGGCAGGTGCCGACAAAACTGACCAGAGCGCCGGCATCGTCGCGGCCCGCCGCAAAAGCCGCGACCTCGGCCTGGGGATCGAACGCCTCCGCCGTTATCCGGACGCGCATCTCAGCCCCCGCTCATCGGCGGCAGAAAAGCGATTTCGTCGCCGTCGGCGATGGCTTGCGACAGATCATGCGCCACGCATTGATTGACGATCATCCGGGTAGGCGTGGCCGCCATGGCTTGGCCCAGAAGCGGTTCTCGCTCCGCCAGCCAATGGTTAAGCTCGCCCAATGTGCCTACGCCATCAGGCAGCGCGATTTCGCCGAGGCCGGCCGGCGCCACGTCGCCAAACTTGCCCAGGAAAACCAGATGAATCACTTAGGCCTCCGCCGCCTGCGTCAATCGTCACCTACAATAGGCCAAGAGGCTTGGCGAAAAAAGCGCAGCTGCCGTTATACTGGCGCCATGTCCTTGACCATTCTCCTGATCGATACCGAGGAAAACCGCGCCCGGGCGTTGGAAGAAAAGCTCTCCCAATCCGGTTTTGCGCGGGTGATCCGCGCCGAAGGCCCCGACTTGGCGCAAGCGGTGGAACGTGCCAAGCCCGATCTGGTGATCATTGATATGGCGTTGCCGGACCGCGACGCGCTGGAAGACATCCGCGCCGTGTCCGCCGCCAATCCGGTGGTGATGTTCGCGGGCACCGACGATCCCGCTTTCGCCCAGGAAGCCATCGCCGCCGGTGTCTGTTCCTACAATCTTTCCGGCGTGGCGCTTCAGGATGTGCGGCCGATCATGGCTTCGGCGGTGGCCCTGTTCAAACGCTACCACCATGTCGAAACCGAGCTTGCCGCCGCCAAGGCGCTGCTGGACGAGCGCCGCCTGATCGAACGCGCCAAGGCCATCCTGATGAAAGACCGCAAGATGACCGAGCCGGAAGCCTATCGCTGGCTGCAGAAGAAGGCGATGAACGAAAGCCGCAAGCTGGCGCAGGTGGTCGCGGATTTTGTCGCGGAGGATGAAAATCAGCGGCGGGAGAGCAAGCCATGAGCGAAGTGATCGCCTTGAAAAGCCCGCGCTCCGGAACCAGGCTGCGCATCGGCTTCCTGCGGCTGACGGATTCGGCCACCGCCATCGTGGCGCAGGAGTTCGGCTATTTCGCCGAGGAGGGCATCGACGCCGAACTGATCGAAGAGCCGTCCTGGGCCAATATCGCCGACAAGCTGGCTTACGGTTTTCTGGACGCGGCGGTGATCATCCCGCCGCTGGCCTTTGCCATTGAGCTGGGCCTGCGAGGCATCAGCCAGAAGCTGATAATCCCCTGCAATATCAGCCTGGGCGGCAACACCATCACCCTGGCCCGCGATCTGGCGCTGCAAGTGCGCGAGACCGCCGACAAGAAAGCGATTTCGACGCCGCATGCCCTGGCGGCCTGCCTGAAGGCGCGTCCCCAGCCTTTGCCGCTGGGCATCGTGCATTCCTATTCCACCCACAATCTGCTGCTGCGCTATTGGCTGGCGACGGCGGGTTTGGAAGCGGGCCGCGATGTGCGCCTCAGCGTGGTGCCGCCGGCGCGCGCCGTCGAAGCCTTGCAGTCGGGGCAGATCAGCGGCTTCTGCGCCGGCGCGCCCTGGGGCGAAATCGCGGTCCGGGCCGGCGCCGGGATCAATGTGGCATCGTCCGACGATGTCTGGCGCGCCGCGCCCGAAAAAGCCTTTGCGGTGCGCGCCCATTGGGCGGAAGAAAATCCCGCCGCGCTCAAAGGCGCGGTGCGCGCCCTGGTGCGCGCGGCGCAATTCTGTGACGCGCCGGAAAACGCCTCCTATACCGGGGCCCTGTTGTCGCGGCAAAAATATTTGGGCGTCGACAGTCACGCGATCCTGTCCTCCCTGCCCGGCGGCGCCATCGCACCCGACAACCAGTCGCGCTTCTGGCGCGGCGCCGCGATGTTTCCCTGGAGAAGTCATGCGCTGTGGTTCCTGGGGCAGATGGCGCGCTGGGACCTGATCGGGAACGTCGACCAAGAGGCGCTGGCGGCGCGGGTCTATCGCTGCGACCTTTATCGCGCCGCCGTCTTGCCGTTGGGTGTCGATGTTCCCAAAGCCGATGCCAAAAGCGAAGGCGCCCATCCCGCCAATTGGGAGCTGGATGCCAGTCCCAGGCCCATTGCCATGGGTCCGGATGGCTTCTGCGACGGGGCGATTTTTGAGGCCGCCCCTGTCACGGCTAGTTTTTAGGCAGTGAGAGTGCGCTGCACAATTTTTGGTCGTTTGGCATGACCTTTGTGCATGTAAGCCCACTGATTCGTTGAAAATTTCCCGGAAAACCGCCTTTTTGCGCTCGCAAAAAACTGGCCCAACTCTTGCGATGAGGTAAACGACGGGCCTGAGCGCCTGGCCGGGATGCACTCAATGGCGGGTGCTAACCGGGAGCAAGACATGACCACCCGCGGGCCAATGGCGGTTCGCATGCGGCGCAAAAGCGCCTCAGCGAGCCATTGATGAAGAGCGCATTCCTCAAAGCCGGGCATCTTCCGACCCTGATCGCCTGCTTCGCCTATTTCGATCTCAGCTTCATGGTTTGGGTCATTCTCGGCCCCATGGCCGTGCTGATCGCCAATGACCTGGGCCTCAACCCGGGTCAAAAGGGTCTGATGGTCGCTGTGCCGGTTCTGGCCGGGGCCTTGCTGCGCATCGTCAATGGGATCCTGGTCGGACAGCTTCATCCCCGCCTGACTGGCATCATCATGCAACTGATCGTCATCGCCGGACTGATCGGCGCCTGGCTGATCGACATTCAAAGTTTCCAGCAGATGTTGATCTTGGGCGTTGTGCTCGGTGTCGCCGGCGCGTCCTTCGCCATCGCGCTGCCCATGGTGTCCTATTGGTATCCGCCGGAACATCAGGGCATGGCGCTGGGCCTGGCGGGCGCCGGAAATTCCGGCACCGTGCTGGCCTCGCTGTTCGTACCGGGCCTGGCGGTGGCGCTGGGCTGGCACAATGTGCTGGGCTTGGCCGCCCTGCCCCTGATCGCGGTGTTTGTGCTGTTCTTCTTCACCGCCAAGAACAGCCCGCAATGTCCGCCGCCCAAGTCGCTGGCCGACTATGGCCGTATCCTGAAATCGGGCGACGCCTGGCTGTTGATGTTCTTCTACAGCATCAGCTTCGGCGGCTTTGTCGGCCTGTCCTCCTTCCTGCCGATCTATTTCCACGACCAGTTCGGCCTGGCGCCGATCAAGGCCGGCTACTTCACCGCCGCCTGTGTTTTCGCCGGCTCCTTCGCCCGCCCCTTTGGCGGCGCCTTGGCCGACCGTATCGGCGGCACACGTTCGCTGGCCTTTGTCTATCTGCTGGTAGCGGGCATTCTGTTCACCATCGCGCGCGGCGCTCTGTCGGTGCAGGCCACCTTGGTGCTGCTGATCGTCGGCATGTCGGCGCTGGGCATGGGCAATGGCGCGGTGTTCCAGCTGGTGCCGCAGCGTTTCCGCCAGGATGTCGGCCTGATGACCGGTCTGGTCGGCATGACCGGCGGGGTGGGCGGTTTCTATCTCGCCGCCAGCCTGGGCTATGCCCAGCAATATACCGGCAGCTATGCCTTCGGCTTCTCGGTCTTTGCCGGCATGGCCGTGGTCGCCTTCCTGGGCATCATGCGGGTTCGGCCCCGTTGGCGGCGCGAAGGCACCACCCTGGCAACCGCGCGCATCTGAGGTCACGCACATGAACATGATCTCGGATCCCCGCGAACATCTGGTGGTGATCGGCAATGGCATGGCCGGCATGCGCACGGTCGAGGAATTGCTCAAGCTGCCGGGCGGCAAGCGCTTCCGCATCACGGTGTTCGGCGCCGAACCGCACGTGAACTACAACCGCATCATGCTTTCCAGCGTGCTGGCGGGCGACAAAAGCATCGACGAAATCGTCATCAACAGCCGGGAATGGTATGCCGAGAATGAGATCAATCTGATCACCGGCGATGCGGTCAAGAAGATCGACCGCGAAACTCGTACCGTCATATCAGCTTCCGGCGTGGAAGTGCGTTATGACAAGATCCTGATCGCCACCGGATCGCGGCCGCTGGCGCCGCCCATTCCCGGCCTGGGCCTGCCCGGCACCTGCGCCTTCCGCGATATCGCCGATGTCGACAAGATGCTGGCAGCGGCCAAGACCCACAAACGCGCCGTGGTGATCGGCGGCGGCTTGCTGGGCCTGGAAGCGGCCTGGGGCCTCAAGCAGCGCGGCATGTCGGTGGCGCTGGTTCACTTGATGCCCACCTTGATGGAGCGCCAGCTCGATGCCGCGGCGGGTCAGCTGTTGCAGCGCGACCTGGACCGGCGCGGTATCGCGTTCTTCACGGATGGCCAGACGGAAGAAATCACCGGTACCGATCGCGCCGAGGGTGTGCAACTGGCCGATGGCCGCTTCATTCCCGCCGATCTGGTGGTGCTGGCCATCGGCATCCGTCCCAATATCGATCTCGCCAAGGCCGCCGATCTGGAAGTCAATCGCGGCATCGTCGTCACCGACGATATGCGCACCAGTGACCCCGATATCTTCTCGGTCGGGGAATGCGTCGAACATCGCGGCGCGGTGTTCGGGCTGGTCGCCCCGATCTGGGACCAGGCCAAGGTCTGCGCCTCCCGCCTGGCGGGTGACGAGACCGCCCTTTTCACCAGCCGCGCCTTGGCCACCAGTCTCAAGATCACCGGCGTCGATGTTTTCTCTGCCGGCGCCCTGATGGCAGAAGGCGGCGATGACGACGAGATCACCCTGCGCGACGACAATCGCGGGCTTTACAAGAAAATCGTGGTGCGCGACGGCAAATTGGTCGGCGCGGTGCTGTATGGCGATGTCGCCGATGGCCAATGGTATCTGGGTCTGATACGCGACAAGACAGACATACGCGAAATGCGCGACAAGCTGGTATTCGGCCGCGCCTTTGCCGAAAGCTTGCCGCCGGGCAAGACCGGTCCCGATACCGCGTCCATGCCCGACGACGCCCAGATCTGCGGCTGCAATGGCGTCTCCAAGGGCAGCATCGTCTGCGCCATCAAGGACAAGGGGCTGGTGTCGTTGTCGCAGGTGCGTTCCCACACCAAGGCCTCGGCGTCCTGCGGCCAATGCACCAACCTGGTCGAAGCCATTCTGGCCGACACGTTGGGCGGCGCGGTGGAAAAGAAGGCGCCCTCGATTTGCGAATGCACCGATGCGGGTCATGACGCGGTGCGGCAGGGCATTGTGGCGCAAAGTCTCAAGACCATGGGCGCGGTGCGCGCCGCCTTTGGCTGGAAGAAGCCGGAGGGCTGCCACAAATGCCGTCCGGCGCTGAATTATTATCTGATTTGCGCCTGGCCGGGCGAATATTCCGACGATTCCCGCTCACGATTCATCAATGAGCGCGCCCACGCCAATATCCAGAAGGACGGCACCTACAGCGTTGTGCCGCGCATGTGGGGCGGCGTCACCACGCCGTCGGAACTCCATGCCATTGCCGCGGTGGCGGAGAAATTCAACATCCCCACCGTCAAGGTCACCGGCGGCCAGCGCATCGATCTTTTGGGCGTGAAGAAGGAAGACCTGCCTGCCGTATGGGGCGATCTCAGCAAAGCCGGCATGGTGTCAGGCCATGCCTATGCCAAGGGGCTGCGCACCGTGAAGACCTGTGTCGGCAGCGAATGGTGCCGCTTCGGCACCCAGGATTCCACCGGCCTGGGCATCAAGCTGGAAAAAATGTGCTGGGGCTCCTGGACACCGCACAAGGTCAAGTTCGCCGTCTCGGGCTGCCCGCGCAATTGCGCCGAAGCCACCATCAAGGATTTGGGCGTGGTCTGTGTTGAAGCCGGCTACGACCTTCTGGTCGGCGGCAATGGCGGCGTGGATGTGCGGGTCACCGATCCCTTGGTGCGCGTCGCCACCGAGGAGGATGTGCTGGAATATACCGGCGCCTTCATGCAGCTCTATCGTGAGGAGGCCCATTATCTGGAGCGCACCGCGCCCTGGATCGCGCGGGTCGGCATCGCCTATGTCAAAAAACGGCTTGTCGATGACGCGGAAGGGCGCCGCAGCCTGAATGCCCGCTTCCTTTATTCCCAGAAATTCAGTCAGGACGATCCCTGGGCGGCGCGCGCCGGCGGGCTGGATGCCCAAGAATTCACCAAGCTGCCGGAGCTGGCCGATGCATGATGTCGTGTGGAAAAAGATCGGGCCGCTTTCCAACATTCCGGTGCGCGGCGCCCGGCGCTTGTGTTTCGGCTTGGGCGGCAAGCCGATCGCGGTGTTCCGCACCGGCGAAGACAAGTTCTTCGCCCTGGTCGATGAATGCCCCCACAAGAAGGGACCTTTGTCGGAAGGTATCGTCTCCGGCAACACCATCACCTGCCCGTTGCACAATTGGGTGATCGGACTGGATACCGGCATCGCGGCGGAGCCCGATGAGGGCAAAACCCAAACCGTGCCGGTCAAACTGGAAAATGGCGAGCTTTATATCGGCCTGGAACTCGAGCGGGCACCTGCGTGACACGCACCACATGTCCCTATTGCGGCGTAGGCTGCGGGGTGGCGGTAGTAGACGGCGTGCCCAAAGGCGATGCCGCCCATCCCGCCAATTTCGGCCTTCTATGCTCCAAGGGCGCGGCGCTGAAAGACACGCTGGCCCTGCCCGACCGCCTCATGGTGCCGACCATCCATGGCCGTGAGGCCACTTGGGACGAAGCGCTGGGCACCATCGCGGCGGAATTTTCCCGCATCCGCGCCGAGCACGGGCCAGACGCCATTGCCTTTTATGTCTCCGGCCAGTTTCTTACCGAGGATTATTACGCCGCCAACAAGCTGATGAAGGGCTTCATCGGCTCCGGCAATATCGACACCAATTCGCGCCTCTGCATGTCGTCTTCGGTGGCCGGTCATGTCCGCGCTTTTGGCGAAGATGTGGTGCCGGGCTGTTATGACGATCTGGAAGAAGCCGATCTGGTGATCCAGGTCGGCAGCAACATGGCCTGGTGCCACCCCGTCCTCTATCAGCGGATGATGGCAGCCCGGGAAAAGCGCGGCACCAAGGTCGTCACCATCGATCCCCGGCGCACCGCCACCGCCGAGACCGCCGATCTGCATCTGGCGCTGGCGCCCGGCGCCGATGTGGTGTTGTGGAGCGGGCTGCTCGTCTATCTCGCCAACCACGGCAATCTCGACAAAGAATGGATCGCAAACCATGTCTCGGGCTTTGAGGAAACGCTGGAAGCCGCCCGCACGGCCGCGCCCTCCATCGCCTTCACCGCCGCTGCCGCGGACCTGCGCGTGGAAGATGTGCGCGCTTTTTATGAGATGTTCGCCGCTACCGAACGGGTGGTGACGCTCTATTCCCAGGGCGTCAACCAATCCTCGAGCGGCACCGACAAGGTCAATGCCATCCTCAATTGCCATCTGGCGACGGCACGCATCGGCCGCCCCGGCATGGGGCCCTTCTCGCTCACCGGCCAGCCCAATGCCATGGGCGGGCGCGAGGTCGGCGGCTTGGCCAACCAGCTTGCCTCTCACATGGCCTTCACACCCAAGGACATCGATCTGGTCGGCCGTTTCTGGCGGTCACGGCAAATGGCAACCAAGCCGGGTTTGAAAGCCGTCGATCTGTTCGAAGCCGTGGGCGACGGGCGGGTGAAAGCGGTGTGGATCGCCGCCACCAATCCGGCGGACTCCATGCCGCGCGCCGGAAAGGTACGCGAAGCTTTGAAGAAATGCCCTCTGGTGATCGTGGCCGACGCCTGGCCCACCGACACCACCGCCCTGGCCCATATCGTCTTGCCCGCCGCAAGCTGGGCCGAAAAGGACGGCACGGTCACCAATTCCGAGCGCTGCATTTCTCGCCAGCGCGCCTTTCGCGCCGGACCCGGCCAGGCGCGCCCCGATTGGTGGATGTTCGCCGAAATCGGCCGCCGCATGGGATGGGAAAAAGATTTTGCCTGGCAAGTGCCCGCCGATGTCTTTCGCGAGCATGCCGCGCTTTCGGCTTTTGAGAATAACGGCGCCCGGGCTTTCAATCTGGGCGGCCTGGCCGACATCAGCGACAGCGAATTTGACGATCTGTCGCCGGTGCAATGGCCGGTGCCCAAACCCGGCAACGGCGTCACCGGTCCACGCCTGTTCGCGCGCGGCGGATTTTCGACCCCAGACCGGCGCGCCCGCATGGTGCCGCTGGCGCTGCGCCCCGAGGAGGAAGCGGCGGAATCCTCCCTCACCTTGAACACCGGGCGGGTGCGCGACCAGTGGCACACCATGACCCGCACCGGACGGGTGCCGCATCTGATGACCCATGTCTCCGGCCCCAGCATCGCCTTGCATCGCCGCGATGCGGCGGCGCGGGGTATCACAGATAAGGGATTGGCGCGGATCGAAAGCGACCAGGGCGCGATGGTGATGCGCGCCTCGCTGGATGAAGGGGTGCGGCCCGGCGATGTCTTCGCGCCCATGCACTGGACCGACCAGTTCACCTCCTCCGGGCCCATCGACCGGCTGGTGCATGCCAAGACCGATCCGGTTTCCGGCCAGCCCGATCTCAAAGGCACCAAGGTCATCGTCCAAGCCATCGAAGAATCCTGGCGCGGCCACCTCTTCCGTCTCAGCGGCGGCGAGCCGGAGCTCAGCGAGGCTTTGTGGTGGTCCAAGGCGCAGATCGCCGGCGGTTTCGCCTTTGAGCTGGCAGGATGGAATGCCCTGCAGCGGGAAGTGCATTCCGAAGGCGTGCTGCGACGCTTGCTGCGCATTTCGGCGGAAACCGAACTGGTCTCTTATTCCGATCCGCGTAAAGCGATGTTCCGCTATGCCGGCATTCTGCATGGCCAGCTGGTGGCTTGCGTCTTCTTCGGCCCGCCGGGCGCGGATTTCGCCGGTGTGGAGCAAGCCAAGGCGCTGCTGGGCAAAGACATCTCGGCGGTGGAGCGTATCGCGCTGTTGGCCGGAATCGCCAAAAGCGGCGAATCCGCGGCAGGCGGCAAAATCGTCTGTTCCTGCTTCTCGGTGAGTGAGGAGAAAATCAAGGCCGCCATCCAAGCCGAGGGCCTGATCACCGCGGCCCAGATCGGCGCAAGGCTCAAGGCCGGCACCAATTGCGGCTCCTGCATTCCCGAACTGAAGAAACTGTTGCAGACTGCGCCTTCCTTGAGCGCGGCGGAATAGAGATGGGTGCGTTGGACGGTTTGACGATCCTGGTGCCGGAAAGCCGCGAGCTGGACCTGTTCGCCGGCATGCTGGAAGCGCAAGGCGCGCAGGCGCTGCGCTGCCCGCTGGTACGGATCGTGGAGTTGGAGGACAGGTCCGAAGCCATGCCCTGGATCGGCGAGATGATCCGCGCGCCGTTCGATTTTACCGTGTTGTTGACCGGCGAAGGCCTGCGCAAATTGCTGAGTCTCGCCGGCGAGCAACGCGACGCCTTCATTGGCGCCTTGAAGCAGACCCGCAGCGTGACCCGCGGCCCCAAACCGGCGCGGGCGCTGCGCGAGATCGGCCTGGCCCCCAGTCTGGCGGCGAGCGAGCCGACCTCGCAAAGCGTTTTGGAATGTCTGGAAAAACAAGGAGTCCATAGCAGCCGCATCGGCGTGCAGCTTTATCCGGGGGATGGCGCGAGTGCGCTGGTCGAGGGGTTGCGCCGCCTTGGCGCGGCAGTCTTTCCGGTGACGCCCTATCGCTATGTCACCCAGACCGAGTCCGAACAGGTCGCCCAGACCATCAACGACCTGGCCGCGGGAAAAATCGGCATGATCGCCTTCACCTCCTCGCCCCAGATCGAACGGCTGTTCGCCGTGGCGCGGGAGTTCGGCTTGATGCTGGAACTGACGCAAGGCCTGGCGCGCACCCCGATCGCCTCCATCGGCCCGGTGATGGAAAGCGCGCTGGCCGCGCACGGACTTTCCAGCGCCATCCATCCGGCCTCCAGCTTTCATCTCAAGCCGATGGTCAATGCCATCTGTGAAGCCTGGAGGAAGCCATGAGGCCCGCGGCGGTGATCCTGGCGGGCGGACGCTCCTCACGCATGGGCGGCGGCGACAAATGTCTTTTGCCCATGGGCGGCAAGCCGCTGATCGATCATATCCTGGATAGGCTGACACGGCAGACCGGCGACATATTGATCAACACCAACAGCGATCCGGCGCCCTTCCTCAAATACGGCCAGCCGGTGCTGCCCGACGCCATTTCCGGATTTCAAGGCCCCTTGGCGGGCATTCTGACCGGCATGCTGTGGTCGCGGCGGCGTCATCCCCGCCAGGTGCATTTGCTGACGGTCGCCAGCGATGTTCCCTTCCTGCCGGACGATCTGGTGACACGCCTGGCCCGCAACCTTGGTGGCGCCGATATCGTCATCGCCAGATCACAGGATGGCACCCATCCCACCATCGGATTGTGGCCGGTGGATCTGGCTGAGCGCCTGAAACACGACTTGATGGAGAGCAATATCCGCTCGGTGCATCAGTGGATCAGCAGCTTCCGCGTCGCATGCGCGGAATTCGACAGCGAAACGCTGGCCAATATCAACACGCCGGACGATCTGGCGGCGTGCCACCGGCAATTCGATCGCCGGCCCGCCTGGCCCGTGCCGTCCGCGGTTATTTGATCTTTCTTATTTGATTTTTCTTATTTGATCTTTCCGCGGCCCGCGACTTTCCACACCGCTTCCACTGCGCCCTTGCGCATGGCCACGATTTCCTCATGGAGATGGACCGTGGTGTCGGTATAGCCCAAAACAAATTCCACCCGGTCACCCACCCGCGGCGCATCGCTGGGTGCTTCCAGTTCCAGCCGCGCATGCTCGGCGGAAAGCCATACATCTTTGACCGGCGAGACATTCAAGGGGCGCGGCGTTGCCGCGTCGCCGCTCATGGTCTTGCGGCCTGCATCCAGAATGACGCGGGTCGGGGCCGGACGGCTGGTCACCGTGGCGAGCAAGGTAAGCGAAACCGGCATGTTCACATTATGGTGCCCGCGATAGTGTTCGTCGCTGAGCACCGCGCCGCCCACCTGCACTTCCGTGACACCAGGCTGTTTGACGCAATAAAGAAAAGTGCCGGTGCCGCCGCAGCTGACGATCTGCATATCATGTCCCGCCTTGCGGCATTGAGCGGCGGTTGCGGTCAAGAGGGAGATGGCGGCGGCCACCGTCTTTTCCTTGAGCACCGGATCGGCGATGGAGGTGGCATGCGCTTCCCATCCCATCACGCCAACCAGATGCAGGCTGGGGTGTTTGGCGATCTCCGCCGCCAGCGCCAGCGCCGGTTCGCCCGGTTCGACTCCCGCCCGGTTCATGCCGGTATTGACTTCCATCACCACCCGCAGCCGCTTGCCTTGCGCGGCCTGGGCCAGGGCGGCGATATTCTCCGGTGAGTCCACCGAGACAATCACATCGGCTGCATCCAACAGGCGCACCAAACGCGCGATCTTTGTGTCGCCGACAATCTGGTTGGCGATCAATATATCCCGGATACCCGCGGCCCCCAGAATCTCCGCCTCACCCAGCTTGGCGCAAGTGATGCCGATGGCGCCCGCCGCCAACTGCCGCTTGGCGATTTCCAGGGTCTTGTGGCCCTTGAAATGTGGCCGCCAATTCACGCCATGGGCGCGGCAGCTTTGCGCCACATGGGCGATGTTGGCCTCCAGCACGTCCAGATCGATCAGCAGTGCCGGGGTATCGATATCGACTTTGGGGATCATTCCGCCGCCCGCCTGGCGGACCGCAACCGCGCGGTTTCCGTCATATCCAGAGTGCCGCTATCATTGATCGCCACACCATAGTCCCGCGATGCGCTGAGGCGCGAAACCTTTTCGTCCAGCACATCCTGCAGGACACTTTCCGGCGCGCGCGCGAAGGGATCGCCCCAGCCTCCGCCCCCCGCCAACTCCGCGCGATAACATTCGCCGCGCTTGAGCGTGCGCATGAATTTGCCCGGCAAGGCTTTTCTGGGATCGTCCGCACCACGCAGATAATTGGCGGCATTGGCCCCGGGTGTCCCGCCCTTCAAGCCATAGGGGCGGAATTTCTGGCGGTCGCTGCGAACCTGCAGCACCGCTTCCTCCACTCCGGTCAGACGGTATTCCCGCACCAATCCCAGCCCACCGCGGAATTTTCCAGGACCGCAGGAATCCTGGCGAAAACCATATTCCTCGATGCGGATCGGCTGTTCGCGCTCGACAATTTCCACCGGCGTGTTGGAATAGTTCACAGCCAAAGATGAAAGGGCGTCGATGGCATCCTTGTCGGGCCGCCCGCCCCAGGTGCCGAACAGAAATTCCAGCAGCACAAAGGGCCGCCGTTCGGCGGTGTAACCGGCGATGGTCACGCCGAAATCGCCTTGCGCGCCGCAGGAAAAGACCTTGCCCGGAAGCATGCTGGCAAGAGCGCCCCAGACCGCCTCGGTCACCCGCATGGAGGTCAGCCCACGCGCCGCCACCGGTGCGGGCGAGATCGGGTCAACGATGGAACCCGGCTCCGCGATCACCCGGATCGGCCGCATGAAGCCGGAGTTGGTGGGGACATTGGGGCCCACCACGGAGCGCAGGCAGGCATAGACACTGGATTGAGTCATGGCGATGGGCAGGTTGATCGAGCCCTTGACCTGGCGCGAGGTGCCGGTGAAATCCACCGTGATATCGGTGCCGCTCTTTATAACGCGAACGGCAATACGTATCGGATCGGTGCTGAAGCCGTCATCGTCCAGAAAATCCTCAAAATCCCACGCGCCGTCGGGAAAGGCGCCGAATTCAGCCCGGGTCAGGACTTCCGAATAATCCAGCAAGTTCGCCATGTCGGCGATAATCGCATCGGCGCCATGCTTCTTGGCCAGCGCGATAAAAGCGCGTTTGCCGCGGGTGCAGGCCGCGATGGTCGCTTTGACATCCCCGATCACGGTGTCGGGAACGCGCACATTGAGCCGCAGAATATCGAAGAAAGCCTCGACCGGTTCTCCGCGATCGATGACCCGCAGCGGCGGGATGCGCAATCCCTCCTGGAAAATTTCGGTATTGTCGCAGGCATTGCCACCCGGCACGCGTCCGCCGATATCGGTCTGATGCCCGATGGCCGCGGCGAAGGCCAGCAATTTTCCGTCATAAAAAATCGGCTTGAAGATGAAGATGTCGGGCAGATGCAGCCCGGCGCCGGTGTAAGGATCGTTCAGCGCATAAACGTCGCCGGGGCGGATCTGGCCTTCGAATTTCTCCAGCACGGTCGCCAGGGTGGGCGGAAACGATCCCATATGCACCGGCAGGCACAGGCCCTGTGCTATCAGATTGCCTTTAAGGTCGAGCAGGCCGGTGGAAAAATCCATCGCCTCCTTGATTACCGACGAGCGCGCCGTGCGCACCACCGTCGCCGCCATTTCGTCGGCGATGGCCGCGAAGGCGTTCTTCATCAACTCCAGGCGAATGGCGTTGTTACCCATGGTCTGTCTCATTCAAGCGAATACGGACGATATCGGCGACGGCGTGAATCTCGCCGCCGGGCGGCACGACGATGGTGGTGTCATACTCTTCCACTATCAGCGGCCCCGCCAGCACTTTTGCCGTCAAGTCGCCACGCCGCAAGATCGGGGCCTTGATCCAACCGCGTTCCGGGCCGAAAAAGACCTGCCTTTCTGTTGCAGCCTTCCTGGACCCGCTGGTCCTTAGGGCCGCGGGCGACGGCAAATGGTCCTGCCGGTCCATGCCCCGCGCCCGCAGGCGAAGGTTGACCAGTTGCACCCGCTCGGTGCGGCTGGAATAGCCATAGCTGCGCTCATGCTCGAGATGGAACTGCTCGACAACCTCGGCAAGAATTTGCGGAGAAAGCGCGGACTGGCCGACCGGGATTCCCAATTCCGAACTCTGCCCCGCATAGCGCATGTCCAGCGCCAGCCTGAGCTCGCTGCGCTCCATGGTGAGTCCTTCCGCCGCCATCATCTCGGCGGCCTGGCGATGCAGGTCTTCGACCCGCGCATTGAGCAGCGGATAATCGATCTTCTCGACATCGCGCCAATAGACCGACACCAGCCGGTGCTGGATGCGGGCGAACAACAGGCCCAGGGCGCTGAAAACACCCGAGGCCGGAGGAATGATGATGTCGGAAATTCCGGCATGCGCGGCAAGCGTCGCGCCGTGCACCGCGCCATTGCCGCCAAAGGCCACCATGGCGAAGTCGCCGGGCGAGCGGCCGATCTCGCTGGAAACCGCCTGGATGGCGCGGGTCATGGCGGCGTCGGCCACGGCATGAATGCCCCAGGCCGCCTCATGCACAGGCAGTCCCAAGGGCTCGGCGATATGGGAACGGATGGCATCTTCCGCCGCCTTGAGGCTGATCGGCATATCGCCATCCAGCAGATGCAAGGGATTGAGAAAACCCAGCACAACATTGGCGTCCGTCACTGTGGGGAGCGTGCCGCCGCGCTGATAACAGGCCGGTCCCGGCGCGGCGCCGGCGCTTTGCGGTCCCACGCGCAGCGCCCCGCCTTGGTCGATCCAGGCGATGCTGCCGCCGCCCGCGCCGATTTCCGCCAGATCGATGGTGGGTGAACGCACCAGATAGCCGCCGCCGCCCAACAGACGCTGTCCGGCATTGATGCCCGCTCCCACTTCCATCTCGTCGGTCAGGCGCGGTTCATTGTCCTCGATCAAACAGGCCTTGGCGGTGGTGCCGCCCATGTCGAAGGCAATGATGTTTTTCTCGCCCAACAACTCGCCCAGCGCCGCCGCGCCGATGGCGCCCGCCGCCGGGCCGGATTCCACGCAATAGGCGGGGAACTGCCGCGCCGTATCCGCCTTGGCGATGCCGCCGGAAGATTGCATCACCATTAACGGCGCCGTGATGCCGATCTTCTTTACACCCTGCTCCACCGAGGCGAGATAGCGGTCCACCACCGGCTTTACGAATGCGTTCACCACCGTGGTGCTGGTGCGTTCATACTCGCGGATTTCCGGCAGCACCTGATGGGACGCGGAAATCGACAGATGCGGCGCATGCTTGCGGACCAGGTCCATCACCGCGCGCTCATGGGCGGGATTGGCATAGGCGTGCAGCAGGCAGATCGCCACCGAATCCACGTCCTGGCCCCGCATCTTCTCCAACGCGGCGATCACGCTGGCGGGGTCGAGCGGCTGAACAATCGCGCCATCGCCGCCCATCCGCTCCTCGATCTCAAAGCGCAAGCGGCGCGGCACCAGCGGCTTGGGCTTGTCCCAATCCATATTGTAAAGCTGCGGCATCCGCAGCCGCGCGATTTCCAGCACGTCGCGGAAGCCTTTGGTGGTGATCAGCGCCACCCGCGCGCCATTGCCGGTCAACAGCGCATTGGTCGCCACCGTGAAGGCATGCACCAGGCTGCCGACAGATCCGGGCTGCATGTCCCCATCCTGAAACAGCCGGGCCAGCCCTTCGGCGATGGCGCGACTGTAATCATCCGGGGTTGAGAGGAGTTTCAAGGTCCGCGCCGAGCCATCGGCATGAGACACAACCAGGTCGGTGAAGGTGCCACCGACGTCAATCGCTATACGATGCATGCCCCGCTCTGATATCCGTCCCGCCCTGACGCACGACTTTGGACTGTATTCCAGCATCCTGCAAATGCGGCCAATGGGCCGTTGCCGCGCCGTTCGGAACCGGGCTATTGTCTAGCAAAAACAGGGGAAAAGCGCATGAAGTTCGTAAATCGCTTTATATTAAGCTTGGCTGCGCTTTGCGCCCTTTCCCTGCCGGCCATGACCCAGGATGCGGAGGTGGATCAGGCCGAACTTGCGCGCATCATGAAGGAGCATCCCGCCTGGGCGGTATGGCTGTCCGATCCGGCCTTGGCGAAACTCACGCTCGCCGGTCCCAAAATGCCCAATTCCCCATGGCGCGCCGACGATATCCGCCGCCCGCAGCCGCCCCATGTCGATACCGGCAAGGCCTGTGCCGCCGCCCCGCCTGGCGACGCCGACGTGCTGTTCAATGGCCGCGACCTGTCCAAATGGACCAGCGACCATATGGAGGAATGGACCCTCAAGAATGGCGAAGTGACCACCGGCGGACGGGTCTACAATTTCCTGCGCACCAAACAATCCTATGGCGACGTTCAGATCCATGTGGAATTCAAGCTGCCGGCCCAGCCCAAGCCGCCGGTCAATCCCCAGCGTCGCGGCAACAGTGGCGTGTTTCCCATGGGGCTTTATGAACTTCAGATTCTGGATTCCCACAGCACCGATACTTATCCCGACGGCATGGTGGGCAGCATCTATTCCCAATCTCCGCCGCTTGTGAACGCGGCACGGCCCGCCGGGACCTGGCAATGTTATGACATTGTCTTCCGCGCGCCGCGTTTCTCGGGCAACACGGTGACCAGCCCCGCGCGCATGACCGCGATGCTCAATGGCGTTCTGGTGCAGGACAATACGGTGCTGATTGGCGCGACCATCCACGGCAAGGTCGCGCAATATGCACCCCATGCCGCCGAACTGCCGCTGACCTTGCAGGATCACGGCAATATCGAAGCCCTCGTTTCCTTCCGCAATATCTGGGTGCGGCGGCTTCCGCCAAGCTAGACCAGCGTCTAAACCGGCTTGAGGCCAAGTTTCGTCAGGCCGGCATTCAAATGCGCCAAGGCTTCCTGGGTCGGACCCGGATAGGGCCCGACGCTTGGCGTATTGCCCATATAGCCGATATCGGCCATGCCCTCCGGCATGGAGTAAAAGCCCGACATCATCAAGGTGCGCAGACGCGCGAAGAATTCCGCCGGTTTTTCATAGCCCGGCTTGATGTTCTTCTTGAACGCGATGGCATCAAAGACCTGCCGCCGCTGCGCATCGCCGGCCTTGCGGAAATCCAGTTTGAAACGCTGGGCCGATTCCGCATCCAGCCAAGCCAGGCCGGACAGTATCAAATCCCTATCCTTCTGCTGCACCGGATAGGGGGCACTGACCCACTCGTCGATAAAGGCATCGAGGTGCAGCGTGCCGGCCGAGGGCGAATGGCTGTCGGCGGGCAGCATCAGATCGGCGGCAATGCGCAGGGTTTCGCGTTGCACCGGATCCAGAGTCAGCGGCCACGGCACTGTCGGCTCGGTCAGCTTGGCATCCAACCCATAGCCTTTGGCCTGAATCGGCTCCAACGGCAGGTCTTTCCACAATCCACCTGACGTGCTTTGGGAATCGCATCCCGTTACCGCAAGACTCGAAGAGGCCGCCGCGATCCAGCTGAGGGTGACGCGCCGTGAAATCTCCGCCATCACACCTCTCCCTTGCGCATGCGCTCGGCCAAATGCTCGGAACTGCGCCAGGCCAGCGCCATGATGGTCAGGGTGGGATTCTTGTGGGCGTTGGACGTGAAAACACTGCCGTCCACAATCACCAGATTGTTGACGTCCCAACTCTTGCCGAAACCGTCGGTCACCGAATTGCTGGGCTTGTCGCCCATCCGTGTGGTGCCCAGCTCGTGAATGATGACGCCGCCGTCCTCGATCGCCTCTTCGGGGGTGCGATCCGGCGTCAGCACCGTGCCGCCCAGCCGGCCAATCATCTCCTTGGCGGTCTTGATGCCATGCGCGATCTGCCGGATTTCGTGCTGGGACCATTTCCAATGGAAGCGCAAAACCGGAAGGCCATTCTTGTCCTTCACATCCGGGTCCAGTTCGCAGAAAGAGTCCGCATTGGGGATCATCTCACCGCGCACCGTGTAGGACAGCTGCGCCCCATAATAGCGCCGCGCATCTTCCTTCAGCGATACGCCATAGCCGTCTTCCATGCCGCCCAGTGAAAAACCGGCGCCGGGCGCGCCGAAGCGCCCCCCGATCTCATAATGATAGCCGCGCGGGAAATCGAGCTTGCCTGCCGCCTGCTCTTTATAAAGCCACCAGGGAATGTAGAGATGCGCCACATCCATGCCGTCTTCATTGTAGCGCGGGCGTCCCTCCAGCGCCGGAATATGGCCACGGACATTGGTGCCGGTGGTATCCATCAGATTGCGCCCAACCTCGCCGCTGGAATTCGCCAAGCCCGACTTTCCGGAATTGAGCAAAATCTTGGCCGTGTCGCAGGCGCTGGCCGCAAGCACCACCACGCGGGCGCGCACCGAATGCGCCTTGCCCGCCTTGTCGAAATACTCCACGCCGGTGGCCTTGCCGCTGGCATCGGTGAGCACGCGGGTAACCGTCGCATCGGTAACAATGCGCGCCTTCCCGGTGGCCATCGCCATCGGCAACACCGAGGTGGTGGACTGGTAAGCCGCGCCGATGCCGCAGCCACGGCCGCAGGGCGAAGCGTTGAAACAGGCCTGGCGCGGCACATCGGGATGGTCGATGTCGCGCGACAGCACCGCATAATGCGCGGGGATGCAGGGAATCCCCAGATCATTCGCCGCGGCCTTGATCATCAGCTCGGTGATGCGCGGCTTGGGGGCCGGCTGCAGCACACCGGGCGAAGAATTCGGGTGGTTCTCCAGCCCATTGTTGGCGCCGATGACGCCGGCCAGTCTTTCGGTGCGGTCGTACCAGGGCGCCATCTCTTCATAGGAGACCGGCCAGTCCATGCCCAATCCGTCGCGGCTTTTCGGCTTGAAGTCGTAAGGCCCGAAACGGGGCGAATGGCGGCCCCAGTGATTGGTGCGACCGCCCAGCATGCGCGACCGCCACCAGCGGAATTTCGAACCCGGCGCCACGGTGTATGGCTCGCCCGGCACCATCCAGCCGCCATTCACGGTGGCGTCGTAATAGCCGAAATGCTTGTCCGGCGTGGAACTGGCCAGCAACGGCGCTTCCCGGTTCCATTTCAGCATGGCGCTTTCCGAGACCGGGTCATAGTCGCGCCCGGCCTCCAGGATCAGCGTCTTGATGCCGGCCTTGGTGAGCACATAAGCGGCTATGCCGCCGCCCGCGCCGGACCCGACGACAACAACATCGGGCTCGAATTCGGATACTGATTTATTGTCGGGCATGTGGCCTGATGGCTCTTCTGAATCTCACAATTTGAGCATGCTAGGATAGGAGATCAGAGCGATCCAGCCATATCTGGCCGCAATAAGTAGTACCGTTGCCTTTTGCGGCATCGTGCGGAATTGGTGCCACAATCGCCACTATCACATCGGACAGCCGCTGCCATATTCGTTGAAATTGCTGATCGCGGCGTCCATCCGGGCGGAAACAATTTTCTTGTTGCGCTGGCTTGCGAGAATTCGGTGATTTTCGATGATCGCCACCGACATGTTCGCCGGCTTTTCGCTTTTCTCCGCTTTCCGGGCCGCGACAAAATCCTGGACGCATCTTTCAAATGAATCGGCGGCCGCGGCATAACGCTCCGCCGCCGCCATGCCCGCCACCACCTGCTCGCGGCTGGCGGTAAAGCCATCGACCACGGCAGGCATGCTGGGGGCGCGGCAATTGTCGCTGGCAAAACTGGCGCGCACCCAGGCCGGTGTGGGACGCGCATCGATAACCTCATCCGATTTGCAGATGCGCGCGAACGGCTTATCGCCCGCAGGCACCGCCGGAGGCGCAAGCGCGGCGGACCGTTCGGGCAGCGCCGCGAAGCCTGCCGCGGCCACCGCCACGGCAACGACAACACCCGCTCCGATCCACTTCAGCATCTTGCCCTTTACGGATTGATGCGGCTGCCCCCGACCACACCCTTCTTGACCAGGTCGCTGAGCTTGATCATCCCCTTATAGGTGAACTTCTGCACCCGCTGACCGCGATAGGTCTCGGTGGTGTAGATGTCGCCCTTGGAATTGGTGACGATGCTGTGCACGGCATAGAACTGTCCCGGCTGACGGCCGCCGCCGCCGAACCAATAGAGCTCCTTCATGCTGGCGCGGTCGAAGACATGCACCGTGGCATTGGCGCCGTCCGACACATACATGAACTTCTGCTGCGGATCCTTGGAGAAGGCGATTTCCCAGGCCGAGCCGTCGCCACGCGTCTCGGGCTTCAAGATGTGCTGGCGCAGATAGGTGCCATCCATCTTGAACACCTGGATGCGGTTGTTGGTGCGGTCGCAGGCATAGACCAGCCCGTCATTGGAAGGCTGGGCGCAATGCATCGGATTGCCGAACTGCGGAGAGTTCACATCGTAATGCGGAATCGGCTTGTCGTCGGGCTTTTTGCCATAGGCGCCCCACATGCGCTTGAACTTCAGGGTGGTGGCGTCCCACACCGAAACGCGCTTGTTGCCGTAACCGTCGGCCAGGATCATTTCGTTGCCAACAAAGCGGATCTGGGCGACGCCGCGCACATTCTCGGTGTCCAGGCTGCCTTTG
The DNA here is from genome assembly GCA_902825865.1 of uncultured Alphaproteobacteria bacterium. GTDB lineage: Bacteria > Pseudomonadota > Alphaproteobacteria > Micropepsales > Micropepsaceae > Rhizomicrobium. The sequence continues at coordinate 48,606 of CADECX010000008.1, forward strand.
CTGGCATTGGCCTTGCCTATCTGGCCGAGATATTTGCCGTCGGGAGAGAATTTCACGATGAAGCTGTCATGATACTTGCCGACCCCGCCACCGGCATAAAGCGGCGGCGCCGCGGCAGGCGTCTCGGCGAACTGTGCCGCACTGCCCGCCGGCGGCCGCGGCTGGTAGCCGCCATTGCCGCCCAGCCAGATATTGCCGTCCGGGCCGACGGTGATGCCGTGGTTGGAACTGGGCCAGTCATGGCCATTGCCCCGCACCTGATCGCGGCCCCAGGACTTCTTCAAATTACCGGCGGGGTCGAACTGCAAAACGTCGGGCGCCGCTATGCAGCAATCCGCTTCCTTGCGGGCGGCATAGGATTCTTTTTGCTCCAAAGTCTGGGGACGGTGGAAAACCCAGACATTGTCCTGCTTGTCCACGTCCAACCCGATGGTCATGGCCAGGATCCAGTGATTGGGCAGCGGCTTGGGCCAATAGGGATCGACCACGAACCAGGGCACCATCACATCGCCGGCCGCCTGGGCCTGAGCCGCACCCCGGTTCAGCAGCAAGGGCGCGGTCGCGGCGGCAAGCGCGGCGCAGGCCACTCCCATCAGGAATTTCTTGGAACCGATGCGTTTTTTCATGGATATCTCCCCAGCGCCGGGAGGGTAACACCCTCCTCTGTCGCGCCGAGGCTACACAGGATTGCTGCCCGCGCCAACCCGCTCAATTTGGTGAGACTTTTGGCAATCCTTACGCTTGTGCAGCATGGCATGTGAGCGCTAATTCAGAGCGCCCAGGGTTTTGACAAGGCGAGTTGAGGAGTAACTGTGCGCGTCCTGATTGCCGGCTTCCAGCACGAAACCAACACTTTCGCGCCCTCCAAGACCGGTTATGACGATTTTGTCAGGGGGGGCGCCTTTCCAGCCCTGACGCGCGGCGCCGATCTGCTGGTGATGCGCGACATCAATATTCCCGTGGGCGGATTCATCGGCGCCATGAGAGATGCCGAGCTGGTGCCCGTTCTTTGGGCGGGCGCAACCCCCGCCGCCCATGTCACACAAGACGCCTTTGAGCGTATCGCCCAGGAGATCACCGCAGCGGCGGACGGACGCATCGATGCCATCTATCTCGATCTTCACGGCGCCATGGTGTGCGAGCATCTCGACGATGGCGAAGGCGAATTGCTTGGGCGATTGCGCCGCGCCGTTGGTCCGCGCGTTCCGATTGTCGCCAGCCTGGACCTGCACGCCAATGTGACGCACAAGATGCTGACCGAGGCCGATGCCCTGGTCGCCTATCGCACCTACCCGCATGTCGACATGGCCGAAACCGGGGATCGCGCGGCGTTTCTGCTGCGGAAAATTCTGCAACGCGGCAATGCGCTCTATCGGGCGTCTCGCCAGATGCCTTTTCTGATTCCGCTTAACGGCATGTGCACCTTGATGGAGCCCGCCAGCGCCATCTATCAGGCGATGGCGGCGTCCGAAGGCAAGCAGGGCGTTTCCCTGTCCTTCGCCATGGGCTTTCCGGCGGCGGATTTCCCCGAATGCGGCCCGATGGTGTGGGGCTATGGCGATGGCGAAAGCGTCGAGCGGGAAGTCGGCGCGATTGCCGATCAGGTCATTGCCCGCGAAGCAGATTGGGCCATACCGCTGCTCGCGCCCGAGGAGGCCGTACGCAAAGCCATGGCCATCGCCGCAACCGCCAGCCGCCCGGTGGTGATTGCCGATACCCAGGACAATCCGGGCGGCGGGGGCGACTCCGACACAACCGGCATGCTGCGCGCGCTGCTGGCCTGCGGCGCACAAGATGCGGCGTTGGGACTGATGGTCGATCCGGCAGCGGCAGCGGCAGCGCATGCGGCGGGTGTCGGCGCACAGATCACCATCGGTCTGGGCGGCCATTCCGGTGTCGCGGGTGACGCGCCCTTTGAGGCGACCTATCGCGTGGAACAATTGTCGGACGGGGTTTGCCAGTATGGCGGCCCGATGATGCACGGCAAATGGAGCGGCGTCGGCCCTTCCGCGCGGCTCTCGCTGGGCGGCGTACAGATCGTGGTTTCGACCCATAAAGACCAGATGCTGGACCGCAATCTTTACCGGATGGCGGGTGTGGAACCGGAGCGGATGAAAATCCTGGTCAACAAAAGCTCGGTGCATTTCAGGGCCGATTTCCAGCACATCGCCGAAGCCGTGCTGGTTGCCAAGGCGCCCGGCCCGCTGCTCGCCGACCCGGCCGACTATCCCTGGACCCGGCTACGCAAGGGCTTGCGTCTGAGGCCCTTGGGACCGGCATTTTCGGGATAGTTTCGATTGCGCTGCAATATGACTGGCCCACGAAATGTGATCGGCATTTGCCTTCCCGTCTGGTAGCGTAACCCTCGATAAAATGACCGGCGCGCGAAGGGCCTGCGCTCCGGCAAGAAAACAAGAACAGGGAGACGGAAATGAACATTCACACCACCAGCACCTCCACGCTTGAACGGGTTCCGGCAGAGCTGCGCAAGTGGCTTTCGGTGCCGCGCCCCATGCTGATCAACGGCAAATGGGTTCAGGCGAAATCCGGCAAGGTTTTCGATGTCATCGATCCCGCCACCGAAATGCATCTGGCCACCGTCGCCGAAGGCGATGCCGCCGATATCGACGAAGCGGTGCGCGCCGCCCGCAACGCGCTGGACAACGGGCCGTGGGGCCGCATGTCGCCGTCGGCGCGCGGCCGCATCGTGCACAAGATCGGCGATCTGATCCTGAAATATCTCGACGAGCTGGCGCAGCTGGAAAGCCTGGACAATGGCAAGCCCTTCGCCGTGGCGCGCGTCGCCGACGTGCCGCTGTCCGCCGACATCTTCCACTATATGTCGGGCTGGGCGACCAAGCTGGAAGGCAAGCACATTCCCATCTCCAACCTGGTGTCGCCGGGACAATATCTGTCCTTCACCCGGCTGGAGCCGGTCGGTGTGGTCGGCCAGATCATTCCGTGGAATTTCCCGCTGCTGATGGCGGCCTGGAAACTGGCCCCTGCCCTGGCGACCGGTTGCACCGTGGTGCTGAAAGTGGCGGAAGAAACGCCGCTGTCCGGTCTCAGGCTGGGCGAAATTCTGCAGGAAGCCGGCGTGCCGGACGGCGTGGTCAATATCGTGCCCGGCTTCGGCGAAACCGCCGGCGCGGCGTTGGCCAGCCATCCCGGTGTCGCCAAGGTCGCCTTTACCGGCTCGACCGATGTCGGCAGGCTGATCGTGCAAGCCGCCTCGCGCGACCTGCGCAAGGTCAGCCTGGAACTGGGCGGAAAATCGCCCAACATCATCCTGGACGACGCCGATATCGAAGCGGCGATCGCGGGCTCCACCGCCGGGATATTCTTCAATCACGGCCAGTGCTGCAATGCCGGCTCGCGGCTGTTCGTGCAGGAAAAGGTGTTCGACAAGGTCGTATCGGGCATCGCCGCCAACGCCGCCAAGATCAAGCTTGGTGTCGGCATGGACGCCGCCACCGAAATGGGACCGATGGTCTCGGATGTCCAGCACGGCCGGGTAAAGGGTTATCTCAAGTGCGGGCTTGAGGAAGGCGCGCGCGCCGTGACCGGCGGTTCGGCGCCGGATGGGAAAGGCTATTTCGTCAACCCCACCGTGCTGGTCGATACCAAGCCCGACATGAAAGTGGTGCGCGAGGAAATTTTCGGACCCGTTCTGGTGGCCATTCCCTTCAAGGAGGTCGACGAAAAGCTGATCGCCACCGCCAATGACACCATTTATGGCTTGGCCGCCGGCGTATGGAGCCGCGACATTGCCAAGGCCAACCAGCTTGCCAATGCCCTGAAAGCCGGTTCGGTATGGGTCAATTGCTACCATGTGTTCGACGCCGCTTTGCCGTTCGGCGGCTACAAGCAATCAGGCTGGGGCCGGGAAATGGGCCAGGCCGTGTTGTCGAATTATCTGGAAGCCAAGGCGATTACTTCGCGCATCGCTTAGCGCTGCTGTGAACTAACTAGCTCAACTCTCCATGGGCGGGCTTGACCCGCCCATCCAGGGCGATTGATACCGTCTTTGCGGCTCTGGATGGCCGGCTCAAGGCCGGCCATGGAGAAGAGGAAAAAAACCTCTCGATCCGAAACGGCTTGGGCCTGAGGTCAATCGTACCAACCCGGCGCCTTCACGGCGTTCTGATACCAGTCGATCGCATGCCCGATCCAAAGCTGGGCACCGGTGCGCACCATGAAGGCGTCCACCTTCTTGCGTGAGGCGGGAGTTTCCAGGCTTTGCTCGCGCTGGGGCATACGGCCCAGGGTCTTTTCCGCCGTGTAGTGATAAAGGTCGCCCGACACCACCACCCCGCCGGTGCGCGCCAGTTTCACATAGAGCGATTGATGTCCCGGCGTGTGGCCCGGGGTGGACAAAAGCACCACCTTGCCGTCGCCGAAGACATCGTGATCGCCCTCGATATACTGGGTCTTGGACTGGGCCAAAGCCGAATACCAGTTGCGGGCGGTGGCATTGGCGTTCGGGCCGAACATCACGTCACGCTCGGCCTTGCGCGCCAGCCAGGTCGATCCGGCATAGTCATTCGCATTGCCGACATGGTCCCAATGGGAATGGGAAATGGCGAGATAGGTGATCATGGCGGGTGTGACGCCGATATTGGCCAGCTCGCCTTTCAGGGTGACGGTCTTGAGCTGCCCCTCATAGCCCAGCTTGTTCTCATAGATCGGCCGGCCGACCTGTGCGTCGATCAGGCCGGTGTCGTACAGCAGCATTCCCTTGGGATGCACCACCAGGAAACAGGGATCGGAGAAATTCGGATCGGGGACATCCGCATCGGTCACGCCGAAGCGCTCGGGCTGGTGCGAAATGATGATGCCGCAATCCAGCACATACAGCCGCACATCACTGACCTTGGGCGCGGGCGGCATTCCGGTTTGCGCCATGGAAGCAGCGCCACAAACCGCAACACCCAACACGGCCAGCACAATCCGTCGGAGCATGGCGTGTCCCCCAATGTGGATCTAAGTGTAGGCCCGTATCAGTGGTCGTTCTTACTCACGATACCGCGATCCTTCAGCAGCTGGACATAGAAGATACGGATGTCCTGCTGCCCGCCCCGGTTGATGAAATCGGCAGGCGAGTCACCCTTGGCGTTGGGAACGTCCAGCTTGGCGCCCTTGTCGGCGAGATATTGCAGCATCGGGATCGCCGTATCGGGATTTTTGTTGGCGATGGCAAAATGCATGATGCTCTTGCCCTCGGGCCCGATCGCGGTCATGTCCGGATCCAGCTGCAGCACATACTTCATCGCGTCGAGATTTCCGCTTCCCGCCGCGGCCAGGGCCACGGTGGTGCCGTCGGCCGCCTTGACGTTCACCTTGGCGCCGCCATCGACCAATGCTTTCAAGGCCTCCGCTGAACCCGCTTCGGCGGCGAACACCATCGGCGGCTTGGCGACCGGCGGCGGCGGCGGCGGCCTTGTGCCGTCGGCACGGGCAATCTTGGAGCCCGCAACCTGAACCAGCGGAGCGGGCGGCGGCGCGGGCGGCGGCTCGGAAAGGGCATTGACCTCAACGCCCTTGGACAGGACCGCCTTGACCAAATCCGCATTGCCGCTCTGCGCCGCGACATGGACCAATTGGCGTCCCTGGCTGTCGCGCTGTGTCAGATCGGCGCCGCGCGATACCACTGCCATGGCGAAAGGCACATTGTCGGTGGCGACCGCGGCTGCGACGACCGACGTTCCGTCCTTGAGCACGCTTTTGGGATTGGCGCCGGCATCCAGCAGCGCCTGGGAGGCGGAGGGAACCTTGCTGCGCAGCGCGAAGAACACCGGCGCGAAACCACCCTTCGAAACCGCGTTCACATTGGCGCCACGCGCCACCAAAAAGGTAATATTGTCGGTGCGGCCCCGGGCCGCCGCCCACATCAGCGCGGTCTGGCCGGAAGGATCGGCAGCCTCCACCTTGGCGCCCTTGTCGATCAACATTCCCAACGCTTCCGGAGTCGAACTGCCGGCGCACAGCGCCAGGGCTTCGATCCCGTCCAGCCGCGCGGAGCTGGCGTTGGCGCCGGCCTTGAGCAGGCTGGCGACGATCTGAGGATCGCCACGCTCGCACGCCAGGGTCAAAGGCGAGGCGCCATTGACGTCTGCGATATTGGGCTTGGCGCCCGCCGCCAGCAGCATGTCCACCGATTGCGCATTCTGGCGATCCACCGCCCAGGACAGAACGGTGGACTTGTCCGCCAAAGGCGCATTCACGGCGGGCTTTTTGGCCAACAAGGATTTGATGGCCACCACGTCATTGTTGCGCACCGCCTCCGCCAGACGGTTTTCCAGCACGCCCGCCGAAGCCGGCAGGCTGCTCAGCAGAATGAAACCCAGCCCAAATGCTTTTTTCATGCCCGTAATTCTACCCGACTTTTTAATTCGACTAGGCGTTGTAGGTGGTCAATCGGCCACTGCTGTCGCCAATGCTGTCGCATTGAACACCCAGCATATCCATCATGGAGAGCATCAAATTGGCCATGGGCGTGTCCTTTGGGGCCTGCACATGGCGATTGCCCTTGATCAGGCCGCCGGCGACGAGGGTCGGCAGATCGCGATGATCGTGATTGTTGGAATCCGCCAGGCTGGCGCCGGCCAGGACCAGCGTGCTGTCCAGCAGATTGCCGTTGCCTTCCTTGGTCTCGGTCATGCGCTTCAGGTAATAGGCCACCTGCGCCATATGCAGCGTGTTGATCTTGGTCAGCTTCTCGATCTTCTCCGGATCCTTGCCATGATGGCTGAGCGGATGGTGCGCATCCGGCACCCCGATTTCGGGATAGGAGCGCCCCGACACTTCGCGGCCGATCATGAAGGTCGAGACGCGGGTCAGATCGGCCTGCATGGCCAAAACCTGCAGGTCGATCATCATATGCGCATAATCCTCGAAGGCGTCCGGAACGCCGGACGGACGCGCATAGGCCGGCAGCACGGTGGCTTCCGCCCCGCCCTTTTCGGCCTTCTGGATGCGCTTCTCGATGTCGCGCACCGAGGTCAGATATTCGTCCAGCTTGTGCTTGTCGCTGGCGCCGATCTTGTTGGAAAGACGCTTGGCGTCCTGGGCCACGAAATCCAGGATCGAAGCCTGGCGCCGCAGTTGCGCCAGCCGGCTCTTGGCATCCAGGCTGTCGCCGTCGCCGAACAGGCGCTCGAACACTTCGCGCGGATTGATGGTAATCGGCAGCGGTGTCGAAGCATTGCTCCAGGACAGGGTGTTGGTATAGGCGCAGCTGTAGCCGCTGTCGCAGCTGCCGACCAGGCTGGGAGGCTCCAGGCCGATTTCCAGTGACGGGATCTGCGTCAATTCACCGAACTGCTGGGCCACCACCTGGTCCATCGACACGCCGGCGGTGATGTCGGCGCCCTCGGTTTTCTTGACATGGGTCGCGGTCAGGTAACCGCCGCAGCAGCGGCCATGGTCGCCGGCGCCGTCGCCCAGGGCTTCGGCCTGCACATGCGACAGGTTGGAGAAGACCGCGAACTTGTCCTTGTAAGGCTCAAGCGGCTTGAGGATCGGCGTCAGCTCATAATTTTCGCCGGTCGCGGTCGGCGTCCAATTCTGCATCATCATGCCGTTGGGCGTGTAGATGACTTGCAGACGCTTGCGCGTGGCGGCGCCCAGTTCCAGCGCGGTGGCGCTGGGCACCATCGCGTCCAGCAGCGGCAGCGCCATCGTGGTGCCCATGCCGCGCAGCATCGCGCGGCGGCCAATCGGTTTCTTGGTGATCATCATGTTTCCGGAGTCCTTCTCATGGAAAAAGGCACACTTTGAACGATGCCGAGGATAATGGTCTGCATGCGGTAATCGTCTTTGGCCGCCTCGTCGCGTACCGCGCGCACCGCCGGCATGTCGTAGGATTCAACCCCGCGTCCCAGGGCATAGGTCATCAGCCGCTCGGTCATGGCTTCGACGAACTGATCCTTGCGGCTGAGCAGGATGCCCTGAAGGCCTTTGGGGCCCTCGAACTTGGTGCCGTCCGGCATGATAGCCGAAACGTCGAGCGGCTGACCGGCAAAGCCGGTGCGCCATTTTCCGACCGCGTCGTAATTTTCCAAGGCCAGGCCCAGCGGGTCCATCTTGGTATGGCAGGACGCGCAGACCGGATTGGCGCGGTGCAATTCCATCTGCTGGCGCACCGTCAGGGTCTTGCCGTTCTTGGCTTCATTCAGGGTGGGCACGTTGGGCGGCGGCGGCGGCGGCGGCGCGGCCAGGATATTGTCCAGGATCCACTTGCCGCGCAGCACCACCGAGGTGCGGTTGTTGTAGGAGGTCACGGTCAGTACCGAACCCTGTCCCAACAGCCCGCCGCGATGCAGCGCCGGATCAAGCTTCACCTTGCGGAAGGTGGTGCCATAGACGCCGGGAATGCCGTAATGCTCCGCCAGCCGCTGGTTCACATAGGTGTAGTCGGAGCTCAGAAAGTCCAGCGCCGGGCGGTTGTTCCGCACCACGCCGTCGAAGAACATTTCGGTCTCGGTCTGCATCGCGTTGCGCAGGCGCAAATCGAAATCGGGGAAGGCCCGCCGGTCGGGCTTTTGATATTCCAGCCGGCGCAGGTAAAGCCACTGGCCGGCGAAATTGTCGGTCAGGGCCTTGGCGCGCGGATCGGCCAGCATGCGGGCAACCTGGCGCTTGAGAACCTCCGGCCGGTGCAGCTGGTTCTTCTCCGCCACCGCCAGAAGCTGGTCGTCGGGAATGCTGCTCCACAGGAAGAAGGACAGGCGGGTGGCCAGCTCGATGTCGCTGATGCGATGCACGGCGCCGGGCGCCGCCTTGGCCGGATCGCTCTCGCGCATGAACAGGAAGCTGGGAGAAACCAGAATGGCTTCCAGCGCCGCTTCAATGCCATGATCAAAATTGGAGCCCTTGCGGCCTTCGGCATAGATTTTCATCAGGGGCGAGATATCCGCCGCCGCTACCGGGTGGCGATAGGCATGCCGCGCCAGGTTGGAGAGGATTTTGGTGGCGCAGGCCTCTTCGGATAATTCGGCCGAAGGACGGCAGATGAATATCTTGCGGCGGCTGGCGGTATCGCCCGGCCCCTTGATGTCATAGGGGCCGACCACGGAAATCTGCATCACGTCGCGCAGATAGAAGGACTGGGAAACATTGGGCCCGGTGGCGACAGACGGCACCGTCAGGCGCTGCACCCGCGCGCCGTCCACCGAGACGTCCATCGGGATGGGGACCGGAGTGGCCGCCGGCTCGCGCGCGCCCAGCACCGTCTTGGGCACCACATTCTCGTCCAGCGCCAGGTTCTTGGGGAAGGAGGCGCCGATGACGCGCAAGCCCGCCTTCAAGGGCACCTTCACTTCATAGCGGTTGGAGACTTCAATTCCGCCTTCCTCTGACGTGTTGGCGTTGAGGAAGACCTGAATTGTGTAGGTCGCGTCGTAGGGCACATAGAATTTGAAGGTGCCGCCACCGCGCGAATCCAGCGGAAGATCGTCATTGGCGCGCTCGTTATAAGACGCGACGCCGAAGCCGTTGACGAACAGGTCCTTGGGCACCTTGTAGTCGGTGGTGATGACCCGGCGCGAGGCCTGGCCAGTCGCCATGCGGGCAACCTTGCCCGCAACGGTGATGTAACGGTCCATCAAGGTGGGCGAAACGGTCAGGACGTCGGCGATATTGTCGAAGCCATAGCCGGTGTCGTCCGCCGGCATGTCCTTGGTGAAGTCCACGTCCAGCGCCAACAGATCGCGCACCGCATTGGCATATTCGGTGCGGTTCATGCGGCGGATGGTGGCGCGGCCGGGATTGGGTTTCGCCGCGGCTTGCGCGTCGAGCGTGGACTCCAGCCAATGGGTGAATTGATCGAGCCTCTCTTTGGGCGGGCGCGGCGCGCCGCGCAGCGGCATTTCACCCAGGCTCACGCGGCGCAGGATTTTTTCCCATGTCGCCTGGTCGGCCTGCAGATTGTCGGCATTCAGCGGCACGACAGACATGCCGGCGGTCTTGAGCCGGTCATTGTGGCAACCGGTGCAATACTGCATCAGCATTTTCTTGTGGTCGGCCGGCGTCAGGTCTGACGCGGCCGTGGTAGCGGTCGCAGGCGCATTCACCGCGACTTGAGCCGACTGAGCGGAAGCGCGATTGAAAGCGGCAAAGCTGGCGAGCCCGGCCAACGCGAAAACGCCCGCGGCAAAAGCGACTTGCCCGGAAATCCGTGACATCAAAACGCGTCTCCCTGAGGACTCGGCAGATGCCCGCCGAGTCTAAAACCAGCATTCTTTATCTCCGATCAACGGATTAAAGTGAACTGCTGCTTTAAAAAATGGTTTTTGCTGCAGTTGCGAAAAGTTCCATCATTTCGCAATTGCAACATAAACCGTGCAAGGAAAATCGCCTGCCACCGAAAACAATGAGTTAGCGTGAACCGGACCGGCAAAAATCACGGAGTGTCATGGATGGATAGGCGAACTCTTCTGGCAGGCCTGGGCGCTGCGGCTGCGACATCTTCCCTGAACTCCCCTTTGGGCGCCCAGGAAGCACCCCGCTGGAGCAGCCCGGTGATCGATATGCACTTCCATGAACGCCGCTCGCCGGAACTGAACCTCGCCCACCAACGGGGCGCGGGGGTTACCGCCGCGAACCTGCTGGCGCGCGACAGTGCCGCCGCGGCAGCGCTCCACACGGCGCAGCCGGCGACATTTCCAACCTGGTTCGTTTCGACCGACATCACCAAGCCGGACGCCGCACAGCTTCTTACCCAAGCCGTGAAGAGCGGCGCCAAAGGCTTTGGCGAACTGAAATATCCCGTCGCGGCGGACGGTGCGGAAATGCGCCGCGTCTATGCCATGGCCGCCGACCTCAATGTGCCGGTGCTGATTCATTTCCAGGAGATCGGTCAGCCGGCGGCGCCCGGCGGCTACAATACCGGCATCAAGCGCTTTGCGACGATGCTCAAGGCCTACCCCAAAACCAAATTCATCGCGCACGCCGATGCCTTCTGGGCCAATGTCAGCGCCGACTATCATGAGCAGGAAGCCTATCCCACCGGCCCCATCGTGCCCGGCGGCGTCAGCGACAAGCTGCTGGCCGACTATCCAAACCTGTTCGCCGACATGTCGGCCAATTCGGCCAATAATGCGCTGTCACGCGATGCGGACTTCACCAAGGGATTTTTGGCCCGCCATCAGGACAAGCTGCATTTCGGCAGCGACTGCAATTGCGACGACGGCAAGGGCGGCGGCGCGGCGCAGAATTCCGACCGCGTAGCGCCGCGCATGCGCGGCAAATGCGTGGCGCAGGAGACGCTCAAATTGCTGACCGCTTCGTCCACGCCGGCGATTTTCCGCAAGCTCGCCTGGACCAATGCGCACCGGCTGCTAGGTTTATCGGCGTAATCTTAGAACGCCTCACCCTTCGACGGGCTCAGGGTGAGGAATCACGAAAATCCTCATGCTGAGCTTGTCGAAGCATGAGGCAACAGCCTACTTCCCAAACATCCAGCGAAGGATCCCGGGAAGCAACCAGCCGCCATGCACATCGGAATGGGCGCCATCGCCCCATTCGTAGCGCACGTCATAACGCGCGCCGGGAATGTTCTTGGCATCGGCGGTCGCATTGGCCCATTGCAGCGACGACAGCATCTGCTGATTGGCCAGGAACCAGCTGCCATGCTCATTGTTCAAATCGTTGGCGCCGTCCTGCAGGAAAATGCGGATGGGACGGATCGGGCTTTTGCGGATCAATCCGGGATAGGTGTCGCCGCCCACGATGACGGGCGTGGTCGCCGTCGCCGGGCGATAACCGATCGAGGTATAGCTGCCGATGAAGCTGATCACATTGCGGAACGCTTCCGGCTTGTTCCAGGCCACCGTCCAGGCGCAGATCGCGCCGCTGGAGGTGCCGCCGATGGCCCGCTTGTTGGGATCGTCGGTGAATTTGTACGTCTTGGCGACCTCCGGCAGCATCTCCTCGGTCAGGAAGCGCGCATAGGTGTCGTTGACCGCGTCATACTCCTGGGCGCGGTGGTTGGGATTGCCGGTACAGGCAAAACCAGTGCAACCCGCCGGTCCGAGCCCATCGGGGTAATGTTCGGTGCCGGTATTGCCGGGGGTGATGAAGATGCCCAGGGTCTGGGGGATGTCGCCCTTGGCGATCAGATTGTCCAACACCACCGGGATATTCAGCGGACCTTGCGGATTGATGGCGCGCTGGCCGTCCTGGAACACCAGCAGATTGGGCGGTGTGTTGGCGTCATACTTGGCCGGGACATAGATCCAGTAACGCCGCACTGTCCCTGCGATGATCTTGCTGCGGAATTCCAGCGGCCCGATCAGCTTGCCCTTGGCCACACCGGGCTGGGCTATGGAGTCCGCGGTGGGCGGATATTCGCCCGGCTTGCGAGGCTCCGCCGCGAGGGCCGCCCCCGCCGTTAACGCTACCAACAGACCGCATGTCGCCAAGATTTTCATTGTCCTGCCCCGGATTATTGTATGGCGTTAGTCTGCGGCATCTTTGGCCGTCCGACAACATCCAAAATCCTCATCGATGACCCTGCCCGACCTGCCCATCATCGACGCGCACCAGCACTTCTGGGACCTGGAGGCCAACTACCTCCCCTGGCTCCGGGACGAGCCGCCGATCGCTTTCCGCTATGGCGACTATCGCGCCTTGAAGCGCAACTACCTGCCCGCCGACTATCGCCGCGACGCAGCTGGCCTCAATCTTGTGGGTTCGGTGTTTGTCGAAACCGAATGGGACCGCCGCGACCCGGTCGGAGAGACGCGATGGGTGCATGAGCTTGCCCGGCAATCCCGTTTTCCCAGCGTGATGATCGCTCACGCCGCCCTGCATCAGGAGGATGCGGCGGATATTCTGACTCAGCATGCCGGATTTCCGCTTGTGCGCGGCATCCGGCACAAGCCGCGCCCGGCACCGGCACCCGGCCCCATCGAAACCGGCCTGGCGGGTTCGATCACCGATCCCGCCTGGCGGAAAGGGTATGCCTTGCTGGAGAAGCATGGATTGTCCTTCGATCTACAAATTCCCTGGTGGCATCTGCCCGAAGCGGCGCGCCTCAATGCCGAATTTCCACGCATTGCGATTATCCTCAATCACACCGGACTGCCGCGTGACCGCAAGCCTGCGGAACTGAACGGCTGGCGTGAGGCCATGACGATTTTTGCCGCAGCGCCCAATGTGGCGGTGAAAATCTCCGGCCTGGGCGAACCCGAGCAACCCTGGACCCTGGAACGCAATCGCACCGTCATTCTGGACACCATCAACATCTTCGGGGAGGATCGCTGCATGTTTGCCAGCAATTTCCCGGTCGACAGTCTGGTGGGAAGCCTGGCCACGATCTATTCGGGTTTCGCGGCGGCGACAAAAACTTTGGGGAGCGCGGTACAGGCCAAATTGTTCGCCGGCAATGCCAGGCGGATCTACCGCCTCCCCGCTTGAGGGAAACATGACACAGCGTCCACGCATCGGGTTTGTCGGCATCGGCATCATGGGCGCGCCGATGGTGCGCCGTCTGTTGGCCAAAGGCTGGCAGGTTTCGGTGTGGAATCTGGAACCGGAACGATATGCGCAAGTGCCGGGCGCCGTGGTGTTGGACAGTCCCGCCGCGGTGCGCGCCGCCAGCGACATTGTGATTTTTTGCGTGCTCAATGGTGATGCGGTTGAGGAATGCTGCTTTGGCCCGCATGGGTTGGCGCGCAGCAAATCCGGCGCCTCGCTGCTGATCGATACCTCCACCATCAATCCCGATCGCACGCTTATCTTGGCCGAGCGCTTGAAAAGTGAAACCGGCATGTCCTGGGTGGATGCGCCGATCTCCGGCGGGCCTGCCGCCGCGGGCGAAGGCCAGCTCACCATCATGATGGGCGGAGACACAACGGATGTGGGAACGGCCAATACCGTGCTGGCCGATCTTGCCGCCAACCTCACCCATATCGGCGCGCTGGGCGCGGGCCAGACCGCCAAGATCATCAACCAGGCGATTGTCGGCGTCGGCTATGTGCTGATGGGCGAAGCCCTGGCGCTGGCGGAAGCCGCCGGCATCGACGCCGCCCGCCTGCCCGCGGCCCTGGCCGGCGGCATGGCCGACAGCACGGTGCTCAAGCGCATCTATCCGCAGCAGCAGGCGCGCGACTATGACCCGCCGCGCGGTTATGCCCGGCAGTTGGACAAGGACCTCAAGAATGTGATGGCCTTCATCAAGGAGCAGGGATTGGAGCTGCCCTTGGTGGCGCGCGCCGCGGCCCGCTATCACGATTTCGCCGTGGGCAATGAGATGGTCGACAGCGCCGCGGTGGCGCGGCTTTATGAACGGGCCAAAAACTGAGCGGCGTGCTGCAAGACGCAGAGCTGGAACGCCGCACCATGCGCAAGGTGATGTGGCGGTTGCCGCCGCTGATGGCGCTGATGTTCCTGGTCAACCAGCTCGACCGGGTCAATGTCAGCTTCGCCGCCTTGACCATGAACCGCGACATCGGGCTGGACACGGTCGCTTATGCCTGGGGCGCGGGAATATTCTTTCTCTCCTATTTCGCGTTCGAAATTCCCAGCAACCTGATCCTGGAACGCATCGGCGCGCGGGTGTGGATCGCCCGCATCATGATCACCTGGGGGCTGATCTCCGGCGCCATGGCGCTGGTGAGCGGGCCGGTCAGTTTCATGATCGTGCGTTTCCTGCTGGGCGCGGCCGAGGCGGGTTTTGTGCCCGGCCTGGTGCTGTACATCACCTGGTGGTTTCCACCCCGCTATCGCGCCCGCGCCACGGCAGTATTTTTCTTCGCCGCGCCGTTGGGCAACGCGGTTTCCGGTCTGCTTTCGGTGCCCTTGCTGAAACTGGACAAATTGGCGGGGCTGGCGGGTTGGCAATGGATGTTCGTGATCGAGGCCCTGCCCGCCTTGCTGCTGGGTCTGTTCATTCTGCGCTATTTCAAGGACCGGCCGCGCGACGCGAAGTGGCTGACGGCGGAGGAATGCGCCTGGCTGGAACGCAATGTCGAGCCCAGGAAGCGCCACGAAGCGATTGCCACACAGCTGCGCGCCATCCTCAATCGCCGCGCGGGACTTTTGTCTTTGATTTATCTCACCCGCAACATGGCGATGTATGGCGTCAGCCTGTTCCTGCCCTTGATCCTCAGCGGCGCCGGCCTGTCCAACAGCCAGGTCGGTTTCGCCGCCACCATTCCCTTTGTCACTGCCGCGATTGGCGCGGTGTTGTGGGCGGCAAGCTCCGACCGGATGAATGAGCGGCACTGGCACACCATCAGCGCCATGCTGCTGGCCGCCGCAGGGCTCATTGTCAGCGCGCAATTGGGCGCATCTGTCTGGTCGCTGGTGGCGATCTCCATCGCGGCCGTCGGACTTTATGCCCAGGCGGTGTGTTTCTGGTCCCTGCCCCCCTTGATGCTGAGCGCCAGCGCCGCCGCCGCCGGCATTGCCGCGATCAACGCCACCGGCAATCTCGGTGGCTTCTTGGGGCCTTATATCGTGGGCGCCACGGCGCGAAACGGGACTGATTTCAGCTCCGGCCTGTATCTGATGGCGGGATGCGCCGCTTTGTCGGCGGCTTTGAGCTTTCTGCTGATGCGGATGAAATGGGACAGGAGCCCGGCATGATCCTGGAGACCGCCGTCTTTTCCGTCCGTCCCGGGGGGGCCGATCTGTTCCGCGCCACCTTCGCCAAGGCGCGGAGGTTCATCGAAACATCCAAGGGCTTTCACCGCCTGGAACTGCGCCAAGGCATCGAGGTGCCTGACAGTTTTGTGTTGGTGGTGTGGTGGGAAACGCTGGAGGATCACACCATCACTTTCAAACAGTCGGACAATTTCATCCAGTGGCGGGCGCTGATCGGCCATCTCTTCGCCGCCCCGCCGGTGGTGCATCACTATTCCGAAACCGTCTGATCAAAAAGTCTTGCGCAGCTTGATATAAAAGCGCGGCTGGGTGCGGGAAAATCTGTCCTGAATCACCGGCTGCGCGCCCACGGTGCGCGGGCCGTTGAAATTGCGCTGCTCGACTTCAAAGCGATAGGGAATGAAATTCTCGGCGCTGAAGGTGATGTTCCAATCCGGCGTCGGCTTGTAGGACCAGTGTGCGTTCACGAACGGGTTGTTGTGAACGCCGATGCGGCTGATCTGGGCGATGCGCCAGGTGGTGCGGGACCAGCCGGTACCCCAGAAGATGCTCCAAGTGGACTTGAGGGAGTCAATGTCCTGGCTGATCTCGTAATAATTGCTGATGTTGCGCTGGTTGGACATCCGGCGATGCTCGCCCGTCACCGGATCGATCAGGTCGCTGGTCAGCCAGAAGAGATTGGGCTTGAACTGGGCCTTCTCCAGCCCCAGGAAATCCAGCGGGATCAGGCCCGAGAGCGATATCTTATCACTGGTGGCGCGGGAAATATTACCCGGCGCATCCAATCCGCCGCCGACCGGAATGAAATCCTGCAGGTCGGTGATTTCCTCATGCAGATAGGAAGCCACCAGCGCGCCGCGGCCCCAGAAGCGACGCTCGAACGCACTCTCGAATTGCCAGCGCTGATCGGGCCGAAGATCGGCATTGCCGGCTCCGATGCCAAAACCGGCGAGATTCACCGTCGCGACAAAGTCCGAGAAATTCAACTGGCCGACCGTGCGCTCGGCGCGCAGCCGGATCTGGCTTTGCTCGTCGGGCGCCCAGGATAAAAGCAAGCGCGGCTTGGGATAGAGGAAGTCGCGCGTGCGGACTGTGTCGCCGGTGGAGCTGATCTCGGAAAATTCCATCCGCATGCCGCCCTCCAAGGTCAGGCTGGGCATGATCTTCCAGGTGACATTGCCAAACACTTCGCCGCGCTTTTCGTTCACCGCCAGATTGGCGTTGGTGAGCGCCACCGGCACGCCGTTGGTGCTCAGTGTCGAACGGCCATCGAGAAAATTGTAGACACCCTCGCCGCCCGCTTCGACGCTGAGATCGGGCGAGAAACTGTAGCGCGCGGTGATGCGGCCGATGGTTTCACCGGTTTTCTTGTTGGACAGAAAGATGGACCCGGAGCCGACCGCGGCGCTTGTGTTGCTGTCGTCCCGGTCGCCCAGCCGCTGCAGCACCAGGCTTTCAAGCCCGACCGCGCCCAGATCGCCTTGCAAATGGCTGCCGAACTCGGCGGTTTTTTCGCGGGTAATGGAGTCGAAGCGTGAGCCGCCATAGCCGTAATAGCGCAGGGTGTTGGGATAATCGGTGGTCTGCAAAGTGAAATTGTTGTTCCACTCGCCGCCCCACAGGGGCGCGACCAGCCCGCCATGCGCCTGCCAGCCGGTGCGGATGATGCCGGTAAAAACGGCGCGGTCATAGGCGGGCGCCTGGCCGGGCGCCAGGATCACGCGATAGCCATTGCCCGGCGAGTCATCCCATTGCTGAGTCACACGCGAGAGAGAGGCCTCATAGCGCCAGGCGCCGCTCTGGCCGTGATATTCGATGCCGCCATAGGGCGTCCATTGGCCCGAACCCATGAAACCCAGGTTGGCGTTCACGATCGTTTGATTGGAGTCCTTCTTGTTGCGGATGATGTTGGCGATCACGCTTTGGCCCTGCATGTCGATGCCGGGCGCGCCGCCACGAATCAATTCGATGCGTTCGACATTGGCGGCGGGAATGCGGTTCAGAATGGCGAAGAGATCGTCATTCTTGGCGGTGGGCCGCGCGCCATCGATCAGTATGTTTCCCGCCGAGCTGGCGAAACCCCGCATCGAGGTCGTGCCGTTATCCAGGCTGAATCCGGGCAAACGCGCGATCATGTCACTGGCGGTTGCCGGCCTTGCGTCGGCGAAGAAACTGGCCGGATAGACCGAAATTCCCTGCTCCTCGGCCGCCCAGGCGGGGGCCGTGACCAGAAAAACCCAGAGAAAAGCTGCCTTTTTCATGACCTACCGGTGTTCCTTGCATAGCCGTATAGCCTGTACAACATTATACCTTGCATAACATGGTACTGTTGTCTATAACCAAATCGCGCAGCCGCACCGGATTTTTTCAGGAGGTCTAAATGCAGAAGAGTTTTCCATCCCTGATTGCTGTTGGTCTCTTGTCACTGTCGCTCGCACTGCCGGCATTGGCCAGAGATTGGAACGATGACTTCACACCGCGTGAGCCCTCCCTCAGGCAATCCGGCCATTGGGAATGGGCCTGGGACGGCGATGACGGATTGGGCGTGAGCGTCGCCGCGACGGTGCGTTATGTTCCGGGCGGCCCTGCCCGCATTTCCGTCAACGGTCCCGACGAGCTATTGGAAAAATTGCGTGTCGGCGAAGGACAGATCCGCTGGTGCGAGGATTGCCGCATCAGGGGCGGCAGGCTGGAAATCACCGTCAGCGGCGTCACCTTGCACAATGTGGCGCTGCGTGGCGGCGGCGGCGATATTCAAATGGGCCGCCTGGACCAGGACCGTTTGCGGATGGCCATTTCCGGCAGCGGGCGGATGAGCGCGGGGGGCCGGATCGACCAGCTCGATCTCGCCATCTCCGGCAGCGGCAATGCATCCCTGGGCGACGCCGCTGTGCGCCGCGCCAATATTCACATCTCCGGCAGCGGCGATGTCGACGTCACACCGCGCGACGAAGCCAATGTCCATGTCTCCGGCTCCGGCAATATCCGCATGAAAGCGATGCCGGCGCGTCTCAATCAGAAGGTCAGCGGCTCGGGCGGCGTGCGAATCGCGGGCAATTGATTAGCGATTCGCGGGGATAAAGCCGGATTGCAGTCCAACTTATCGAACGATAGCTTGCGGGAGGCCCCATGGCCCTCATCTTCAGTGCCCTCTTTAACGGAAGTCAAAGGTTTGGCGGAAAGCATTCAGACACAACTCAGGAAGGGCGTCCTGGAATTGTGTGTCCTGACACTTTTGTCGCGGGGCGATTCCTATGGCTACGAGATCGCCAGCCGGCTGATGCAGGAAGTCGGCATGGGGGAAGGCACGATCTATCCCTTGATGCGGCGCATGCAGGACGATGGCCAAGTCAGCACCTATTTGCAGGAAGCGCCTGGCGGGCCGCCGCGCAAATATTACCGCATTACCGAAACCGGACGGGCCACCCTCAAAGCCCAGCGCGAGGAATGGAAAAACTTCATGACGTCGATAGAGAAAATGCTCGGGGACGCGCCATGAGCCGTACGCTTTTCATCGCCCGCTTGCGCCAGGGGCTGAAAGGACTTTCCCCGGAAGAGACCGACGATATCGTTTTGGACTATGAAGCCCATTTCAGCGACGCCATCGCCGCCGGACGCAACGAAACCGAAGTCGCCGCTTCGCTGGGCGATCCCTTAAGGCTTGGCGGCGAGCTCAGTGCCGAGACCAAATTGCGGCGCTGGGAAACCAGCCGCAATCCCCGCACCTTTGTGCAAGCGGGCCTGGGTATGGTGGGGCTGCAGGCTTTCAACATCTTCATTCTGCTGCCTGTGTTCGCCGCCCTGCTCGTCTGCGCCGGAATCGCCGCCTATGTCCTCTATATCGTGGGCAGTACCGGCTTCCACCTGCTGGGCGGGTTGCTGTCGGGCAATGGCAATGTGCTGGTTCCCACCCTGGTGGGGCTGGGCCTGATCTGCGGCGTGGTCGGCATCGGCGGCTTGCTCGCCATCCTGCTGGATGGCGGCTTGCGCCTGCTCAGCCGCTACATGCGCCTCAACTACCGCCTGCTGAAACCCGGCGAAGGCGAGGAGTAACCATGGCCAACAAACTCGCACTCGTGACCGTATCGGGCTTGGCTCTCAGCGCCGCCTTTCTGGGATCGGCCGTGATGATCGGCGGCGACGACATCTTCCATGACGCGCGCTCCCTTCAGCCAATGAAGCCGTTGATCGACATGGCCAGCCATAAGACTTGGAATTGGAACGGCGGGGACACGCTTGCATTGGACGCTCCGATCAATATCCGCTACCAGCCCAAGGCATCGGCAAAAGGAAGCACACCGCAAGTTGCCCTGATCGGCCCGGCGGAACTGTTGCCGCATGTCAAAGTCACGGACGGACGCATCACCGCCGACACCAGCGTCACCCGCGACAGCGGCAAGCGCGTGGAAGCCGTGGTCAGCGGCGCGCCGATCCGAAAATTCGTGGTCAACAACCAGCAAAACCTCGATCTGGGCGAGATCAACCAGGGAAATTTGGACCTGCATCTTAACGGCAACGGCACGGTGAGCGGCCGGGGCAAGGTCGACCATTTGAACTTGACCATTGCCGGGCCGGGCGACGCCGATCTCGGCGGCTTGGAGGTCATGGGCGACGCCAATATTTCCATCCTGGGCAGCGGCGACGCCACGCTCTCACCCCATGGCAGGGTCAAGCTGTTCGTCGCGGGCAGCGGCGATCTCAGGCTTCTGACCAAGCCTACGGAACTGCGCCAAACTATCATCGGCAACGGCGAGGTCCATCAGTTGGTGGGCGAAGACGTGAAAAAAGCTCTCAAGGACGTGGATGCGTCCCGGATCGCGTCCGACACGGCACGGGAAGCCATACGCTCCGCACTGGGCGACAGCAGCATCGGAGAGATCGTCGCCAACGCCACTCAGAATGCCTTGAACAACGTTCCTGTTCCGCCCATTCCTCCGCAAGGCGACTGGGTTTCCAGCGATCCCAAAACCGGCGTGGTGTTCGTGCGTGGCAGCCGGGACACCGACCTGGGTCACATCGACAAACAGTCACTGAAGATCACCATTGCCAATTCCGGATCGGTCACCGCCGAAGGCAGGGTGGAGGATCTTTCCGTCACCATACTGGGATCGGGCGACGCCAAACTGGGCAAGCTGATCGCGCGCAATGTCACGGTGCAGATCATGGGCAGCGGCGATGCCACCCTCGCCCCAAGCGAAGAACTCAAGGCCACCATCATGGGATCGGGTGACGTTCGCCTGCGGACCCGGCCGGCGCGGATCGACCGCCACATCATGGGTTCCGGCGAGATTATCGAGCCGCGTTGATGTCGACGCCAACCGGCGGCGAGGGATTTTGCGGCCTGAGCAAAAGCGAGGAGCGATGTGTACGAAGAGTACATGAGCGACGAGCGACGAACTCAAGACGCAAAAGAACCGCCGCCGCTAAATCGTTCCCGCTTTCACCAATTTGACCGCGCGGTCGGCGGCGCGCGCCGTCATCGCCATGAAGGTCATGGACGGATTGGCGCAACTGGTGGAAGACGCCGCCGAACCGTCGGTGATGAACAGGTTGGCGGCGTCATGCGCCTGGCTCCAGCGATTGACCACCGACGTCCTGGGATCCGCGCCCATGCAGGCGCCGCCCATTTCATGGATGGCATCGCCCGGCACATGCTCTTCATTGACCGCGCCGACATCCACCATTCCGGCCGCCCGCATCATGATCTGGCCCTGGAGCGCGGCGTCGCGCATCATGCGCTGCTCATTCTCCCGGAAGGTGACATTGAACACCGCCAGCGGCACGCCATAGCGGTCCAGCTTGGCGGGGTTGAGGCTGATGGTATTGTCCTTATAGGGCAGGCATTCGCCGAAAGCCGTGAACCGGGCGATCCAGGGGCCGTAGCCGCGCATGCCCTCCTTCATGCTTTTGCCGAAACCGACGGGAGAAGCCGGAGCGCGGCTGGCCGCGCCCTGCATGCCGTAACCGCGCACAAAGTCGGAATCGGAATCCTGGCCGTCGAGATTGCGGAAGCGCGGGATATAGACGCCGTTGGGACGCCGGCCATATTGGATGAAAGGCTCAAGCTCCTTGTCCGGCACGGTTCCCCAGAAGCTGGTGCGGAAACAATGATCCATGATGTAATGGCCCAACACGCCGCTGGAATCCGCGAAGCTGCGTTCGCTGCCCGCCAGCCTTGAGTTCAGCAAAATCTGGTTCGAGGCCAGGGCCGAGGCGCAGAGAAACACGATACGCGAGGTATAGATTTTCGCCGTCATGGTGTTGGCATCCACCGCCCTCACCCCGGTCACGCGCCTGGTCTTGGGATCATATTCCAGGTTGGTCACCACCTGGTCGGACAGCAAGGTCAGGTTGTTGGTCTTGCGCGCCGCCGGCAGGGTGACCGACTGGGTGGAGAAATAAGCGCCGAAGGAACAGCCGCGGGCGCACGCATTGCGGTCCTGGCAGCGGGCGCGCCCCTGTTCCGGCTTGTCTTCCGTCATATTGGCGGTGCGGGTATGGATGACCTTGCGGTCCGGCATGGCGCGTTCCAGACGGTCCTTGAGCCAGATCTCCGCCGCATTCATGGGATGCGGCTTCTGATATTCGCCGTCCGGCAATTGCCGCAGCCCCTCCTTGGAACCCGCGATGCCGGCATATTTCTCGACATAGGAATACCAGGGCGCCACCTCGTCATAGCTGATCGGCCAGGGGATACCGTTGCCGTCGCGCTTGTTGGCGCCAAAATCGATTTCGCTCCAGCGCAGCGACACCCGGCTCCACATAAGCGACTTGCCGCCGACCTGGGCGGGCCTGACCCAGCGGAACGGCTTGCTGTTTTCGTAATCAATCGGATTAAGCCGGTCGTTGTTGAAAAAATGCGTGGTGGCGGTGTTGTCGGCGCCGCCCCATTTGGACATGGCGTGGTCGCGCTCCACTTCCGCCGGCGGCAAACTGCCACGAAAAGGCAGCTGCCAGGGGCCTTTGCCCTCGGTGATGTAGTCCTTGCGGTGCTCGACCATGCGGCCGCGCTCCAGCATCAACACCTTCATGCCCTTCTCGCACAATTCCTTGGCGGCCCAGCCGCCGCTGATGCCCGATCCGATGACGATGGCGTCGAATTCATAAGTGTCCATGGGAGAATTCCGGATCAGGAGGAGAAAACACGCCGCACTTCGGCATAGGGATATTTGCCGTCATAGCGGCCGGGCACCGGCACATAGACCCGTTCCTGCTTGCAGCCGATTTCCGAGGTGTAATAACCCAACACCACCAACTGGCGGCATTGTTCGAAAAAGCTTGTGGGCAGGCCCGATATCTTGCCGGTCATGGCCTGGGTGAGAACCAGATCCTGCTCCTCCGGCGCGATCTCGGCAAAAGGCTTGCCGAACTGGATGCGCGCCGAGCCTTCGAACACGCCAAGTCCGTTCATGAATTGCTGTTTGTCGGTCGGCTCATACCAATCGGCCAGCATCATTTCGATGAAAGCCGGCACCCCGGCGGCGATGGCGCCCGGCGTGTCGGTGGTAGGCACGATGCGCTCGCTGATGGCGGAAACCAGCGCGAGCTGCGCCGCGGAAAGAGCGGGACGCGAGTTTGCGAATCCCGGCCCGGTTTCCGCCGCCAATGCCCGGGCCAGCGGCGCGACCAGTTCAACACCAAAAAGCGCAGCAGCGCCTTGCAGCAGCCCGCGCCTGTCCAGAAATGTCATGCCTTTTCCTCCGGCCGCACCTCTACTGGGCGCATTGGTGTGGCGGTTTAGAAGTCCCCTTCAGTATCGCGGTTGCACGGTAAGGGGACTTCTAAACCAAAGCCACACCAGAATTATTAGTTGCCAGTGTCCCTTCGAATCCGAAGTTCGCTACAGGTCACGCGGAAAATTCAGGCGAACTTCGGATTCGGGACACTGGCCATGATCGTAAGCAAGGCGCGCCTCGCGTCAACCGCGGGCTCAGGTAACCTTTTCGGCTTGGCTTTCTTCCGACTGTTCCTTGGCCAAAAGCGCAATCGTGCCAAGGATGCAGGCGGTGCCCAGCCAATCCATGCCGCCCCAGGCAACGCCCAGCCAGAACACCGCCAGCAAGGCGGCGGACAGCGGCTCGGCGCTGGTCAACAGACTGGATTTCTGCGCTCCGATCAGCTTGAGCGCCTTGATGTAGAGATAAAACGCCGCCAGCGTTCCCATCAGGATGATGAAAGCCAGGAAGACATAGCTGGTCGCATCCCATGTCCCGCGCACATCCCAAGGCTGATGCACGAAGGACAAAGCAATGCCGCCGACCACCATGCCCCAACCGCCGACCGCCGAGGCGCCATACAGGCGCAGGATGCGCGCCGGCTGAATCGAATTGAAGGCGGCCGCCACCGCGCTGGCCAGACCCCAGAACAGCGCCAGCCCGGAAATCGACAAGGCGCCCAGCTTGCCATGCGCCACCAGAAAAAAAGTGCCCAGCATGGCCAGCGCGATAGCGGCGACTTCGCGCCCATTGGGAAAGCGCCGCTTGGTGAGCGCGATCCACACCGCGATCATGGCGGGGGCGGTGAATTGCAAAACCGTGGCGGTGGCGGTGTTGGAGGCGTTGATCGCCGCCATATAGGTGTACTGCACCGGCATCATGCCGATCAGGCCGAACAGGATGATCGCGGTCGCATCGGTGCGCCAGATATCGAAAATGCCGCGCCCCTGTTTCATGGCCGAGATCGCCAGCAAGGCGGGCCCGGCGCACAACAGGCGCATGGTCACCAGCCAATCGATGCTGACGCCGCGATGCTGGAACAGGAATTGGGCGAAGGTCCCGCCCACGCCAAACAGCGTGGCGGCCGTCACCGCACAGACGAATCCGATTCGGTTCACGCCCTAATATGACCGGCTAGTAGATGCGGAACTAGGCCGGCTTGCGGAAGCGCAGGGTCATGCGGTCGCTTTCCCCGATCGCGTCATACTTGGCGCGGTCAAAGCCAGCCGGACTGGGCTTGTCCTTTTCGTTGCTGGTGCGCGACGGCGGCAAGGTCCAGACGCCGAAAGGATGGTCCTTGGTGTCCTTGGGGTTGGCGTTGATCTCGGAGCGGGCTTCCAGCTTGAAACCGGCCTTGGTGGCCAGGTCGATCACACGCTGGGTGGAGACATAGCCGTTGCTCAGATTGGGGGCTTCCGGCTTGGGATCGGCGCGATGCTCCTCGAACGCCAGAATCCCGCCCGGCTTCAGCACGGCATAAAAATCCGTCATCGCCTTGTCAGCAAAACCGCCCGGAACCCAGTTGTGAAGATTTCGCGCCGTGAGCACCAGATCGGCGCTGGCGGGCGCGCCCAGGGCGCCGGAATCCTTGTTGAACAAGGTGTAGTGGATGGGGCCATAGACAGCCGCATTGCTGAACTTTGCGGGCAACCTTTGGTCGGGGCGGCCGGTGGCGGCGATGTAATGACCGCCGGTCTCCTTGGCATAAGGCGCCAGGATTTCGCTCCAATAACCGCCGCCTGGGGCGATCTCGATCACAGTCTGGCCGGGCTTGAGACCCCAGAACTCCAGGCTGGCGGCGGGACGGCGGGCGCCGTCGCGCGCGCTGCTCTCAGGCGAGCGGCCAGGTCCGGCAACCGCCGCGGTCAGTTTGGCATCGGCGGCAAAAGCGGAAATCGGCAGCAGGCCCGTCAAGGCTACAGCTAGTAGCACGGCACGCAATGTCATCAGTCCCTCCCAGGTTTATCTGCCCAAATTGGCGGCAGGCTGCGGCGAATTTATGTCGAAGCGAGGAGCGTCAGGCCAGGTCCAATGGCGGTACCTCCCCGACAATGACGGTTTTGCAACGCACCATTTTGTCCCGTTAGCCGCCTGCCCACGGTAAAGCGCGGCTGCGGGGGCGTCCTTCTGGAGAGGCATGCGTTGGGCTAAAAGCCTGATCGATCCGCCCGCCGGGCATAAAAGGGGACCGACTTGGAAAAACATCGCGTACTGGCCATGACCGACGGTGTGGTGGCGATCATCATCACCATCATGGTGCTGGAATTGAAGGCGCCGGAAGGCACGGCATGGCACGACCTGCATGAAATATGGCCTGTGTTTCTCGCCTATGTGCTGAGCTTCATCTATGTGGCGATCTACTGGAACAACCATCACCATTATTTCCACCTGGTGTCGCGGGTGAATGGCACGGTGATGTGGGCCAATTTCCACCTCTTGTTCTGGCTGTCGCTGATCCCCTTTTCGACCGCCTGGATGGGAGAGCACGCTTTCGCGCCGGTTCCAACCGCGCTCTATGGCGTCTCCTTGTTCATGCCCGCGCTGGCATGGCTGGTCATGCAAAGGGTGATCATTCGCAGTCAGGGTGAGGATTCACCCCTGCAAGCCTTTCTGGGACGCGACTTCAAGGGCACGGTGTCCACGATCCTCTACGCGACCGGCATCGGCCTGTCCTTCATCGCGCCCTGGGCCGCGCTGATCTGCTATGCGGTGGTCACCAGCATCTGGCTGGTGCCCGACCGCCGCATCGAAAAGATGGTGACGGCGCCTGATGCTTAAATGTCGGCGTAACAACGCACCTCTTGATCCGCACCAGGCGTGGTCAAGGCGCCCGGGAGCGACAGCCAGGCGAGCGAAGCGAAGCCGTCGGCTGCGCGACCATTAAATGTCCGCGTAACACCGGACCTCTTCATCAGCACCAGGCGTGGTCAAGGCACCGTCGCGCGCCGGTCCGACATTCTTGGCATAACGCGCCAAGGCGCCGGTCTTGAAACCCGCAGGCTTGGGCTTGAAGGACTTTTTGCGCTCCGCCAGTTCGGCATCGGACAATTCGACATCCATGGTGCCCTTTTCGGCATCGATGGTGATGATGTCGCCGTCCTTGATCAGGCCGATGGGGCCCATATCGGCGGCTTCCGGCCCGACATGGCCGACACAAAGCCCGCGCGTCGCGCCCGAGAAGCGCCCATCGGTGACCAGGGCGATATTCTCCACCCCCTGCCCGTACAGCGCTGCCGTGGTCGAGAGCATCTCACGCATGCCGGGACCGCCCTTGGGACCTTCCCAGCGGATCACCAGCACATCGCCTTCCTTGTAAGCGCGCTTCTCGACCGCCGCGAAGCAATCCTCCTCACAGTCGAACACCCGCGCCGGACCGCGATGCTTGATATGCTTGAGGCCCGCGATCTTGACGATGGCGCCTTCGGGCGCCAGCGAGCCGCGCAAGCCCACAACGCCGCCGGTGGGAGCCAGCGCATTCTTTACCTCGACCATCACCTTCTGGTCGGGATTGAATTTCACGTCTTTCAGATTCTCCGCCACCGTCTTGCCGGTGACGGTGATGCAGTCGCCATGCAACAGGCCCGCATCCAGCAGAATGCGCATCAGCATGGGCACGCCGCCGGCTTCCCACATATCCTTGGCGACATATTTGCCGCCGGGCTTGAGCGAGGCGATATAGGGCGTCTTCTTGAAGATTTCCGCCACATCGAACAGGTCGAACTTGATGCCGGCCTCATTGGCCATGGCGGGCAGATGCAGCGCCGCATTGGTCGATCCGCCGGTGGCGGCCACGACCATGGCGGCATTCTCGAACGCCTTGCGGGTGCAGATATCGCGCGGGCGCAAATTTTTCGCCACCAGCTCCATCACCGTTTCGCCCGCCTTGCGCGCGAAGTCGTCGCGGCTGAGAATCTCGGCCGGCGGGCCCGACGAATAAGGCAAGGCAATGCCGATGGCTTCGGCGACGCAGGCCATGGTGTTGGCGGTGAACTGGCCGCCGCAAGCGCCCGCGCCGGGGCACGCCACTTTTTCCAGCTCGACCAGCTCGCTTGACGGCATCTTGCCGGCGGAATGCTTGCCCACGCCCTC
Organism: uncultured Alphaproteobacteria bacterium; assembly: GCA_902825865.1. Taxonomy (GTDB): domain Bacteria; phylum Pseudomonadota; class Alphaproteobacteria; order Micropepsales; family Micropepsaceae; genus Rhizomicrobium. The sequence goes on from CADECX010000008.1 coordinate 76,019, forward strand.
GAACACATCCACCACGGTAACGTCCTTGCCGTGGAATTTTCCCGGCATGATCGAGCCGCCATAGAGAAACACGCTGGGCACATTCAGGCGCAGCATCGCCATCATCATGCCCGGCAAGGATTTGTCGCAGCCGGCGATGCCGACCAGCGCGTCATAGCAATGGCCGCGCATGGTCAGTTCGACGCTGTCGGCGATCACCTCGCGCGACACCAGCGAGGAGCGCATGCCTTCATGGCCCATGGCGATGCCGTCGGTGACGGTGATGGTGCAAAATTCGCGCGGCGTGCCGCCGGCCGCCTTGACGCCCTGTTTGGTGGACTGGGCCTGGCGCATCAGCGCGATGTTGCAGGGCGCCGCCTCGTTCCAGCAGCTGGCCACGCCGACAAAGGGCTGTTGGATCTCCGCTTCCGTCAGCCCCATCGCATAATAATAAGAACGGTGCGGCGCGCGCTCCGGCCCCATGGTGACATGGCGGCTGGGCAGCTTCGACTTGTCGAATTTGGACATAAAATTTCCCTGAGAGCGGCAAAACCGGGCGGACTATTGCTGGACCGCCTCCCCGGCTCAAGCCGGATTTCAGGATGGCGGCTCTGCGTCACGCCTAGTTGAGAATTATTCTAAACTATCTTGACAGCTTGGCTCTATCCATTATTAGAATAGTTCTAATATATATGGAGAAAGCCATGGATGCCAAGACAGACAAGACCGCCGGAAAATGCCCGGTCATGCACGGGGCCGCCCCGGCCCATACCAATCGTGATTGGTGGCCGCATCAGCTGAATCTCAAAATCCTTCACCAGCAGGCCGCCCAACCAAATTCCATGGCCAATCCCATGGGCGCTAGCTTCAACTATGCCGAGGAATTCAAAAGCCTGGATCTGGCGGCGGTGAAAAAGGACCTGCTGGCGGTGATGACCAACTCGCAGGACTGGTGGCCCGCCGACTTCGGCCATTACGGCCCGCTCTTCATCCGCATGGCCTGGCACAGCGCCGGCACCTACCGCGTCACCGACGGCCGCGGCGGCGCCGGCGGCGGCCAACAGCGTTTCGCGCCGCTCAACAGCTGGCCGGACAATGCCAATCTCGACAAGGCGCGCCGGCTGTTATGGCCGGTCAAGCAGAAGTATGGCCGCAAAATCTCTTGGGCCGATCTGATGATCCTGGCCGGCAATGTCGCTTTGGAATCGATAGGTTTCAAAACCTTCGGCTTCGCCGGCGGCCGCGCCGACACTTGGGAGCCTGAGGAGGACGTCTATTGGGGACCCGAGCGCAAATGGCTCGACGATCAGCGCTATAGCGGTGACCGCGTCCTGGCCGAAAAACTGGGCGCGGTGCAGATGGGCCTGATCTATGTCAATCCGGAAGGGCCCAATGGCAATCCCGATCCGCTGGCTTCGGCGCGCGACATTCGCGAAACCTTCGCGCGCATGGCGATGAATGACGAGGAAACCGTCGCCCTGATCGCCGGTGGCCATACCTTCGGCAAGACCCATGGTGCCGGCGAGACATCCCATGTCGGTGTGGAGCCGGAAGGCGCCGATATCGAAGCCCAAGGCCTGGGCTGGTCGAGCAAGCATGCCACCGGCATGGCAGGCGACGCCATTACCAGCGGCTTGGAAGTCACCTGGACCACCACCCCGACCAGATGGAGCAACGATTTCTTCCGGCATCTGTTCGGCTATGAATGGGAGCTGACCAAAAGTCCGGCGGGCGCGCATCAGTGGAAGCCCAAGGGCGATGCCGGCGCGAACACTGTGCCGGACGCCCATGGCGGCGCCAGGAAGCAGCCCATGATGCTAACCAGCGACCTCGCCCTGCGCTTCGACCCGGCTTATGAGAAGATCTCTCGGCGGTTCCTGGAGCATCCCGAGCAATTCGCCGACGCCTTCGCGCGCGCCTGGTTCAAGCTCACCCATCGCGACATGGGTCCGCGCGTACGCTATCTGGGCGCGGAAGTGCCGGCGGAAGAGCTGATCTGGCAGGACCCGATTCCCAAACGCGATCACAAGCTGGCCGACGCCAACGACATCGCCGCCCTCAAGGACATGATTGCGACGTCGGGATTGTCGGTCTCTGAACTGGTTGGGACCGCATGGGCCGCGGCTTCCACCTTCCGTGGCTCCGACAAGCGGGGCGGCGCCAACGGCGCCCGCATCCGCCTCAGCCCCCAGAAGGACTGGGAGGTCAATCAGCCCCAGCAGTTGACCAAGGTCTTGAAGACATTGGAAGGCATCCAGACTGCCTTCAACACCAGTCACAAGGACGGCAAGAAAATCTCGCTCGCCGACCTGATCGTGCTGGCAGGCAATGTTGGAGTCGAGAAGGCGGCCAAGAGTGGCGGCGTGAACCTAACCGTGCCTTTCACCCAAGGCCGCATGGACGCTTCGCAAGAACAAACCGATGTGGAGTCTTTCGCCGTGCTCGAGCCCGTCGCCGACGGTTTCCGCAATTATGCCCATGCCGACTTGCGCATTCCCGCTGAAGAACTGCTGGTGGACCGCGCGCAACTGCTCAGGCTGACGGCGCCGGAAATGACGGTGCTGGTGGGCGGCTTGCGCGTATTGGGTGTCGGCGCTTCCAAGCACGGCGTCTTCACCAATCGTGTGGGAACCTTGACCAATGACTTCTTCGTCAACCTGCTGGAGATGGGGTCGCACTGGAAGCTGGATGCGAAATCGCAAAATCTCTTCGAGGCCCGCGACGGCAAGACCGGTCATGTCAAATGGACCGGCACCCGCGCCGATCTCATCTTCGGCTCGCACTCCCAATTGCGGGCCTTGGCCGAAGTCTATGCCAGCGCGGACTCAGCCGAGAAGTTCGTGAAGGACTTTGTCGCGTCCTGGACCAAGGTGATGAACGCGGACCGCTACGATCTGATTTGAGGGGATTGGCTTGAATGAAAAAGCCCCGGATCGCATATCGCGATCCGGGGCCCTTCATGGAATTGCCGTCTTAGTAGTAGTGACGGCGGCCGTCGCGGCCGATGTAATAATCTTCGCGGGTTTCACGGCGATACTCCCGGCGCTCTTGCGCACGGGCGGCGCGGCGGCAATCGGCGCGATTGTTGGAATGGCCGATGCTGTTGCCGATCAAGCCGCCGGCAACGCCGCCAACCGCGGCGCCGACGATGCTGTTCGAGGCAAGGCCGCCGACCAGCGCGCCCGAACCGGCGCCCAAGATGGTCTCGGTCGAAGCGTCGTTGTTGCAAGCCGCTGAAGCGGAGATCGTCCCCGCGCCCAGAGCAATAGCCGCTGCCGCTGCAATCTGTGCCAAACGTTTCATTTTGAATCTCCCAATTGCGTCCCAATGACCAGGACGGAAACGTACCGTCCGGCCCAAGGTTCCCTTCAAGCTTTCCTGGCGATCAAGGCGCAATTGGTCAGCAAACAAGGCGCTTTTCGGGCAGCACAAAATCCCTTTGAAATCAGGCCGGTTCCAGCACCGCAGGATAATCGGTATAGCCGTGCGGACCGGGGGAATAGAAAGTCGCCGTGTCCCAATTGTTCAGCGGCAGGCCTTGCGCGAATCGCTTGGGCAGATCGGGATTGGCGATAAACAATTTTCCGAACGCCACCGCATCGGCCCTGCCCTCGGCGATGGCGCTTTGCGCGCTGGCCTGGGTGAAGCCTTCATTGGCGATGAAGGCGCCGCCGAATGCCGCCTTGATCGCCGGGCTGATGCTTTCGCGATTTTTGATTTCGCGCGGACGTCCCTGGCTGTCCACCAATTTGGTATCGGGCGTGATTTCGGCCTCGCGGGCGGCGATCCAACCGAGTTTGCGCGCACCCAATTGGCGCGCGACATAGGTGAAGGTGCCCAGCCGGTCGCTGTCGCCCATGTCGTGACTGTCCATGCGCGGCGCCAGATGCATGCCGACGCGATCGGCGCCCCACACGGCGATGCAGGCGTCGGCGACCTCCAGCATCAGCCGGGCGCGGTTCTGCAGCGGCCCGCCATAATCGTCGCCGCGCTTGTTGGTGGAATCCTGCAGAAACTGATCCAGCAGATAGCCGTTGGCGCCATGAATATGCACGCCGTCGAAACCGGCCTTGAGGGCATTCTCCGCCCCGCGCCGGAAAGCACCGATGATGGCGGGAATTTCTTCCCGCTCCAGGGCGCGCGGGGTGACGAATTCCTTTTCCGGCCGCACCAGCGAGACACGGCCCGCGGGCCGCACCGCGCTGGGCGCTTCCGGCAGCGCGCCATTCAGAAACAGCGGATCGGAAACCCGCCCGACATGCCAAAGCTGCAGCACCATCTTGCTGCCGGCGTCATGCACCGCCTGGGTGATTTTCTTCCAGCCTGCCGTCTGTTCGTCCGACCAGATACCCGGGGTGGCGGCATAACCGACGCCCATGGGCGAAACCGAAGTCGCTTCCGAAATGATGAGGCCCGCGCCGGCGCGCTGGACGTAATATTCTTCCTGCAACTGTGTGGGCACACGTGCGTCGGGGGTGGCGCGGCTGCGGGTCAGCGGCGCCATGATGATGCGGTTGGACAGCTGGAGCGCCCCCAGCTTCAGGGGATCGAACAAGGTGGGCATGGAACCTCGAACACTTCGACAACGGTCTAAGAGTTAGGGATCGCCCGGGCCGTCTGCAACCGCGTGGCCGTCAGGGTTTTAGGCCAATCGTCCAATTGCGTCGGTCAGCCGCACCGCCAGGGCGGCGGCCTCAGCGCGCTTTTCCCGCTGTTCCGCCAGGACGTCTTCCGGCGCCTTGGCGACAAACTGCTCATTCGAGAGCTTGGCGTCAAAGCGGGCGATCTCGTCCTGGGTTTTCTTCAGGTCCTTTTCCAGCCGCGCCCGTTCCTTGGCGAAATCGATCACATCGCCCAGCGGCAAAGCCACAACCGCCTCGCCCAGCACGAATTGGGCCGAGCCTTTGGGAATGGCATCCGCCGGATCGGCCTGGGTGAGCCGGGCCAGAGTCATGATCACATCCTTGTTGCGCGCCAGCCGTTCCTTGGCGGTGGCATCCGCCCCGGTCAGCACCAGCGGAATTCGCGCGCCCGCGGGGACGTTCATTTCCGAGCGTACCGAACGAACGCCCTTGATCAGCTCGATCACCCAATGCATTTCCGCACTGGCCGCCGCGGCGCCCTGCGCCTTGACTGTCGGCCACTGCGCCACCACCAGCAGGCTGTCGCGCGGCACAACGGCGGTCGCCGCCCACAATTCCTCGGTGATGAAGGGCATGAAGGGATGCAGCAGTTTCAGAATCTGGTCGCGCGCCCAGGCAGTCGTGGCCCGTGTCTCGGCCTTGGCCGCCTCACTGCCGGTTTGGAAAATCGGCTTGGTGATCTCGACATACCAGTCGCAGAAAATGTCATAGACGAAATGATAGGCGGCATTGGCGGCGTCATTGAAGCGCAGCGCCTCAATGGAGGCCGTGACCTCGGCCACCGCATTGGCGGTTTCCGCCACGATCCATTGGTTGACCGTCTGCGACACGGTTGCGGGATCAAAGCCCGGCACGGTGACGCAGCCATTCATTTCGCAGAAGCGCGACGTGTTCCACAATTTGGTCGCGAAGTTGCGCCCCGCTTCCACCCGCGTCGGGCCGATGCGCATGTCGCGGCTTTGCCCGGCGGCTTGCGCCAGGGTGAAACGCAGCGCGTCGGCGCCGAACTCATCGATCAGGGTGATGGGATCGACCACATTGCCCTTGGTCTTGGACATTTTCGCGCCCTGCTCGTCCAGCACGCGATTGTGGATCAGCACCGTGTCGAACGGCACCTTCCCCAGGAAATGAATGCCCATCATCATCATGCGGGCGACCCAGAAAAAGATGATGTCGAAACCGGTCACCAGCACATTGGTGGGATAATAGCGGTCCAGCTCCTTGGTCTGGTCCGGCCAGCCCAAGGTGGAAAACGGCCACAGCGCCGAGGAGAACCAGGTGTCCAGCACATCGGGATCGCGGGTCAGCGCCTTGCCGCCGGCCTGCTTTGCCGCCTCTTCTTCCGTCTCGGCGCAATAAATCTTGCCGTCCGCGTCATACCAGACCGGAATCTGATGACCCCACCAGAGCTGGCGCGAGATGCACCAGGGCCGGATGTTGCGCAGCCAGCTGAAATAGACATTGGCCCAATTTTCGGGGACGAATTTGGTCTCGCCCTTTTCGACGGCGGCGATCGCCTTGTCGGCCAGAGGCTGGACATTCAAATACCATTGTTCGGTGAGGAAGGGCTCCAACACCACCGTCTTGGTCTTTTCGTCATGCGGCACCGCATGGGTGATAGGCTCGCTCTTGTCCAGAAGCCCAGCGGCTTCCAGGTCGGCGACGATCTTCTTGCGCGCCGCCTCGCGTGACAGGCCGCGATAGGGCGCGGGCACGTCATTGTTGAGCGTGCCATCCTTGTTGATGATGTTGATCAGCGGCAGCTTGTGGCGCTTGCCGACCTCGAAATCGTTGAAGTCATGGCCTGGTGTTATCTTGACCGCGCCGGTGCCTTTCTCCGGATCGGAATGCAAGTCGGCGATGATGGGGATGTGGCGCCCGGTCAGCGGCAGGATCGCGGTCTTGCCGACCACCGCCTTGTAACGCGCGTCATCGGGATGCACCGCCACCGCCGTGTCGCCCAGCATGGTCTCGGGCCGCGTGGTGGCGATGGTGATGAACTGATCGCTATCCTCGATGGGGTATTTGATGTGCCAGAGATGGCCCTTGATCTCGATACTCTCGACTTCCAGGTCCGACACCGCCGTCTGCAGGCGGGGATCCCAGTTGACCAGGCGCTTGTCCTTGTAGATCAGCCCCTGCTTGTAGAGCTCAACGAACACTTTGAGGACGGCGCGGCTCAGCCCCTCGTCCATGGTGAAGCGTTCGCGGCTCCAATCGGCGCTGGCGCCCAGCCGGTGCTGCTGCTCGACAATCGCGCCGCCGGACTCGGCCTTCCACTTCCACACTTCTTCCAGGAATTTCTCGCGGCCCAGGCCGAGGCGCGACATCTGCCGCTCGGCCAGCTGGCGCTCGACGATCAACTGGGTGGCGATGCCGGCATGGTCGGTGCCGGGCTGCCACAGCACATCCTTGCCGCGCATGCGCTCGAAGCGTGCCAGGATATCCTGCAGGCTGTTGTTCAGGGCGTGGCCGATATGCAGCCGGCCGGTGACATTGGGCGGCGGAATGACGATGGAGAAGGCCTCGGCATCCGGGCGGGTGCCGCAGGCAAAGGCGCCGGAGGCCTTCCATTGCGCGGCGATGCGCTTTTCCACGTCCTGGGGATTGAAGGTCTTTTCGAGCATGTTGAATCCGCAATTCCAGGGTGGAATTGAGGGCAATTTGCTTCCCGGTCAAGTCCGACGCTGGTATTTGGCATGGATGGCCGGCTCAAGGCCGGCAATGGAGGGTATTTTTAGCGCTTGGTTCCGCGCGCTTTGACGACCCGTTCCACCTCAGCCCGGACAGCGCCTTCCAGTAGGGCGGGGAAATGCTCGTCCATCCATTCGCGGATCAGCGGCTTCATGCCCTCGATCACCGTGCTGGAATTGTCGGCGATATATTTCCGCAGCACCGGCTCGAAGCTTTCGCGCACCGCGCGTTCAAATACATTTTCGACGGTCGCGCCGTCGATCGGGGCCAAGGCAGGCGCCGCCGCGCGCACCGGGGCTACGGGTTCCGGCTCGTCCGGAATGGAATTGAACGTGTCCTCCATCGCCTTGCGGGTCTGATCGGAGAAAATATCGGAATGGGGCGCGGGGGCGACATTCTCAAACACGATTTCCTCCACGGGTTCGGGCGCGGCCGGGACCGGCGCTTGGACTTCCTCAGTCAGTTCCAGCACATCCTCATAGACAGGCTGGGGTGCCGGAGCGGGCGCGACGGGAGCAGGAGCAACGGCAGGAGCGGCAGCGGCCGGAGCAGGCGCCGCGGCCTCGACGCCGGCAGGAGCTTCCGGCGCATCCTCGGAAATAATCTTGCGAATGGAGGCAAGGATTTCCTCCATGGTCGGCTCATGCTGCGGATTCGACATAGACAGCTCCAGGCAACCGCCAGACGAAGCGGCGGAATTTCAGCCTAGGACAGTGATCGTCTCACGGCAAAGATAAAGTTAACAAATGGAACCAGCACGCTCCGGCCCGCCTCCCCCCTCGGCGCGAAGCGCCAGGAGGGGGAGGTGGCCGTAGCAACGCCGTGGCGCGCAGGGTGAGGCTCGCGGCCAAGCGAGCCGAAAGCCGAACAACACCG
>CADECX010000009.1:0-75108 GCA_902825865.1 uncultured Alphaproteobacteria bacterium
GGTGGATCAGCCTGATCCAGGTGTTCCTGTTGCAAGCCATTCTCATCTGGTTTGTGCCCGCACCCCTGGTCACGGCGGTCATGTTCAGCCACCGGCCGATGCTCTGGCTGGACCATCTGGGGATCGGGCTGGCGGCACTGGGTCTGGCCGTCGAGGCGCTGTCCGACTTCCAGCTTGCCAGCTTCCGGATGGATCCCGCCAACAAGGGCAAGGTGATGGACAAGGGATTATGGGGCTGGTCGCGCCATCCCAATTATTTCGGCGAGGCGGTTTTGTGGTGGGGCTGTTTTGTCATCGGTTTCGCCGCCAGCCATATGTGGTGGCTGATCCTGTCGCCGATTCTGGTGACCGCATTGCTGCTGCAAGTGTCTGGTGTCGCATTGATGGAAGAAACCATCACGCAACGCCGCCCCGGCTATGACGCATACAAGCGCCGGGTAAGCGCCTTCATCCCCTGGCCACCGAAGCGGCCCTAGGTAAAAAAATGGCCGGCTTGCGCCGGCCCAGCGGGGGAATGGAATTTCGGCTTAGAGCCGGAAGCGGACCTGGTCGATCCAGAAGCGCTCGAGGCGCTTCAAGGTGGTGTTCAGCCCGTCAAGATGGTCGACGCCGACATTGCCGACGGCTTCCAGCGAATGCAGATGGCGGTCGAACAGTTCGCGCAGCATGTCGCGCACCGCTTCGCCCTTGCGGGTCAGGCGCACCAGCACCGACCGGCGATCGGATTCCGAACGCTCGTGATGGATGTAACCGCCTTCGACCAGCTTCTTGAGATTGTAGGAAACGTTCGAGCCCAGATAATGGCCGCGCGTGCGCAATTCGCCGGCGGTCAATTCCTGGTCGCCTACATTGAACAGGAGCAAAGCCTGGACGGAGTTGATCTCGCGTTCGTCGCGGCGATCGAGCTCGTCCTTGATCACATCGAGCAACTGTCGATGCAACCTCTCAACCAGGTTGAGAGCTTCGAGATAAGCATTGCGGACTGACGATACGCTAGTTAGCGCCGCCGCCGCCTGCGGTTTGGCCAATGCCGTCATCTGTTTTTCTCCGCTTTTTCGCGGAGCCCACCTTGTTATGGAGCCACATTAGGCGGGATGTCTTAAAGACGCGTAAAATGTCCCGGTCCTGCCAGAACTGTTTCGCGGTCTTCGCCTGTGTATCACCGTATGGCAAATGAAACGTAAACGGCTTCAATCAAATCAGTACAGCTCGTCTGGCCCCAGAGAAGCAAAGAAAGGATCGAGATTTCCAACCCCGGCAAGAGAATTGGGCTGCCATTTGGGATTGCGGTCCTTGTCGATCAACGCGGCGCGCACGCCTTCGCGGAAATCATGGGCATCCACGGCGCGCAGGGCCAGGCGAAGCTCCATCGCCAGGCATTGCTTCAAATCCAGCGTCTGCGCTTCGCGCAACTGGCGGAATACAAGTTTCAACGAAGTCGGCGAACGGGTGCGAAGTTCCTGCGCCGTGGCGCGGGCGAATTCACCGCCGTCGCGATCCAGCCGCTCGAGAATGGCTTCCACGGAAGGTGCCCCGAAAAGAATCGCGATCCGGCGGCGGTGTTCGCGCAGCGGACCGGGCGCGGCCTTATGCGAAAAAGCCTGGACGGTATTTTCGATCCGATCGCCCTGGGCCAAGGCTTCGATCACGGATTCAAAATCGCTTCTGCGCACCGCGTGAGTCACCAGTCCCGCATCCAGCGCATCGCTGAGCCCGATGCGCGTGCCGGTAAGGCCCAGATACAGGCCGATCTGGTCCGGCAGGCGGGACAGGAAATAACTTGCGCCGATATCAGGAATGAATCCGATTGCCGTCTCGGGCATGGCGAAAGACAGCGTCTCATCCGCCAGCCGATAGCGGCCATGCACCGACACTCCCGCGCCGCCGCCCATGGTGATGCCATGCAGGAGGGCGATGTAGGGTTTCGGGTAAGCGCCGATCAACGCGTTCATGCGGTATTCGTCGCGCAGCAGATCGGCGCCTTCATGGCTGCTGCCCGCCATCACCGCCTGCGCCACGGCGCGGATGTCGCCGCCGGCGCAGAAAGCGCGCTCGCCGGCGCCCCGGATGGCCACGGTCTTGACCGTGTCATCCACCGCCCAGGCCTCAAGCTGGCTGGCCAAGGCCTTGATCATGCCGTGGGTCAGGGCGCCCAGCGCCTCGGGCCGGTCCAGGGTCAACAGGCCCAAACTGCCGCGCTTTTCGCATCTGATATGGGGGTCGGTTACCAGCATTGGGGTCGAGACTTGCAAGGCCGGGCCTGAATTGGCAAGAGAACTCATATGAGTAGCTACCCTGCCCTCCGAATGCGCCGTTTACGGCGTCACGACTGGACACGCCGGTTGGTGGCGGAGAACAGCCTGTCGCCCGCCGATTTCATTTGGCCGGTCTTTGTGATCGACGGCGACAACAAGCGCGAACAGGTTGCCTCCATGCCCGGCGTGGAGCGGCTGTCGGTCGATCTGGTGGTGGAAGCGGCCAAGGAAGCGGCCAGCCTTGGCATTCCGGTGATCGCGCTGTTTCCCCAGACGCCCGCCGCGCTCAAGAGCGAAGACGGCCGCGAGGCGCTCAACGAAAACAATCTGGTCTGCCGCGCGGTGCGCGCCATCAAGCAGGCGGTGCCCGGGATCGGCATACTCTGCGATGTGGCGCTGGACCCCTATACCAGCCACGGCCATGACGGGGTGTTGCGCGACGGCGATGTGCATAACGATGCGACCCTCGACATGCTGGTGCAACAGAGCCTGATCCAGGTGAAGGCCGGTTGCGACATCATCGCCCCGTCCGACATGATGGATGGGCGCATCGGCGCCATCCGCGCAGGCTTGGAAAAAGCGGAGCATCACAATGTGCTGCTGATGGCCTATGCCGCCAAATATGCCTCGGCCTTTTACGGCCCGTTCCGCGAGGCAGTGGGCAGCGCCAAGTCGCTGGTGGGCGACAAACGCACCTACCAGATGGATCCTTCCAACGGCGACGAGGCCTTGCGCGAAGTGGCGCTTGATCTCGCGGAAGGCGCCGACCTGGTGATGGTCAAGCCGGGCATGCCCTATCTGGACATTGTGCGGCGGGTTAAGGAACGTTTCGGTGTTCCCACCTTCGCCTATCAGGTATCCGGGGAATATGCGATGTTGGCGGCGGCCTTTGAAAAAGGCTGGCTGGAGCGCGACCGCGCCATCATCGAGGCGCTGACAGGTTTCAAACGCGCCGGGGCGAGCGGAATTCTCACCTATTTCGCGGTGGAAGCAGCCCGTCTCCTCAAACGCTGACATCAAATTTTTGCGACAGAAGGAACGGCCGCGTTTGAGCTGCGTTGTGCGGGCTCGGGGTGACCGCCATGCCTCTTTCTTCGGAACTTTCCGCGAGTGCCATCCGCAACCAGATGGTGGAGGGGCAAATTGCCTGCCGGGGGGTGTCCGACCGCCGCGTGCTGGCGGTGATGCGGACCGTGCCGCGCGAAATCTTCATCTCTCCCAATTTGAAGGAGGCGGCTTATGCCGACAGCGCCGTTCCGATCGCCGAAGGCCAGACCATCTCGCAACCCTATATCGCGGCGGCAATGCTGCAGGCGGCGGAACTGCACGATAACGACAAGGTGCTCGAGGTCGGCGCGGGTTCCGGTTATCTCACCGCCCTGTTAGGCCGGCTGGCGGACAGGGTCTATGCCATCGAGCGCCATGCCGCCCTGACCGGGGCGGCGCGCGAAAGGCTGCGCGCCCTGGGCTATGACAATGTGGAACTTCGGACAGGTGACGGCAGCAAGGGCTGGATGGAGGCCGCGCCCTTCGATGCCATTATCGTGTCGGCAGCTGTCCTGAAGGTTCCGCCAAGCCTGAAAAAGCAGTTGGCGCTGGGCGGGCGGCTGGTCATTCCGGTGGGCACGCCGGACGAGCAGCGGCTGGTGCGCTTGACGCGGACCAGCAAGACGGAATTCCAGGAGAAATATTTCGGCGCCGTCCGCTTCGTCCGGCTGATCGGGGCTGAGGGGTGGAAAAGAACCGACGAACCGCAACAGCACTGACCGCTTCGGCCGGCGACCCGGCGCGGCTGTTAATCCCTCTCAGTTGAGAACAGGCTGCGCAGGATAATTTCCGCCCGCGCGGGAAGCACATGCAGGCCGGAGCGGCGCTGGCCCAGATCGATCACATTCTCCAGCACCAGCATGGCCAAGCCGTGAACCGCCGACCAGACCGCCAGTCCCAGCGCGGAATCATGCAGCGCCGCGCCGATCTCATTGCCGATGGAATCGGCTTTCTTCTCCAGTTCGGGGAACTGGTCGCGATTGGGCAACTGGCCGCCGAACATCAGCCGCGCCAGCGCCGGACGCTGGGCGACGAACCGCATATAGGCGGCGCCGATGGTGGCGATCTTGTCGGATTCACTGCCCTGCGCCTTGGCCGCCTCTCCGATCGCTCCGCGCAATTCGTCGAACCCTTCCACCGAAAGCTCGACCAGCAGCGCCTCGTGATTGGGGAAATGGCGATAGGGCGCGGCATGGCTGACGCCGGCCTTGCGCGCCACGGCGCGCAAAGTCAGCGCCGCGAGCGACTCTTCTTCCAGGATTTCGCGTGCCGCCTGCAGGAGACCGTTGCGCAAATCGCCGTGATGATAGCCGCGCCCATCCGCGCCCTTGGGTGTCCCCTTGGGCGCGGCCGAAAACCGCTCGTTACTCATATAAGCAAACCTCTATGACTTGTTGCCCCGGCGTGCGGTCTCCTGACGCACGAAAAGGCTGGACGTGTCCCAGCGTTTGCCCCCCAAATTCTCCACTTCGGCATAAAACTGATCGACCAGCGCGGTCACCGGCAGGCTGACGCCCTGCTTGCGCGCTTCTTCCAGCGCGATGCTCAAATCCTTGCGCATCCATTCGACGGCGAAGCCGTGATTGTACTCCCCCGCGCTCATGGTCTTGATGCGGTTCTCCATCTGCCAGCTCTGGGCCGCGCCCTTGGAAATCACTTCCGTCACCGCTTCGATATCCAGCCCCGCCGCACGCATCAGGCTATAGGCTTCCGCCATGCCCTGAACGATGCCGGCGATGCATATCTGATTCGCCATCTTGGTGAGCTGTCCCGATCCGGCCGGACCCAGCCGCTTGGCCAGCTTTGTGTACACTGCCATCACCGGTTCGGCGCGCGCATAACCGGCCTCGGTGCCGCCGCACATGATGCCCAGCTTGCCGTTCACCGCGCCCGCCTGGCCGCCCGACACCGGTGCGTCGACGAAATCGAAGCCGCGCTTTTTCGCTTCCTCCGCCAGCTCACGCGCGATAGAGGCCGAAGCGGTGGTGTGATCGACGAACAGTGCGCCCTTCTTGATGGCGCCGAAGGCGCCATTGGCGCCCAAAGTCACTTCGCGCAGATCGCTGTCGCGGCCGACGCAGCAGAATACAATGTCCTGGTCCTTGGCGGCCTCGGCCGGAGTCGCGGCGGTGTTGCCGCCATACTCGGCCTTCCACTGCTTCGCCTTTTCGGGATTGCGGTTATAGACCGTGACGTCGTGGCCGCCCTTTTGCAGGTGACCCGCCATCGGGTAGCCCATCACACCCAGGCCGATGAATGCCACTTTCATTTCGTCCACCACTTCTGTCTTAGGGGTTGCGCCCACCGCGAATGACGGGCGTTCATCAGCCCTATCACCGCGAACACAGGCAAGGAATCACGCATTTGAAAAAGAAATCGTTTGCATTGCACTTGCACGCGGTATTCTAGGAGAGAATTCAGATTTGCCAACCCAAAAGGTATCTGTCGAGTCCTCATCAGCGAGGGCTGTTAACGCCCAACGCCCGGTTGAACCGGCCCGAAAGCTGCGAAGGAATGGTCTGAATCGCGCCGGGGAACCGGCGCGTGAAACACCGACGGCGCTGCCGATATTTCGCATCAGCTTCGCCATTCCGGGGCCAGCGGTACGCAATTGGGGAGAACATGCCGCAAAAGCCACCATCTTCATAGGGACAAAGGCCCGCGCTGAAAAAATGTCACCCGGTAAATCGCGGCCAGGCTGACACAGCGATTGCGCTCCGCAGGGCGAGCAGCTGACAGCGCATAAAGTCCGTTTGCTGACGAATAAGCGGCGAGACGGTCGTCGGCCGCGGACATCTATTCCCCCGCCGCCATGGCGCGCGGCGGCGCTTCATTGGTCAGCCGTGTTTTCATCTTCAGCAGCGCTTCGGTGACCAGATCGACGGTCGCGTCATCCAGCCCGTTGGTGATTTCGCGGAAAAGTTCTTCCTTGTAGCGCTGGATCTCCTTGAGGATCGGCGCGGCGGCGGGAAGCAGATGCAGGCGGCGGATGCGGCGGTCGGACGGATCGAGCCTGCGTTCGAGAAGTCCCCTCGCCTCCAGCCGGTCGACCAGCCGGCCCACGGTGATGGGTTCGACCTCGCAAAGGCCGGCCATTTCGTTCTGGGTCATGCCCGGCTGACGGGCCAGGCGGGCCAGGATCACGCCTTGGGCGCGGGTCATTCCGTACGTGCGGGCCCAGCGGTCAAAGCGGGTCCGCATCAGGCGGGCGACGTCGTAAAGCTCGACAAGCATCTCGGTTTTCATGCGCCAAGAACGTAAGCGGCGTTATTATAACTAGCAACATGATAAGCCATGCATTGCACGCCTGATGAGGTATGCAATCGCAAGCACAGGTCCGCCTCCCCCTTCGCGCGAAGCTCGGCAAGGGGGGCGAAGCGGCGCAGCGCGGCGCGCGACAGCGCAGTGAGCCGCGCGAGCCGGGGTGGCTGAAGCAACGCCGTGGAGCGCAGGCGCAAGCCGAGCACCACGGCAAAGTTGCGAAAGCCGGAGGGGGTTTAAAGAAAAAGGCGGCCCAGGGGGAGCCGCCTTCTCCGCCGTATCGGGACTTGATTACATCCCCGAACCTTGGATGCCCTTCCAGCTCGCTTCGATCGCCTTGATGGCATTCGCCGGCAGCGGCACATAGTCGAGGCCCAGCGCCAGCTGGTCACCCTTCTCAAAGCCCCATTGGAAGAATTTCAGCGTGTCCTGGGTCGCCTTCTGGTCCGGCGGATTCTTGTAGACCAGAATGTAGGTGGTGGCGGTGATCGGCCAGGACTGCGCGCCGGGCTGATCGACCAGGATCACATAGAAGTTGTTTTTGGCGGCGTCATCCCAATTGGCATTGGAGGCGGCGGCGCGGAAGGCTTCCACCGTTGGCTCGACCGTCTGGCCCGCCTTGTTGGTCAGCTTCACATGGGCGAGGCGGTTCTGCTTGGCATAGGCATATTCGACATAGCCGATGGCGCCGGAAATCTGCGCCACATTGCCGGCAACACCTTCATTGCCCTTGGCGCCGATGCCGGTGGGCCAATCGATGGCGGTGTCGGCGCCGACATCGTTCTTCCAGGCCGCGCTGATGCGCGACAGATAGGTGGCAAAGATGAAGGTGGTGCCCGAACCGTCGGAACGATGCACGACGCTGATGCCCTTGTTGGGCAGGTTCACGCCGGGATTGAGCTTCTTGATCGCCGGATCGGCCCAGTTGGCGATCTTGCCCATATAAATGTCGGCCAGGGTCGCGCCGTCCAGGGTGATCTGGCCGGGACGAATGCCCGGCACATTGACCACCGGCACGACGCCGCCGATCACGGTGGGAAACTGGGTCAGGCCGGCGGCGCCCAATTCCTTGGGCGTCAGCGGCTTGTCGGTGGCGCCGAAGGCAACCGTCTTGGCCTTGATCTGGGCGATGCCGCCGCCGGAACCAATCGACTGATAGTTCAGGCCGACACCCGATGAGCCCTTATAGACCGCCGCCCATTTGGCATAGATCGGGAAAGGAAAGCTGGCGCCCGCGCCGGTGATGTCGGCCATCGCGGCGGTCGCCGCGATCGCCAGGCCTGCTACTGCGCCCACCAGGGCCTTGATCTTGATTTTCATCTGTTCGCTCCGTTCTACGAAAAGGGTTAGTTGGCAAATGCCAGGCGGACACCCAGGATGTTCAGGTCCTGGCTCATATTGTTGAAGTTCGCCGCCGCGCTGCTGCTGCTGCGCTTGACCTTCACGATCATGTCGTTGATCTGAAGCTTCACGTTCCGGTTCATGTACCAGTTGATGCCCAGGGTGATGATGCGTTCGTCGCCGCCGGTAATGCCGGCCAGCTGCGAGCTGGATGCGAGTTGGGTCGGGTTGTAGTTCAGATTTGTGACAGAATAACGAGCGGCCAGTTCCCAAGCCCCCCAACTGTCGCCATCCAGGGAGAATGGCCGGGAGGGCACGGGGTTGCCGAAGCCGCCGACCTCATTGTTGATCGCTTGAGCTGTGTAGGGCTTGGTTTCGCCGGTGAGGACCCAGGTGCCTTCCACATACCAGCCATGGAAGGTGGGGACATCGGCAACAGTTTGGCTGTTGCCGCCAAAGCACGGGCCAGCGGTGAAGCTTCCGCTGCCGCACTGGCGGTCCAACTGGAACTCCGACCATTCGCCGCCCAGATAGACATTGTCGAAATTGCTCTGGAAGTCGACGGCGAACATCTGGCCGGTCTTGGCGGCGACATTGCCGGTGGAGATCAGGCGGGTGCCGTCGACGCGCATCTGCGGACGGTCCTGCAGATTGACCACGCCACCGCCGGCGCCGGTGCCGCCGGTATAGATCAGCTTGCCGTAATTGAAACCGACCTGAAAATTGGAAAGGCCGTTGGACCAAAGGCGGTCGGCGACGCGGATGATCCATTGAGACTGCTCGTCGCCGCCGGGCTGGGTGCCCACACCGCTGCCATGTCCGGTGGTGGTGCCGGTGGTGCCGCCGGTGAAGCTGGTGGTGACCTGCGGATTGTCGCCGGGCCAGAAAAAGTCGGGCTTGGACCAGCCGATTTCGATGCCGCGTCTTGTGTCGCCCGCGCCATATTGCTGGGCGATATTGTCGATCTCAGGCCGCTCGATGAACATCAGCGCCGAGGAAGACTGGGTCAACTCGCCCGCAAACACCGGCTCCAGCACGCCGACACTGAAGTGCCAATCCGGAATGCCGATATAGCTGAGATAGAAACGGTTGAGCAGCGGATCGCCTTCATTGCCGCCCACCGCGCCGCCGCCATTGCTGCCGCCGAAATTGAAGCGCACGTCATAGGCGAAATCGCGATAGACCCTGCCGTCGAAGCCGATATAGGCGCGGCGCATCACGGCGCCCGAGCCCAGATCGTTGGGACCGGCGAAACCGGCCTGATGGGTTTGGTCCTGCATGAAGCTGGCATAGTCGGTCTGGAAGCGCATGCGGACATTGAAGGTGAAGCGTCCGTCGCCGGTGGCCAGGCTGGGGCGGCCATTGTCGAACGACCACACCGCCGAATTGTAGCCCTGCTCCAAAGTGGAGAGACGGGTGCGGTCGGCCTGGGCGCGTTCGCGCTGTGCGTCGAGGGCCTCTTCCACCGCCTGCAAGCGCGCAGCCAGTTCGGCATTGCTTAAACTGGAAGAGGATGCGGACGGCGTGTTCTGCGCCAGCACCAGTGGCTTGTCCGCGTCCTGAAGTGCGGCCGGTTTGGTGGTCTGCGCTTGCGCCGCGGTCAGCATCGCCATGGCGGCGGCACCGCTCAGGAGCGTCCTTTTTCCCAATCTCATTACCCTCAATCCCTCTGTGACTCGCGCATCGCGCGGGGTTGCTGTCGCAGGGACGGGCTACAGGGCCATGACAATTCGATGACGGATATGTGACGGCGTTCGCAGATGCAGCGTATTCGCGGGGTTTTGGGGAGGGCGCGCCTGTTAATTCTTGGACAGGAACCGGCCACCGGCGGGCGCACCGGCCTTGCGATATTTGAGAGGTACGCCCTTGACCAAGGCGCCCTTTTGCCGCTTCTGAGAAGCATTCGCGACAATTCTCGTATATTACGGAAAAAACAGAGGAATCATTGTGATCGTGTTCAAGACCGGGCGTGGCAAAGGACGGGCGCGTTTGGCGGCATTGCTGGGCACCAGCCTGACCACGGGACTGGCAGTGCTGGACGGCGCCATCGCCCAGCCCGCCGCCACCGAACATGTGACGGTGACGGACCAGCGCTTCCGTCCGGAGGAAGTTTCGCTCTCCAAGCTGCCCCAGCCGCTGCTCGACACGCCCCAGACGGTGACCGTGGTCACCTCCGATTTGCTGGAACAGCGCGGCACCACCAATCTCAACGACGCCTTGCGCAACATGCCGGACATTTCCCTGGGCGCCGGAGAGTTTTCCTGGCAGGGCAACAATCCCACCATTCGCGGCTTCCTCGCCCGCAACGACATGTATCTCGACGGCATCCGCGATTTCGGCAGTTACTATCGCGATACATTTTTCTACCAGCAGGTCGAGGTGCTGTCGGGGCCCTCCTCCGTCTATTTCGGGCGCGGCTCGACCGGCGGCGTGATCAATCAGGTCAGCAAGACGCCCTTCCTCACCCGCCAAGTGACCGCCATGGCCACAGGCGGCACCGACAGCACCGGCCGCCTCACCCTCGACTACAACCAGCCGCTGGAAGGCATGGGCGAAGGCGCCGCCATGCGCATCAACGCGATGGCGCATACCTCCACGGTTGCCGGACGCGAAGACAATCTTCAACGCCGCTGGGGCCTGGCGCCGTCACTGGCGCTGGGACTGGGCACGCCGACGCGCCTGACATTCACATTTCTTCACGAGGAAGCATACGACCGTCCCGATTACGGCCTCCCCTGGTATTTCGGACGTCCGGCACCGGTCAACCCTTCCAATTTTTACGGCTATGACAGCGATTTTCTGGACACCCAGGTCAATGTGCTGACGGCGAAAGCCGAACACGACCTGGATGGTGACGTCACTGTGCGCAACACGCTGCGGCTGGGCCAGTACCAGCGCCAGTTCCGCATTTCAGAAGTCGTGCTGGCGCCCGGCACCTTAGCCACCACGCCGCTGAACTCGGTGCAGGCGGCCCGCAACATGTGGCAAGGCAACAGCGTTGAATCCGTCGCCGACGACCAGCTCGAACTGTCCGCCAAATGGAATACATTCGGCTTCGAGCATCAAATCGTGGCCGGCGCGGAGTTCGCCTGGGAATATTCCAGGCCGCTGTTTGAGAACACCACCGGCGTGCCCACCGTCAATCTGGTCAATCCGCCACAACACCAAACTTTCCCCGGCACGCCCTTTGCCCGGCTTATTTCCGAAACCTCGGCGCGAAGCCTCGGCCTTTATGGCGTCGATACCATCACCCTGAACCCGCAATGGGAAGTCACCATCGGCCTGCGCTGGGACCAGTTCGCTTCAAGCTTCCATTCCACCACCTATGCCACCGTGCCCAATCAACCGCAGGCCACACCCACTTTCCTCAATCCGCCGGTCGACGCCACGATCAAGAACGTGGATGCCAAAGCCACTTATCGCGTCGGCATCGTCTACAAACCGGTCAGCCACGGCAGCTTCTATTTTTCCCACGGCACATCCTTCAATCCGTCGGCGGAGTCCTTGTCGCAACTGACGACGGCCAGGGCCTTGGGCACGCAGAATGCGCTTTTGCCGCCGGAGAGTAACCGCTCCTTCGAAGTCGGCACCAAATGGCAATTCTGGAATGCCAGGATTGAAACCTCCGCCGCCTTGTTCCGGCTGGAGAAGGAGAATGCGCGCATCGCCTCCAGCGTGCCCGGCGTGAACATATTGGGCGGATCGCAACAGGTGGACGGATTGCAACTGTCCTTCACCGGCACCATCACCGAAGAATGGAAGGCGCGGTTCGCCTATGCCTATCTCGACAGCCATACCACCGCGACGGCGCCGGGCGGATCGCTGTTGGGCTCGGCCCTGGTCAATACGCCCAAATCCGCTTTCACCCTTTGGACAGAGTACGCCTTGCTGCCGGAATGGAAGGTGGGCCTGGGCGGGCAATATATCTCTCAGCGGCTGGCCCAGAACACCGCAGCCTCTTTCCTGCGTTCGCCACCCTATCTCACCGCCGATGCTTCCAGCGAATACCGTTTCAGCCCCGACTATGCCTTGCGTCTGAACGTCTATAATGTGCTGGACCGGCATTATTTCGACGTGATCCATCCCTTCCGCGCCGTGCCGGGCGCGGGCCGCAGCGCCAGTCTGACGCTGGAGATTCATCTTTAGGAATTCAGGCTCAATGCTGCTGACGATTCCGGGAGTGCTGGAGGCGCAGGAAGCGGCGTCATTCCGCCAGGCGCTGGAAAGCGCGGAATGGAGCGACGGGCGCGCCACCGCCGGCTATCTGTCGCAGCGGGTGAAGGACAATGAGCAACTGCGCGAGGATCATCCCCTGGCGCAGAAACTCGGCACGCGCATTCTCGATCTGCTGGAACGCAACCAGACTTTTGTTTCGGCGGCGCTGCCGCTCAAGATCGTGCCGCCTTTGTTCAACCGCTATCAGACCGGCAAGACCTATGGCCGCCATATCGATGGCGGCATGCGGCCGGTCGGCCCGCACCGTGTGCGTACCGACCTGTCGGCGACTTTGTTTCTGTCGCCACCGGAAAACTATGACGGCGGCGAATTGATCGTGGAGGATGGCGCGAGCGAGCGCGCCTTCAAGCTCAAGCCTGGCGATCTGTTGCTCTATCCCGCCACCAGCGTGCATCGGGTGGCGCCCGTGACGCGGGGCGAAAGGCTGGCGGGATTTTTCTGGATCCAGAGCATGGTGCGCGGCAATGAGCAGCGCGCGCTATTGTTTCAACTGGACAATGCGCTGCGCCTGCTGGGCCGTGACGTGCCTGATCATCCCTCCTTGGTGGAGATGATGGGAATCTATCACAATCTGATCCGGCAATGGGGCGAGTCCTGAGGCGCCGCGGTCAAACCGGATCGTCTTGCGCCAACGCGCCGTAACGCCCGCGGAAATAGACCAGCGGCGCGCCGGCTGCGTCGTGGCGGGCAAAGCGCAACACCCGGCCGATCAGAATGGCGTGGTCGCCCGCCTCCTGCACGCTCTCGCGCGCGCATTCGAACACCGCCAGCGAATCCGCCAGCGCGGGCGGACCCAGCTCGGTGGGGATCAGCGCGATGCCGTCGAGATTGTGTTCGCCGGCGCGCGCCAGCCGCGCCGAAACCTCGCGATGGCCGCTGGCGAGAATGGAGACGGTGAAACCGGACGCTTGCGCGAAATGCGGATAACGGCGTGAGCGGCGGTCGATGCACCACAGGACCAAGGGCGGCTCCAGCGACACCGAGGTGAAGCTGTTTACGGTAATCCCAATATGGGACATTTCCTCGGCGGCGGCCGTCATCACCGCAATGCCGGTGGGAAAAGCGCCCATCGCATCGCGAAAACCCTTGATATCGAAGTCCATTGGCCTCTTTCGAACCGCTCCGCTTCACACTCGGTTAAGGCGGATTATGCATGATGGAGCCAGAGGTTAGGGCACACGGCGAAAAGACCGCAAGCCCGGCCCGGGTGATTTATCAAGGTGGCGGGCATGGCCGGCGACAACGCGGTCGTTATTAAAAAGATCAAGAAGGGCGGGCATGGCGGCCATCACGGCGGCGCCTGGAAAGTCGCCTATGCCGACTTCGTCACCGCGATGATGGCCTTCTTTCTGTTGATGTGGCTGATCAACACCACCACGCCGGAACAGAAACGCGGCATCGCCGACTATTTCGCGCCCCAATCCATCGCCCAGTCGGTTTCCGGATCGGGCGGCGTCTTGGGCGGCAAGGTGCTGGGCGAAGACGGCGCCCATGCCGGCGGCGCGCAATCGGTGATGCAGAGACAGTCTCCGCCCTCGCCCTCCAATGCCCAGAAGTCGCTGGCCGCGGGCGCGACCCAGGGCGGCGCCAATGCCAGCGCCAACAGCGATTCCAATTCGAAATCGGCGCAGGATGGCGAGTTCGCCCGCGCCGCCGAAGCGATCCATCAGGCGATCCAGGACAATCCCGATATCGCCAACCTGTCGCATCAGGTGATCACCGAGAACACGCCGCAAGGCCTGCGCATCCAGCTGGTCGACCAGGAAGGCCGCCCGATGTTCCAGCAGGGCTCCAACGAGCCGATGCCCTATGCCAAGAAACTGCTGGCGGCGATCGGCGGCATCGTGTCCGCCCTGCCCAACCGGGTTTCCATCAGCGGCCATACCAGCGGCAATGATGCGCCGGGCGCCAGCTGGGACTTGTCGTCCAACCGCGCCAACCAGGCCCGCGCCTTGTTGCAGACCGGCGGCTTGGGCACCGACCGTATTTACGAAGTGGCGGGCAAGGCCGGATCGGAGCCGCTTTTGCCGGAGGACCCCAATGCCAGCGCCAACCGCAGGCTTTCCATCCTGCTGATGCGCGAAGCCCCGCCGGTTCCTGCCCATACCGGGCTGAATTAACCCCCAGGAACCTTAGGTTCCGCTGCGCCCTGCCCCGGGGCGTCTAGTTAACCCCTCTGGCTGCGCTGGCTCGAGAGCCAGCTACGCCATCTCCCCTGCCTGCGCTATCGCGCGCAGGGGAGAGCCTTGTAACCAAAAGCAAAAAAACCTGTCCGGGGGCGAATAATCCGCTTTTCTCTGGGCGCGCGCGCGGCATACTCGGCTCACTGATTTCCCGGGGCGCCGTTGACCGACCAACGCAATACAAGGGTACCGCAATTCTTCCTGACCCCAGGCGGACCTTGCCCCTATTTGCCCGGCAAGACCGAGCGCAAGGTCTTCGCCCGCCTGGGCGGCAATCTGGCCCAGCCCTTGTCCGAAGCCCTCACCCATTCCGGTTTCCGCCGCAGCCAGTCCATCGCCTACCGCCCGGCCTGTGAAGGCTGCAATGCCTGTGTGTCGGTGCGCATCCGTTCCGGCGAGTTCACCGCCAGCCGCAGCCAGAAGCGCATCATGCGCAGGAACGGCGACGTGCTGCGCGCCGAAGTGGTGGCGGAAGCCACCCGCGAGCAATTCGCGCTGCTGCGCACCTATCTGGATTCACGCCATCCCGGCGGCGGCATGAGCGATATGGGCCTGTTCGACTATGTCGCCATGGTCGAGGAAACCCCGGTCAACACCCATATTGTGGAATATCGCAAAGACGACGGCACCTTGCTGGCTTGCGCCCTCACCGACCGGCTGCGCGACGGGCTGAGCATGGTCTACAGCTTCTTCCATCCCGGCGAAGAAGGGCGCAGCCTGGGCACCTATATGATCCTGGATCATGTGCAGGCTGCCCGCGCGGCGAGCATGCCGTATGTCTATCTGGGCTATTGGGTGCGCGGCAGCGACAAGATGGATTACAAGATCCGCTTCTCGCCGCTGGAAGCGCTGACCCAAAACGGCTGGGAAGCCCTCGCCGTCTGATCCTATTGCCACCTTTGGTGGCGTCTTTCCTGGGGCCACCATGCGCACGAAACGCATCACATGCCTGGCTGGATTTCTGCTGACGGCGGCGGTCTGTGCTCAAGCCGCGCCCGGTGATCATTTCATCCTGCTGCCAAGGGACCTGCCGCCGCCGAACACCACCACCCCCGTCAATTTCGACCCCGATTTTGTCGAGCGTCCGGCCAATGCCCTGCCGCAAGTGCCGCCGGGCTTTGCGGTTTCGCTTTTCGCCGCCGGCCTCAAGCATCCCCGCTCCCTGGCGGTGTCGCCCGAAGGCGATGTTTTCGTGGTCGGAGAAGGCCCCGGCATCGTGATGCGCCTGCGCGACAGTGATGGCGACGGCAAGGCCGAGCAGGTGAAAGAAATCGCCGCCGGCTTCAAGACACCGCACGGCATCGCCTTGCATGACGGCCAGCTCTATATCGGCGACACCCAGGCAGTGTGGCGGGCGCCGTATCAGGGCAAGGACAGCCTTGCCATGGCCGACTTTACGCGCCTGACCAAGGCGCCCGACCTGCGCCCGCAGGGCTGGCATGCCACCCGCGACATTGTTCTGGATTCCAAAGGCCAGCTTTATCTGACCATCGGGGCGCGCGACGATGTCTCGGAACAGCCCCTGCCCGACGCCTCCATTCAGCGCATCGGCGCGGACGGGACGATGACAGCCTTCGCCACCGGCCTGCGCAATGTCGAAGGCCTGGCTTTCCATCCCGCCACCGGCAAGCTCTGGATCACGGTCAATGAGCGCGACAAGCTGGGGGCGCGCCTGCCGTCGGATTTTCTGGCAGAGGCCAACGAAGGCGATTTCTTCGGCTGGCCCTATGCCTATAACGGTCCCAATCCCGATCCGGACTTCGGCGCCAAGCGCCCTGATCTGGTGGCCAAGACCAAGGTGCCGGAGGTTTTGCTGGGCGCCCATACCGCCCCCCTGGGGCTGGTCTTTTACACCGGTACGCAATTTCCCGCCGACTATCATGGCGACGGCTTTGTCGCGATCCACGGCTCGGGCCCCTATGACAAGCTCGACGGCTATAAGGTGGTGCGCGTGCGTTTCAAGAATGGCGTGCCGGTTGGCGGCTATGAGGATTTCCTCACCGGCTTTTCCACCACCCGCAATGGCAAGCTCTATGTCTGGGGCACGCCCTCGCAACTGGCTATCGCCAAGGACGGCAGCCTGTTGATCGCCGACGACAAGGGCTCTTGCGTGTGGCGGGTCACCGCCGTCCCCAAATAGCTAACCGGCAAGCGCCGCCTTCTTGGCGAAAGGACTGAGGCCCAGCCAGGTGCCGATGTCGCGGGCAAGCGCACGGTCGCCGGTCAGCATCAGCCGCTTGTCGGTTTGCGCCTTGCGCACATTGTCCAGTCCCATCCAGATCGCCGTCATGGTCTTGAGATCGGTGGTGACATAGAGATCGACGTCGAAACCGGGATCAATGGAACACAGGTCGGTGCCGCTGCGGGGATCGACCAGCAGCCACCAGGCGCGTTCGGGCTGTTTCAGTTCCGGATACTGGAAATGGATCACGCTGCGCTGCCGCGGCATCGGCGCGGGATTGAGATTGCGGCGCATGTCCCACATCAAAAGCTGGACATCGAGATGCTGGAGCGAGAGTTCGGACCTGATCCAGCGCTGGCCCCAATGGCCGAACGCCATCACCACCGGACCCAGTTCGTGGCCGGCCGGGGTGAGATGATACTCACCCGACTCAGGCCCGGACCCCGAACGGCGCACCACGCCGGCGGCTTCCAGGTCCTTCAAGCGCTGCGACAGCAAGGCCGGCGACATGCGCGGCACACCGCGGCGCAAGTCGTTAAAGCGCGTCGATCCCGCCAGCAATTCGCGCAGCAGCACAATGGTCCAGCGCGTCGACAAGACTTCGGCGGCCATCGCCACCGGACAAAATTGCTTGTAACTGCCTTGGGTCATGCCCGCCTCCGTGAAACGGGCGCAAGATTAAAGTGGCGGGACCCGCCCGCCTAGTTCAAAAACTGTAGCGCGCCTCACCAGTAGGGCACGGCCCCGTAATAATCATACAGGGCCGCTTCCTTGGCCCGGTCGCCGAAATCCCAGCCGTCGCGGGCATAGGCGGGCGCCCCCTTCAGCTGATCATCGCTGACATCGACCCGGTAGCCGCCAAGGCCTTCGTCATAGGTCAGAAGCGCCCAGGGCAAGGGATAATAGTCATCGCCGATACCCAGGAAGCCGCCAAATCCCATCACGGCATAGCCCACGGTGCCGCGCTGCTTATCCAGCATGATCCGCTTGATGGAGCCGATCCGCTTGCCGCCGGAACGAAAGACCGGGGTTCCTTCCACCCGGTCGCTGCCGATCAGGCTGGCCGGCCTGGTTTCAATGGCTTGGTCGATTGTTTGGGTTGCAGGCATGGTGATGAGCCTCCTAACGCAAAACGTGGCATGCGCGCCGTCGTTCCCTTTCAGGCCCCCGCATAAAGGCGGCGCAACTCGGTCTTGAGGATTTTGCCGGTGGCGCCGTGGGGAATGCTGTCGGCAATCACCACCCGGTCGGGAATCGACCAGTCCGGCATCTTGCCGCGGCAGAATTCGCGCAAGGATTCCGCATTCGGCGTGCAGCCGCTGCGCGCCACCACGATCAAAAGCGGCCGCTCGCCCCATTTCTCATGCGGCACGGCGATGGCGGCGGCTTCGGCCACGTCGGGATGGGCGACGGCGATATTCTCGATGGCAATGGAGCTGATCCATTCCCCGCCCGATTTGATCAGGTCCTTGGTGCGGTCGGTGAGGGTCAGAAATCCGTCCTTGTCGATCACGCCCACATCGCCGGTGGGAAACCAGCCATCGGCATTGTTGTTCTGCGGCATGCGGAAATAGCCGCTGGCGATCCAATGGCCGCGGAACAGGACATTGCCCTGGGTCGCACCGTCCCAATGGACTTCCTGGCCGCCCTCATCCTCGGCGCGGATATCGGCGCCGAATACGACGCGGCCCTGGGCGCAACGCCGGGCGAGTTGACCCTCGCCTTCCAGTTTCAAACAGCCGGGCTTGGGCATGTTCACCGTCACGATCGGACTGGATTCGGTCATGCCCCAACCCTGGCGCATCTGAATACCCATTTCGGCATAAGCCAGCATCAGAGAGCGCGGCATCGCCGCCCCGCCCACCATGATGTGCTTGAGCGTTTGCGGCCGTTTGCCCGTATCGCGCAGATGATTGAGCAGATTCAGCCAGACCGTCGGCACGCCGACCGCGTAAGTGGCGCGTTCCTCATCCATCAGACTCAGCACGGAAACCGGATCAAGCTGCGCCCCGGGCATCAACAGCGAAGCGCCGGTCATCGGCGCCATATAGGGAAGTCCCCAGGCATTGACATGGAACATCGGCACAATCGCCATCACCCGGTCGGCGGCGCGAAGCCCGAGCGTATCGGGAAAGTTCGAGGCCATGGCGGCGAGCAGGCAGGAACGGTGGGAATACAGCACGCCCTTGGGCCGTCCGGTGGTGCCGGAGGTGTAGCAAAGGCCGGAAGCGGTGTTCTCGTCGAATTGCGGCCAGCTTGAAACAGGCTGGGCGCCCTCCATCAAATCTTCGTAGCAATGCAGCCGGACGGAAGCGGGCATGTCCGCTTTGGGCATGGCTGCGGCATCGCAGAGCACCACCACCCTGCGCAATATTTCCAGCCCGGGCGCGATCCCGGCAACGATGGGCAGGAAGTGCGGATCACAGAAGATCACCGTGTCGCCGGCATGGCCGGCGATATAGGCGATGTCGTCCGGCGACAGGCGCGGATTGATGGTGTTGCACACCATGCCCGACCCGGAGATGGCGTAATACAGCTCCATATGGCGGTCGCTGTTCATGGCAAGCGTCGCGACCCGGTCGCCGGACTGCAAGCCAAAGCCGCGCAACAGCGATGCCAGCTTGCGGGCGCGTACCGACAGCGCGGCATAGTTGGTGCGCTCGAGCGCCCCGCCCGGGCGGCGCGAAACCACCTCGCCATCGCCATGATGGCGCGCGGCATGTTCCAGGACAGAGGAAATCAGCAGCTCATGACGCTGCATCAGGCCATGCATGCCCCACTCCCCGGTTTGGCTCTAGAAGGCCAAGACGCGGTTCATTGAGGCATAGCCGGTTGACAGTGACAATGGGATTTGCGCCGGTCGCCCTTTGCGGGGGCTACCGGTTGCGGCGCGTGAAAGCGACAGCGGTTTAGTGCGCGGCGGCGGGAGCGGCGGGGGCCGGAGCCGCAGCGACCGGCTCGGTGGCCGTCTGGGTCGAGCCCGCTGTTTCCTGGGCGGGAGCTTCGGCGGCGGCCGGCTTGGCGGCTTCGGCCTTCTCGTACAATTCCGGATGCTCTGCGCGGCGGATCGCTTCACGATAGGCGCGATCAGAAGCCCTTTCCGCGGCTTCGGCGCCATAACGGCCCTGCGCGAAAACCGGGGTTGCGCTGACGAAAGCCAGCGAAGCAACGGCAGCAAGTGTGATCAAGCGATTCATAGGCGACGCCCCCTGGGACTCAACGGGGGGCATTATTGCCAAAGCTCGGCGAGGGCCGCAAATATTTTATGATGAGGGAAACCCGGTAGAGAGGGCCAAACCTTTCAAGCGGTTAATGCGCGTTTTGAAACTGACGATTTAACAGTAGGATAGCGGCGGCCGGGAACTTTCCGGCAATAACCGGGGAAAATCCTATGCGACTCGGCTTGGGCTGGTTGACGGCGGTAATCCTGGCCACCGCCTTGCCCGCTTGGGCCCAGCCCGGCAACCGCCTGCTCTCCCGCGACAATCTTTCCCAGGTCTCGGCCCATGCCTGGACGATCAAGGGCTCGCCCAATATCGGCATCGTGGTGGGCAGCTTTGCCACCCTGGTGATCGACAACGGGTTGGGGAGCAAGAACGGCAAGATCGTTTCGGACATCGCCATGTCGCTGTCGCCCAGCACCAACAAACTGTATCTCACCACCACCCATTATCATGCCGAACATGCCACCGGGGATGGCGGCTTCCCGCCGGGAACCGTGCTGGTCCGCCCGCGCATGCAACAGGCGGAGCTGGAGGCCGAAGGCCAGGCCCTGATCGATCTGTTCAGCAGCCGGTCCGAACAGGACCGCGAATTGCTGAAGGACTATCGCTATCTCAAGCCCGACATTCTGTTCGACAGCGATTACCGGCTGGATCTGGGCGGGGTAACGGTGCGGCTGATGTGGCTGGGCCCGGCCCATACCAAGGGCGACGAACTGATTTTGGTGGAGCCCGACAGCGTGCTGTTTTCCGGCGACGTGGTGCAGAACAAGACCGGCCCCTTTTTCTATTGCGGCGAATGCACGCCCAAAAGCTGGCTTGCCGTGGTGGATAAGGTGGCGGCGCTGAATCCCAAGATCGTGGTGCCGGACCACACCCCGCCGGGTGACGCCTCGCTGATCGCGCAGGAGCGCGGCTTGATGGTCGATATTCAGTCGCGCGCCATGGTGCTGAAAGCGGAAGGCAAGTCCGCCGAGGAAGCGGGCAAGATCGTGGCGGCGGAGCTTCAGAAGAAATATGCCGGCTGGACGGGCATGGCCCGCATCGCCGCCGCGGTCGAAAAGGCCTATGCCGATCCCTCATGAGGGGTCGCCGCGGGCACAGTCAAAAACGGGGAAAAAATGCCGCAGAAACTGTTGGTCTATCAGTCGCTCTGGGCGATGGAGCGGCGCCGTCCCGATGGCGCGGAATGGGAGCTGAAGGAAAAGCTCGCCATGATCCGCGACGCCGGTTTCGACGGCTGCGGCGTGCGCTTCATCGATCCGGCCTATGCGCGCGAGGTCACGTCTTTCCTGCGCGCCAACAATATGACCTGGCAGGCCCAGTGCTATCCGCAAAAAGTCGACGATCTGAAGCCGGTGCTGGCGCTGGTCAAGGAGCTGGGCGCCGATCATTTGAACCTGCAGCCCGACGTGCGGCCCTATACTTTGGAAGAATGCGTTCCCTACATCCAAGGATGGCGCAAATTGGCGTCCGATGCCGGGATCGAGATGCATATCGAAACCCATCGCGACCGCATGACCACCGACCTGTTCTTCACCTTGCATCTGCTGGACCGGTTTCCCGACCTGCGCTTCACCGCCGACCTGTCGCATTATGTGGTGGGGCGGGAATTCGCCTGGCCCATCGCGCCGGAGAACCACGCCATGATGCAGCGCATCCTGGACAATAGCTGGGGCATGCATGGCCGCGTCGCCAGCCGCGAGCAGATTCAAGTGCAATTCAATTTTACCCAGCACAAGGATTGGCTGGATCTGTTCATGGGCTGGTGGGAATACGGCATCCGCTCATGGAAAAAGCGCGCCGGGCCTGATGAGACTTTTACCTTTCTCTGCGAGTTCGGGCCGCCGCCCTACGCCATCACCGGCGCCGACGGCTATGAACTCTCTGACCGCTGGCAGGAGGCGGTGCAGATGAAGGAGATGATCCGCGATCTTTGGCGGCGGATAGAAGCGCAGCCGAATTAGGGCTTCGGCGGCAGGAAAATCACCTGATCGGAATAGATCATATCGGCGTCTCGCACGCTGGGATTGGCCCGCTGGATCACGGTATATAGCGAGTCATCGCCGTAAATTTGCCGTGCGATCAGCGAAAGCCTGTCGCCTCTCACCACCTTATATTCCGAGCCGGCCACCGGGCCATTGCCCGAAACAGGCGGGGCGACCCGTGCGGGCGGCTGGAAATCGCCCCGCGCCTGCTCCGCGGCCGGGGCGGCTTGCAGAGAGTCAGTGACCGGCGCGGACGGAAGGACGGCCTGGTTGTGCGCTTCGGCGACCGGTGGGACATTCTGGGCCGGTTCGGCAGCGGCTACGGCAGTTTGCGGCGCGGATTTAGCGGGCGCGGGTGCGGCGGCCGGCGGCGCCGGGTCCTCTTCCGCCACCTGCCGCAACGGCACGGTGGTGGCCTCGAAAGGCTTTTCGCCGCCGGACTTGGGCGCCAGCACGAAATATCCGCCCGCGCCGATCAGCAGCACCGCGGCCACCGCCGCCGCATATTTGATCCAGGATGTGCCGCCTTCGCTTTCATCGGCGGCACGGTCATCGGCAAGAGAAGCACGCGGCGCCTCAGCCGGAGGCGCAGCAACCAAAGTGGGGCGCGGGCGTTCGGCCAAAGTTGCAGGTGGGGTGACGGTCGGCGCCACTGGCGGTGTAACCGGCGGCGGCGCTTCCGGACTTTCCGGCGCCGGTTCGGCAATCTCTTCCGGAGCGATGAATTGCGGCGTCGCCTCGCGCTCTTTGCGCGGCATGCGCTCAAGCATGACGGGATTGTCGGTTCCCGTACGGAGCCGGGCCACCGTCAGGTCAATGTCCTCGGGTCTGCCATTCGCCGCCACGAATTGCTTGAACTGTTCCGCCAGCTGCGGATTTTCGGCATGCAGTACGACCAGGGTCTGCTGCAGCGCCTCGTCGTCGACGAACGCTTCGCCTTGCAGCCGCCGCACCACATCGGCTTCAAATTCCTTGACCCGCTTGCGCTCGCGGCTGGCCAGCAGCAGGCTGCGGAATTCCTCGACATTGTTTCCGGGCAAGGCGCCGAGCCGCCGCACCGCCTGTTTCACGGCCGGATCATATTGCTGATAGGTCAGCCACAAGTCTTCCCTTGCGGCTTCTGACTCTTCCCCAGCGACATCCTGAGCCACGTCACGATCTTCCTGATTTTGGGTCGCAGCGGCTGTCGCCGACGCTTCCATAGGCGGCGTCTTAGCCTAACCCGTTCCGACGGCAATGGTATCACGTCTCTTTTGGATGGTTAATCCGTCACTACTTCTTAATTCTGCTCGGGCGTTCTGCATCACACGCCCGATCCCGCCTTTGCCAGCCTGCTGCCCTTGCTGCGCCCCGGCGGCATGCTGGTGATCGGACTTTACAACAGCTTCGCCCGCATCCCGCTCCGGCTGCGCCGGGTGGTGGCGCGGCTTTCGGGATACCGCTGGATACCCTTTGATCCCGTGTTGCGAAATCGCAAAAGCGAACCGGCGCGGCGTGAGGCCTGGCTGCGCGACCAGTACCGCCATCCCGAGGAACATCGCCATAGCGTGGCGGAAGTCCGAAGCTGGTTCGCCGCGAACGGAATCGAATTCGTCAGGACCTATCCCAGCCTGTTGATCGGCGAGGAAAGCGGCGCGTTGTTCGCGCCCGACCAGGATTACTGGCCGTTCGAGGCCGTGCTTTCGCAGATCGGCTGGATGAAATCCCTGGGCTATGAAGGCGGGTTGTTTGTCACGATAGGGCGCAAGCCCTGAATGAAGTGCGCAAGCCTGAATGACGTACGCAAGCCCTGACTAGTGACGGATCAGAAGTTCCAGCGCGCTGGCCTTGATCTCATACTCCGTCGCCATGCGTTCCATGTTTTTGCGCGCCATCGCGTCGCCGCAACCTGCGGCCAGGCGGCGGCACCGCGCCGCCTGATCGCGCAGGTCACCGGCGATCTGCGGTTCGGTGATGTCGATCAGCATGTTGACCGCGCCCTCGAAGGCGCCGTCGGCGGCGAACAAGGGGGTGGGAAACGGCATGAAACGGACCCGGCTGCCATCGGGCCGCTCCGCCACGGCGGTCAGACCGCGCAGCTCGCGCCGTCCGCGCACCGTCTCGGCCATCGGGCACTGGTCATGCGGCAACGCCTCGCCGCTGTCGGTATAGAGCTTCCAGGTCACGCACCAACGGTCCTTGCCGATGCTGGGTATGCGGCCGGAAAAACCGATGCAAAAGGAGTTGAAGTACGTAACATAACCCGCTGAATCCGTGACATAAAGCGGGGCCGCAATATCGTCGAGCAGGCTCAGCAAAGAGCGGTCCCCGGCATGGAGAATAGCCACTGCCTGGCTCAAGGCCTCGTCTGCTCCGCTGATGGAATTCAATAGCAACATCGCCTGTTAGCGCTCCACGCACAGGCATTTAACGTTGCCGCCAACCCCCGGTTCCATGGCCTGATCGGTGGGGAGCAGTTGTTAACAAAATTAACCAGTCCAGGGGCTTATCGCCGGATTTCAGCGGGTCTTCCCGGTGGCCAGCGAACCTGGACGGGACTCGAAGGAGAGCGCGGCGGCCTTGTCCGGCACCAGGGCGCGGCCATCGAATCGGTACAGCTGGATCTGGTGTTCCGCGGCGCATTGCTGAAGCAAAACCCGCCCGTCATGGCTCCAGGCCGCGCCTTGGGCCCAATGGCAGGTATCGGCCTGCGCCACCAGATCCAGTTTGCCGGCGCCCACCGCATAGACCTTCAAGATGCCCACCACCTTGTCGTAATTGGGATCGGACTTGTTGTTGGCGGCGCCATTGGCCAGCACCACCGCCAGATGCTTGCCGTCCGGCGACAGGGTTGCATGTTCCGGTACGCGCCCGACCGGCACCGATGCCACCAGCTTGCGCGCCTTCACGTCCAATATGCCGATGGTGCCGGTGCGATCCTCGCCTTCCGGCGCGCCGGCGAGATTGGTGGTGAACAGAAAGGCGCCGTCACGGCTGAACACCGCGCCATAGGGCGTGCGGCCGCTGACCATCTCGCCGCTGAGCGTGACTTTCGATCCGCTCACCGTCAGTTCCATGATCTTGCTGACACCCTGGACCACGACATAGGCCTTGCGGCCGTCCGGCGCGAAAGTGACATCGACCGGCTGGGCGCCCTCGCCCAGATTGACCTTGCCCGCCGGAGTCAGTTTTTTTCCGGCAAGGCGGAAGACATAGATCGACCCGTCGCCCTTGGCGGCGACCAGCACCAAATTCTGCGCCTTGTTCATCGCCAGCCCGCTGGCCAGCGGGCCGGAAGGCACCGTCTGCAAAACTTTGGGATTGGCGGGATCGGCAAGATCGATCACCGACACTTTGTCGTCGGCGGCGGGATGGGTGGGATCGGCGGGATCGAATTTCTGCGAAGCGCTGACGATGGCGAACTTCTCATTCGCGTCCACCGCCACGGCGTTGGGCGAACCGATCATGGAAGCCGGCACTTGCACATGGCCCAACACCTTGGGCGGATAGGCCCCGAGATCCAAGACGCTGACCGTGTCCGGCGTGGGCGTTTGGGATTCGCCGGGCTGCAACTGCTTGCCGTCATTGGCGGCCACCGCCAGGGCAGCCAAGGCCGGAATGGGCAAGAGCGCCATGCTCAAGGCCAGAAGCGAAGCGGCGGGCGACAGACGCATGGCGTTCCCCTCTTATTGTTATGAGGGGATGCTAGAGCAAGTTAGGACCAGATTGAACTGCCGTGCCGGAGGGGTGAGCCGGAAATAGCCGAAGGTCCGGTGGACCTTCGGCCCCGGCGAACGCCGCAGCGCCGCGCGCCCAAGCGCGGCGCGAGGCCGGGGCGGGCCAGATTTGGCCCGCCGCTCCCCGCGATCAGTGGTTGGTGCTGCCGGTCATCGAGCCGCTGGACTTGGCGCCGGTCATGGAGCCGGTCATGGACCCGGACATCGATCCTGTCATGGAGCCGCTGGCCGCAGCCTTCTTCTTGGCGGGCTTATTCGAATCCTGGGCCATCTTGTCATGGTCGGACATCATCGAACCGGACATCGATCCACTGGCCTTCGATCCCGTCATCGATCCCGACATGGAACCGCTGGAATTGGACTGGGCCAGCGCCGGCGTGGCGGCGAACAGGGCCAGGACGGCGATGGCTGCGAATTTTTTCATGGTCTTCTCCTCTGAGCCGCATGCTGGCGGCGTGATGTTTCAATACCGGGCAGTTCGCGCCATACAGCGGCGCGGTTACAGCCCGTTTTCAGATTCCAGCATACCATTCATAGCCGCGGTCTTCCCAGTAGCCGCCGCGGCCGCCGGCGATGCCGGAGAAACTGTCGGTTATTTCGATGCTTTCGACATATTTGGCCTGTTTGTAGCCGAGCTGGCGCTCAACCCGAAGGCGCAGCGGCGCGCCGTGCGCCACATCCAGCGGCTTGCCGTTCATGGCATAGGCCATGATGGTCTGGGGGTGGAAGGCATCGCGCAGATCGATGCTTTCATAATATTGGCCCGGGCTCTGTTCGCCGCCCTTGGCGGGTTCGCCGGTGAGATTGTCGGCGCAGCGCAACACCGCATAGCGCGCATTGATTTTGAGCGAGGCCGCCTGGAGCAAAAGGCTCATCGGTACGCCGGTCCACATGCCGATGGCGGACCAGCCTTCGACACAGTCGTGACGCGTGATCTGGGTGCGGCGCGGAAGGCGCCTCAGCTCCGCCAGCGACAGCGACAAGGGCTTGTCCACCAGCCCGAAAATCCGCAAGCGCCAATTGGCGAAATTCTGCGCCACATGGCCGTTATATTCGTCAGTACCCGGATCGTAGGTGCCGTTGGGCTTGAAAAAGGGCGAAATATCGGAGGCCCTATATTCCCGCGCCAGCCTGTCGCCCATCAGCCCGCGCTGCGCCGACATGGTCCAGTCTTCGACCACGCGCGCGACATTTTGAAAACCCGAACCCATGGTCAGGCTGTCGGCCTTGGCGATCAGATAGCCCGCCCCTCCCAATCCGCCCAGGATGGCGACGCGGCGGGTGATATCTTTCACCTTGGCCATTACTCGCGATCCTTCGAATGATCTTGGGGTATTCGGTACCAGCCGTTCAGCATCGAGCGGATTTCGTTGATCGGGCCCGCCAGAACCACTTCCACCAGATGCACGATCACGAACAGGAGAATCAGGGCGGCGGAAATGAAATGAAGACTGCGGGCCGATTGGCGTCCGCCGAACAAGTCCAGCAGCCAGGGGAAAATCGCATTGAAGCCCGGCGACATGGTGAGTCCGGTCAGCACCATCGCGACAATCAGAAAAATCACGCCCAGATAGGCGAGTTTCTGCAGCACATTGTAGCGGCGCGCGGCATCGCCGGTAGGATGCTTGAGCTTGATATGGTCGAGGATGGAGCGGGGAATGGCCTTTATATCCGCGCCGCTGGGCCAGATATCCTTTTGCAGATGCCGCGACCAAAGGCTGTAGAGCAGATAGGCCAAGCCGTTGAACAGCAAAATCCAGGCGAACAGAAAATGCCAATGGCGGGCGTCGGCCAGAGACTGGAAGCCGGGAATGGTCATCCAGGAGGGCCAGCCGCGCGGCTGGAATTGGCCATCGGCCATCGACCAGCCCAATACGCCGGTTGTGTCGAACTGCCAGGCGCCGATCTGGGTGAACCCCATCGGGCCGGCAGGGGTATCCACCGCCCCCAGCGAGAAAAAGGGCTGGTCGGCATCGGTCCCGGTCATGCCCCAATAGAGCCGCGGATGGGCGTTGAAGATGTTGAGCCCGCTGCCCAGCAGGAAAATAATGCAAAGGGCGTTGATCCAATGGGTCAGCCGGACCAGAGCGCCATGGCGGTAAAAACCCTCCTTCTCGCTGACCCGCCCAAAGGCCTCGTGCCACAACCGGCGCGGCCAGGCCCGGAGGCGGGCCAGCCAGTTCTCATTTTCCGGACGGGAATCGATTGCCACGGGACCTCTCTCGGTCACTATATTCGTCCGCGGCACGGAAGAGTTACTGAACTGCCGGCGTCCATCGCGGTCTTTTGATCACGACCTGGATGCGTTATATAGTTTACAATACAACGGGAGAAAGTCATGCGCCGCAACACGGTTATTGCTTCGATTTTGTTTGGTTTTTCTGCTTTGGCGCCCGCCGCCTTTGCCGCCGAAATCCTGATCAAGGACGCCAAGTCCCAGCCGGAAAGCCTGGCCGCCGCGCCCGACGGCACCCTGATCGTGGGCAGCGCCTCCACCCCCTTTGTCTACAAAATCCGCCCCGGCTCCACCACACCGGAAGTCTTTATCGACGCCAGTGCGGAAGGTCCCGGCACCTTCTTCCTGGGCCAGCTGATCGACGGCAACACGGTTTGGAGCTGCGTCCTGACGCCGGTGCCGGGCACCACCCCCGCCCAGCGCAAGACTTCTCTGATCGGCAGCGATCTGGCGACCGGCAAGCAAAAGATGCGCTGGAACCTGCCCGGCACCAACAGCCTCTGCAATGACATGGCGGTCGGTCCCGACAAGGCGCTGTATATTACCGATACTTTTGTCGGCAAGATTTTCCGCCTGGCGCCCGGCGCCACCAGCGCCGAATTGTGGCTGGAGCATCGCAATCTGAACGGTATCGACGGCATCGCCTTTCTCAATGGCGTGATGTACGTCAATAGCGTGTTCTTCAATAACCTCTACCGCATCCCGGTGGATGCGCAGGGCAAGGCCGGCGCGCCGGTGGAAATCTGGATGGATGCGCCGGTCAAGGGCATCGACGGCATTCGCATCGCCAACGGCAAGATGGTCCAGGCCGAGAATGGCTCGGGCAAGATCCATGTCCTCACCATCAACGGCGACCGCGCCCATGTCGAAGTCATAAAGGAAGGCTTGAGCGAGCCGACGGGCATGGAGGCGGGCCGTGGCGAGCTGTGGATCGCCAATCGCCGGGCCGGGAATATCGTCTCCATTCCGTTGCCCAAGTAATCCCCCTCCGGCCTTCGCTGGCCCCGCGCGGAGCGCGTCCAAAAAATGGGCGCTTCGCGCCCGGGGCCAGCTACGGCCACCTCCCCCAATGCAAGCGCGCTTCGCGCGCGCGGGGGAGGAAGCCGCTTCGGCTGGGGGAGCTAAATTGCGGAAATTTTGTGGCAGCGCTTGTAACAGCGGCCGGGACGCCGATTTCGTCATGGAATATGTGGCTTAGGGACGATTCTGTGCCATAAGAGGCACCGATTTTGAAACGTCGCATCGGGTCGATGCGCAGGGGAGAAGACATGAAGAAGTTGACGATCACGGCTCTGCTTTTGGCGACGGCGGCCGGAATACCGGCCAGCGCCCAGGTCAATCAGGGCACCCAGAAGCCTGAAGCCAGCCTGCCCTTCAACATGGCGCAGGTCACCACCTTCAACCTGCCCTGGCGCATCGCCTTCCTGCCCGACGGCCGCATGCTGGTGACCGAAAAGGTCGGCCCGATCTGGCTGGTCACGCAATCGGGCATGAAGCGTCCGGTGCTGAATGTCCCCGCCGCGCAGTATGGCGGCCAGGGCGGCATGCTGGGCATCTATGTCTCGCCCAACTTCGCCAGCGACAACACGGTCTACATCACCTATTGCGAACCCGGCAGCATCAACGGGATCAACGGCTCCAGCCTGGCGCTGGCCAAGGCCAAGCTGGTGATCAATGACTCCCCACCCTCGGTCCAGCTCCAAGACGTGAATGTGATCTGGCGTGACGGCGCGCGTGGCCGCGGCGGCCAGTTCGGCGCCAATATCGCATTCGCGCCCGACGGCAAGTCGCTGTTCCTGTCGGTGGGCGAGCGTCAGCGCTTCCTCCCCGCCCAGGATCCCAATCAACCCTTGGGCAAGATTTTGCACCTGACCCTGGACGGCAAGCCCGCGCCGGGCAATCCCAATGCCGGCAAGACCGGCTCGAAGACCGTCGACATCATCAATCCGCCGTCCGACAGCGAAGCGGCCAAGAGCGCGCAAAAAGTCTATACCTACACCTATCCCGGCCAGAACCTGACCCCGGCGGAAACCTGGAGCAGTGGTCATCGCACGCCGTACGGCCTGGCCTTCGCGCCCGACGGCCGCTTGTGGGAGATGGAACATGGTCCCAAGGGCGGTGACGAACTCAACCTGATCGAGCCGGGCAAGAATTACGGCTGGCCGCTGGTGGGCTATGCCGAGAATTACAACGGCGTGCCGATCCCGCAGCCGGACACCCGCAACGACCTGACCAAGCCGGTGCTCTATTGGAATCCCATCGTCGCGCCGGGCAGCCTGACCTTCTACAAGGGCAATGTCTTCCCGCAATGGAATGGCTCGGCCCTGGTCGGCGGCATGGCCACCATGACGGTGAACCGCATCATCATCGACGGTCCCAATGCCAAGATGGCCGAGCGTTGGAATGTCGGCCGCCGCATCCGCGACATCGAAGTCGCGCCCGATGGCAATATCTGGATGCTGGAAGATTCCACCACCGGCGGGTTGCTCAAGGTGACGCCGAAGTAGTGAGGAGCGGTTCGCCGAAGGCGAGCGAAATGGTTCAGTGAACCATTTCGAGCGACGAACGCCGCGAGCTTGGGCGAGCGGCTATAAAACGGGCATTAAATGCAAGGCCGGCGGCGCGAGCTGCCGGCCTTTTGCTTTGCTGCTGCCGGCGGTTCCGTAAAGCCTAAGCCGTTGTTTCTAGAATAATATAACGCAATTAGGCTGTCGCCCGCCTCAGCGGTCGCGCTATCGTTGGCGGGAATTTTCCCGCGGGATGAGAAATGGCGCGCAAAGCGAAAGCCTCAGGCACGGTGCTGTTGGTCGCCACCCGCAAGGGCGCCTGGATCTACCAAGGCGATGCCGCGCGCAAGACATGGCGCAGCAGCGGACCGCATTTCCTGGGCCATATCATCCATCACCTGATGCTGGACCCGCGCGACGGCAAGACTTTGCTTGCCTCCGCCAGCACCGGCCATCTGGGCCCGACCATTTTCCGGTCCACCGATCTGGGCAAGAACTGGAAGGAAGCCAAGCAGCCGCCCGCCTTCAAGAAACAAGAAGGCGGCCGCACGGTGAACCACACTTTCTGGCTCACCCCCGCGCACAAGAACGAGCCCAAAGTCTGGTATGCCGGCACCTCGCCGCAAGGCCTGTTCCGCAGCGAGGATGGCGGCATCACCTGGAACGAATTTTCCAGCATCAATGACGACAAGCAGTATCGCGAATGGATGGGACGCGAGCAGGACGGCACGCCGGACGGGCCCAAGATGCATTCCGTCATTATCGATCCGCGCGATCCCAAACATATGTATTTCGCCATGTCGGGCGGCGGGGTGCATGAGACGGTGGATGGCGGCAAGCGCTGGGCGCCGCTGATCGACGGCATGGAGGTGGTGGGCGGCTTTGATCCCAAGACCGTCACTTTCCACGATCCGCATTGCGTCAGGATGTGCCCGTCCAATCCCGACCGGCTGTATCAGCAGAACCATTGCGGCATCTACCGCCTGGACCGGCCCGGCAAGGTGTGGAAGCGCATCGGCAAGACCATGCCGGCGAAAGTCGGCGATGTGGGGTTCCCCATGGTGGTGCATCCGCGCGACGATGAACGCTGCTGGGTGCTGCCGATGGACGGCCAGACGGTGTGGCCGCGCACCTCGGTCGAGGGTAAGCCGGCGGTTTACGGCACCGGCAATGGCGGCAAAAGCTGGACGCGGCTGGATTCGGGCCTGCCCAAGAACGCAGCCTGGTGGACGGTGAAGCGCCAGGCTTTTGCGGCGGATACGGCGGCGGCGGTGGGCCTTTATTTCGGCACGACAAGCGGGGAATTGTGGGCCAGCCGCAATGAGGGCAAGGCTTGGAGTTGCATCGCGCGGCATCTGCCGGAGATTTATGCGGTGGAAACCGCCACAATCGGCTGATGACGGACGGGATCAAGATTCTGATCGCCAGCCCCCTGCTCTCCTATACCGGGGCCAATACGGTGGAGGCGCGTGGGACGACTTTGGGCGCGCTGCTGAACGATCTGGATGCGCGCTATCCCGGCATCCGCTTTCGCATGGTGGACGAGCAGGACCAGCTCCGGCGGCATATGCGGTTCTTCGTCAATGGCGAGATCGTGAAAAGCCTGGGCCATCCGATCAAGCCGGGCGATGAGGTGGGGATTGTGCAAGCTTTAAGTGGCGGGTGAGGAGTGGCCCGCAGCTGCTTATGCCGATTGCCGCCATCCTGCGCCCGCTCTAAGGTTCGTCCGGCGATTTGAGCGGGGCTTCCAACATGGCATTGCGTGTCATCGGCGCGGGCGTAGGCCGCACCGGCACTTTTTCGCTAAAGCTTGCGTTAAACCGGCTGGGCTGTGGCCCCTGTCATCACATGGAAGCGGTGATGCAGAACATGGCGGTGCAAGTGCCGCTGTGGTCGGCGGCGACGGCGGGCCGCGCCGACTGGGGCGCAATCTATGATGGCTTCGGCAGCGCGGTGGATTGGCCGACCGCGGCTTTCTTCCGCGATCTGGTTGGCGCCTATCCGTCGGCCAAATTCATCCTCACCCATCGCAATCCCGAGACCTGGGCCGACAGTTTCGGCGAGACGATCTATACCGCGATCGCCGGGCGCAATCAGGCGCCGCCCGACAAACGCGCCTGGCTGGAGATGGCCTATGGCGTGATCGCCAAGACTGGATTTCCGGAAGGGCTGAGCCGCGATCAACTGATCGCGCATTTCATCGCGCATAACGAGGCGGTGAAGGCCGCGATCCCTGCCGAGCGCTTGCTGGTTTATCAAGTGAAGGAAGGTTGGGGGCCGCTATGCGAATTCCTGGGCGCGGAGGTGCCCGATGAGCTTTTCCCCCGCACCAATGACCGGGCGGAATTCTGGGATCTCATCAAGGGCAAGCAGGCTTAAAGATCAGGCTTAAAGATCGGCCAGCCTCGTCCAGATGCCGGTGATGGCGGAGACCACAAGCCCCGCGATCAGGACCGGCGCGCCGTAAAAACCCAGTTCATGCGCTGCCGCCATCCACAGCACCATGGTGGCGATGGCGACCACAATGCCCCCGATCAGGCTGGCTTTGCCGGTGGTGACCCGCGGCGCGCTCATGGCGCACCTCTTTTTGATTGCGGGCTCCGGCTCTCGCGCACGCCCGCGCCCTTCAGGTCTTGCCGTACCGTGCTGGTGTCATAGCCGTTGAAGATGTGCTTCAACAGGCCGCACTTCAGATCGGAGGTGCCGAAGAACCAGTCGGCCACCGGATAGGTCAGGTTGAAATTGCGCGTCATCATGATCTGGGGATTGTGATGGGCGATGTGATGGCGGCGGATGGAATTGACCAGCGGAATAAGCCGCACCAGCCGGTCGTCCTTCACATGACAGCAGAAGTGGAACAGCTCGTAGTTCAGATAAAGCGCGGTGTTGGTGATCAAGAGCAGCCAGCCGGCATTGGCCAGGCCCAGCTGCCCGAGAAGGAAGGCGGGGATCAGCGACATGGTCATAAAGGCGACCAGCGCATAAGGGGGGAAGAAGACGATGCGGAAGTCGCGCGTCGTATCGAAGCTCGGCTCGCTATCGGTGAAGAATTCGTGATGCGCCAGGGTGTGGCGCTTGTAGATGCCCATCAGGCCCTTGACCGGACGGTGCATCACATATTTGTGCAGCCACCATTCAAAGACATTGGAGACGCAGAAGGCGAACGGGATCACCAGCCATTCATACCAAGCGACATTGGTGATCTGGCGGGCACTGACCCAGATGGCGGCGGCGCCCAGGCTGAAAATCAGCGCCACATGCAGCCAACCTACATAGGCAGGCGCAATGCGCGGCCGGTAATCGGCGCGGAAAGCTTCCTGGCGTGGTGTTTGGGGCATTTCGCGGCCTTTTTTGAGCCACGATAAGACCGCCCTGGTGCACCGGCAAGGCCGTCTCCCGACCGGTGGAGGCTGCCTATTCCTTGAGAATCCGCCGCAGCTGGCCCAACGCCCCGCCCTGATCTAGGATGGAGCCAGACTCGAGGTCTATTGGATACCGGCGGCAGAGTTAAAGCGGTTTTGGTGAAAGCTCTGCTGCTCGATCCCGAGTTGGTGCGCGATGACGCCCTTCTTGTCGATGACCTGAACATCGGCAGTCTCGACCGCTTTGAACTGATCATGGACCTGGAAGCCGAATTTGGCCTCGAGATTCGGGAAGAATTTCTGGTCGGCGCAAAAACCGTCGGCGATATCGTCCGATGCCTGGATACTCAGATCAAAAGCACCGTGGTTCCCCAAGCGGCAGTCTAAAACGTCGCAATCGGATTGAGCACCGATCCCGTCGCGCCCGGCACGGCAGCGGGAGATGCGGTGACCAGGAAGTCCCAGCGCTTGCGCTTGGCGGCCTCGGCGCCGACCAGCTCCAGTTCCAGATTGTCGAAGATCGGCATGCCCATGGCGACGATGCAGAGGGCATGGATGGGCT
Source organism: uncultured Alphaproteobacteria bacterium (assembly GCA_902825865.1). Taxonomy (GTDB): domain Bacteria; phylum Pseudomonadota; class Alphaproteobacteria; order Micropepsales; family Micropepsaceae; genus Rhizomicrobium. The sequence goes on from CADECX010000009.1 coordinate 34,098, forward strand.
GCGACACGCCTTCGACCCGCGAGGGCTGCACGTCCTGGGCTTCGTCGCCGCCCAAAATGGCGACATCGCGGGCATGCATCCAGCGGGCGCAGCTCATATGCAAGCCGGCCAAACCTTCTTTCGCCGTGGGCCAGGGCCCCTTGGCGTCGCGCCGTGCCCAGCGCCCGGTGCGCACGATCATCACATCGCCCGATTGCACTTTGACGCCCGCTTTCTTCTCCCAGGCGTCAAGGTCTTCGGGAAAGATCGCATCACCCGGCTCCAGCCACTCCACGCCCTTGTGGCGCGCCATGTCATACAACACGCCTCGGGTGATGATGCCGTTCTTGTAGCTGATGATGCTGTTCTTGGCCGCGCCCTCTTCGGTCACCGTGTCGACGGGAAAGCCGTTATAGAGTTTTCCGTCCACGGCGAAGTGGCTCAGCGTATCCATATGGGTATGCGCCAAGCCATGATAGGCGATGAAGAAACTGTCGCTGGTGCTGGCGATGCCGGTATGGGAGACGCTGGCGCCGGTGCGGATAGTCTTGCGGACAATGGGCAGGGCATTGTCGACCGCTTCCTTGGTCTCGGCATTGCGCGCCATGGAATAGGACGCGCCCTCGCGCGCCAGGCGCATCGCCGCCCTGCGCTTGGCCGGGGTGATCAAGTTGACCGCACCGGTCTGGTCTTCCGCGCCCCAGCGGCCCCAGTTGGAAAGTTCTTTCTGAAGCTTGACGAAATCCGCAGGGGTGGAGTCCGGGCGCGCCGTTTGCGCCAAAGCCGGAGGCGCACCCATCACGGCGGCGCCGGCGGCCAGCTGCTGCATCATGCGGCGGCGTGTGGTGGTGTTGGACATGCGGCCCTCCCCTTGTTTTGGGAGAGCCTAGGCCGGTGTGCGCCGCAGCGGCAAGCTAGCTAGTGCCACCGAACTTCAATTTCCACTCCGCCACCTGCTCGTCGCTGATCTTGGCGATCAGGGCTTCGGGCGCCTTGATCGGCTGGCCGGGGGAAAGGTCGTCGAGCGCCTGCGCCATCGGCTCGTCCGGGAACGGGATCACCCCGCCGCGATAGCCGACCGGCTGGATGCATTCATGGATGGTCCGGGCGAAATCCGGCATCACCGGCCACAGCAGATGGGCGAATTGATGCACCAGGTTCAGCCCCATGCGCACACCAACCGCCGCCTTGGCGCGGTCGGTCTTGATATGGGTCCAGGGCGCGGCGCGGGTCATATACTCATTGCCCGCCACCCAGATGGCGCGCATTTCGCCCATCGCCTTGCGGAATTCCGCGTCTTCCATATAGGCGGCATATTGCGCGATGCGGCGGTCCAGTTCGGCGATCAGCGCCTTTTCGTCCTCGCCATATTCGCCCTCGCCCGGCATCTGGCCGTCAAAGCGCGCAACACAGAATTTGGTGACGCGGTTGACGAAATTGCCCAGCACATCGGCCAGGTCCTTGTTGATCACCCCGGCGAACTGTTCCCACGTGAAATTGCTGTCGCTGCCTTCCGGCGCATTGGCGATCAGGTAATAGCGCCAATAGTCAGCCGGGGCGACATCCAGCGCGGTGTCCATGAAGATGCCACGCTTTTGCGAGGTGGAGAATTTTCCGCCGTCGTAGTTCAGCCAGTTGAAGCCCTTCAGCCGGTCGACCAGCTTCCAGGGTTCGCCCGAGGCCATGATGGTGACGGGGAAACCCACCGTGTGGAAAGGCACATTGTCCTTGCCCATGAATTCCCAATAGACGACGTCTTTTGCCTTGTCGCCGTACCACCAGTCTTTCCAGGCATCACCCTTCTTGTTCTTGTCGGCCCATTCCTTGGTGGCGGCGATATATTCGATGGGCGCATCGAACCAGACGTAGAAGACTTTGCCCTTGAGCTTGCCCTCGGCAATGTCGTCGGGCACCGGAATGCCCCATTCCAGATCGCGTGTGATGCCGCGGTCCTGCAGCCCCTCGTCCAGCCACTTGTACGCGATCGACGTCACCAGCTGCGGCCAGTCCGCCTTGTGGCTGTCGATCCAGGCGCGAAGCTTGTCGGCGAATTGCGACTGCTTGAGGAACAGATGGGTGGAATCGCGGATCTCGATATCCTGCGCGCCGGACACCGCCGAGCGCGGCTTGATCAGGTCGATCGGGTCCAGCACCCGGGTGCAATTCTCGCACTGGTCGCCCCGCGCCCGGTCATAGCCGCAATGCGGACAGGTGCCGATCACATAACGGTCGGGCAAGAACCGGGCGTCGGTCGCCGAATAGGCCTGCTTGGTGGTGCGCAGTTCCAGAAAGCCGTTCTTCCACAGCGCCCTCGCGAAATGCAGGGTCAGTTCATGGTTCTGCGGCGAGGAGGAGCGGCCGAAATTGTCCCAGGCCAGGCCGAAACGGTCGCCCAATTCCTTCTGAACCGCATGCCATTTGGCGGCGTATTGGGCCACCGGCATACCCTCTTCCAGGGCGGCAAGTTCCACCGGGGCGCCATGTTCGTCGGTGGCGCAGATCGCCAAGGTGTCGTAGCCTCGGGACCGGCAGTACCGGGCGAAAATATCGGCCGGAAGCATGGACCCGACCAGGTTGCCCAGATGCTTGACCCCGGCAACATAGGGGATGGCGGAGGTGATGAGGACGCGCTTCATGTTCTGCTATATAAAGAAGTGAATAGACGGCCAGTCCTCATACAAGGGGACGGCTTGAGACGCAAAACGCGCAATTTGTGGGGTGGATCGTGCAAAAAAACCGGTTCGACAAAAGCTGGAATTATGTCGTTGCGGCAATGGGTTCTGCGGCGATCTTCGCAACCGGAATGATGATGGCTTCGGCCCAGAATACCCCCGCCCCGCCCCCCGCCAATACGGTCAAACCCGCCAGCAGCCTGGACAACCTGCCCCACAACGCGATCTCCAATGGGATCGTCACCGCCAAGGTCTACCTGCCGGGCCCGAATGGGCTGTATCAGGGCACCCGTTTCGACCGTACCGGGGTGGTGGGCCATGCCACCTACAAGGGTCACAATTACGGCCAGTACTGGTTCGGCAGCCAGTCGGCCGCGGTGCACGACTTCATCTGGGACAAAGGACAGGTCACCGTTTCGACCGCCAGCGGCGCCCCCGGCCCGGTCGAGGAATTCACCACCATCGGTTATGACGAGGCTGGCAATGGCGGCAAATTCCTCAAGATCGGCATCGGTATTCTGAAGCGCGGGGCCGACAAGTACGACTTCGTCAATACCTATCCCGTGGCCAACGAAGGCAAGCGCACATCTAGCGCCACCAAGACCAGCGTCAGGCTTACCCATGATCTGTCGGATGCCGACACGGGTTACGGCTATGCCTATGTCAAGACCGTGCGACTGGTGCCTGGCAAGGCGCAGATGGTGATCGAGCATGAGCTCAAGAACACCGGCAAGAAGGCGATCGAGACCTCGGTCTATTGCCACAACTTTTTGACGTTGGGCACCGGCAATGAGAATGTCGCCATCACCGCGCCCTTCAACATCACCGCCGCCAAGCCGTTTACGCCGGGCGCGGCGGAAGTCAGCGGCAAGACGCTGCGTTACCTGCGCGCGGTGAAGGAAGGCGAAAGCGTCACCTCGCCGATCAGCGGTTTCGGCACCCAGGTCAGCGACTATGATTTCAAGGTGACCAATACCAAGACCGGCTTCGGCCAGCGCATCCGCGCCGACCAGCCCTTGTCGCGGATCAATTTCTGGTCGATCCGCACCAATGTGAGCTGGGAGCCCTATATCGCCATCTCGCTCAAGCCGGGCGAGACCAAGAAGTGGACTTACACGTACGACTATTTCGGCCCCGGTGAGGGCTGAGATGCGGCGCGCGGCAATCGCCGTCGCTTGGATGGTTACCGTCTGCGGCAGTGCGGGCGCTCAACCGGGGACCCTGCCCGCCACAGCGCTGGAAGATTTTCCCAAGGTACAGATCGGCAATCGCTTGCTCACGGCGCAAGTCTACCCCCCCGTCAAGAACCGGCTTAACAAGGGGGCGCGTTTCGATCATGCCGGGGTGGTATTCCACGCCACCTATCAGGGCCAGGATTTCACCAATTATTGGTTCGATCGTTTTGTCTTCGATCCCAATGACGATGGCAAATATCCGCCTGGGGTGCAGCATTCTTGCTGTACCGCCAGCGGCCCGGTGGAGGAATTCGCGCCGGTCGGTTTCGATGAAGCCGGCATGGGAGGGCGTTACCTGAAGCCCGGCATCGGCATCTTGAAGCGCACCAGCGACAAATATTCTCAGTTTGTCTCCGCGCCCCTGCTGAACGAGGGCAAGCGCACCTTTCGCTCGACCAGGAACAGCGCGCATTTCACCCAGGATCTGAACGATGCGGAATCGGGCTATGGCTACAGCTATGTGAAGACGGTCAGAATCATGCCGGGCAAGCCGCAAATGACCATCGCCCATACATTCAAGAACACCGGCAAGAAGGACATCGGCACCAAGGTCTATGCCCATAACTTCCTGACCATCAGCCCCGGCAGCGAACATTTGACCATCACCGCCCCGTTTGAATGGCGGGTGGTGGAACCGTTGCAGCCGGAACTGGTGAAGGTCGACGGCAAGACCATCCGCTATCTGGCGCCGATCCCCAAAGGCGTCACCACCCAAAGCCAGATGACCGGTTTCGGCGACAAGGCCAGCGACTATGACTTCACTATCACCAACACCAAAACCGGATTCGGACAGCGCATCCGCGGCGACCAGCCCATGGCCGAGATCAATATGTGGTCGATCCACACCAATCTCAGCCTGGAGCCCTTTATCGCGATTTCGCTGAAGCCGGGCGAGACCAAGCGCTGGACCTATACCTACGATTTCTTTGGACCTGGGAAGGAGACCCGTCAATGAAGAAGAGGTTTGCCGCCATCCTGTTGGCTTCGACGACCGTCGCCGGAATGACATATGCCTGGGCGCAGGGCAACGCGCCTTTCCTGCCGGTGGATCCCCGGACCACCTCGCCCGCCAGCGCGCTGGACAATTTTCCGCACAAGATGATCGACAACGGCCTGGTCTCGGCCAAGGTCTATCTGCCCGATACCTTCGGCTTTTATCGCGCCACCCGCTTCGACCATGCCGGGATGATCACCCATATCACCTATAAGGGTCACGATTTCGGCCGCTATTGGTTCGTCAAGACATCGCCGAATGTGCAGAACTTCAGCTACGACGCCGACGGTCTGGTGGCGCATAACAACAATATCGCAGCCGGTCCCGTCGAAGAGTTCGGCGAGAATGGATTCTACGCGGCGGGGCTAGGCGGGCGCTTCCTCAAGATCGGCGTCGGCATCTTGAAGCGCGACAATGACAAATATAACCGCTTCCACACCTACCCGATCCTGAACCAGGGCAAGCGCACCACCACCGCGACCAAGACCAGCATCCGCTTCGACCACGTGGTTTCGGGCGATGCATCCGGCTACGGCTATTCCTACACCAAGACAGTACGGCTGGTGCCAGGCAAACCGACCCTGATCATCGAGGACCGGTTGAAGAATACCGGCAGCAAGGCCATCGACACTACCGTCTATAATCACAACTTCGCCACAGTCAGCCCCGGCAACGAAGCCGTGGAGCTGGAGGCGCCCTTCACTTTGAAGAATACCCGTCCGATGCCCGAGGATGTGATCAAGTTTGACGGCAATCGCATGCGCTATCTGCGCGCCATCACGGGACAGGAGCAGGTTGCCAGCGACCTGACGGGATTTACCAATGCGGTAAGCGACAATGATTTTCGCGTCACCAATACCAAGACCGGCTATGGCGTACGCATCCGCGCCGACCAGCCGGTATCGCGGCTGTTATGGTGGTCGGTGCCTTCCACCATGAGCATCGAGCCCTATATGGATATCAAGCTCAAGCCCGGCGAGGAAAAGCGCTGGAGCCACACCCTGGATTATTACGGGCCCGACGACAGCAAGTGAGGCCGGCGCCAACCCGCCAATCCCGGGTGCGGCGGTTCGTTGGCCCTAATAGACGCCCTTGTGATGCGGCTCTGTCTCTTCGTCGACAAAGGACGGAGCGCTAAAGTCGGAATATTTTGTTGCCTTGCAGAGGGAGTAAGACAACGAGACGTTGTCCTTTTCCACAGCCACGCCGGAATCGAAACGACGGTTACCCCAGTTCGTGACAAAGGCGATGAAATCCACGCCGCGCCAGGAAAATCGCATCCTGCGCTGATCGGCAATTTCGCCGATCCCATTAGGATTACTGCCCATCCGTGATCGTATCTGTCCGGGTAAAGCCGCAGATCGGTCAGCCGCTCCTCTTCCAGTACCGCGGGAAACCAGGGATTGTCCCGCCAGTTTACCTCAACCACCACGGCATCCCGGGGCCTCTTGGCCCGCAGGAAATCATCGATCGCATCGCCCTTGCGCCTGGGATTCCAACTCGCCCAAATTTGCGAGTCCTTTGCCCGGATGGTCGGCCGCAGCAACGCCAGGCTGCGATGTGACAAAGCCTGCGCTTCCTCAACCCAAGCGACCCGAAAACCCTCCAAGGATTTTATATTTTCCGCGTTCGACTCCTGCATGCCGCAAAAGACGATCACGCCATCACCCGGCGTCTGGATCTGTTTCTCAAACACCTTGAACCCGTCCGCCTCACCCAGGCCGAGCTGCCGAAGCTTCACTTCAATCAGCCGCTTGGATGAGTCCTTCAAACTCTTCTGCACTTCCCGGATGCACACAGCCAGCATCCCGCGCTGGCACAGACACTCCTCAATCAGAAGCTCGGCAAAGAAATGCGACTTGCCCGACCCGCGTCCGCCATAGGCGCCCTTGTAGCGGGAGGGCGAAAGCAGCGGCAGAAAGACCCTCGGCGTATCAATCAGAAGGGTGCGGCCGTTCGGTCTCGCCGCTGCTGTTCGTTTTTGATTGATCGTTATTCTTTTTGGAGGGATCAACAATCACTCGTTCAATCCGCGCCAGCACAATCGGGCCGCCCTCCTCGCCGGCGATCAGCTGCGCCGCCTTGCCCCAGCCGCGGTCCAGCAAGGCCTGCGCCGCCGCCTTCGACTTGGCGTTCAACCTGTCTCAGCTCCAACGGAAAACAAAAAAAGAGTGGAAATGAAAAAGCCCCGCTTCCGCGAGGCCGGAGGGTGAAGAGCGCATCAAGGCGCATCAACTCACCATGGAAAAACTCTAGACCAAATTTTATACGACGGTCAACCGCTCGAAGCACGCCACAATCAAATTACAAGATGTCTTGAGCCGTCACCGAAAAAACGCTGTACCACCTGGAATCCGCGCTTCAGGTGGCGGGCCATTTGCGAACGAGATCTCTTTGTAGGGCTTCGCACCTATGATCTCTATGTCCTTGTACGGAAAAAAGACTGCATTCCCTCGAATCTGCGGATGAACGGGACCGTGAAAGGGATACGCATCGAAGCTATAGCTTCCAAGATAGACAAGCGCGTCGTCGTCGCCCTCGAATACCAGAAGAAGGTCTCTACCATGGCCGGGAGTACGATGCTGGGTCCAATTGTATTCCCAGAATCGATAACGCTTGCCATTGGCAAGTATGAACCCCTTTACGGGTTGGACGTGCGCCTCCTCATTCATCGCGCCGCTGAACTGACCGGCGCGTAAGACTTTCCAAATTCCAGAACGGCGTTCGAGCGCATTTGAAGAAAGGACACTGAACAAGAACGCTATGGAAAGAGCGCTGGCGAATGTCATTGCCGCCGATCTATTCCTGCCAATCTCCATAGCTGGCCCAAGCCCTGTTCAGTATGTTGCTAGCATAGCCGACTCTGAATGGTATGCCATCAACATGCTGTTTATTTCCGTTGTAATTCGTCAGTGCCTCATACGTGCCGTAATGGGCTTTCCGCGCTAGCGGACTGGAAAACGTCAAGCCTGGCCAAGTACTCTTATACCGGGCCCATTTCAGGGCGGCCTCCGAGCTCGCCTGCGGCGTCATCGCCTGCCCCTTGGCCAAGCCCGCAATCCTCCCCTTTTCATCTGCCCAATCCTTCGGGACATTAACTTGGAAGGGATCTGTCTCAAATTGACGCCGATGTGCGCTGCTGCCACTTTCTTCCATCATCCAGGATTTCATCAATTGCGGCGTCATGTAATCCACGTCGCCGGGGAAATAGCCGTTCTCGCTATTGTATTTGCCAACAGTCGCAACAATCACATCGTCATTACTCGCTCGCCAGGAATGTTTTCCGGTTTCGGGGTACCCTACCACTGGCCCGATAGGATTTTTTGGCCCGGTCGCCGGCAGATAGTTGCCCTCCGGTCGCCCCAGAACCAGCGCGTCCGGATTGACCTGACCGATTGTCAGTCCGCCCTGCCCGTCCGCCACGCCAAACAGAAATTCCAACCCGCTGGCGCGAACCGGTGCCGGAAGTCCTGCCAGCAACCCGCCGCCGCCGGGCACATCACTCGCCTCGTCTGGCCAGCGCGGCAATTTCAGATTTTCCGTTGTTTTCTTCCGTCAAGGCAAAAAAAAGCCCCGCTGGCGCGAGGCGTGCAAAACCGCTCCCCGCACTTCGATCCAGGTCAGCTCAGCACCAGCGCACTCGCCGCCCACACCACCACGCATGGCACCAGCCACCAGGCGATACTGATCTTGGACCGCTCCGATTTGGCCGAAGGATTGCGATTATCGTTGCCGGGGCGCCAGCCACGATAATCCTTCGCGCTGGGAACCAGGAAAACACGATCATAAAGACAGCTACGCATCTCAGATCTCCTTTCCGTAACGAATCTTACGTGCGGAATCCGGGAAAGTTCCGGCGGAATCGGGGCCTTTTCGCCCCAATTGCCGTGCTTCTGCCGCACTTTCTGGCAGCCGCCGCCTACATCTGCGCTTCCCGCGCCTCTAAACGCACCAGTCCGTTATGTGAAAACATGTGCGCCGATTTTATAAATGCGTCAACCCGATGTTGTGCTTTCTCCACAAATTACAAGACGCCTTGATTCGTTTTTCGCGACTCAATGCACCTGTAACATGTCCGGTGAAACACATACGCGCGTCGCTAGAAAGCGATCTGGCTGCGCAATGCAATCGCATCGGCGGAAATATCCAACGCGCGTGAGTTCCCGCGACTCACCCGGATCTTGTCGTAATCCAACAAAAACCGGATTGTCTGATTGGGATACCAGTTCAATCCCGCGCTCCACACCGTCTGCTTTCCGCCCGTTACGCCACCGGCTTGCCCGGGCATGAAGTCCAGGTCGACGCTGCTGTAGCGTGCCGCAAGTTCCCATGCACCGAAACCGTCCTTGCCCAATGGCTGCGCAGGCGACAGGCCGCGGAAACTCGCGCTCTCCGGATCATAGGGGCGCGACTCACCGCTCAGCGACCAGGTCGCCATCGCATACCAGCCGCTGAAATCGGGATTGGGCGCCGCGATCCGCCGCGTGATGTTGTAGTGGAACCACCCGCCCTGCCCGAACAGCCGGCCCAGATTGAGCGCGGTCTCCATGCCGAACTCGGTGACATGCCGCGCATCCAGCAAGCCGGTATCGACGGTGCGGCTGGCATCGACCGCGATTTCAGGCCCTGCGCTCAATTGCACCATGCTCGGCACCCCCGGCGCGGCATCGCCCACCTTCAGCACATGGGTCGCATCGGCATTGACCAGCCATTTCAAATCTTCGCCGTCCATTGCCAGCCAGGCCACCCGTCCCACCAACCCTTGCTGCTCATCAAAAGTCGCCGAATCCGTTGTCTTGCCGCCGGTCAACGCCAGCGACACCAGATAGCGCTCGCCTTGCGCGAAAATTTCCAAGCCAGAGCGCCCGCTGCCCGCCGCGATGGAGCGGGCGATGGTGACGGCGGTTGGCCGTTCCAGCAGCGCCAGATTGGCGCCGCCGGTGGCGTCCTCCATACTGTCATAGGCCGAGAAAGCCCCGGCGCGGATGCCGACCGGCTTGAACCCGTCATACTCTATATAGGCGCGGTACAGATAACCGCGCTGCTCCACGCCATTGCCGCCGAAATCGTAAGTAAAATTGTAGGCCCAATCGCGCCACAAAGTGCCCACCAGACCGAACTGGGCGCGGCGGAAATTGGTGCCGCTGTTCAAATCCACATTCGGCGGATTGCGCCCTTGCGCGAAATAGGCGGCATCGAATTGCACCGTGCCGCGTAACGCCAGGCTGAAGGCGCCATCCGCCGACGTCACGCTCAGCCGCCCCCTGTCCAGCCCGACGCGCGGCTGGGCGTCCAGCCTTTGTTTCAAATGGGCGTACTGCGCTGTGCTGCTGCGCCGCAAATCCTTCAGCGCCGCGCCGTCATCGGCATGCTGCGCCGCCTTGATCTCGGCGAGTTGGCGCCGCGCCGCGTGCAACTGCTTTTCCAGCGCATCGACCCGGTCTTGATCGGCCGCCAGCGCCGCATAAGGCCATGCGCAGGCGCAAATCGCCGCCACTCTCACATAATGAAACAACGCCACGAAAAATCCGCCCTGCCCTGGCCCTCTAAATAGCAAACCCGTGTCAAACCGCCAGTCCTAGGGCAGCCGTCTGTCATCCGTGCACTGCTGTTCGGTGCTGGTGCAGAGTCCCGGCAGGTTGCTGTCCCTGTCGAAATACCAGCCCATCACCGCCAGGCACAGAAAGATGACGATCACGCCGACGATCAGAACCCAACGCTCCATGCCGCCCCCTCAGGTCAGACCCAGCAAGTGCAAGGCCACGCCGGCGATGCAACTCGCCGCCAATACCGCGATCACACCCGCACGATAATGGAAAATCGCCACCATCGCCGCCACCGCGATCCCCAGTGCCGCCCAATTCACCGATTCCAAAACGGGCAGATTCACAAATCCCACCCGCATCATTCGCCCGAACAGCACATGCAGCGACAACCACACCGCCAGGTTCAGGATCACGCCCACCACGGCCGCCGTCACCGCCGACAGCGCCGCGTTCAGCCGCTTGTTGCCGGTCAGGGCTTCCACATAAGGCCCGCCCGCGAATATCCAAAGGAAGGACGGCACAAAGGTCGACCACATGGCGATCAACCCGCCCAAGGTGCCCGCCAGCATCGGGTCCAGCGCGCCCGGCTGACGCGCCGCCGCCAGAAAGCCGACAAACTGCACCACACTGATCAATGGTCCCGGCGTGGTTTCCGCCAGGCCCAGCCCCACCAGCATCTCCCCGGGCTTGAGCCAGTGATAATGCTCCACCGCCTGCTGCGCCATGTAAGACAAAGCTGCATAGGCGCCGCCAAAGGTGAACACCGCCATCTTGGCATTGAACACCGCCACCGCCGTATAGACATTGCCAGGCCCCAGCAGCGCCAGCGCGATCAGAAGCGGCGAAAACCACAGCGACAGACCGGCCACCAGAATCCCCGCAAGGCGCGGTGCCGACGGCTTGACATGTTCCGGCAGCCCGGCCGCGAAGACCCGGTCCACCAGCCCCTCCTCTCCATCCTTGCCGGCGGCATGTGCGCCGCTTTGCGGCAGTCTGGCGAACCAACCGAGCGCGCCCGCCGCCACAATGATCAACGGAAACGGTACGGCAAAAACAAAGATCGCCACAAAGGCCGCCACCGCCACACCGATCAAGGCCCTGCTTTTCAGCGCCCGCTTGCCGATGCGCACCACCGCATCCAGCACGATCGCCAGCACCGCCGCCTTCAGGCCGAAGAACAGCGCCGCGACCCATGCGACCTCGCCATAAGCCGCATAGACCCAGCTCAAAATCCCAAGACTCAAAAGGCCCGGCAGGATGAAAAGCGCGCCCGAAACGATCCCGCCGCGGATGCGATGCATCAGCCAGCCGATATAGACCGCCAGCTGCTGCGCCTCCGGCCCCGGCAGCAGCATGCAATAGTTCAGCGCATGCAGAAACCGCCGCTCGCTGATCCACTTCTTCTCATCGACCAGAATGCGGTGCATCACCGCGATTTGCCCCGCCGGCCCGCCGAAGCTCAAAAGCGCGATCCGCGCCCAAGTGCGCAAAGCCTGGCTCAGGGAAATATGCGGGACGGTCATGGGCGGAATTTATGGCCTGCCGCCCGGCCTCTGCGCCGCCTCATAGAGCGGCTGCACGCGCGCGCTATAGGCTTGCACATCCAGGGCGCGGGCTTCGCTTTGCGGGTGCGAACTCAGCCAGGATGGCCCGCTGCTGGGTGCGGCGCGCGCCAGCTTCTGGAAGAATGTCGCCGCGGCTTGCGGCTGATAGCCGGCCCGGGCCATCAATTCCAGGCCGATGCGATCGGCCTCGGTCTCCTGTTCGCGGTTGTGCGGCAGCGCATAAGTGACCTGCGCCACTGCGCCTGCAAGCTGCACGGTGCTTGCGCTGGCTCCGGTCGCGGCGGCCAGCCCCGTCAACACCAGCTGTTGGCCGACGGAACGCGAGACCGCCTCGCGCGTGTGCTCGCGCAACGCATGGGCTATCTCATGGCCCAGAAGGGCCGCCAGTTCGGCATCGCTGGGCTGCAATTTGTCGATCAAGCCGGAATAGACCATGATTTTGCCGCCCGCCATGCACCAGGCATTGATCTCCGGGGTGTCCATGACATTGATTTCCCATTGCCACTTTTGGGCATCGGGACGAAATGCTCCGACTTGTGCGATCAACCGGTCCGAGACGGCGCGCACCCGCGCCAGCATTTCCGGCTTGTTGTTGACGGCGCCCTTGCTGCGGCCTTCGGTCAGCGTCTTGCGATAGGATTCGCCCGCCGCATTCTGCACCGCTTCCGCCGACACCAGGAAGCTCTGCTTGCGCTGAACACCGACCGCGCCGGGCGCAGTGGTTTGCACTGTCGTGCAAGCGCTCAGGCTCGCCCCTGCCATCAGGACAAACGCCGCAGCCAGATATTTCATCGTCGCGGTCCCCGCCCAGTTTCTTTCATCGCGTCTCATCCGCTGCTCGCCTAAGCGCGCGACGTCCCGGCCTCGTGCCGCGCTTGACCGCGCGGCACTGCGACGTTCGTCGCTCTCGCAGGTCCACTGGACCTGCTCACGCGCTTCGCGCGCCGCTCCTCACCCAAACAGCTTGCGCAACATCCCGGTGGACCGCGCCGCCGGATTGCTGCGTATATCGGCTTCCTGCAGGCCCATATAGTGGAAGATGCCTTCCAGCGCTCCGCCGACGGCAAAGCCGGTCAAATCGAGATTGAGCAGCGATTGGGCCATGCCCGATTGCCCCATGCCCATCTTATTCATGCCCATCTGCCCCAGCGCTCCCAGCATGGGCATGCCGTCCACCTTCTGCTTGACCGCGCCCATCGCCTTCTCCGCGCCCGATCCCTTCAGAGCATCTCCCATGATGGGCGTGAATTCGCTGGTCAGCTTGCCGGTCGAGCTGCGCCGGAAATATTGGGTCACCGAATCCTGCGGCCCGGTCAGAATCTGCCTGGCATCGTCGAAACTGATACTGTTGGCGGCATCCGTCAGAATGCCCAGCGCCTTGGGCGTGGCCCTTTCCGCGCCCCGGTTCATCCGCAGCGACAGATCGTCCAGCATGCCGCTGGCGCCCACCATCGACAAAGGCTGGCGTATTTTTTCCAACTGCCCCGGCAAAGGAATGCGCACGGCGGGATCGCCGTTGAACCCGTTGGGCTTGCCCAACTGGCTGACCACCTTGCGGGATGAGACTTTCAGCATATCCTTCAGCCCAGTGCCGATCTCGCCTTGGCTGAGCCCCGCCCCGAGCAGGCTCTGCGCGCCGCCCGCGCGGTTCAGAAGATCACCGGCATTGATCTGTGCCCGCGCCGAAAGCAGCGGCAGTTGCGCCAGGAGCGCGCCCAGCACCAGACGGCGTGAATGATGATGATTCATGGCAATTCCCCCAATGAATGCGTGCCAAGATTAGCACGATCCTAGGAGGTGCGCTTGGCCTAACTGGAAGGGAAAAACCGCCTTTTACGCTGCTTCCGCGAATTCCTCGGCCATGCCGCGCGAGAAGTCCTGGAAAATGACGATCAATTCGTCGGCATGGGCGGCCCGCGGCGCCCCCACCGGGAAACGATAGTTCCAGAAGCTGGTGATGTGGGAAATCGCTCCCATCCGCTCGCCGATATCCAGGAACAGCTTCGGCGCACCGAGCAGGAATTCCCGGAACAGCTTGGGGTCCTGGCGCTCGATCATGCCGGCATAGGCATGGTCGTAAATGCCGATGATCCGGCGGATCTCCATGCTGTTGGCCTTGGCGCCGCGCAGAATGACATTCTTGCTGGCTTCCAGCAGCTTGCGCTCGTCCGACGTCACCCGGCCGATCGGCATCACCGCCTTGATGCCTCTGAGCGCCCGGATCAGGTTGGGCCAGGACTCATCCAGGCACCATTTATAATAGATAAAGCCGCGCCAGCTGAACACGCCTTCGCTGAATTCCGACGGACCCAAATTCAGGGTGGCGCGCAGCGGCTCCAGCTTGTCGTCGACCTCATTGGAAAGCAGCGCCTCGACCATGCGGCTGGTGGCGCCATTGTGGCGGCCGCCACCGCCCGCCATCGAGGTCAAGCGGCTCATTTCCAGGGCCGCGTAACTGTGCATGCGATTCTGATCGGCGTCGGAAATCGCGAAATAGCATGGTGCGGGCCGGATATCGTTGACCCGCAAATGCTCGCGCAGCAGGAAAGGGTCGAGCGACGGCACGCCATCGATCAGGCGCAGCACGTCCAGGTCGCGCCGCATATCCTTCTTTTCCCGGTAGTTCACCGCTTCCTGAAGCAAGTCCTCGAATCCCTTCTGGCCGATGAAAAGCGAGCGGCCGCCGAATTTCAGGTCGCTGCGTTCGAAGGGAATGATGATCTTTGTCGCCAGAGCCCTGCGCCCCGAAAAGAAGTCGGTCTCATCCGCCCGCAGACGGTGCTTGAGGATCAGCGAACTGTTCAGGATGTTGGACATGAACAGTGGCGCATTGCGATGCGCCTCGTTTGCGGCATTGGCCTCGGCTATGGCGAGCAGGTTCAGCACACGATTGGACGATGCAGCGCCCAACCCGCTGAGACTGCGCACGGTACGGTCGGAACTCATGACGCTTTGGATCCCTCGAAATGTTGCTGAAATTGGATCCCGATGCCTTCTTCATGATGGCGCACGACCCAGGCCCGTGTCTGGCCCAGCTGGATGATGTCACCGATGGCGGGACGCGCCCTGGTCTTCAGCAACGCCCCCTGCAATGAAATGTCCATCACCTTGCAGGGCGCCTCCCAGCCGTCGCCCATGGTGAAGCAATCGATTTGAACCGGGGCGGCCGAGCGGCGATGACGCCGCGCCCGCGTGACGCCCTTCATGCCATCGGCGACATAAGCGGACAGATCCTGTTCCAGCCTCTGGCGCTTGGCGTCCTTGCAGACGAATTTCAGACCCAGTTCACCTTCGACATAGCGGGTGGTGACGCCTTCAAAGCGGCCGAAGCCGTCGATATAGAGCACCACAAAGCAATCCAATGGCGGCGGCTCAGGGCAGTGGATTCCCGCCCCGCCCGTCGAAAGATTGATGATGGTGCAATCCAGAGTGATCTCTTCAGCCGGAACAAACAGCTTGCCCGCCAGCCGTACTGAAAAACGTTCGCTTACGCGCTGATCCTGCGCCATTCGTGCATTGCTGGACATGAAACCCCTCGCCGCCTGCACCCAATGCAGTGAACAACTGGGCGCAGGTTAGAAGGGGAACCTTTAAAAAAGTGGGAGCATGGAAGCGCCCGTTTAAGGTTGATGCTGACGCCGTCAGCGCGCGCGGCTCGAAAAAACATGGTTAGAAAAGTGTTGCCGGCCGTCCGGATTAACGGGTTTGGGGACGGTTTTTGCCGTCCCTGCTGCCCCGCTTCATTTTCCGTACCGGCGAGATTCAGTTCTTGAACTGGAGTGGCTGCGCCGGTTTTGCGATGTCCCCGGCCGCAAGGTCGTCCCTCACAGACCCACTTCAAAGGAGTACTTCATGCCCCTTATCGATATCCAGCTGATCGAAGGCGTTTTTACGCCGGAGCAAAAAAAGACCATGATCGAAAAAGTCACCGTAGCGATGGTCGCCATCGAAGGCGAAGCCATGCGCCATGTGACCTGGGTGCGCGTCCAGGAAACCGGCAGCGGTGAATGGGCGATCGGCGGCAAGCCCTTGACCGCCGCAGCGGTCAAGGCGATGGCCGCCGCGCGTTAAAAGGATGGGGCATGAGGCGGCCTGCCTCATGCCCCATGGCCCCGGACACCCAAAGCACAGCCTAAAGCCCTGAGCCGCCACGCATCTCGGCCGGGCCTTGTGGAGCGGACCCCTCGCGCCTAGGCTTTGCCCATGCCAACCAGACCGCCCACCACCTTCTCCGCCTCAGACCAGCGCAGCCGCATGGTGCTGGATCAAATCGAGAAGGAACGCGCCGCGGCCGATGCCAAGACCGCCCGGCTCAAGGCGTTGCGCCTGGCCAAGGAAGCGGAAGAAAAAGCGGCGGCGGCCCAACAACCCGCACCGGCCAAGCCGCGCCGCAAGCGCATCACCTGACGCGCTGCTTTCTTCCATGCTGACTTTCGCCGCCAACCTGTCCTGGATGTTCAAGGAGCACGACTTTCTGGACCGCTTCGCCGCCGCGGCGGATGCGGGTTTCGAATGGGTGGAGTATCTCTTTCCCTACGATCACGATCCCCAGGACATCGCCGAACGCCTCGCACGCCACAGGCTCAAACTGGCTCTGTTCAACGCCCCGCCCGGCGATCTGTCCAACAATGAACGCGGCTTTGCCTGCCTTTCATCGCGGCAGGCCGATTTCCGCAATTCGCTCGCCATCGCCCTGGTCTATGCCCGTGCGACCCATGCCCCGCGCCTGCATCTGATGGCCGGTGTGGTGGACGGCGACCGCCGCACGGCCTTGTCTACGTATAAAAGCTCCCTGAACTACGCCTGCGACGCCGCCGCGCCGCTCGGCATGGACATCATGATCGAACCGCTCAATCCGGCGGACGTGCCCCTTTATCTGCTGGGTGATTTCGATCTCGCCCGGGACATTATCGCCGAACTCGGCCGCCCCAATCTCAAGCTCCAATTCGACATTTATCATTGCCAGATGATCCATGGCGAAGTGCTGCAACACATGGAAGCGCTGCTGCCCATCACCGGCCATGTCCAGATTTCCTCGGTCCCCGGCCGCTTTGAGCCCGCCAGCGGCGAGGTCGACGACATCGCCATGCTGCGCGCGCTGGAAAAGCTCGGCTACAAAGGCGTCGTCGGCTGCGAATACAATCCCCGCGCGGGGACTTTGGAAGGCCTTTCCTGGATGAAACAGTTGGCCTGATCACTCCGCCCGGTTGCACAGGATTGCTTCGGGTATGCAGTCCACGGTAAATTCCGTCACCCCGTACAATATTTCGCCATCGGCCATCAGATCGAAGGGCGCCTGCGCCCGCACTGAAATGCTCTTGCCCTGATGCCGGGATTTTTTGGGATAGATCCCCGCCAGCATCGCCAGATTGTATCCCATTTGGCGCAGACGCGGCGCGTCAAGCTCCAGAACATGCAAACGGCCATCGTCCAGCCTGGCGCGGGGAAAGGCGCGATACTGGGCCGAATAATCGATATTGCTGATCACCAGCCCGGTCAGCGATTTATTTTGCGGCGCCGCGCCGTCATAAGACACTTGCACATCCGATTGTTTCGGCTTGGTCAGCATCGCCGCCAGGGTATAAGAGTGAATTCCGCTGCCGCCATGGGCCCGCGCGCCCACCGCCGCGACATAGCCGGTGGCGATGGTGCTGGCGCAAACCGCCTTGCTGATCCGCCCGTTGGCATGCTTGGCCTGCAGCAACAGCAGATCCATCGGCTGCTGATAGCCGCGCTTCAATCCCGCCAGGGCTTGCGGCATGGTGGGAAAACCGAGTGCGCGCGCCAGGCTGTTGCCCCGCCCCGTGGGGCACACCGACAAGCAATGGCGGCCCGGGTCCAGCGCGGGAAGAATGTCGAACACGGTACCGTCGCCGCCCACCGCCGCGATACTGTCGAAAGCACTCTCTTCCGCCACGATATGGGGCGCATCTTCCGGCTTCTCGCAAACCACCACTTTGGTGGCGGTATAGCGCAGGCGGCGCAGCCAGGTTTCGCGGAATTTTCGATCCCGCATGGCGCTGCTTGCCGGATTGACGATCGCCAGCCACCGCCGCCGCGTGTCGCTCATCCCGGCCTGCGCAAGGAATCGAAAAGCTCCATCATGGGCCGCTTATAACTGACTCGCCCTAAGGCCCAAACGCAGGG
The DNA here is from genome assembly GCA_902825865.1 of uncultured Alphaproteobacteria bacterium. Classification (GTDB taxonomy): domain Bacteria; phylum Pseudomonadota; class Alphaproteobacteria; order Micropepsales; family Micropepsaceae; genus Rhizomicrobium. Next base: position 52,236 of record CADECX010000009.1, read on the forward strand.
CGCCCCCGCCCCCCCGGTCGAATGCCCGCGAAGCGGGCTACCGCCTCAAACGCGCGGCGAGAACTTCATGGCTTCCCAAAGCCCGTTGAGATAGACCGCGCCCAGCGCCCGGTCATACAGGCCATAGCCCGGCTTGCCGGTCTCGCCCCAGATCATGCGGCCGTGATCGGGCCGCGCATAACCTTCAAAACCGACATCGTGATAGGCCTTGACGATGGCCGCCATGTCCAGCGAACCGCATTCGCTCTTGTGCGCGGTCTCCTCGAAATCGCCCGCCTCGTTGACTTTCACATTGCGCAGATGCGCGAAGTGAATCCGCCCCCGCCCGCCGAATTCGCGCACCAGCGCCTCGACATTGTTCTTGGGGCCCGCCCCCAGCGATCCGGAACACAGGGTCAAACCGTTGGCCGGGCTGTCGATGATGGACAAAAGCCGCGCCAGGTCGTCACGGTTCTTGACGATGCGCGGCAGGCCGAAAATGGGGCGCGGCGGATCGTCGGGATGGCAGGCCATCTTGACGCCGCTTTCCTCCGCCACCGGCACGATGGCCTTGAGGAAATAAGACAGATGCTCCCACAATTTCTCTTCGCCGATATCGGCATATTCTCCCAGCAGGTTTTTCAGCTCGTCCGGCTTGTAGCTGGCATCCCAGCCCGGCAGCGAAATCCCTTTGCTGACATCGATCGCCTCCACCGCCTTGGTGTCAAAGGTCAAGGTGGTAGAACCATCCGGCAGCAGCTTGGCCATGGAGGTGCGGGTCCAATCGAACACCGGCATGAAATTGTAGCAGATGACCTTGATCCCGGCCTTGCCCAGGTTGCGGATGGTCTCTTGATAGTTGGCGATCAGCCGGTCGCGGCCGGGCTTGCCCAGCTTGATGTCCTCATGCACCGGCACGGATTCGATCACATCCAGCGCCAGCTCATGCGCTTCGATCTTGGCTTTCAAAGCCAGAATCTTGTCCAGCGGCCACACCTCTCCCACCGGCACGTCATAGATCGCCGAAACGATGCCATGCATGCCGGGAATCTGGCGGATATACTGCAGGGAGACGGGGTCGCTGTCGCCGAACCAGCGGAAGGACATTTTCACGGGCAAAACCTTGATTTGAAACGTTTCCGGCTGGTTTTGTAGCGGTTTATCCTTGGAACCGATAGGCCTGCGGACTTTTTGGCTGTAACCTCCCCACTATAATAATAAGGGGAGAGTGTTATGCGCATTTCCCATCTCATACTGTTTTGCGTCCTTCCCGGCTTGGCCCTCGCCCAACCCGCCGCAAAACTCGATGCTCCGGTCATCCACTATCAACACGTCGCGGCCTGGCCTACGCCCCTGAAAGGCGACAAAGGCTTTCCCGCCGGTCCGTGGAATTTCATCCAGGTCACCAGCGTGGCGGTGAAAAAGGACGGCAATATCCTGGTGATGCACCGCGGCAATGATCCCATTCTGGAATTTAAGCCCGACGGCACGGTGGTCGGCGCCTTCGGCGATGTGAAATTCAACAATGGCAAAGTGATGCCGATGGCGAAAGACGTCGCCGCCAAAAACCGCACGCCGCAAATGTCGGGCTATCAGGCGGTCTATGGCCTGGCGGGCTGCAGCAATTGCGGCGCGCATGAAGTCCGCGTGGATCCCGACGGCAATGTCTGGGTGGTGGACGCGCCTTCTCACCTGATCACCAAGATGAGCCCGCAGGGCAAAACTTTGATGACGTTGGGTACACGCGACAATTCCGGCCAAAACCAGACCAGCTTCTATCTGCCCACCGACATCGCCTTCGCCCCCAATGGCGAGCTGATCGTCGCCGACGGCTATGGCAATGCGCGCATCGTGCGTTTTTCGAAGGAAGGCAAATATCTTGGCGCCTTCGGCATGCGCGGCAACGGCGCCGGCCAGTTCCAACTGCCCCACAATGTGGCGGTCGACGCCAAGGGGTTGATTTATGTCAGCGACCGCGAAAACCAGCGGATCGAGATCTTCGACCCATCCGGTAAATTCCTCCGCCAATGGGAGAATGTCGGCGCGCTGTCGTCGCTGATCATGACCAAGGATCAGCATATCTGGGCGGGCGGCATGCTGCGCGATTTGAACGGCAAGGCGATCGAAACCTTGCCCGGCGAAGGCGCCAATGGCCGCGCCCATGGCGGGGCGGTGGCGGCGAATGGCGATGTCTATATCGGGCTGCTGACCGGCACGGTGGAGAAATTTGTGCGCCAGTAGGGCGAACGGTCAGTCCCTGCTTTTGCCCAGGTTTGAATTGCCGCGCTTGCGCGGCGACGCATCAATCCAGGCCAAGGCGAAGGCAAAGCCCAGGATTCCCAAGGTGGAGAGCGACAATACCGCCAACTCCAGATAGCCCATGACGTGCTCCCAGCCCTGATGGAATCACTGGCTTTTCCAGCCTTTTGTCGCAAACTGTGCCACAGACCCCGAGACTGTCGATACGTAGTTTTCCTTAACCCGGGCCGCCAGGGGATAATCCGTCCCCGTCCTGTTTCATCCCGCTACGGAGCTTTACGGCCGGCCTGGGCGATTCTTCAATATCACCGCCAACGCGATCAGGCTGAAGGCCAGCAGCCTGGGCAGATAGAAGAGCGGCTCATACTCATTGGCGGCGCGGCCAAAGGCCAGGCCCACCCGGCTCGCCGCCTCGATCAAAAAGGCTGCTGAAAAGAACAGGAAGAAACTGTCGCGGGTACGCACCCAGAAACGCAGGAAGAACAGCGATGCCACCAGCGATCCCATCGCCACCGCGCCCAGCATCAAACTTTCGAGCATCTGGGTCATTCCGCGTCCCACACCAGGCCGTAAAGCAACACCATGACCGACAGCAAGGCGACGCTGGCGCGCTACAAGGTCAAATCGATGCTGTCGGGATAGACCACCTTGTCCAGCACCAACAGCGTGTTGTTGAGGGTGAAACCGGCAAAACACAGCCCGCTCCACAACAACAGCCGGAGGCGGTGCCGCCGCCATGCCGTCAGCAGAAGCAAGGCGCACAGCAAGGCCACCAGGGCGCAAAGCCCGTAGGTGATGGACGCCATTTACAGGTCCTTCCGCAGCTTGAAAGCGTCGGCGAATTTGCGGATGGCGATATCGCGTTCGTGGATCAGTCTGGTTACCGGCACCAGCGAGCGGGCATAGGTTTCCGCCAACCGGTCCACCATATCCAGCATCTCGCAGTCGCGCGGCTGATAGCGAAAGAACGAACCATCCGAGACCGCCAGCTCAGAGCCCACCAGTCCGCGCAGCAACTTTGCCGCCTCGCTTTCCTCGACATAAAGCCGGCGGGCGTCATCGGGCACATTCCAGGTCTGCTGCGGCGTGGTGCGCAGCAACAACAGCGCTTCCAGCTGGGCCACGGATGCGATGCAACGGATGAGGAAATCCCTCACCTCCACCGGAATCGGGTCGCCCGCCATTCCTGTTTCTTCGAAAACCATGCGACCGCTTTAGCGCCGCCGCCGCAACAGATCAACGGTTAACGTCCTGCGGTCAGGCTTTCACATATTTGTCGAACCAGGCCAGGGTGCGCGACCAGGCTTCCTTGGCGGCGGCCTCGTCATAGCGCGGCGTGGTGTCGTTGTGAAAACCGTGATTGGCCTTGGGGTAGATGTGCCCTTCATGGGGAACACCCGCCTGGGTCAGCGCCGCGTCGAAGGCGGGCCAGCCCGCATTGATGCGCGTATCGAGTTCCCCGTACTGCGCGTTGATTGGAGCCTTGATCTTGGGAACATCCTCGGGCGCCGTTTGGCCGCCATAGTAAGGCACGCCCGCCGCCAGATCGGCTCCCATGCGCACCGCCAGATAGCCGACAATGCCGCCGCCGAAACAGAAGCCGACCGCGCCAATCTTGCCGGTGCAATCGGAACGGCTCTTGAGCGAGACCGCCGCGGCATAGAGATCCTCGCGCATCTTTTCGCGGTCGACCGTCTGGAACAGTTTGCCGCCGTTTTCGTCATCGCCCGAATAGCCGCCGACCGAGGTCAAGCCGTCGGGCGCCATCGCCATATAGCCCGATACCGCCAGCCGCCGCGCCACATCCTTGACGTAAGGGTTGAGGCCGCGATTTTCGTGGATCACCAGAATGCCCGGCAGCTTGCCTTTAGAATTTGGGGGGGCGCTGGCTGGCCTGGCCAGATAGCAATCGATATGGCCGGTTCCCGCCGGCGACGGCACCGTGACCTTCTCGGTCTTCAGCCGCTTGTCGTCCTCCGGCACCTGGATCGCCCAGGCGTAATTGGGCCGCAGCATCTCCACCAGGGCAACGGCGCTTACGGTAGCGGTAGCGTATTTGCCGGCGCCGGTAACGAATTCCCGCCGCCCGATTCGGCCATGAACATAGGAATCCAGCAGGTCCAGCAGGCCTTGAGGGAACTCCGCTGCCTGTTTGCGTTCAAGCTTTGCCTTAGTCAAAGCGTCCATCCCACTCTCCCTTAACGATCTTCTTGGCGGCCAGCATGCCCAAAAACGCTCTGGAGTTCGAGCGCCTACAAGTGTAAAATTTGTCCCGCAGCGTAGAGGAATTGCGTCATGCGCATGCTACCCCTTCTTTTCCTGGCCTTGCTTGCAACCCCAGCCTTGGCTCTGCCGGACGATCCTTCCTATCCGGTCAAGCCCGACACGCCCAGCGGCTCGGGCGACCCCAATGCCGCGACCTGCCGCGCGCCCCAGCCACTGCCCTCCGGCGGCATGGGTCCGAAGATCTGCATGAAGAATGAGGTCTGGGTGCGGTTGAGCCTGACCGGCAAGGATCTCAGCGCCGACGGCAAGAGCGTCTTTGACCGTCCCAACGTGGTTGCGCCCACCGGCGAGGGCAATCCCGACGCCGTGACCTGCCGCAAGCCGATTCCGCGGACCGCTTCCCGCACCAGCTTCGGACCCCAGGTCTGCCTGACCAATGGGCAATGGAAAGAGATCGCTGACAAGGGCATGTCGGTGGACATCAATGGCGACGTTATGAGGCGTCCGGTGGGTGTGGCCGGTGACGGCGCCTTCCCGGTTACCTCCGTCGACAGAGGACCACCGGTCCGCTAGCAGATTGGCTAATCCCGGATCGCTTCGCTCAATTGTTCCTCGGCGAATTCCGCGTCGGTCAGATCGGCGGCCAAGAGTGAGCCGTCGTTCATCTTCAAGCCGCCAAGTTTCGCGTCTTTGAAGTGCGCATGCGCCAGCTTGGCGCCCCGCAAGGAGGCGCCGCGCAAATCGGCCTGGGTGAAATTGGCGCCGCGAAGATCGGCGCCGTCCAGCTTGGCGGCCTGAAGCTGGCAGCCGGAAAAATCCATCTCAATGGCGAGGGCCCGGCGCGCCGTGATGCCGGGAAGCCGCCGGCCCGCCGGTGGCGATCCAGCGTTCATGGCTGGTCACCAGCGCCTTTAATTCCTCCACCTTGGCCTGCGCTTCAGGACTGACATCCTGAACCGCGCCCGCCAGGGCTTCGGGTGGCACCTTCAATTCCTCCAGATTGACCCCGATCAGCACCGCGCCCTTGAACACGGCATTGGTCAGGGCGGCGGCCTTGAACCGGGCGCCATGCAGCAACGCGCCGGTGAAATTCACCCCGTCCAGCTTGGCATTGCCGAAGGACACGCCCTTCATCGAACAGTTGGAGAAATCCACCCCCTGATTGGCCCCCGCGCTGCGGTCGACAATCTGCGACAGGTCCCCCGCATACATCATGGTGCCCGAACGCAGATCGGCATTGTCGAGATTGGAATAAGCCAGCTTCGCGCCCCGGAAAGACGAGCCGCGCAAATCGGCCCGTGTCAGCTTGGCATGGCGCAGATCGCAATCGCGCAGATCGGCGCAATAAAGACTCACACGGTGCAGGTTGGAGCCATAGAGCGACGCGCCCACCAGCGAGGCGCCGGTCAGATCGATTTCCTCCAGATTGCGGTTGGCGAGATTGAGACCGTCCAGCCGGGCATGCGCCATCTGCGCCCGCATCCCGCCCTGATGCGAAAGATAGCGCGCATGCGCGCTCAGCTTCTTGTTCAACTCTTCCTGGGTGAGCTGCGCCGACTTTTTGCCGTAAGGGTCTTGTAACATCGCCCCCATCGTCCCGAATCCCGGTTGAAGATTGGCTCTCGCGAAAGCCCTAGGCAATGCGAAGACAAATGCAGCCAGCGGCAACTTCACTGCCCAATCAGGCACTATTCCGGCTACTGACTAATCGTCAGTGGCCAATTCTTCTTGTGTACACAACCGGCGCCGGCGTCATAGTGACGGACCTTGGCCGGGAGCTAGGTGATTGGAGGGAGCGGAAGCACACTCGACCTACATTCGCTGTAATTGCTCTGGTTCTCGCTTCAACCGGCCAGGCATGCGCGGCCGCCTGCTCGCATCCGCAAAACCTTGAAATTCTCCGCGCGCTCGGCCCCGAAAATTCCGTCGGAAAAGCCCTGGATGTCCTGAAAAAGCGCAAAACCAATGTCAGGATGACATACAAGGCCGACGGGCAGTCCTTGGAGGTGTCGGTTTATTCCGATTTTCCCGGCGGCTTTATCGTCACCTATACCGAATTGCTGTCATTGTCTTTCAGCAGCCAGGGCGTACAGACCGGCTCGTCGTGCAAAAACTTTTAACACCGGGCCGTAAACTACGACATGGTAATCTGGTGACGCCTCATTGCCTGGCGTTGAACACCACATAGCGGAATTTCACGGTCGGGCTTTTGACCTCGAACAGATGCGGCATGCCCGCCGGTATCTGCAGGAAATCACCAGTACGCACGGTGATGCTGGTGCCGCCGGAAATGCCGTCGCCGCGGATCTGGCCGGGCGCACTCTCCCGCGCATTGGTGACGGTGCCGCCATAGGTCAAAATCGACTCGCCCGACAGCACATGGATGTAGTGCGTCCGGTAAGTGTGCACTTCCGGCTCATTGCCCTTGTCGGTGCGCTGGGCATATTCGACATCGTAGTCTTCATGATCGACCGGAAAAGACGTCTTGACCCCGGCACCCGGCTTGTCGGTCAGGGCTTCGACCTCCTTGGCCGGGATGAATTTGAACGCTTCCGGCGGCCGGGCGCGCAAAGGCGTCTGCGCGAATGCGCCTGGCGTCAGCAATGCGACGGCGAAAAGTGAAGCGGCTATTTTGTAAAATCTCATCCTGGGCCCCTTTGTTGCGCCGCTACGCCTGAAGCAAGCCCTTCACATAAGAAGGGCGTAGCGGCAACCTGCGGACCGGCTTGCCCGTGGCGTCGAAAAGTGCGGCGGCGATGGCCGGCGACGCCAACGCATTGGCGGCTTCCGAACCCCCGCCATAGCTTCCCACTTCCGGCCGGTGCACCAGCACGACCTTGACTTCGGGCATGTCCGCCATTTTCAGGATAGGATAGCTCTGCCAATCGCGCGCGGTGACGCCACTTTCGTCAAACGCGACTTCTTCATAAAGCGCTTCGCTGACGCCCATCAATATGCCGCCCTCCACCTGACGTTTCAGCTGCTGCGGATTGACGACAATACCCGGCTCCACCACCACCGTGATCTTCTCGACAGCAAGTGCGCCAGTGGCCGGTGTGACTGCGATCTGGCAAGCGCAAGCCCAGTAAGTACCGCTGCGCAGCATCACGGACACGCCCTGGCCGCGCATCTCGCCGGCCGACGCTGCGCGCGGATTGGGTGCCGGCCTTGTCTCCCATCCGGATTCCTGGCGCAGGCGCGCAAGGACGGACTTCAACCGCTCCTCCTTGGCATGATCGATACGAAACTGGATGGCGTCGGCGCCCGCCAGCGCAGCCGCTTCGCTGAGCGCGAGCTCGCGCGGAAAATTCTGCTGATACTGTCCCGGCGTGCGCATGGCGTGATCGCGCAGTCCCGCCGCAAGCGGGGAATCAAGCTGTCCGATCTGCCAGGTGCTATGCCCGCGTTCCTCGGAATTCAAAATACCGTCATAGACCCATTCGTCATACAGCGTGTTCCCCGAAGCGGGCCTGTCCTTGTCGCCAGGGGGGCGCTGGGTCGGCAGGCCGGCCAGCACCGCACCGATGGGCCGGTCGTCCTGGCCCGCGGGCATGTGATGGTTGGCTTGATAAGCGGCGATCCGGCCGCCCGCATCCAAACCGATCCTTATGTCGGAATAGGCCGCGGGCGATTGGGTCGACCATTGCATATCGTCGGCGCGCATCCATTGCACCCGCACCGGACGCCCCAATTCCTTGGACAGGATCACGGCCTCGTCTTCTCCGCCCGCATTGCCGCCATTCGATCGGCCGTAATGGCCCGCACCCGCATAAGTCCTGACGATCACCTTGTCCGCGGTGATCCCCAGCATCAGGGCAATCTGAACACGAAGCTGCTGGGCATTCTGGGTGTGGGTGTGGACCGTCACCATGCCATCGGGCTGGACATCGGCCAGCGCCATGGTCGGGCCGATGGGCGCATGCTTCATGTAGGGCAATTCATAGCTGGCGGAGAATTTCTTGGCCGCCGCCGCCATGGCGGACGCGGCATCGCCCTTGTTCGCCGCGCCCTTGTTCACGCGCGCGGACTTCCAGTCCGCTTCGCTGCGCAGATGGCGGAACAGATTGGCCTGGCCAGGCAACCCCTTCCAGTCCGACCATTTGGTCGCCGCGGCGACCTGGCGGGCAGCCTGAATGGCTTCCCACTCATCCGGTGCCACCACACCAACCAGATTGCCTTTGACGATCACTTGCGTGTTGGGGAATTTGGCCTTGTCGAACGCACCCACCGAGACAAGGGTCGAACCCAAGGTGGCCGGATGCACCATCCGGGCATGCAGCATGCCCGGCAGCTTGACATTGGTGACCCATAATTCCTTGGCGGTGACCTTGGAGACGATGGCGCTGTTCTTGAAGGACTTGCCGATGACCTTGTAGCTGGCGACCGGTTTCATCGGCGGATTCCCCTCCACCGCCAAACCCATAAAGCCCTCGATTTGGCCCCTTATGGGTATGGTGAGCTTCAGGTTCTGGTCCTTGACCAGCTCCCCATAGCGGATGCGTTTGCCGCCCCCGGACACAACGCCGTCCGCGACGGAGAGCTGGTCCCTTGCAACACCCAGGCGCTGCGCCGCCAGCTCCAGCAAGGCCTGTCTTGCATAGGCCGCCACCTTGCGCAGGTTCGGCATGCCGTTGCCATTCACGTCTCCCAGGAATCCGAACGTGCCGCCGCCGTCCGGCGTGCGGTCGGTGTCGGCAGAGACCACCCTGGTGATGGCTTCGAACGGAATATCCAGCTCCTCGGCGACGATCTGGCGATAGGCGGTATAGATTGAGCCTTGGCCGAAATCGGATTTTCCGGTGCGGATCAGAACCGTGTTGTCGGCGCCAATCTCGATCCAGGAAGAGAGCATGGCGGGATTCAGCGTGGTGTTGGGCGCAGCCGCCTGGGCGCCATCAGGCAAAACCTCCAGCGCGACCACCAACGCGCCGCCGCCCGCCAGGAAGCCCCGGCGGCTCAGTTGCGCGCCATGAATGTCGATGACTTCGCTCACCGGCCTCATGTGTTGCCGCTCTTCATCATCAATGCGGAGGCGAGCCGCACCGCCTCCAGGATTGCGGCATAGCTTCCGCAGCGGCACAGATGCGCCGAGGGTCCCGATGTGGTGAAGGCCGCCTTGATCTCCGCGTCTGTGGGACTGGGTGTCTTCTCCAGCAATTCGGTGGCTTTGATCATCATGCCGTTCTGGCAGAAACCGCACAGCGGCGTCTGTTCCTCAATCCAGGCCGTCTGCACCGGGTGCAGGGTTTTTTCGGCCTCCGCCGGCGGCAGCTTTTTTTGCCTGGCCCAGCGCGCGGGCAAACCCTCGATGGTGGTCACCTCTTTGCCCAGGGCCATGGACACAGGCGTCACGCAGGCCCGCACCTCCCTGCCGTCCAGCAACACCGAGCAAGCCCCGCATTGCGCCAGGCCACAGCCAAATTGCGGACTGGTCACATCCAATTCATTGCGCAAGACATAGAGAAGCGGCGTGTCGACGGGCGACTGCACTTCGCGCTGCGCGCCATTGACCGTGATCGCCGCCATAACCGTCTCCGTGAAGCCGCCACCAGCCGGTGGCATCGGGACGGAACTCTAAATGCAAATCTTTTCCGGCGCTATCGCTGCCTGTCACCGGCAGCGGGATATCGCGGGCACAACATGACTTTAAAGTTAGGAATCCTAGTGATCCCGCACCGATCCGTCGACCCTGTCGAACATGGTGGGGAACTGCCATTCCGGAATCCCGCGCTCATTGTCGACAAGATTCTCGTCCAGCTCTATGCCGAGGCCGGGACGGTCGAGATTGCCCTTCAGGATCACGGCGCCGTCGGTCATCACATAGGGCGTTTTGACATAGCCCTTGCCCCAGGGACTGCGATCCACCTTGGGCCCGCCGCTGACCGCCTGCAAAGACGGCACTTCATGCGCCAGGAAGTTCGGAATCGACGCCATCACATGCATGGAAGCGCCAAAGCCCACAATGCCCTCCTTGGCGTGCGGCAGCATGTCGGCATAAAAGGCTTCCGCCAGCGCTGCCACGGCGCGCATCTCGGTGATGCCGCCGACATGGGTGATGTCGGGCTGCAAAAGTTGCGCCGCGCCTTGCTGCAACAGATCGCGGAACTGCCACTTGGTGACCAGGCGCTCGCCGGTGGCGAACGGCACGGTGGTCTTCCTGGCCATCTCCGCCATCAGGGGCAGGTTCTGGTGCTGGATCGGCTCCTCGAAAAACCAGGGGCGGAAGCCTTCCAGCGCATGGATGATCTGCATCGCGGCGGGCGGCTCGTGATCGCCATGCATCTCGAAGCCGATGTCGAAATCCGGGCCCACCAACTCGCGGATCGCCTTCACCTTTTCCACCAGGCCATCGATGTAATAGGGATTCTCCGAGGGCCGCGACAGCCGCCCGCGGCTGGTCGTGACACTGGTCTTCATCGACTTGAAGCCTTCGGCCAGCACAAGGCGCTTGGTGTCTTCCACGCTTTCGGCCTGGCCATAACAGCGGATGCGGTCGCGCGTCGGCCCGCCCAACAATTCATAGACCGGCACACCCAGCGCTTTGCCCTTGATGTCCCACATGGCGATGTCCACCGCCCCCAGCGCGCTGGTGAGGACGATATCGCCGCGATAAAAAGCGTGGCGGTAGATCGCCTGCCAGTGATGCGCCGGCATGCGCGGGTCCTTGCCGATCAGATAGGGTTCGATCTGCTTGATCGCCGCCATCACGGTGGCGATGCGCCCTTCCACCGTGCCTTCGCCGATGCCGATGATCCCCGCATCGGTGTACATCTTGATGAAGATGGTGCGCAGCGATTGCACCGGGATGATCTCAAGCTTGGTGATCTTGATTGGCGAACGCGGATCGGCCAAAGCGCGCGAGCTCGGCTGCGCATGCGCCTTGCGCTCGCCGGCAAGCAGTCCGCCCATGCCCAGGCTGGCCAGCGCCATCCAGTGACGGCGCGAATATCTGGATCCCATACGCTCCTCCCTCATGATCGGGGCTGTTAGCGCTCCCTTGGTCGCAAACTAGCCTGTTCCGGTTGCATGCCGCCAGTGGTTAGCTGCCCTGCCGCGCCGGCAATTGCGCCCGGGTGCAAGCGCGAAGTAGCCTCCCCGCATGCCGACCGCCACCCTCCTCTCCATTCAGACCGGACGCATCGCACCGCTGGGGCCGGAACATGTGCCCAGCGCCATTGTAAAAACCGCGCGCCAGGGCCCCATCGCGGTGGGACTGTTAGGCCTGGACGGCGACGAACATGCCGATCTCGCCGTGCATGGCGGCGCCGAGAAAGCGGTTTATGGCTACGCCGCTTCGCATTTCCCCGGCTGGGCGGCGCAGTTTCCGGCGCTGAACTTCACTGGCGGCGCGATGGGCGAGAATCTCACCGTCTCGGGCATGACGGAAGAAGACATTTGCGTCGGCGACGTCCACGCCATCGGCACCGCACTATTGCAGGTCTGCCAGCCGCGCCAGCCCTGTTTCAAATTCTCGCTCCGCCACGACAACAACCGCCTGCCCAAGGCGATGGTCAAAAGCGGCTGGTCCGGCTGGTATTATCGCGTGCTGCAAACCGGCGCCCTCAGCCCGGGCGATGCCGTGACTTTGCACCAGCGTCCCAACCCGGACTTTCCCTTCACCCGGCTGGTGGAAATCGTCTATCACGGCAAGGCGACACGCGAAGAGATCGCGCGGCTGGCGGACATGTCCGGTGTTGCCGGCCAGTGGCGCGATCATGCGCGCCAATTGCTGGGTTAGCCTGCCGCCAACCGCGCATTGCGCGCGGCCATGACCTTCCCCAGCACCAGCAGGATGATGATCGAGCCGACAAGTCCCGCCGACAGCGAGAACATGCCCGCCTCATAGCCGCCGGTGGTGTCCTTCAGATAGCCCAGCACATTGGGACCGATGAACCCACCCAGTCCGGTGCACATCAGATTGACCAAGGCGATGGCGGCGGGCGCCGCCGGCCCGCTGAAGAAGGATGACGCCAGCGAGTAATAAGGCCCATAGGTGCCGATCAAGCCCGCCACCACCATGATCAACCCGCCCACCGCCACATAATGGTTGGGCGCCATGGCGGCGATGACAAAGCCGCTGGCCGACATCGCCAGCGGCAGGACATTGTGCCAGATGCGCTCGCCGTTGCGGTCGCTGGAACGGCCGACATAGATCATGGTGGGAATGGCCGCCGCATAAGGCAGCGCCGCGATGCAGGTGGTGACGAATGTGGAATAGCCCATCGCCTGAACGATCTGCGGCAGCCAGAGTTGACTGCCGAAAATGCTGGCGCCGATGCCGGTGCCCACCAGGCCCAGCAGCAACACGCGCGGATCGTAAAGAGCCGGCCACAGGTTGGGCGGCGCCAGCGTCTTCTCGCTCGCAAGCCGCGTGGCGATGATCTGCTTTTCCGCCTCGGTCAGGAAGGACGCATCCTTGGGCCCGTCCGGCAGGAATTTCAGCACCGCGAAAGCCAGGAAACAGGCGGGCAACCCCTCGATCAGAAACAGCCATTGCCAGCCATGAAGGCCCGCGACGTTGTCCATGTTCCTCAGGATCAGGCCGGACAGCGGCGAACCGAACACCGAAGAAAAGGGAATTGCCATCATGAAGGTGGCGGTGAAGCGGGCGCGGTACTCCTTGGGAAACCAGAAGGTCAGATAAAGAATGACGCCGGGAAAAAATCCCGCCTCCGCCACGCCCAAAAGAAAGCGCAAGACATAAAACAGGATCGGCTCGGTCACCAGGGCGTTGGCGGCCGACAGCGCCCCCCAGGCGGTCATGATGACGAACACCGTGCGCCGCGCGCCCATCCGTTCCAAAATCACGGTGGCGGGGATCTGGAAGATGGCATAGCTGACGAAAAAGATGCTGGCGGCAAAGCCATAGACGGTAGGCGAAAAACCCAGATCCTTGTTCATGGTGAGCGCGGCAAAGCCCACATTCACCCGGTCCAGGTAATTGGTGACATAGAGCAGCATGATGAAAGGGATCAGCCGCTTCGCGCATTTGGCGAAAACTTGTTCCTGGTCCTGTGCCGATGCGGCCATACCCAACCCCCGAAAGCCAAATCGACCTTAGCACGGGATCGCGCACTGCCAAGCTGGAACGCAGACGCAAAAAAAGACCGGTAACGCGTTTTACGCGCTACCGGCCAGTCGGGGGAACATCACGATTAGGGTGGGGCGTAAGTTGGAGATTACGCCCCGACAGTCTTAGGCAATCTTCTGACGGCGGCGGCGCAACAAGGCGGCACCGGCCAGGCCGCTGGCGAACAGCGACATGGTCAAGGGTTCCGGCACTTCGTTCGGCGGATCGTTGATGGCGATATTGTCGAACTCAAAGCTATTGCCCGACGAAGAGAACAGAACCTGGTTGATCTGGTCGCTGGGATCGAAGGTAAAATAGAAGCGGCGGTTGGTCGAACCATCGCCCTGGTCGCCATTGGCGGGCAGATTGAGTTGGGTGCCGCTATAGGATTGGCTGAAACCGTTCGCACCCTTGAAGGTGATCATATTGTAGGTATCAAGCGAGCCGATATAGATGCTCATGCTTTTCATCGTGCCCGGCGCGTTCAAGGTGGCCAGGCCGCCGGTATAAACCGAAAGATATTTGGTGGCGTCGCCGGCCGGCGGCGCCGCGATGCCGGGGACCAGGGGGCCCTGATAGATGCCGGCATTGGACCAGCTCATGGTGTAGCCGGCCGCCAGCGGGGCGTCGAAATTCTGCACCATGATTTCATCGGCGGCCATCGGGCCGTCAAACGCGATGGAGCTGTAGGAGATCACGCCCGCATTGGCGGGGGCGGCAAAGGCCACCATCAGCGCCGCGGCTGTAGCGAATTTGGACAAGATCCTGGACATTTGTGTCAATCCTGATCGTTAATGTTCCGCTCTGGGTCGTTTTTCGGCACCCAGCGCCCCATACCAATCAGTGTTGCAACCGCCGGGCCAAAGCGCGCCGTTAACCTGGGGCGCGCGCGGGCGATCTTGCTGGAGAAAACATCGCACAACTCCGCGCCATCTCTCAGCGAATATCCGGTTGTTGGTAAATAGCTCAGCTTTCGCCGGAGCGGCCGCGATAGAAGATGTGCTTGCCGATCTGGGTGGTGCGCTTGAGGGTCGGCGCCCAGTAAGGCTTCACATAGTTCGCGTGATAGGAGGTGGCGCCGCCGGTAAAATTGCGCAGCCGCACTTCGCCGGTGAAAATTTGCGCCGCCAGTTCCTCGGCCTGGTTCCAGGCCACGATCTCGCGCGGACGATCCATATCGCCGTTGCAGGTAAAGGAGAATTGGCAAACCTTCTGGTCCGCGCCCTCATAGACCACCGCGCAGATGGACTGGCCATATCTGCCGGAATTCAGGCGGTGAAACACCACTTCGGCCACCGCCTTCTCGCCCTTCACGCCTTCGCTGCGGGCTTCGTAATACAGCGCTTCGGTCAGGCAGCGATGTTCGGCCAGCACCGTCTGTTGCGCGCTGGGCAACCGCGGCGCAGCCGCCACGATAGCGGTGGCGGGCACTTCGGCGCGCGCGCTCATGGCGGCGCCGAAGGTGGCGCTGACCGTGGCCAGAATAATGGCCGTGACCACAAGCAAAATGCGATCCGGCCGCGATGATGGGTCATTGCGGTACATCTGTCTCACCAGCGGACGGCGTTGGGCCGCCCTGACAGGTGCGGTGCAGGGGCCGTGCCGTGCGCGGCAAAACCCGCCCAAATGGCGGGCATTTTGGGTTTCTCTCCCCCAAAAAGGGCGGACTTCCGCCCCAGGGAACTTTCGGTCATTGTACCGTTAACTTGTCTCGCCGTGCCGTTCTGAGCCGCACCGTACCGATCTAACTTTCTCAATAAAAATCACAGCGTTACGCCGCCAATCTCAACAAGCGCCTGAAGCCTTCTGGGGGGCAAATGGCTGGGGACGAGACACAGCCGCAAATGCCGCCCCGCGGCAGCCGGGAGCATTGCGCCCGCGCCGCCGCCCTCGACCTCACCCCATCTGAAAAACAAGAACTGGCAAGGCACAAATGAGCGAGCAAACCGCCGATACCGCCGAACAATCACCTCCCAGTTCCGACAGCAATGGCGTGGCCCTGGACCTTGCCATGGAGGCGGCACGCAACGATCCGTCGCTGCATGACGAGGTCTCCGCCTTTCTGGCCGACCAGCGCAAGATGATGGCCGACCAGCGCCATCACTTGCACGAACAGCTCAAGCAGCTGCATCTGGGCATTTTCGAAAAATGGCTGGGCGTGCTGCTGCGGCTGGCGACCCTGTGCGTCGGCATCGCCGCGGCGACCGGCGTGGTAATGATGGTGCGCGATGCCGCGGGCAGCAACGGCCTGATCATCGAGCCCTTCAGTGTGCCGCCGGACCTGGCAGCCAGGGGGCTTACCGGCCAGGCGGTGGCCAGCCAGGTACTCGACAAGCTGACCGAGCTGCAGACCCGCACCAATTCCTTCCGCCCGCCGCAGTCCTATTCCAACAATTGGGGCAGCGACCTGAAGGTCGAGATTCCGGAAACCGGCGTGTCCTTGGGCGAGTTTCGCCACTTCCTGCGCGAATGGCTGGGCAGCGACACCCATATCACCGGCGAAGTCTGGCGCACCGGCACCGGTCTGGCGATCGTTGCGCGCGCGGGCGGCGACCGCGGCGAACCTGTTTTCGGCACGGAAGATGAGTTGGCCAACGTCATCCAAAAAGCGGCCGAGAATGTCTATCGCGCCACCCAACCGTTTCGTTACGCCAACTACCTGGACCGCTTTTATAACGACGCCGCGCCGGTGCCGGTCGACGCCCAGGCCCGGCTGGATGAGGCGCAGACGATCTACCGCCGCCTGACCTATGATCCCAGCCCACTGGAACGCGCCTGGGCCTGGAACGGCCTGGGCACGCAGTCCTGGTCGGGACGCGGAAATGTCGCCGCCGCGATCGATTTTTATCACACCGCCATTTCGATCCAGCCCCACACCACTTGGATCAGTGCGCTCTATCAATGGACATGGTCCTACGGCCATGCGGAAGAAGCGATGGCGACTGCGCAACGCTATGTGGAAATGGCGCCGCAGAGCAATCAGGCAAAGGCGTTTCTCGCCCAGACCAAAGGCGATTTCGCGGAGCTGGCGCGGGGCGCGGCCCTTAATCTCGCCAATGCGACCAACCCCAACGCCCACCACATAGCCAAGTGGAATGGTGGACTGGCGCTGGCAAGTCAGCACGATGCAGCAAACGCGCGCAGAAAATTGGGCGCAAGCCTTCAGGTGCGTACGCTCTATGCTCGCATAATCGACGCGAGATACACCGTCCTGACTCTTGCCGCGCTCCAGGATTGGAGGTCCCTCCTCACCGAGGAACCTGCGGCGGAACTGGCCATCCGCGCCACGCAAGTCGGATGGGACTTGAATGCGGAATTCAACCGTATTTTCCGCCCCAGACTGGCGCTGGCCAAGGCGCATCTGGGCGACATTGCCGGAGCCCAATCCCTGATCGCGACCACGCCGCTGGATTGTTATGACTGTGTGCGCTATCGCGGCACCATCGCCGCGCTGGCGGGTGATCCGGTCCAAGCCGACACTTGGTTCGCCAAAGCTGTTCAGGACGCGCCCTCGCCTCCTTTCGCCTATCACGATTGGGGCCGTTCGCTGCTGGAACGTGGAGCGCCGGGCCCGGCGATTGAACAGTTCGACATCGCGCACCGCAAAGGCCCCAAATTCGCCGACCCACTGGAAGGCTGGGGCGAGGCGCTGATGGCCCAGAACCAGTCGCATCGTGCGTTGGAGAAATTCGCGGAAGCCGAAAAGTACGCGCCCAACTGGGGCCGGTTGCATCTGAAATGGGGCCAGGCCCTCGCCTATTCCGGCAACAAAGACGAAGCCGCAAAACACTTCGCCCGCGCCGCCACCCTCGACCTCACCCCATCCGAAAAACAAGAACTGGCAAGGCATCCATGAGCGAAGACAAAGCCGCCGCCGAACAAGCCGGCGCTTCCGCTCCCGATACCGCCGGTCTGGCGCAAGACCTCGCCATGGAAGAAGCACGCAGCGATCCGTCCCTGCGTGAGGATGTCGCCGCCTTCCTGCGCGACCAGCGCAGCCTGATCGATATCCAGAAGCATCATCTGCTGAAGCAATTCTCCCTCACCATGTGGGAGAAGCGCCTCAGCGTCTTGCTCCGCATCGCCACCGCCTTCATCGGCCTGGCGGTGGCGGCGGGCGCGGCCTGGCTGATCTGGAACGCCGCGCGCAGCAACGATCTGGTGATCGACGCCTTCCAGGTGCCGCCCGCGCTTGCCGAACGCGGTCTCAGCGGCCCGGTGCTGGCGGCCAAACTGTCGGACAAGATCGCCGCGATGCAGGCGCGCACCTTCTCGCAGCGCTCGCCCAAAAGCTATGCCAACAGCCTCTCCGAAGGCCTCAAGCTGGAAATTCCCGAAACCGGCGTCTCGCTGTCCGAACTCGACCGTTTCCTGCGCGAAAAACTGGGCCATGATCTGCATATCGGCGGTGAGATGGTCGTGGCCGGCAACGGCATTGCGTTGACGGCCCGCATCGGCGGCAACGGCAGCGCCACGGTGACCGGCGCGGAAGCCGACATGGACGCGCTGCTGCAGAAACTGGCCGAGCAGGTCTATCGCATCACCCAGCCCTATCGCTTCGCAACCTGGTTGCCGGCGGAACGGGCCGAGGAACGCATCGCAATTCTCAAACTGCTGGCGGCCAGCGGCCCCAACAGCGAGCGCGCCTGGGCCTATAATGGCTGGGCGGTTTCCGCCGCCCAGTTGCAGGGCAGCCGGGCCAGCAGGCCACTATTTGAGCGCGGCGCGGCGCTGGATCCCAACCACTATCTTCTCAAAGCCAACCTGGCATCCGACGACAACCGCATGGGGCGCACAGAACAAAGCCTGCGCGGCTGGCTGGCGGCGCTGGCGCTGCTGTCGGCGCATGGCGCCGACTATACCCCGCCGGACCGGATCGAGGGCGCCACGCAAGGCTACCGCTCCCTGGTTCTTTTGCACCAGGGCGACTTGCTGGAGGCCGCACGGCAGTCCCGGCTCTTCAATGCGGGGGCTCCCACCGCCCTCGCCGGTACCAGCGGGGGCGTGCTGGTCGAAATTCTTGCCGCACTGCATGAACCCGCCGCCGCTCGCGCCGCGCTGACGGAATATCCGACCGACGGTCCCGTGTCCGGTTTTGGCGGACTTTATAAAATGATGCTTCTGCGCGCCCACATCCTGGCGGCGCTGGCGCAGCGGGACTGGTCCGCCGCGCTGGCGCTCGAACGGGAATTCGTGCCGCTGACAGCACAAGCCCCCGGCCTTGCCGAGTTCAAAACAGCCCTGGTCGATCCGTACGTCGCTCTGGCGCTGGCGCGTTTGGGACAGTTCGCGGCGGCCCAGGCGCGGCTGAAACCGATGCCCGCCGACTGCTATCCTTGCCTGCGCGCCCGCGCCCAGGTGGCGGAACTGCAAGGCCAGGACGCACAGGCCAATATCTGGTTCGCCCGCGCCGCCGCCATCGGGCCCTCTTTGCCTTACGCCGAGTCCGAATGGGGACAGGCGCTGCTGGCGCGCGGGGCGCCGGGCCCGGCGATTGAACAGTTCGACATTGCGCATCGCAAAGGCCCCAAGTTCGCTGACCCACTGGAAGGTTGGGGCGAGGCGCTGATGGCTCAGAACCAGTCGCATCGCGCCCTGGCGAAATTCGCGGAAGCGGAAAAATACGCCCCCAACTGGGGCCGCCTGCATCTGAAATGGGGCCAGGCCCTCGCCTATTCCGGCAACAAGGAAGAAGCGGCAAAACACTTCGCCCGCGCCGCCGCGCTCGATCTCACGCCATCTGAAAAACAAGAACTGGCACGCACAAAGGAAACACCATGAAAAAATCCACCCGCACCCTGACGGCTTTCACCGCCGCCCTCGCTTTGACGGCGCTGACCGTCATGCCCGCGCTGGCGCAGCCCCTTCCCACCGCCAGCCCCGAAAGCGTCGGCTTCGACTCCGCCCGCCTCAAGAAACTGGAAGACTATATGGCCGGTGTGGTGGCCGAAGGCCGGATCGCGGGCCTGACCACCATGATCGGCCGTCACGGCAAGATCGTGCACTTCAAAACCTACGGACAGGCCGACCTCGCGACCCAGCGCCCCATGAACCGGGACGCCATCTTCCGCATCTATTCCATGACCAAGCCGATTGTCGGTGTCGCCATGATGATGCTGTTCGAGGAAGGCAAGTGGCAGCTCGACGATCCGGTCACCAAATTCATTCCAGAATTCCGAAATCTGCGGGTCATGACCGTCAACCCGCAAGGCAATATCATCATCGAACCCGCTAAGCGCCCGCCCACCATGCGCGAGGTGATGAGCCACACGGCGGGCTTCGGCTATGGCCTGGATGTGATTCATCCGGTGGACAAGGCGTTCCGGGATAAAGGCGTCACCGCCGCCGACAGCCAGCAACAGTTGATCGAGCGCATGGCCGACATCCCGCTGAAATTCCAGCCGGGCGAAGGCTGGGCCTATTCCATCGCCACCGATGTCCAGGGCGCCATCGTGGAGAAACTGTCGGGCAAAAGCCTGGGCGCCTTCCTGGACGACCGCATCTTCAAGCCGCTGAAGATGACCGACACCGCTTTCCAGGTGACCGGAGGCCGCGAAGGACGGCTGGCTCAGGTCTATCAGGGCGATACCGCCTCCAAAAAGTTGGTTGCGGCGACGCTGACCGCGAGCGGCAATCCCATGCCCGACTATACCAAGCCGCCAAAGCGGGAGGGCGGCGGCGGCGGACTTGTTTCCACAACAGACGACTATGCCCGCTTTTCCCAAATGCTGCTGAACAAGGGCGAACTGAATGGCGCGCGCATTCTGTCGCCCGCCTCCATCGAACTGATGGGCACCAATGTCGTCTCCCAGGACGTGCTGAAATCCTTCACCGGGCCGCAAGGCTTCAATGAGTCCATCGGCTTCGGCCTGGACTTCCGCATTGCCATGGACCCGCGCCGGGTAGGCCGCATGGACGGCAAGGGCAGCATGGATTGGGGCGGTGCGGCGGGCACCTGGTTCTGGGTCGATCCCACCAACGACCTGTTCTTTGTCGGCATGGTGCAGCGCACGAACGGCGGCGTGGAAGACCTGCGTCCGCAATCGCGGGTCTTCACCTATCAGGCGCTGATCCATCCGGAGAAGTGAATGTCCGACACCCAAGCCCCGCCCGCTGAACCAGCCGTGGAAAAGCCCAAACGCAACTGGCGCACGTTTGTGCTGGGCGTATGTATCGCCCTTGCCGCCGCATCCGGCGCCGCGCATGCGCAAGGGACGCATCAGGTTCAGGCCCTGAAGATCACCGTGTTGGTGACAAATCTGGCGGGCAATGCCCGGGGCGGCGACGGCGAATGGGGCTATTCCGCCCTGGTCGAGGCCTCGGGACGCAAGATTCTCTATGACACCGGCAGTTCGCCGGACATGGTGCTGAAAAATGCGCGGGCGCTGCGCGTCGATCTTTCCGATGTGGAAGAGGTGGTCCTGTCCCACAATCATGGGGACCATGTCGCCGGATTGATGACGTTGCGGCGGGAGTTCGCCAAGGCCAATCCCAAGGCTTTCAGCCGCGCCCATGTCGCGGCGCGGATCTTCGAGCCGCGGCTGAACGCGGGCGGGGACGACCAGAATGGCCTGCGGGACATCCGCGCCGAATATTTGGCCACGGGCGGGACATTCATTGTCCATGACAAGCCGGCGGAGCTTTTGCCTGGCCTGTGGCTCACCGGCCCGGTTCCCCGTCCCCATCCGGAAAAAAACTGGTCGCCCGGCCTTTCCCTGCGGGTGGCGAACACGCTGATCGAAGACAATGTGCCGGAAGATTCCGCCCTGGTGATCGCAACCGGCGAAGGCATCGTGATCCTGACCGGCTGCGGCCATGCCGGGATCGTCAACATCGCCGAGTATGCCCGCGCCATCGTGAGCGGCAAACCCCTGCTGGCGGTGATGGGCGGCATCCATCTCTTCGCCGCCACCGATCAGGCGGTTCAATGGACCGGCGCGCGGCTGAAGGATTTTGGGCTCAAGACCCTTCTTGCCGGTCACTGCACCGGCATTGAAGCCACCTATATATTGCGCGAAGCTGCCCGTCTGGACCGCAAGACCGCCCTGGTCAGCACGGTGGGCTCGTCTTTCACCTTGGGCCGCGGCATCACCTCGGGGGCATTGGCACAGTGACGATGATGAACCCGTCCGGAAATGGGAAATAGATCATGACGATTAGCCGCACGCTCCTGCAATCCTGCGCCGCCCTCGCTCTGGCCTTCCTGTTGCCTCTTTCCGCGCTGGCGGCGGACACGACGCCGAACTCCTTGGCATCGCCCAAATACGGGGCCTGGGGTTTTGACGCCTCCGGAATGGATCGTTCGGTTCCGCCGGGGTCCGATTTCAACAGATATGCCAACGGCAATTGGGAAGCCAAGACGGAGATACCGGCGGATCGCACGCGCTTCGGTTATTTCGATGTGCTGACCGTGCTATCCGAAGCGCGGGTTCGTTCCATCCTGGAAGATGCCGCCGCCGGAAAGCTCAAGGATCCCGATGCGGTCAAGATAGGCGCCGCCTATCGCTCATTCATGGATGAAGCCCGCGCCAACAAGTTGGATTACCATCCGCTGGACCAGCAGCTTGCCACGATACGCAGCTTGCGCGATCTGAGCGGCGCAGCCGCCCTGATGGGCCGGCAGAATACCCAAAACTATCCCGCGATCTTTGCGCTCTATATCAGCCAGGATGCCAAGGCTCCCAGCAAGTATCTGGTTTCACTTCTTGCCGATGGCCTCGGCCTGCCGGACCGCGACTATTATCTGACGCCGTCATTTGCCGCCAAGAAGCAGGCCTATCAAGCCTATGCGCAGCAGCTTTTGGACATGATCGGATGGCAGGACCCGGCCGGAAGCGCCAGGGACATTTTGGCTTTCGAAACCAGGCTCGCGGAGGCCGCCTGGACCAGGGTGGAACGGCGCGACCGGGATAAGACCTATAATCCCATGACCTCGGCGGAGCTCAAGACGCTGGCGCCGAACTTCGACTGGGCCGCGTTTTTCAAGACCAGCGGATTGCCCGCGGTGGACCGTTTCAATGCCGTGACCAACACGGCTTTCCCCAAATATGCCGCGATATTTGCCGAGACGCCTCTGCCAACTCTAAAGGCCTGGTTCGCATTCCGGCTGGTCGATGGGGCCTCGCCCTATCTGTCCCGGCGTTTCGTCGATGCCAACTTCGAATTCCGCAGCAAGACCTTGGCGGGCCAGCCCCAGCAGAGAGATCGCTGGAAGCGCGCCGTGACCTTTGTCAGCACAACCTTGGGAGAGTCGGTGGGCCGCGTCTATGTCGCGCGTTACTTTCCGCCCGAGGCGAAAGCCAAGATGGATGCGCTGGTGGCAAACATCAATATGGCGCT
>CADECX010000009.1:75208-82059 GCA_902825865.1 uncultured Alphaproteobacteria bacterium
TTCACCGGCGAGCAGCGGGTGTTCCTGTCATGGGCGCAGGTCTGGCGCCAGAAGATGCGGGACGATTCCTTGCGCCAACAGGTGGTCAGCGATCCGCATTCTCCGGCCCGATATCGCGTCAACGGCACGATCCGAAATGTCGAAGGCTGGTACGATGCTTTCGGCGTCAAGCCGGGCGACACCTTGTATGTCGCGCCACAGGACCGGGTGCGCATTTGGTGATGGCCAACCGGGGCATGAGGCTCGCATGAAAACCAAGGCGCTTTTGCTTTCTCTCTGCGGACTGGCGATCAGCGCCCTGCCCGCCCTCGCCCAGCCTGAACCCGATCCCGTCCGCATCCTGGTCGAGCGCCTGGACCTGGAAAAGTACAAGGCCACCATCAAGGGCCTCACCCAGTTCGGCGACCGCCGCCAGGGCACCGAACGCAATCGCGCCGCCATCGACTGGATCGAAACGCAGCTCAAAAGCTATGGCTGCGCCAATACCGAACGGCTGAAATACCAGCATGGCGAGGAAGGCCCGCATGGCGTGCTTCAGCCGCCGCCCTATGCCACCGGCCCGATCTTCAATGTCGGCGGCGCACGGGCGCGCGGCAACCGCCGCCCCACCGGGGTCAATTACAATCCGGAGCGCCAGCCCGATGAAAAACTGCGCGCGCTGAATGCGCCGCCGGCGGTGGCGGGCGAGCGCGAGGAAGTCTGGTGCACCAAGATCGGCACGACGCATCCGGAAGAAATGTACATCGTCGCCGCCCATATGGACGGCATCGGTTTCGGCGAGGCCGCCAATGACAATGGCTCGGGCACGGCGCTGGTGATGGAGCTGGCGCGCATTCTCTCCAGCCCCGACGTGACCAGCACCCGTTCCATCCGCTTCATTCTGTGGAACAATGAAGAGACCGGACTGAACGGCGCAAAAGCCTATGTCGAACAGCGCGCCAAATTGCAGGGCAAGGAAGACCCGGCAGGATCGGGCCGCTATCCCGAACCCAAATGGCTGGGCATGATCCAGCATGACATGATGCTGTTCGATCACGGCATGCCCGGCCCCGACGGCAGCCTGGCCCGCGAGCAGCGCCCCGAAGCCGACATCAACATCGAATTCCAGGCCAATTCCAAGTTCGCCGCGCAGAGCCAGGCCCTGGCCTGGGCGCTGGCCGGCGCCAATGAGCAGTATGCCACCAACTATCCCGCCACCATCGGCAGCCACATGACCAACACCGACTCCCGCGAGTTCCAGGATGTGGTGGCCGCCGTCAGTCTGCGCGAGAATGAGCGCGGCGCCCATATCGGCAATGGCTGGGACCCGCAATGGCACCAGCCCACCGATCTTTACGCCACCTATGACGACAAGGATTTCCGGCTTGGCCTCAACGCGGCCCAGACCACGCTATCGGCGGTGGCCAAGCTGTCGGGCATCACTTTGAAGAAATAGCAAGGCGGCTTAAACATGGAATCTGGCAACGAGATCCCGTTTCTGTTCTGGCCCCTGATGGTCGTGATCCTGGTCTATATGGCCACGTTCCTTTACCTGCTTTCCTATCTCAGGCGCGTGCACAACCCGTTCTGGGTGGATATGGGAAGCATAAGCCTGCAAAATTTTGCCGAAAAAAACCCTATCCAAAGCTTCAGTGATAGCTTTCGCTTATTGGGACTTTTTTTTGGCAGCCGCTACAAATCCCTGAATGATCCCAAGGTAGGAGCGCTGGTCTGGACCGTCAGATTGCTGCTGACAACCTGCTTTGTGCTTTGGGCATTCGTCATGTTCCCGCTCTTATAGCAAGGAAAAAACATGCCATGAAAAGCGCCATCGCAATACTGCCGGCGCTCCTTCTTCTGTCCAGCCAGGCATGGGCGCAAGTAGCCGAACCCAAAATCATCGCCGAGAATGACAGGCTCGTGGTCAGCGAAACTATCGCCAGACCCGGTGAGTCCACCCCGGTCGGGGTGCGCACAGGGACAGTTAATGTCTATCTCGAAGGCGGCACCGCGGAGGCGACTTACGCCGACGGCACCAAGGCGACCGTCACCCGCAAAGCGGGCGAGACCCGCATTATCGCGAAAAGCGCGCCTATTCGGCCAAGAATATCGGAACCACCACCATCCATGTGATCACGATTGCGGTGAAATAGGGCTATAGTCGGCCCAAGGGTTATCAACGGGTTTTCAGGGGCTGTATCAATATGAGTGATCCCGACCGCCGCGCGGTCTTGCAGACCGGCGCCGCCGCCGCCATGCTGGCCACTTCCACCTCAGCACAGGCTGCCATGTCCGACATTGTGAAAATGGATGCGCGTTCGCTGTCCCACGCGATCGCGGCCAGACACGTCTCCTGCGCCGAGGTGATGACCGCCTATCTCGACCAGATCGCCGCCTTCAATCCCAAGGTCAATGCCGTCGTCGCGCTGCAGGACCGCGACAAGTTGATGGCCCAGGCGCGCGAACATGATGCCATGCTGGCCAAGGGCCAGAATATGGGTGTGCTGCACGGCTTTCCCCAAGCGCCCAAGGATTTGCAGCCGGTCAAGGGCATCGTCTCCACCTCCGGCTCGCCGATCCACAAAAATTTCGTGCCGACGGCGGATTCCATTCCCGTCGCGCGCATGCGCGCGGCGGGCGCCATCTTTGTCGGCAAGACCAACACCCCGGAATTCGGCCTGGGCTCGCACACGTTCAATCCGATCTATGGCGCCACCCACAATCCTTACGACCTGACCAAAACCGCGGGCGGCAGCAGCGGCGGCGCGGCGGTGTCGCTCGCCCTGCACATGCTGCCTGTCGCCGACGGCAGCGATTACGGCGGCAGCCTGCGCAATCCCGCCGGCTGGAACAATGTCGTGGGCATGCGCAACAGCCTCGGCCTGGTGCCGACGGCCGGCGAGGATGTCTGGATGCCCGCCATGGGCGTCATCGGCGCCATGGGCCGCAGCGTGGCCGATCTGGCGCTGCTGCTGTCTGCCCAGGCGGGTTACGATTCCCGCGCGCCCATGTCGATGGATGGCGCGGGTTCGCGCTTCCTGGGACCGCTGGAGGCCAATTTCAAAGGCAAGCGTATCGGCTGGTTGAATGATCTTGGCGGCGCGGCGCCTTATGAACCCGGCGTGCTGGACGTCTGCCGCGAGGCGCTGAAAACCTTCGAGACCATCGGCTGCACCGTGGAAACCGCCACGCCGCAAGGCTCTGTCGAGGATGCCTGGCAGGCCTTCATCAAGATTCGCCAGTTTCAGCAGGGCGCCAATTTCCGCATCTTCTATAACGATCCCGCCCGGCGCGCCTTGCTCAAGCCAGAAGCGATCTACGAAGTGGAAGGCGGCATGAAACTATCCGCCTTCGATGTCACCAACGCCACCATCGCCCGCACCCGCTGGTCGAACGCCTTCCATCGTCTGTTCGAGCGTTACGATTATCTGGTGATGCCCACTGCCCAGCTCTTCCCCTTCGACATCAATGAGAAATGGCCGCAAGCGATCGCGGGAAAAAGCATGCGCACCTATCACGAATGGATGGTGGCGATCTGCATGGTCACGCTTTCCGGCTGCCCGGCCATCGCCGTGCCCGCCGGTTTCTCAAGCGCCGGCCTGCCGATGGGCATCCAGATCGTTGCGCCCGTGCATCACGACCTGGATTGCCTGAAAATCGGCCATGCCTATGAACAGGCCAGCAACTGGACCGCCAAGCGCCCGCCGCCGATGCTCAAGGTCTAAACAGACCATGTCGAGTTGTGATTAAACGCCAACGGCCCCCGGCTATTTCGCCAGGGGCCGTCCGCACGCTACGCAACAAATCTACTTAGTAACCGCGATAGCCACCACGGTAGTCGTCGTAACCGCCGCGATAGCCGCCATAGCGATTGCCGTAACCATTGTCATAACCATAGGCACGGCGGTCATAACGGCGATCATAACGGTCGTCATAACGGTCGTTGTTCTGCGAGGCGGCGATGGCCGCCAGGGCAAACAGGCCGATGCCAAGACCGATGGCAAGGCCCGCGCCATTGTCGCCATGATGGCGACCGTGGCCGTAGCCATGACCGCCACGCCCGCCGTGACGGCCCCAGGGATCGGCAACCGCCGCGCTGGTACCAAAAAGCGTAAGAGCCAAAGCGGCACTGATAAGGCGTTTCATGGCATTAACCTCCACATGCACGCCTTGCGGCGCGTCTGGCGATATCGCCGTCGAAAAGACCGGCTTTATCGTTGGGGAGGATAATGATCCCCCGGGGCTGAACCGCACCTGAACGGCTTTGGCAGGCAATTGGCGGAACAACCGCGCTTTTCCTGCAAAAAACGGCAACGAATCAGGGGCAAAATGAAGGCTGGAAAAATCAATACAGGAACCCCGGTTAATCCCCTCCAGCCATGATTCCGCCATACCGCAAAGAATGCTTGCGCGATGCCGTTTGTCCCACTAAAGCCATCCACGCGCGCGGCCGTCTGGCCTTGTCCGAATTAGCGGCGCGCAATGTCTTTCGGATAGGGCCCCAGAAAGTATCAAGAAAGTATCTGGAAATTTATCAAAGAAATCCATCGAACGGATTTGTGAATTTCATCGGGATGTCATGAGCAACACCAGCGTTACCGGTAGCGTCAAGTTCTTCAATGCCGCCAAGGGATTTGGATTCATCGCGCCGGAGGACGGCGGCAAGGATGTCTTCGTGCCCGCCGCCTCCATAGCGGCTTCGGGACTCTCGCGCCTCAAGGCGGGCCAGCGCGTCTCCTTTGAACTCGAGCCGGACGCCAAGGGCCCCAAGGCGGTCAAGCTGGCCGTTCTGGAAGAAGCGCCCGCGCCACCTTCCGCCCATGCCCCAGCGCATGCGGACGTTCGCCGGCAACCGGCGGCAGCGCCCGCCAGGAAGCCCATCACCGTCTATAGCGACAGCGCCACCGCCAATGGCGCCGTCGAGGACGTGGTCGAAGCACTGACAGAGGCGGGCGAAACACCTTTGCTGGTCGAAATCAGCGCCACCACCCGCGACCAACTCATGCAGCTTTCGCTTCTGTTGCGCGAGGCCGATCAGAGCCTGGTGCGCCGTTACGATCCCCTGTTCCTGAACCTGCAGCTCGACGACCGTTTCATCAGCGAGGCCGATTTCTGGACCGGGATCGTCGAACATCCCTCGCTGGTCAATAGCCCGGTGGTGGCGACGGCGGGCAAGGCGCGCATCTGCAAGAGCGCTTCCGACGTCAAAGCCTTTCTGGGCGCGGGCGCACCGGCGCCGTTGGGCGGCAAGCCACCCCAGGACAAGCCCAAAGGGATTTCCCCCCGCATGGCGGCCCTGATGCGCGGCGAAAGCCTGCCGCCCCGCCCCGTCAGCCCGCCACCGGTGACCGAAACCGCGCCCAAGGTACAAGCCAAGGCGAAGCCTGCGCCAGAACTTGTAAAAACAGCGCCCCAAAAGGCCGAGCCGAAGATAAAGGCTGCCGCGCCCGCGAAAGCCGCCGCCAAGCCGGCCAAGCCTGAAGCCAAGACCGAAACAAAAGCGGGCAAAAAAGCCGCAGCCAAACCGGCCCCAAAAACCAAATCCGCCCCTGCCAAGGCCAAAAAGTAGAAGTAAAAAGGGCGTGTAACACCCGGGGGCCCTCATGTTCGCGTCGCTGTTACGCCTGATTGAATCCCCCGCACCTTTGCGCGCGCCCCATACCCGCCTGTCGGTCGCCGTCCTGTTGCTGGAAGCCGCACGCCAGGACGATCATTTCGACACCAGCGAGCGGGCCGTGATCGAGAAGGTCCTGGCCCGCCAATTCCACCTTTCGCCCCAGGAATGCGCCCACCTGATCGAGGCGGCGGAAAAGCATGTCCGCAGCATGGTGCAGTTGCACGGCCATACCAACGACATCGCCCATGAGATGAGCCGGGACGAGCGCATCGCCCTGATCGAGATGCTGTGGGAAGTGGCCTATGCCGACGGCGTGCTGGACGCCGAGGAAGACCATCTGATCCGGCGCATCGGCAAGCTGGTCTATGTCGAGGACCGCGAAAGGGTGCATGCCCGCCTTCGCGTCTTGGAACGCATGAAGCACGAAGGGCATTAAAAAAACGGCGGCCAGTGGCCGCCGTCTCTTCTTACGCACTGTCCCGCGAAATCAGGCTTTGGTCTTCTTGGCTCGCCGGCGTCCCACCCAAGCCGCGCCCGCCAGGCCGGCGCCGAACAGCGAGAGCGTCAACGGCTCCGGTATCTGCGTCAGCTGCGTATTGGCGAAGGCAAAGATCAGGTCGTTATAGTCGAAGTCGCCGTCCTGATCCAAGGTCAGGTCTTCCCAACCGATATAGGTGATGCTGCCCGAAAGACCGGACAATGCGGTTTGCGCGGCCACCGGCAAATCGCCCAGGCCAAAGTCGGCATAGTTGGTGGTGATCAGCGCATGATAATTGCCGTCGCTATCCGCTGTGTTCGTGGTGAAGGTCGTTCCCGTGCTGACATTTTCCAAAGAGAACACCATCGAACCGAGCTGGGGGGGCGGGAAGAGCTCATTGGTGTCACCCGAGACGGAGGCGGTGCAGCCGTTGACGCTGGCGTTGCAGAAGATCTGCGCAATCGCCTGCGGCGTGAGTTCGTTGAGAATGCTGGAGTCGCCCGCATCGGCGAAGATATAGACCGCGGTGACGTCGCCGTTTGCGTTCAAGGCGGGCGGCGGGTCGGTGATGGGGACGGCGTGCGCGGCGGCGGTGGACATCAAAAGGCCGATGCCGGCGGCGAGGATGGATTTGTTCAGCATTCCTGGTTCTCCATGGGGCGTTTTCAGGGGCGTTCGTGTGTGGCCTTAACCAAGCAAGATCAGGGCCAACTTGCTTTTTCTGCGTTAATCGCGGTTTTGCGCGATTTCGTCCGTGGACGCCGCGCTTTTTGCAAA
>CADECX010000010.1 GCA_902825865.1 uncultured Alphaproteobacteria bacterium
TCCGGCTGTCCCTACAAGAAGGTCTATTACAACTGGCAGTCCGGCAAGTCCGAGAAATGCATCATGTGCTATCCGCGTCTGGAGGTCGGACAGCCGACGGTTTGTTCGGAAACCTGTGTCGGCCGCATACGGTATCTGGGTGTCGTACTTTACGATGCCGACCGCATCGCCGAGGCTGCGGCGACGCCCGACGAGGCTGATCTCTACGAAGCGCAGATGTCGGTTTTTCTCGACCCGTTTGACCCCAAGGTTCAGGCCCAGGCCGCCGCCGACGGCATTGCCCACAACTGGATCGAGGCTGCCAAGAAGTCCCCAGTCTGGAAAATGGCAATGGATTGGCGGGTGGCGTTCCCGCTGCATCCGGAATACCGCACCCTGCCGATGGTCTGGTATGTCCCGCCGCTCTCGCCCATCCAGTCGGCGGCTGAAAAGGGTCAGATCGACCTGGAAGGCGAGATGCCGGATGTCCGCTCGCTGCGCATCCCCGTGAAGTATCTTGCCAACATGCTGACGGCCGGCAAGGAAGAGCCGGTGGTGCAGGCACTGGAACGCATGATGGCGATGCGCGCCTATATGCGGTCGAAGACCGTCGATGGCGTGATCAATGAGGGCGTGGCGGCGCGCGTCGGCCTCAGCACGGCCCAGATCGAGGACATGTACCGCATCATGGCAATCGCGAATTATGAAGACCGCTTCGTCATCCCCACGGCGCATCGCGAAAGTTCGGAAGATGCACTGGATCTGCGCGGCAGCTGCGGATTCACCTTCGGCAATGGCTGCTCCGACGGCTCCAGCACCACCAACATCTTCAATGTTCCCAAGAAACACAGAGTACCTGATCCGGCGGGGGCCTGACCATGAATACGACTTACAAGATTTTGAGCGCCCTGCTGTCCTATCCGACCGCCGAGTTGCAAGCTGCGTCGCGAGAGTTGGTCTCGGCGCTCAACGCGGAACCATTGCTTCCCGCTCCGAACCGGGCGGCAATCGGAGCGCTTATCGAAGATATCGCGGCCACCGACCTGCTGGAGGCGCAATCGCGTTATGTCGATCTTTTCGATCGGACGCGGACTTTGTCACTGCATCTGTTCGAGCATGTGCACGGCGAATCGCGCGACCGGGGGCAGGCGATGGTTTCGCTTCTGGAGCGCTACCAGCAGGCGGGACTGGACGTCGCAGCGCACGAGCTGCCCGACTATGTCCCGCTGTTTCTGGAATTCCTGTCCACGCTGGAGGCGGACGAGGCGCGCGCTAACCTGGCCGAACCGGCGCATATCCTCGCGGCGCTGGGGGAAAGGCTGCGCCGACGGGGCAGCGCCTATGCCGCCGTTCCCGAGGCCCTGGTCGTGCTGTCGAAAATTGCCCCCAGCAAGGATGTCCTGGCTAATTTGCGAAAGGAAAAGATCGAAGACCCCGATGACTTCGCCGCACTGGACAAAGCCTGGGAAGAGGCGGAGGTGCGATTTGGGCCCGGAGACGCTGCCACCGACGGTTGCCCGCGGGTAAGCGACATTCTGGCGCGCATGGATATTCCCGCTGGTGCACCCAAATCTGAACCGATTCAGGGGACCAGCACATGAGCCATTGGATCAACACCTATCTCTTCGGGATATACCCCTATATCTGCCTGTCTGTTTTCCTGATCGGCAGCCTGCTCCGTTTCGACCGGGAGCAATACACCTGGCGCAGCCAGTCCAGTCAGTTGCTGCGCCGACGCCAGCTGAGCTGGGGCAGCAACCTGTTTCACGTCGGTATCCTTGTCATTCTGATCGGGCACACCGGCGGGCTTCTGACCCCGGTGGCGATTTTCGAGATGCTGGGTATTTCCCATACCGCCAAGCAGCTGACCGCCATTGTGGTCGGCGGGGTGTCGGGCATCATGTGCCTGGCAGGCCTGCTGTTGCTGCTGCATCGCCGGCTCCTGGATCCGCGTATCCGCCGGACATCATCCTTCGCGGATATCGCCGTTCTGATCATCCTGCTGGCACAGCTTCTGCTCGGCTTGAGCACGATCTTCGTGTCGCTCAACCATCTTGATGGCACGGAAATGATCCTTCTCATGAACTGGGCGCAGTACATCGTCACCTTGCGTCCTGGCGCGGTCGATTATGTCGCGAATGTGTCGCCCATCTTCAAGGCGCATCTTGTGTTGGGCATGACGATCTTCCTGATCTTCCCGTTCACTCGGCTGGTTCATATGTTGAGCGCGCCCATCTGGTATCTGGGCCGGCGCGGCTATCAGATCGTGCGTACCAAGCAGTTGAGAAAGGTCTGACCGATGGCGCCCCGTCCCCTGATCAAGTTGAATGGCGTGGTGCTGCCATCGCACATGATTGCCGCCGAGGCCCAGCATCACCCAGCCCACACGCCCGCGGCCGCTTATCAGGCCGCCGCACGGGCGCTCATCGTGCGTACGCTTCTGCTGGAGGAAGCAAAGCGCGAAGGCATTGTCGCCGAGCCGGAGCTAATTGCCCCCGGCAAACGCGAACTGGATGACGAGGCGCGTATCCGGGCGCTCATGGAGACGCACATTCTCGTCACCGAACCCGGCGAAGCCGAATGCCGGGCCCTCTATGATGAAGCCTCGTCCCGTTTCCGCAGCCCCGACCTGTTCGAGGCTTCCCATATTCTCTTCCTGGCGCACCCCCATGATACGCAGGCCTATACCGCGGCCGTGGCGCAGGCTGAGTCAATCATCGCGGAACTGTCCGGCGCGCCTGGGCGCTTCGAAGCGATTGCGCGGGAACACTCGCAATGCGATTCCCGCGCCAATGGCGGCCGGTTGGGGCAGATCGCGAGGGGTGAGACCGTGCCGGAGTTCGAGAAGGCTCTTCAGGAATTGCAGGAAGGACAAATCACCGCAACCCCGGTGAAATCGCGGTTCGGTGTGCATGTTCTCAAGCTCGATGCCCGCGCCGCGGGTGAAACACTGCACTTCGAATATATGCGCGAACAAATCGCGGACTATCTGGCGGAGCAACAATGGCGGCGAGACGTCGCGGCCTATATTGAGCGACTTGTCAGTCAGGCACAAATCGAGGGGGTTGATATGTCGTCCGCTTCCGCGAAGGCCAGGGCGGCATGACGACCTTAGGGGAAATTCTGGGCCGGTTGCAGGACCGAGCGGAGGTATATCAAATCCTGGCTGAATCCGGCAATCTTCCGCTCATCGCCAAGCTGGATCAGCATTGCGGCAACTCTGACGGGGCCCCGTGCGAAGTGGCGCTCCGGGCTGTCCATGCCTTCACCGGAAAGGCCGATGATGAGGCTTGGGTCAAACTCATTGGGCGCATTCAGGACTCACAGTCACCGGCCGGCACATGTCTGAGCGAAATGATCGCGTGGTCGCTGACCCACTAGACCATCAAGGCGGCCGGGAAGCGGTTCTGGGCGTCATACTCGCCGGCGGTGGTTCCCGGCGCTTTGGTCATGACAAGGCCCTGGCCATGCTGGGCGGCACACCCTTGTTGCAATGGGTGGTGGACCGAGTTCGTCCACACGTGGGCCAACTCGCCATCAGCGGCGATCCCAAGCCGGGTTTTATTCTTCCGGTCATTGCGGACGAGCGGCCCAACGCAGGACCATTGGCGGCGCTGTGTTCCATCCTGGCCTGGGCCGAGCGGAAAGACTTCCCCCTGGTCATGACGCTATCCTGCGACACGCCATTCATACCGCGCGACATCGCCGGCGTACTCCGCAAGACTTTGGAAGACCATGACTGTGCTGTTGCAAGCCGGGGTGGGGTGATACATCCAACGTGCGCGCTTTGGAAAACTGCGTCCCGCGCCGTTATCGAAACCACGTTTGACTCCGGAGTGCGGAGCCTGCATGGCGCTATTTCACACCTAAACGCAATTGCTGTGGACTTTTCGACAGGAGAGGGTCCCGGCGGCGATCCGTTTTTTAACATCAATTCTCAGATGGAAATGGCTGTGGCGCAAGACTGGCTGGCGGAGGGTCGCCAGCTCCCCTGATCGCGCAGGCGGATCGCCGTTGACAATGCGATCAGCGTTTTTCCCTTGACGGGCGCTTGGCAGGTGTTGCGGTCAACATGTCGTCAATCCAGGTCATGGTGCGAACGGCGCCCGGCAGTCCCAGCGTGGTCACGGCCAGCAGTGCGATATGCCGAACCTGCCCGGGTGTCAGCCCCTCAGCCAAGCCTCGCCGGACATGGGAATGAACCGCGCCTTCCGAGCCCGCGCCCGCCGCCAGCGCAATCTTGACCAGATGGCGGGTTGGCGCGTCGAGCGGTCCGGCATCCGCGCACCGTTGGCCAAGCTGGGCGTAACTTTCCCATACGTCGGGGTGGCGACGCGCCAATTCCCCTGCGCCCGAAGGCAGGTGTGGCGGCATTTTCGTTCTCTTTTTCATTTATGCACCTCGGGATTTGCGAATCCGGTTGCGACATAGAACGACCCGCATTGATCCAGATCAAGAACGGTTTGTGGCCAATTGCCTCCTCTGCCCCAGGCAAGTTGGCAGTACTATGATCTGGAAATTGGTGATGAGCCGCAATGAAGTTGTACTGACGATGAAACCACAGTTTCTGGTCTGGACCAAGGAGTATGCCATCGGCCATACGGGGCTGGATGCGGAGCATCGTCAATTGGTGGATGCGATTAATGAAGTGTGCTCCGTCGAGTATGCAGGATGCAAGCCAGATGAACTGATGCCGCTGTTGGATGCCTTGACGATTTTGGCGGTGGAGCATTTTAAACACGAGAATACCCTGTTGCGGGAGCTCGGTTGCTTGGCTACGCACCTTCAAGGAACCCCATCGGCTATCACTAATATTATTTGTGTTTCGGCCGTGAATGAACATTGCGCCGAACATGCGCGGGCGCTGCTTCAACTGGAATCAATTATTCGCACCTCTGATTGTGATACGGAGTCCAATCAAGGAAATCTTGGTAAAATACTGATGGACTGGTTCACTGAGCATGCTCTTGAACATGACGCAGATCTCAGAGGTGCGTTGCAAGTTTATCTAGCCCATGTGCGGAGTGCCTCCGCCCGGGGGTAAGGAAGGATTTTCCTGATCTTCCAATCTGCGCGCCAATGACCGCTTTTGGCGCAAAGCGGACCTTGGGCTGATTTTAGGCCAATGACTGCTTTTGACCCAAAGCGGACATCCACGCCGGCTCATTGATTTGCGGCTAATGCACACTTTCACGAAGGGTAGAATAGATGCACCTCATTCCGCACAAGACCTCTACTAAATCGCCGACCCTCGCCAGCAAATGCGCCCGGCGCACCGCGGCATGGTCGCTGATCAGGTTATGCGCCCGATTTGCCCGGGCCGAAGGCAATGGGTTGAGTGGAGTGGTTAGCAAGGGCCAGAATGATCCGCATTAGCTCAGATGCGCTTCGGCCTGAATGATGCCGCGGAAATAGCCGAAGTCGAAGGCGAAGCTCTCATTCGGGCCGTTTGGATTGTCCTTGAAGACGGGCGCATGGTCGGGCATCAGTAGCCCGTCATAGCCCACCTCGCGATACACTTTCAGCGCCTGGACGAAATCGATATCGCCCTCGTCGGGGAAGGTTTCCATAAAATCGTCGCGTCGCCCCCGGATGTTGCGGAAATGGACGTTGAAGATTTTCTTGCGCTCGCCGAAATAACGGATGACATCGAAGATCTCCTTGCCGGGATTCTGCAGCATTTCCGACATGGTGCCCTGGCAAAAATTCAGCCCGTGATAGGGATTGTCGCGGATGGCGACAAAGCGTTTGACGCCGTCCACTGTATCCAGTACGCGCTGGATGCCGCGATAGCCCGATGCCGGAACACCGGGATCATGCGGATGCAACGCGATCTTCACCTTGTACTCGCTCGCCACCGGCACTACCCGGTCCAGGAAATATGTGATGCGTTCCCAGAATGTGTCGGCATCGACCACGCCCGCCCGCGTCAGCGGCAGGTCCTTGGGGGCGTCGGCTAGTTTCCACGCGGTGTAAAGCGCGTCACCGCGACCCTGAACCGGCGCAGTGCGCATCGCGCCCAGAAGATTTAGCGCATACTTGATGCAGGGAATGCCGGCAGCCGCGCAATTGCGGATATGGGTCTGGAAATCCTCGATGTCGCGGTCGCGCTGGGGGCCTTGACCCAGATTGATGGCCGGGCGCTTCTGCCGGTCCACATTCAGCGTGGGCAGTTCGCATTCCGCTATGTCCAAGGTCAGCTTATGCTTCTCCGCCAGATCACGCATCTGCTTGAGCTCAACCACCGTGGCATAGATGCGCTCAGGATCGGCGATTGTGGCCGCCGCCCCGACGCCGTCCACGCCGAAGCGGGCGAGATACAGCGCCTGCTTCTCGGAAAGCGTGCCCATCATTTGATGTCCGATGCGAACCTTAAGGGGTTTCAGTGGCGCACGTTTCGCAGGCTGGGCATTTAGCGGCGCGGTTACGGCAGCCGAGGTTCCCGCCCAGGCCGCTCCGCTGGCGGCCGACACACTGACAAATCGGCGGCGGCTTATCCGGACCATTGTTTTTCCCTCATCTGAAACGCGTTGCCACTGCGGTTACAAAATTCGATTTCGCGCTCTTTCATCTATAAATAGCCAACAAAGCGATGAAACTAGCGCGAACCCTGCCATTTAATTTATCATTGCATTCCAATTGTTGTGAGAACAATGAGCATGTGGGGAATCTTGCCGGATTTATAGCACCGTTGAAATCTCATCCAATAGCCAAGCCTTTGATTTGCTTTCTGTCCACGACCAGGCAGAATCACAAACTAAAGGCCGACACAGCGATCATTCGGGATGAAGTCGGAAAGCACCTGGCCGTCATTACTGAGAAGTCGCACTAGTGACTTAAAGACGGCGCTGATACGGGCTGTCTTGATGCCGCGATATGGGATTCCAAGACCTCCTATGGGTTAGGAAAGTCCGCTTGTGGCGCAAAGCAGCCATTGGACCGACCGGGGTCGAATGACCGCTTTGGAGAAAAGCGGACATTCGTCGGGAGCCGATCAGGGGCGCTGGGAGGCGAGAAATGGTAACGTAGCCCGTCAGCAATGGGCTGATGAGGCGGTGGGAGGGTTGGCGTTCAGGATACCACCATGCCCTCTGACCAGACCTTGCCTGCCCCCAATTGCCCCCCGTGGAATAAGGGCCAACTAATCGGCCAAAAGCGCCCTCTCAAGCCTAAGGACGTATGGGCGATCCGCGTCAGACTAGAACTCAACGGCAGCCCTCGGGATGTAGCGCTCTTCGACTTGGCGATTGATAGCAAGCTTCGAGCCTGCGATTTGGTCCGTCTCAAGATTCAGGACGTTTACGTTGGATCACGCGCGCGCGAAAGAGCCACTGTCATTCAGAAGAAGACCGGCCGCCCTGTGCAATTTGAGATCAGCCAGCAGACGCGAACCGCACTCGAGGCACTGATCGAATCGACCGACCGAAGTTACGGAGACTATCTCTTTCGCAGCAGGCTCCAGGCTAAGGATCATTTATCGATCCGTCAGTACGCGCGGCTGGTTCACCAGTGGGTGGAAGCCGCCGGTCTGGACACTATTGTATATGGTACCCACTCCATGCGTCGGACAAAAGCGGCCCAAATTTATCGAAAGACAGGCAATCTTCGCGCCGTGCAACTCCTGCTAGGGCATACAAAGCTTGAAAGCACCGTTCGCTATCTTGGCATTGAGGTTGACGATGCTCTTAGTTTGTCTGAGCAGGTGGAAATCTGATTGGAGCCGATTGGGGTGCGCACGCCTAGCCCAACGCTGTATGGGACTCGGCGACCTTCTTGCGCCGAACGGAGACAGCAACATCAACCCTCTGGCCTAAACGGCTGAGAACTGTCATCAGCCGGTCCACCGTGAAGCGCCCAAGATCAGCATTGCGAATGCGCGAAAAATCCGCGGCTGCAATGTGTGTGATGCTCTCGGCTTTCCGAACTGTAAGGTTGAGATCGTAAAGTGCACGCACGATTTCCGCAGCAAGCAATGACTTAAGCTGTTGCAGTTCAGCATCCGGCATGCCGAGATCGCGGAACACGTTTCCAGTCCCTTTGACAGTCTGGATTT
Source organism: uncultured Alphaproteobacteria bacterium (assembly GCA_902825865.1). Lineage (GTDB taxonomy): Bacteria > Pseudomonadota > Alphaproteobacteria > Micropepsales > Micropepsaceae > Rhizomicrobium. The sequence goes on from CADECX010000010.1 coordinate 8,033, forward strand.
TAGCGGTCTTGGGCTTGGACAAAGTCATCGCATCTGCTCCTTCAATCGCTTGATCCGTTCCTTCACCAGGTCAATCTCGGGCTTTGGGGTGGCGATGCCCTGCTTCGACTTCTTCTGGAAGGCATGGACTACCCATATATCCTCCCCGATCTGGAGCGCGTACACGACCCTGTAGGCGTCGCCACGCGACTTGATCACCAACTCCCACACGCCACTGCCCAGGCCCGCCAGGGGCTTGGCTATGTCGGGCTTCGCGCCCTCCGCAACAAAGGTCAGCGCCGCGCCGGCTTTGTCCTGGGCGTCCTTTGGGAACTCCAGGAAGTCCTTCAGGGCAGCTTTCACCCAACTGATTGTCCTGGTGTTTCGGACCATTCGAACCTCTATGTAGTCAAATATGACAACAAATGCAAGGGATATTTATGCCCCACTGTAGCTGAGTCGAGGTGGTGGGTTATGTGTTCAGCAATGTCCGGCAAACTCCAAAGCGGGCATTCGCCCCCGATCAGCCCAATGTCCGCGTCGCGCCAAAAGCTGACATTCCCTCGTCCAATTTTAAGGCACGTGCAGCAGGTAAAGCTTTCAGCGAGGCTATTGATTCGCCATCACCACCAATCCCCGCTTCGAAACAGGTGGGATTTTCTAATGCTCGAAGATGTTGACAGTCGCGCCGGTAAAGTCGCGCCATTCCTCGACCGGAAGTGGTCCACGCGGAACGGTCCATCGAATGGCAAACATCGGATCACTGCACACTAGGAAGCGCTTCGGGTTGCGAAGGCGCTTCACAAGCCCGAGGATGTTCTGCGCGTGGCGCTCGTTGGTGGTGTAGATCAGCACGGTCAAATTTGGCACGTCCCATTGGTCTTTGAATGTCTTGTCGCTGACAGCCTGGTCGTACCCCTGGAGCTTGTCCTCTATACTAGTCTGCTCCTTATTCTTGCGTTCCCCGCTCTCGGTGTTGCGGTCGATCTCAACTGCGCAAAAGCGGAAGCCAGGGTTTCTAATGTACTCAAGTGCGAAACGAAAATCCGGTATCACTTTGCGCTGTGGAATGCCGGCAAGAGCGATAGCGCGGTTCGCGCTCCGAATGCGACGGCCGAACTCTTCCTCGTGGATGTAGCGAACAGCGTAATCTGAAGCCCGGAGCTCAAGGGATGCGCTAACGGTTGCCGCGAAGAAGCGGTGGATCATCGGGTCCCTACGATCCGGGCAGAACCTTAGGAGCATCTCGTTCTTCTTAAGTTCATCCCATCCGTCGTAGTCGAGATCATAGATGATCGGCTGATATCGAGCGTCACGATTGTTGAACTGCTGCTGCGGGCGAGACAAAAATCGTTTACCGTCGATCGTGCCATTGTAAAGCTGCGTTAGACGGTGCTTGTGGGCCTGGAGATTACCGCGTTTGTGTTTTGTTAAGAGGTAAAGAATATCGGTCGGTAGATGGCCATGGCGCTGTAGGTCGTCAAAGATCGCAATATCCGCCGCACCAATTTCGATGCGGTGATCGAGCGGCTGCGGTTTCGCGAAGCGAATCCGGCGGGTAAGGGCGTCGGTCTTCATTTGGCATGACATACCTCGCCCGAGCTGGGAGAAAAACGGCCGGGATGAAGCGCCATGGTGCGGTCTGTTCCCCTATCCATATGTATAGGCTACCACGACGGAGACACATCTTCATCGGGTTCGGCGCTGCGGCGTGAGGATTGCCCCGCTGGTTTCTGTGGGAGCGAAACCTTGAAACGGTTCTGTTCGAGAAGCATTTCGTAGGCGCGGTCGTCCATTTGGTCTTTGATCGCGCCGTACTTGATGGGGATGGAGACGGCCGTTGGCGTTACGTCGCGAATGTAGGCGGCGAACTGGAGCGATGGCTGCTGCATGATGAAGCGCGGCGTCGTTCCCATATCGCGCGCCATGATCCGCGCGTCTGCATCCGATGGCCTTGAGACGAATTTCGAGCCAGTGTTCGCTGCGAGCGATGCCCGGAGGGAGGGGTTCGCCTGTTCGAGATACTGATGTGCAAAAACGCACCCGCACCGATACTTTCGAGCAGAGGTGAGAAACTCGTCGATGTTGCTATCGAAATACTTCCCCGCTTCATCGATGATGAGATATGTGTTCTTTCGTTCTTTTGCGGGCATGGCCGCGCGCTCAAAGACGGCCTGTAGGACAAGGCTGATGAAGATGCGGCCGAAATGCGGCGACGCATCCTTCAGAAAATCCTTACCCGTGTCGACAAGAATAATAGCCCCCCGGTTGAGCTCGGCGAAGATGTCGATCTTAGTCTCAGGCTGTGTAAAGAGCCGCGCTATGGTTGGGTTTTCAAGGATCGCTGCAAGGCGATACCTGATCTGATCTCGGGTAGCGTTAAAACTGGGCTGAACAAAGTCCTTCTCAAACCACATTCTTTGGATGGGTGGCAGTAACTCGATAGCCTTTTGGTATGGCGCATGATCGGACATGAGATTCATCATATCGAGGATGGTGGCGTTCCGTCCTAAAGCCTCGGGCAGTGCCAGCATGAGCCGCGCAATGTACTTAAAGAAAACACCCTGCTTGGCCGTGAGGTCTGCGCCGAGAAGGCCGTTGAATAGGTAGTCGAAGGTCTGGATGACTCCGGCCGTCACCTGCTCCTTCATCACCTCGTCATAGCCCCCAAACCGATCCTTTTTTAGGTCAAAAACATTAAGCGCCGGCGGGTTGTGGATGTCTTTTGGATTGATGATTATTATGCGGTCACGCCATTTCCCGTGCTCGGGGTGGAAGCATTGCATCCGGGAAAGCTTGCGAATGAGATCACCTTCGCCGTCGATGAGCACCATGCCCGGCGGGTCTTTCTGCTCAAGGTCGAACTTCACCAGATTCTCGATGAGCGTGGTTTTGCCCGCGCCCGTGCCGCCAAGGACGTGCATGTGATTCATGCGGTTGTCCTGCGTGAACTTGAGCGGAACCGGTGTCTTGAAGAACGGTTGGAACCGGGTGCCGGCGAAAAGGCGATCCACCACGTCGAGCGGCAAGACTTCATTCTCGCTCGGGCGTTTTAGGCGGCTCTCGTTTCCCGAATACGGCTCGACGCCGCTCTGCTCAGACATATTCCGATAGAGCCGGTCCATAAGCGGAAGGAAGAGCGATCTGTCGATGTACTGATCCTCTTTGAAGGTGTCGAAGCTCTGGTCGAATATTTGCGCGACAGGAACGGTATACAAAAGCGGGATGGTGAAAGGTGACGGCGCTTCCGCTTCCGGAAGGTGGTCAGCGATGCCGCAGCACACTCGTACCAATGCCTCGTGAAGCATCTGGAGTATCTGTACGGAGTTCGCCTGGAAGTATTGCCGACGGCGCATGAAAGCTTTCGCGTCCACGGTCTCCTTCATGTTCATCCGGCTAAAGTCGTAATGGATGGGCGCGAATATCCAGGTCTCGTCGCGCACGAGTTGTTCCATTAATGCGACGAGAGTCGGCCGCAGGGAACATGGCCGAAAGAAGTCGGCCGTCAGTCGTATGGTCTCGGCCGGATCAGGAGGTGGGTACGCCCGAGCGTCATTGTAGAGCGCGAGCGTTTCCTCTCTCTCGATCTTTCCTTCGTTCGCAAAGAACCGACGGAAGAAGGGAGTGTAGACCGATACTTTCGGAGGCCAGTCGGCCATCAAAGAATCTTGGAAAGTATGTAGAAAACGACAAATGCACCGGCAACGGTGAAGCCTTTCTGTTGGCCGGTTAGATTGCCCCACCATTCCGAAAACTTATCGACTGGCGAAGGCTCATCGCTGGTGAAAGTTGTGTCGGGTCTCATTGGTCCCGACGATGACATTGCCATCTCCATTGCCGGCGGCGGCGTAGGGTCTTGCTGCGAAGGCTCGGGTGCCGGCGTTGCCATCTGTACAATCGGTGGCGGCAAGACTGGCGCTGGCGGCGGTGCAAGAGATGCTTGGCTTGGAGCCGCTACGGTCGGTTCCGCACCGGAAAAGTCCATGAGGATTTCCCGGCCGTCGAATGTTGCTGCGGCGGCGAGATACGCTTTTAGGTTTTCACATGCGCTGACGACGGCTTCTTCTGCGCCGAGGAGCTCGTCCATATCTTTGCACTCGACGTGAGTGCCCTTCGATAAGCCGTCGATGGTGATGTTGAGGTTGATCGCTGCAAGTGCATACGAACCGATTGCCTTGAGCGAGCCCATTGCATTGCCGGTTGCCATATTGCCCGCGGCCGCTGCGAGGTGCTTTTTGGAAGCTTCGCTGTTGTAAATGCACATGCTTCCGAGTTTGTACTTGGTGATGTTATCCCGTTCTTGGCCGTTAAATTCGACCCGTGCATCAAGACAGAAGAGTAATTTGCCGCCCATGACGCCGCCTTGGCGCTGGGATCGTTTCAACTTCAATTGCACGAGATGCCCCCCATGTTGCCCCTGGGAACATTAGACGTAAAACTCTTGAGGCGTAAGGCTCATGCGCCCTAGGGTGTCGTGCCCCTGGTCCCCCTGATGCTGTCGAGAATGAAGTTGTTGTAGTTGTTATCGACTTTTGACGGATCGGGGAAAAGCCCACGGTATTCGGCAAGTGTCTTGGCATCGGAATAGGTGCATCTACTGGCTGACTTTTTGTCAATCAGTAGAAGTTCGTTTTTCAATGGGCTTTCGTCGAGGAAGTTCACGCCCGCGAGGAGGCGGTTTTGTCTGATAAGCGAGATATGTGATTTGCGTCCGTAGAATCCGAAGTCGGGAACGACCACGGTGTATTTGTATCTAGAAATCAGGAAGTGTGCGAGCGCTAGGCAGTCTGTATCGCCTAGTTCTGCTCTATTGAGCCGCGCAAGAATGGTACCGCTGAAGGAAAGCGTATTGCCGCGATTAAGGACACGTTCCAGGATTGGTGAAGCAAGAAGGTCGGATATTTTGTCATAGGCCCAAACGTGGCCGGGTGTCGATTTTTTGTCCGGAGGCGGAATCAGTTGGTCGAGTGACGGTGGTTTTCGCAATAGAGAACGCAGGATAAAGGATAAGCCGGTTTCTTTGGTCAGCGTTGCCGATCCTGCTGGATATAAGGCGTCGATAGTTGCGACGAAATCTCGCGCGGTCGTATACGAGATGCCTTTAAGCGGGTTGAATGTATGTTTTTGATGGTCAAAATCGGTGACCCGCCAACTTTTTGGAAAAGTGGAGTGTAGAAGAAGTTCGTCGATGAGGGGCCCGTCGTCGATTATTAAAAATCGCGACGGTTTGCTCTCAAAAATGTCGTCGATGAGAGCGGATTTATCTCTGCCGATTGAAAGAAAGTTCACGGGGTATGGGTTGGTGAAACAGAGCCTTGCTTCGCCAGGGTGTTTCCGCCAACCCAGAAACGAAACGAAGAACTGTTCAGTACAAGTATATCAGCGAATTGTGGAAAAGTTTCTGTCGCGCTCCGGCGCGCAGAACAGTGCATGGTCCGCACCAAGTCCGTCGTTGTGCGCGAAGCGCCACGACCCCACGCTTGCCCTTGAGCGATAGCGTGGTGAAGCCTCTCCGATAGGAGGGCTGAAAAGGCGTGGGGTCGTGGCGTGAGCCCGACGGACTTGTGTGCGGAAATGCTACCGATTTTCGGAATTTGGTACGGCATACAGTATATGGAGGGCTATGCCGGAGAAAAAATGGCCGGGGCTTGTGGTCCCCGGCCGAGTAGCTCCCTTATTGAGGAGCGGATTGTTTGTCGCGATCAGCGATCCGTGCGAGACACCAGCGCTCGATTTCTTCCTCTACCCACCCGACTCTTCCGGGTCCGAGTTGCACCCTTTTGGGGAACTTCCCGGCCACTTCGAGGCGGGCAATGTGAGCGAAGCTGTAAAGTACTCGTTCGCGCACTTGCTTCTTCGACAAAAACTTCATCACGAACTCCCATTGCTGGGAGGTTCGCGAACCTCCGGGTTAGTCCCCGAGGCACCGGAACTTTAGCTGATCTTGAGCTCTGTTTGTAGGTAAGCTTGATACTTCGCGACCGCAGCACGCATCTCGGGAAGGTAATCGTAGCGGTTATAGATGCGGTCCATACCGGAGTGTGTCCCGGAAATGTGGTTTATATACTTTTCGGCGACCTCCCTGCTGATGCCGAGCCGTGCCCAGTTCGAGCGGAGCGTGCGGCGAAGGTCGTGGAGGGTCCAGTTCCTCACCCCGCAAGCGGCGTCGAGCCGCGCTTTCGCCTTTGAGAAGCCGCCATAGGAAAGTTGGTGCAAATACGGAAGCGCCATCTCTGGGAAGGGGAAACGGTGCTCGAGTTTGTTCTTGGTGAGCCAATCGGGAAGAGTGATGAGGTCGTCCTTCACCATCGTCTTCGGGTCGATTCTGGAAGTTTCACCGGGCCGCTGGCCGCAAAGGATGAGAAGTTTGACGATACGGCCGAACGGATCATTGGGTGCAGCGGCCCATACTTTGACCAGCTCCTTGTCGGTAAGGATGCGATCTTTCGACTTGCTGCCAGCCGGAGCTTCCATACGTTCGATCGGGTTCTTGTCGAGATAGTGCTTGCGGTAGGCCCACCGGATAAAGGCGCGGAGATAGACGAAAGCATGGTGAAGCTCCGCCTTTCTGTCCTGGAGGCGGTCTAGGGCCTTCTGGAGGTCGTGGGGCGGTATTTTATCCATATGGGTCTTGCCGAACCGGAAGTGCTTTTTCAGGTGCCGGTGGTAGCTCTTGTAGGTAGAGGGGCGGTTCTTCTGCCTGACACGCTCTAAATACTCATCCAGGGCCTTATCCCACGGTTTGGAGACCGTTTGGCTCTTGCCGAGGGTGTATTGCGCCAGGATGACCTTAGCCGCTGTACGGGCCTCTCCGAGTCCGATGATCGTGACGCGGCCGATAGTCTCCCGCGTCCGACGCGGACCGTGGGTGAGAATGAAGGACTTCGTCCCTCCCTCGCTGATCCGGACGCCGAAGCCGGGCAGGGTGTCGTCATAGTGGATTACCGCGCCTTTCTCGGGTGATTTAAGGGCACGAATGCTGATGTCGGTGAGCCTCATTTGTCTCTCCCTTGTCTCGGCAGGTCGCCGATTAGCCGTGAGTTTCAATGCGCCGATATGGCGATTGTAATTCTCCTAAGCCTTTGAAACTACGGTCAGAATGCGACGCTATGAGCAAGGGTGAGAAGGTCGGAAAAATAAATTTAGCTCCCCCGCTCGGAATCATCCCTAGCCTTAGCGGCTGGACTTCCCCGCCCATATGTTCTCTTTATGTTCTCATATGGGAAAGGTACATGCGTAGGCCGGAATCCGTCGAAAAGCTCTATCTGGACTTTGACGGCTTCTTTGCGTCGGTCATGCAGCAGGCTTTCCCGCATCTGAGAGGAAAGCCCGTTGGCGTCATCCCCTTCCCGGTGGAAGGCCGAGGTGCAGATTCCACCTGTGTCATAGCCTGCTCCAAAGAGGCCAAGGCGGCAGGCTGTAAGAACGTCATGTCGGTGCCGGTGGCCCGCGAACTTTGCCCTGACATCATCCTGGTGCCGCAGCGCGTTGACCTGTTCAGGCGCGCTCACAATGCCCTCCTGAACGAAATCCGCTGCGAGATACCCATCGAGGTCGTTAAGTCGATTGATGAGATGGCCTGCAAACTGGACAAGGCCACCAGCGCGGACCCGCAAGCATTGGCGGCGCGGATCAAGCGGCGGATCGCGGCCAACATCGGCCCCTTCATTACTTGCTCCATAGGCTTCGCTGCCAACCGGCTGCTGGCGAAAATCGCCTGCAAGGTGGACAAGCCTAACGGCGTCACGATCTGGCATCCTGAGACGATGCCGGGGCCTCTTCTTATGCGGCCCATGTCCGATGTGCCTGGCATTGGCCAAAGTATGCAGCGCCGGCTAGACGCGGCCGGCCTGGACAACATGATTAGCCTCTGGAACAGCCAGCCCAAGCACTTGCGCGCGATCTGGGGAAACGTGAACGGCGAGCGTATGTGGTACGCGCTGCACGGCTACGATTTACATGCTCAGCCGACGCAACGCGGCATGTACGGCCATAGCCGCGTCCTGCCGCCTGAATGGCGAGACCTGGACCATGCCCAAGCCAGTTCGCGGCTGCTGCTAGTAAAGGCTGCGCGGCGCATGCGCCGGGGCGGCTACTTCGCCAACAAGCTATGGCTCTGGCTGGGAATCATGGATCAAAGCGGCTGGTCGGCAACCTACAACTTGCCTTGCGTTCAGGATGATCAGGCTTGTCTCAGGGCCTTGGGAAATCTTTGGGACAAAGCCAATAAGCAGCTTCCGAAGCGCACCAGACTGATGATGTTGAGCGTAACCCTGGGCGATTTATCCCCGGCTAATGAGCGTCAGCTAGACTTGCTGCTCAACGATGATCCGCAGCGCAAGAAATGCGAGACGATCACCAACACCATAGACAGCTTAAACCAAAAGTTCGGCAAGCGGGTGGTGACTGTCGGGCCATGGGTAACGCCACCGGGGGGTTATGCGGGCGGGAAGATCGCCTACAACCGCATCCCTAGCGCCGAGGATTTCTGGTGACTTGGCTAGAGGATACCGCGCTGCGGGACTTAGAGGACGATGTTCTGATCGAGGCGACCTGTATTCGGTGCCTTCACACCTGGCTTCAAAGTCCCGTGCAGTTGCTTATCAAGGTTAGCCACCGAGACGTTAAACTGGACGAGGTTGCGGCCCACCTCGCCTGTCCCAAACGGGGCTGCCGTCATGTCGGGACGCGCGTGACCATTATCAAAAATGAGGAAACTAGTGGCTTCGTGGGTGGAATGCCTTAGCGCGGACTTGGATCTGAACGACCGCTTTTGACCCAAAGCGGCCATTCAGAGCCAATAGGGGGGCATCCAGCGCGCCCGAAAAGGTTGTTCAAGCCAGTTTGACCCATCGCAGCCGTAGCGCATTGCCTATGACACTCACCGACGACAGCGCCATCGCGGCTGCGGCGATCATCGGCGACAGAAGAATGCCGAAGGCGGGATAGAGCGCCCCCGCTGCCACCGGCACGCCTATGGCGTTGTAAGCAAAGGCGAAGAACAGGTTCAAGCGGATGTTGCGCATGGTTGCCTGCGACAGCGCGCGGGCGCGCACAATTCCCATGAGATCGCCGCCTAGCAGGGTTAGCCCCGCGCTTTCCATGGCCACATCGGTGCCTGAACCCATGGCAATACCGACATCGGCGGCCGCTAGCGCCGGTGCGTCATTTACCCCGTCACCCGCCATGGCCACAATGTGGCCCTCAGCTTTGAGCCGGGTGACAATGGCATGTTTCTGATCGGGCAGTATTTCTGCCTCAACGTCACTGATGCCAAGACGCTTGGCGACCGCGGCTGCCGTGGTGCGATTGTCGCCGGTCAGCATTACGATGCGGATTCCATTCCTGCGCAACGCGTCAAGCGCCGCCAGGGTGGTTGGCCTAACCGCATCGGCGATGGCGAAGACACCGGCCACGCGCTTTTCAACCGCGATAAAAATCGCCGTAGCACCATCCTGGCGCAGGGCTTCTGCTTTGTCCGCCAAGTCATCTATCGCGATGCCCTGTTCTTGCAGGAATTTGCCATTGCCCAGGATGATACCGCGCCCTTCGACCGTGCCGACGGCACCTTTGCCGGACGGGGAATCGAAGCCGCTTACAGCGGGAATGGTGATCTGACGTTCCTTGGCGGCAGCCATAATCGCCATCGCCAACGGGTGCTCGCTGGCGCTTTCCACACCGCCAGCTAGGCGCAGCAGTTCCGCCTCGTTAAATCCAGTATTTGCCACAATGGCAATGACGGACGGCTTCCCCTCAGTGAGGGTACCCGTCTTGTCCACCACCAGCGTGTTGATGCGCTCCATGCGTTCCAGTGCCTCGGCATTCTTGATCAGAACGCCAGCCTGCGCACCGCGCCCCACGCCCACCATGATGGACATGGGCGTCGCCAGCCCCAGCGCGCAGGGGCAAGCAATGATCAGCACCGTGACGGCGGCCACCAACGCATAGGAGAGGCGTGGTTCGGGTCCGAAAACCATCCAGGCCGCGAAGGCAGCCAGCGCAATTGCGATTACGGCTGGCACGAACCATGCGGCGACCCGGTCTGCCAGTCTTTGAATAGGCGCGCGGCTGCGCTGCGCATTAGCGACCATCTGGACAATGCGCGCCAGCATGGAATCGTGGCCGATCTTTTGCGCGACGATGACGAGCGCACCTGAGCGGTTGATGGTGCCACCGATAACCTTGGCCCCTACATCTTTTGTCACCGGCATGGATTCGCCAGTAACCATCGATTCATCTACCGCTGAGCGGCCGTCCAGGACTTCGCCATCTACTGCGATTTTCTCACCGGGTCTAACGCGAATGCGGTCGCCAACGACAATGGCATCCAGCGGCACTTCGGTCTCACCGGAGTCGGTTACGCGCCGCGCGGTCTTGGGGGTGAGATCGAGCAGCGCGCGGATCGCGCCGGACGTGTTTTCCCGCGCTTTTAGCTCCAGCAACTGGCCCAGCAGCACCAGCACGGTGATCACGCCTGCGGCCTCGAAATAAACCTCGACCATGCCGTGCGCGCTGCGCAGCGCAGGCGGGAATGCGCCGGGAACAAGTGTGGCCGCCGCGCTATAGGCCCAAGCTACGCCCGTGCCTAGTGCAATCAGGGTGAACATGTTGAGGCTGCGCTGAACCAGCGAAGCCCAGGCGCGTTGGAAGAACGGCCAGCCGGCCCAGAACACCACTGGCGTGGCGAAGGCCAACTGAATCCAGGCGGAACCGGGTATTAGGTGGTTGATTGCCAGCAATTCGGCGAACATGCCCAGTACCACGAGCGGAAGCGTCAGGACCAGGGCGATCCAAAAGCGCCGTGTCATGTCTGCCAGTTCCACATTGGGCCCGGCATCCGCCGTCACCACCAGTGGCTCCAATGCCATGCCGCAGATTGGGCAGGCGCCCGGCCCTTGCTGGCGAATCTCCGGATGCATGGGGCAGGTATAAATCACGTCCCCATCTCCCGGTCTGCTTACTGGGGTAGCATCGTGATGATGAGGCGCAGGATGAGCCGTATCATCCTGGGCGATGTACTTGGTGGGATCAGCGATAAACTTCGTGCGGCAGCCGGCGCTGCAGAAGAAATAGGTTTCGCCGTCATTGTCGGCGCGATGCTTAGCAGTTGCCGGATCGACGCGCATACCGCAGACAGGGTCCGTCTGCTGCCCTGCAGTTCCACGGTCGCGAGTGCCGTCGCCAACCTTAGCTGTGGCGGCGCGCGCGTCCCCCTTGCCTTCGTCGCCGCCGCAGCACCCGCCATCGGCTTTTTCCGCCGCAACGGCCATTGAGCCAGAATCCTCCGAGCTAGTCCCTTTCGGGTCGCCGCAACCGCATCCTTTGACAGCCGCTGGCTGCGCGGAGGGCTGGCGTGCTTGGCTCTGTGCGGCCTTTGTAGCGCCGCCGCAGCATCCGCCGCCGAGTTGGTTTGTGTTCGCCATGGTCACCCTCTTGTTTAATATACCACAGGGGGGTATATAGGAAGCATGCGCAAAGACATCAAGACATCCGCACTTAAACGTTTCAATCGCATCGAGGGCCAGATCCGCGGTATTGGGCGGATGGTGGAGGAAGATCGCTATTGTATTGATGTAGTGACGCAAATTGCGGCGGTTCGGGCCGCGTTGCGACGCGCGGAGGAAGAGATTTTGCGTGATCACATTGCGACTTGCGTCGAACATGCCGTGGCTTCGGGCGAAAAGGGTGAGCAACGCAAAAAGATCGCGGAACTAATGGACGTTCTCAGTAGATCGCACAAATAGCGAGGGTGTGCAAAAGAGATCATTAGCGATGTTAGCGAGGTCGTCCTCACTTCGGGAAATTGAAGCAACCCTCCGGCACGAGACGAGCCACTTAAGTGGTCGCCCAGTTGTCGGGCGTTAAGGTAACTCCTTTTGGGAGCTTGCGATTCCCAAAGTGCCGATACCACCCATAGGTATATGGATCGAAATGCCCGATTGTGAGTTGTGTGAGTAGGCGCCATTGCCGCGCATACTGGGCATTGCTCCAGCTTTCAATAAGACTGTTTGTGGGCGGTGCTTGTTCTAATCACATGCCGCTGGGCATCAAGGTGCAATCACCATTACGAACTAGCCTTCGGACGATAAGTTTCATTGTGGACTGAATTAGGTGCCATGACAAAATCTCAAACCCTACCGTACTTACAGACGATGTTCGGTACCTGCATGTTGTTTCAAGCGCTATATGTTCTTTGCATTGCACTCTGGTTTCTCCTCCCCGATTTAAGAGGGCACACCATACTTACCGACCTAATTCCTGGGTTCCAGTTATTCGATGCACGAAGCTTCTTTTATGGCCTGATCGCTATGGCAGTGTACGGGTGGACTACGGCCGTGATCTTCGCGTTCTTTTTCAATCTCTGGCCGAGCTTTGTGCGCCTCTTTTCTGGAAACAGAACGCCAGCGCCATAAGCAATAATTTTGGCGCGAAGTTTTCCTGATCCGCCCAGGGTGTTTCCGACAGGAGCCGTCGATGCCGACCCTACCAGCCGCTCTACAAGCCACGCTAGCCGAACGCAGTTATGTGTTGGATCACGCCATTACCGCGAGAATGTCATGGCCTCCGTCACTGCTGCTGGAGAGACGCGATGGAAGCTGTCTTGGGCCGACCGGTCCGGTGCTCCACTTTGCGGTAGATAACCAAGTCTATCGTCAGGGCGACAAAAATAGATCGTTCTATAAAGTTGCAAGTGGTGTCGTTAGGACTTGCAGAGTTCTGAACGATGGCCGACGTCAGATCGACGCATTCTATATCTCCGGTGACGTATTCGGGTTCGAATCAGGCGCTGAACATCGGCTTGCCGCCGAGGCCGTCAGCGAATGCAGCTTAATCGCTTACCGCCGGAACGGCATGGAGAAGCTCGCCGCGACGAATGATCAAGTGGCGCAACAGTTCTTTTCGCACGCAATGAACTGTCTGGAGCGGACACAAGAGCATTCCATGCTCCTTGGCCGCCGCGGCGCCGTCGAGAAACTCGCAACGTTCTTACTTGAAATGTCCAGCCGTCAACCAGGAAAAGAAGTCATAGATCTGCCAATGACCCGCCAAGACATCGCCGACTACTTGGGATTGACGATCGAGACGGTTTCGCGGAGCTTGTCGCAACTCGAACGTGACGCCGTGATCGAACTGCCAACAGTGCGGCGGGTCTGCCTTCGAAATCGCGCTGCGTTGTACCAACTGATTTCATAAATCGATGTAGGTCGGTGATGATATCGGTAGGGCAGAACGCATTGGCCGGTGACCTTTAAGGCAGAGAACGCAGCAGCGACTGCTACGGCTGTATTGACTCCGCGCTGACGTAATCCGCAGTTTAGGAAAAAGGACTGCGACCGAGGCCAGCCGAAACCCGGCGGGCGAGTTATACCTTCAACAAATATCCTCACGTGGTCGAGCTTGTTACCGGCGATTCAAGCCATCTTAGGCCCTGATCGCTACATGTGCCCAGACTCCATGGCTTTATCTGTCATTTCCATGTCCTTCTCCATGCTTTCCATGCTCATGCCCATCTTGCCCATGTCCATGCCCATGGCACTACCGCTCTTGCGCATTTGCATGCCCTTCTTTCCCATCTTCTTTCCCATCTGCTGCATGTGCATGCCCATCTGTTCCATGTGGGCCCCCATATGACGCGCGTCCTGATCCTTTGAGGCAGACTGCATTGCCGCGCCGGGGGCGGCCCCCTTCATAGGCATATGCGGGGCAGCTGTCGCTTGCGCCAGAACGGTGCCTGATCTGTTGTCGCTATCGGCAGCGAGGGCGGGAGCTGAGAACCACAATCCGGCGAGCGCGGTCGCGATAAAGAAGTTAAAACGATATTGCATGAAAGTCTCCACAATTAGCCGGAACGCCGGCGAGCGGTCGCATTACAGAGTAATCCGTAGAGATCGCAGGCGGAGAAACTGCAACGGCGCCGTTACTGTAATTAGCCGGTACGGGCGCGCCTTGATCTCGATCAATCTATGCTGTCGAGTCCGCCATTTCGTCTTGGGAACTCAAAAATCTCCTCGCGAGGAACATTGCTCAGCCTCACCTTCGAATTCAGGATCAAAGGCCGTAGCCCATGATAAGGGCAGCGAGTTCAATGTATGGGCAACTATAGTTCCATGCGCACAAACAATGTGCAGTTTCGGTCGTAAGCACCTCATCGTTATGGGAAAAATTGTCTTTCATTTGATCTCGATCAAAACACCAACCTGTCGCTTAAGTTAACGTCGAACCAGCATGATGGATGTCTGAACTGTTCGGGCCTCGTCATGAAGGAGTTCAGATGATGCACAAAGCGATTATTTTCCCCTTATTCGCACTTGCCCTGTTAGGCGCGCAACCGGCATTGGCTGCTGATATCGGGCACAGCATCTTCATGCGCGGTCAGATCGTTCATAAAGATGCTAGCGGAACCGTCGTTTGTATCGGTTCCGCAGACGGCGCAAAGGTCGGCCAGGTTCTTGAAGTTTATCGTGTCAAGCGGACACACGGAAAAATGCCCACTTACGGCCGCAGCCTCACGGGTCACGTCACAGTGAACCGCATCGTGGATGAGCACTTTGCCCATGTAGTTGTCACCGACGGTACGCCGGCGGTTAACGACATTGTCGAACTGCGCAGCTAGAACACGTTTCTTACAAGGTCGGTGGGTGGCGCAAGAGGCACTTAAAGCTCAGGCGCCACTCGGCCAGTTGCCCACCTTTGATCATCGCAATATGCATCCGCGATCGTGAACTAACGGCGTCAACTGAGCAAACCCTATAACTGCCGAACGTTTTGCCACAAGAGCAAAGCGCGAAGTCAGTTTGGCGCAAATTCGATCCTTGCACTGCTACGCACAAACTGCCCAGCCTTTGATCTGCATCAAAGCAGGGGTGCGAACTGGAGCTAGACTCTTGGTGTCCTGAAACTAGGACGCCTGAGCGGAACGGTGCAATGCTGAGGAGTTCACACCGGCTCGCCGGCGATCAACGACGTGGTGGAGCTTCATCTCCAATGACGAATTTGGTTTGATAGCTAGGGTTAACTTGCCGAAAGGCCAACGTCGCTGCGGGTGGACGGCCATCAAAAGCGCTTGCGCAATAATCAGTGCGATGCTTTTGGGATGCCCACCCACATTCGCGCAAGTACCTACTTCCGACCATGGGTCTCACCATCCGGCAGCAGATGCAGCGCCGATGGAAGGGATGCCGGCGTCCGGCGCCAAGGCTCCCGCGCAGGGGCCAGCTCTTCCACCCGTCCCCGATACCATGGCAGATATGATGAAAATGATGTCGCCATCGTCGGCATCCACAAAATCATCACAGGGAGGCGCAGGCTGTTGCGGTGCAGTTGGCCCGAAGCCGTTTTATCCCTCTCTTATGGACTTTCCGTCGCTCACCGCCAGCGCACGGAGAACCATCAAAGACTTAGCTAACGAGCGTCTTGGCGCGGGGGCTCAGAAGGTCTCCGCTGGCCAGATAGATCTTCATCACGCGCAGTCGTCGAATGACCTGGCAGGCGCGCAGGAAGCGGCGCGAGGGGTGCGGGAGGGATTGTCGCTGGTCCGAAGCGGCGCCAGCGCGCTGCAAGCCCTGAACGAAGCACAGCCACCTCGCCGTATCGCTTTGACCTGGTTTCGGCGAGAGATGAGCCTTGGGGAAAGCGGTGAGATGCGGATGGACGGAGGGTTCCGCGATATTTCGTGGGCTCATTGGACGGCGATGTTGCTTCTGGCTGGCGCCCTTCTGACAGCGCTGCTCCTGCGTTGGGCGCGATTACGCCGGATCAGCGATCTTGCGCAACGGCTTACTCCAGGAGGTCAGCCGCCCGGAGCGGGCGCATCCGCTTCCGTTCTTTCTCAAGGCCCGTCTAGTCCGGATGCTCAAAAGGCTGCGGCCCTCGCACTGGGAGCGGACAACCCGAAGGCCGCGCCTACCACGCCATTCCAGCGGCCGTGGAAGGGTGTTCTGAGAATCAAATCCATCTTTGATGAGACCCCGACCGTCAAAACGTTTCGACTGATGGAAGCCAATCTCGCACCAATCCCCTTCACTTTCCTGCCCGGGCAATATGCGACTATCACTTCCGAAATCGACGGGCACAAGGTCCGGCGATCCTATACGATTTCCTCATCGCCTACGCAGCGCGACTACATCGAGCTCACCGTCAAACGCGAGCAATACGGACTGGAGTCGCGCCATCTCCATGACCATGCGACAACCGGCGATCTCCTGGAAGTTTCGGCTCCGGCTGGAAGGTTTTTTTTCACGGGAAAGGAAGCGGAGGGAATAGTACTGATGGCGGGAGGCGTCGGCATCACACCGATGATGAGCGTCCTGCGCTACCTGACCGACAAGTCCTACCACAATGAGATCCATCTCCTTTATGGCGTCAATGCACCTTGCGACCTGATCTTTCGCGAGGAATGCGCCTATCTCGCCCGCCGGCACCCGAACGTTCACATTGTCTCCGTCGTCTCCAAACCGGAAGGAACCGATTGGTCGGGACCGGTAGGATACATGACCGCTGAACTCATCACGCAGTGCGTGCCCGACATCGCGCGTCGTAGGATTCACCTATGCGGCCCTCCGGCAATGATGGAGGCGGTGAAAGCGATTTTGCTGAAGCTCAACGTTCCGCCGGAACAGGTCAAAACAGAGGACTTCGCTCCACCGAGGGGTGGACCGGTAGTTGACCCTGCGCCTCCGAGCGCGCCAGCAGCCCCGCTAGAAGGCGCGACTCCACTCACCGTCGCGCCCTCCGCCTCAGCAGCGCCCGGAGTCACGGCGCCCTCGGCCCAGGCCAGCATCACCTTTTCAAAGTCGAACAAGACCGGACAGCTCGCACCGGATCAGTCGGTGCTTGAGGCCGCGGAAGCCATAGGCGTGGTGATCGACTTCGAATGCCGGGTCGGAACGTGTGGCCGGTGCAAGGTCCCGCTGAGCGAAGGTGTGGTGACGATGGAGGTGGAAGACTCGCTATCCGCTGAGGAAAAGGCGAGCGGCATAATTCTGGCGTGTCAGGCGAAGTCCGCGCAGAATCTCGTCGTGGACGCCTGAGATGACCGAGAGCGAGAAGGTCACAGTCGGCGGCTTATTGAGCGTGCTTGCGCTGATCGTTCCGGTCTTTCTCTTCCATGTCGCCCCGCAGTTTCCCGGTAGCTCGATCGGCGGCTTGTTCGGCATCGCGGCGACCACACTTTTTGTGCTCCTGCTGGCCTATACGGCTGTAAAGAGACAACCTTGGATCAAGTCGCATACGAACGGGTTCTTCTCCCTCGGTGCCGTATTGACGTTCCATGTCTATGCAGGGACGATTGGGGCCCTGCTTGGGATTATCCATTCCGGACACAAGTTTCAGAGCCCCATGGGCATAGCGCTGGTGGTGCTAATGCTCGCGGTCGTAGCCAGCGGGTTTGTCGGGCGATACTACCTCGCCGAGGTGGGGCAGGAGCTCAAGGAACAGCAGAGGGACCTAGCGGTCCTACGGACGCGCTATGACGGACTAGTGCTGGCCCAGATGGATTTGCAAGATCAAGCCGTGGTCGATCCTTCTGGACTTCCTCTCGGTAATTTACTGGGCGCTATATCCGATCTCGAATTTACGATCACCGGGCGCGACATGCTCAAGCGGGCATTCAGCCGCTGGATGGTCCTGCACATTGCGGCGGCTATTGCGATGTATGCTCTGCTTACCCTTCATATCTGGAGCAGCATCTACTACGGGCTACGGTGGATCGGATGAAGCCAGCAACCATCCTTTACCTGATACTGGCCGCGGTTGGATTGCTGACCGTAGTCGCGGTGCCGTTTGCCATTTATCGCTCCGGCAGTGGCGCGCTGCCGATCTGGGCTTCCGCGGTTAAACCGGGGCCGCTCAGCCAGGCCCACGCGTTTCTCGAAGATAAATGCGAAAGCTGCCATGCTCCCAATAAGGGCATTACCGCAGCTAAATGTGTCACATGCCATGCGTTTGCGCCTGAGCTGCTTATGAAGCCTGCCACTTCATTTCATGTCAGCGTGGGGGAATGTCGTGGTTGCCACATTGAACACCAAGGAATAGGTGTCCGTCCCACCCGAATGGATCATGCCGTTCTGGAGAAGATCGCAAATCGGAGTATTGGCCCGCGCGCCGTGCTTGACTGCCAAACCTGCCACGCGAACGTCGACAAGCATCAAAGTTTTTTTGGTAAGGAATGCGCCAGTTGCCATCAAACCACCTCCTGGAAGATCAGGGGTTTTCTGCACCCAAGTCCTCGATCAACGGACTGCTCCCAGTGCCACAAGCCACCTCCTAGCCATTCCATGATGCATTTCGATATGATGGACAAGGTTATCGCCGGCAAGAGTAGTGCCCGGGTGGACCAATGCTTTAGCTGTCATCAGACCGACTCATTCAACAACATCAAAGGCGTCGGCATGGTCAAAATTCACTAATGCATGCTTACGCGACTGAGTT
Source organism: uncultured Alphaproteobacteria bacterium (assembly GCA_902825865.1). Taxonomy (GTDB): domain Bacteria; phylum Pseudomonadota; class Alphaproteobacteria; order Micropepsales; family Micropepsaceae; genus Rhizomicrobium. The sequence goes on from CADECX010000010.1 coordinate 26,441, forward strand.
TCGCGACCGCCTATCCAGCACATCGGGAAACGGCCGTGTGCCATACTGCGCCACGGCGGTAATGAAACCCCTGTTCCGAGCAGGGACAGTGAAAGGGGGTCAGAAGAACGCGCGGATACCGAACACTATGCTGGTCGCTTCAACGCCTTTGCCGAGTGCGCGCGAATAATTGGCTGTTTGTCCGAATTGCCGGTCCCAGGAAACGCCGATGTACGGGGCAAATTCGCGGGTAATTTCATAGCGCAGACGGAGGCCGAGTTCAGCGTTTGACAAACCCGAACCGATTTGCGTTTCCGTCGTATTTTGGGCCGCAAAATTAAGCTCGGCCCTGGGTTGAAGAATTAAATAGTTGGTGAGCAGAAAGTCATAGACACCTTCAAATCTTCCCAGAAGCTCCCCTTTGTTCGAGAGGTAGAGCGAAGCTTCAACATCGAACCAATAAGGCAAGAGTGACTGAAAGCCGGCGGTCGCATATGTGCGATTGTTGGGCTCGAAGTCTTGCCGAAGACCAAACTGCACGTCTGTGTAAACGCCGATGGCGCGAGAATAGAGGGCCTGGAGCTCAGCACTCTCCACGCCTTCGCCGCCGGTAGCATCACCTTCGCTTTTGAGAACAAACCGATGAATATCGCCCCCGTACCAGGCTTGGCCGTCCCAGCGGAAGCCATCTGCGCCGTCTTTCACCTGATACTCGGCAAGATTTAACATGACCATGGAAACACTTTCGCCTCCGTGTTCCCGCTGTAACTGGGCGCGGGCATCCACCATAACCGCCGGTGCGAAGAAACGATCGGCGGCGCGGTCACCGGGCGGGGGCGGGGGCGGGCTATGGGGAACATCCACGGATCCCATAGTCGCCATGTTGTGGCCAGGTGTATTGCTCATGTTCATGCCGGGCATGGAGGGTTGGTCTGGCATTGGGGACTGTCCGGAAGGCATCGCCATTCCAGGCATGGACGGTTGCTTCAGTGACGGTTGGGCAGAAGGCATAGTCATGCCGGGCATCGAGGAATGGTCATGCGCCCCTGAGGCCGGCTTGTTCATGCCAGGGATGGCGGAGTGATTCGCCGAGGGCTGAGCAGGTTTCATTTTCATGCCGGGCATTGAAGAGTGCCCTTGGGACTGCGGATCAGCAGGCATAGTCATACCGGGCATCGCGGAATGATCCATCACTGCCCCAGACGGTTTCGAGGGGCTGGCGGATTTTCCCGCAGCGCTTTTGGCCACAGGAGCCGGTTTCTTTGCGGTTTTCTTTGTCGGCTTTTGTTGGTCACCGGGCATTACCATCCCAGGCATCTTCGAATGGTCCATCGTCTGAGCTGTCGCGCCCAGCGCTACGGGAAGAAGGCCAAGCAGAAGAAGCCGTTTCATGTGGCTACTCCTTCAAGAGGGCGAACGCTGAAGATCTGAAACATTCCCGCGTGCATGTGGTAAAGCATATGGCAATGAAACGCCCAATCGCCCGGGTCAGCGGTAAAGTCCCATGAGACTTTCCCCCCAGGCTGCACGATCACGGTGTGCTTTCGCGGGCCATATCCCATCGGGGCATGCGTCAGCTCGAAAAAATGCCCGTGCAAGTGGATGGGATGGGCCATCATCGTATGATTGATAAGCGTCACGCGCACGCGTTCGCCTTTTTCGAAGCTATAGGGTTGTGTCGTTTCGCTGAACTTCAAGCCGTCGAATCCCCACATGAATCGTTCCATGTTGCCCGTGAGGTGGATGTCCAGCGCGCGCGTCGGGACGCGGGTATCGGGGTTCATGGTTGAGGCGATCAGATCCTTGTAGACCAGGACTCTGTGGCCCACGCTTTCCAATCCTTGGCCGGGCTCGCCGGTACGGTCCACTGGCATGGGGGCGATTGTCTGCACGCCGGGTCCCATTTTTATCTGAGGGGCATTTTTCGGATCACGCATGGACATTCCAGGCATGTTCCCCATTGCGTCAGAACCGCGTGGCTTCGGCGGCGCCATGCCCGGCGGCGCCGTCATTCCCACCATTCCCGCCATGTCATGGCCCATGGCGGCATGATCTGTAACGGGTTTTCCGGCCATACTCTGGGCCTCCGTGCGGGGCTCCATCCCTGGCATTGAGCCGGACATGTTGTTCATACCCTTCATGTCACCCATATCCATACCCATGTCCTTCATGGTGGCGAGCGGCCGTTCTCGTAGTGGCGGAATTGCGGCGGTCATACCGGGCCTCGGCGCGAGCGTCGCGCGGCCCATTCCCGATCTATCGATCGCTTCAGCAACGAGCGTAAAGGCCTTGTCTTCAATTGGCTGAACGATGACGTCGTAGGTTTCCGCGTTGCCAATCTGAAATTCGTCCACCTCGACGGGCCGCACGTTTTGACCATCGGCCGCCACCACCGTCATCTTCAGTCCAGGAATGCGCACGTCGAAAACCATTTGGGCGGCGGTGTTGATGAAACGGAGGCGAACACGTTCGCCTGGCGTGAACAGGCCAGTCCAATTGTCACGGGGACCATGCCCGTTGACTAGAAATGTCATAACGGCGCCGGTAACATCGGAAATATCAGTGGGATCCATAAGCATTTTTCCCCACTGCATCCGCTCAGCAAACGTCTGATCCTTTCCGGCCAGAAGGCTGGCAACAGTCTGCTTTTGGTAATTGAAATTTCCAGCCTGCTGCTTCAACCGCGCAAAGATGGTGTGGGGATGCATGAAGCTGAAATCGGAGAGCACGATCACGTGCTCACGGTCATAGGCCACCGGATCCTTATCCGCGGGGTCGATGATGATAGGCCCGTAATGGCCCTCGGCCTCCTGGAGCCCGGAATGGCTATGATACCAGTAGGTCCCCGACTGTATGATTGGAAACTCGTAGACGAAGGTTTGGCCAGGCTTGATCCCAGGAAAGCTGACTCCCGGCACGCCGTCCATTTGAAAGGGCACTAGAAGGCCGTGCCAATGAATTGACGTATCTTCCTGCAGATCGTTTGTGACCGAGAGCCGGACATTTTGCCCTTCTTTCAGTCGCAGCAGCGGCCCTGGAACAGTTCCATTGATGGTGACAACATGCCCCGATTTTCCATCGACATTCAGGCTTGAATGACCAATACGCAGACCAATATTGGCACCGCTCAAAGTCGGAATAAGCTGTTTTGAACCTTCGGTACCGGTCTGTGCCCAGGCCGGAAGCACCGAACCGAATGCGAGGCCTCCTCCGAGCAAGGAAACCCTCCCCAGCAGCTGGCGGCGATCCAAGCGCCTCATGAGAGCCTCCATGACATGTTCGTCTTGAGGGAACTAGTGGCAGATAGGGCCAAGGTCGAACGATCCGCACGAAGTGGGTTTTTCATGAAAACTCGGAGTGGAGAGATTGCCTGGTTTCTAGATACGCATGATTATCCGCCATCCCTCCCATGGCGATAATTCCATTTGCAGGCCATGGCTAGGGCCAGTGTACCGTTCTGGGGACATGAGGCGGCGGCGCATCGCGGAAAGGACTATTCAGGAAAATACCAAAGGTATGTCGGCCCTCGAGAACTGGCTGAAATCTGACGGCGGGTAAGCACATCAGACGGGAATAGAGCGCCAATATGTTGCGGTTTCGTCGGGCCATCCCTGATCTTGATGGGGACGCTCGTGGCCGCCTACGGGAGTCCGCTTGGTTCTATGGCTGAAATCAACCCGTTACCGGTTCCAGCATCCCCAGCCAGCCGACCAAAGCCAGAACGGCTACCGCCAAACAAGTCTCCAGAAAGATACTGCGCCGCAATTCGGCCATCGCCTGTTGGGATGACGCCAAGCCTTGGAGCGCATTGGCCAAGGCCGGCACATGGCGGAAGCGGTTGCGCACGGCCATCGCCAGCATCAAAGCGAAAAGGATGAGTTTGACGATCAGAACCTGGCCATAACGGGCCGAGACGATCTGTTCCAGATTCCATCCCACCAGAAATGCGCTGTTGACCAAACCCGAAGCGACGATGACGGCAACAAATGCCGTTCCAGCTCCGGAAAAAGATGAAAGGGACCTGCAGATCGACTTTTGGGCCGTGGGCTCAGGTGACGGCCGGGCGAGTACAATCGAAAACATCACCAAAGCGCCGATCCATGCCGCTGCGGCCAGGATATGTACTATGTCCCCAGCCAAATGGAGGTTGCCGATACTGCCTTCGGTAGCTGCGCCATGACCCATCCAGGCAAAGCTGGCGCAGATTACTCCTCCCAGTGCTGTCGAAGTCCACCAAAGCCGCCTACCGGCCGGCAACAGCATGATGGCGATGAACTCCAATAAAGCGAAACCGATGCGGATCAGGCTCGATTTACCAAAATCCATGTCCCACACAGCGGCTTTCAAAGTTTCAGGCGCGAGGGCAAGCGCCAGCGACCCCGCGAGATGAGATGTTTGGGCGATAAAACCGAACAGCGATGCTGTCAGTATTGTCAGGGCCGCCCAGCATAAAAGGTGCTTGAGCCACTTCAGATCATCGCGGGTCGCGGTAGGTGGAAGGGGGCTTCCATAAAGAAGTAGAAGCGGCGATCCGAATAGGACCGCCGCTCCCGCATATTCAAGGAACCGGCAAAGCGCGAGGAACGGCTCCGCCAACGCTATTTGACCTTGAAGGTGTAAGTGCCTTCGGTTCGGTGACCATCCACCACCGAGGCTGCATGCCACGAGAGTTTGTAGCTGCCCGGCATGAAAGCGCCTTTTGGGGTGCCGGTCATGGTCTTTCCGTCACTCGATACCTTGGTCGTTACGTCGATGCTCATGCCATCGCCCATCGCAACCTTAAACCCCGAAAAAGCGGGCACGATCTTTTCGCTGAAAGTCAGCTTGATGCTTTTGGGTGCAGAAATAGTGGCGTTTGGCGCAGGGATCGCGCCCAACAACGCAGTATGCGCAAAGGCAGGCGCCGCAAGAGCGAGGGAGAGAACAAGGACAGCCAATCCAGCGGCGAATTTTGACATGCAACGGTTCCTTATCGAAGTTGTCACTTACACACCCCTGGCTCTGCCCCACTTTAACGGGCGGAAATGCTTCCAGAGGTTTATTGCTTGTTGAAGCCCAAATGGAGGGTGATCTTATCGCCTGCCTTCAGGGCCGCCAGAGAAGCCGGCGGGAAGTGCACCTTGAGCGCCATACTGCCGGCAGTAACGTCCACCAGACCAGTCTTAGAATCGATCGCGGTGACCGTTGCCGGCATCATGTGCATACCCATCATGTTACCCATGCCGGACATACCCTGCATGTTCTTGTGGTCCATGCTGCCCTGGCTCTGCGCAAATGCCGTTGTCGCCGCAAATACCAATGCGGCGGAAAGTGCCGCAAATGCTAAAGATTTCATGCCGTTTCTCCTTTGGTGGTGCTATCCGCGTCGGCGATCTCGTCGCCGGCGTTCTATGGATATTACGCCCAATCGCCTCCCATCCCTCTCATGGAGAGGGTAGATATCTATCGGTGCGTATTAGGAATGGGCAATTGGAGGCACACCATGATCGATGACATGCTGGAGCGTTTGCAGGCGCGCGATGAGAATGGCAGGCTGCACCGTCTGGAACAGGACATTTGGGCGCGCGAACAGTCTTTGAACGCAGCCTCGGCAGCAAACCGCAGATTGGCAACCTGGCAAGGACTGGTCTTGAGTTTGGCCGTCCTGCTGTCCGCTGCCGGCGGCGCCACCGCGGCCAGGGCTGTCCCACCGCCGGTGACCGATTGGTTTGGGGGCGCCGGCCAGTCCGCACCCGCGACACTCCTGTTTGGGGCTGAACCGTGACTCGCCAGGTGCGGACCTTTGTCGCCATGCTGCTTGCCACTGTCCTGGCGGCAGGGCTGGCAGGCTGGTTGGGAGTCCAATATGGCATCCGCCAAACCCGTTCGCCCGATCTCGATACCTTGCTGCACCGTGCGCTGGCTCTGAGCGCCGACCAGGATCGCCAGATAGAAGGGCTTGAAAAGCGCTTTGCCGAACAGCGCCGGCTTTATGGCGGAGAGATGCATGCGGCCAACCGCGATCTAGCCGAAGCCATCTCCCGCGAACACACCTATGGCCCGGCTGCCAAAGCCGCAATTGAGCGGTTCCACAAAGCAATGATGGCGCTTCAGGAGGAAAGCGTGCGGCATGTCCTCGCCATGCGCCAAGTTCTGACTCCCGAACAGGCCAAGACCTTCGATGTCCTTATTACAAAGAATCTGACTGGCCACGTTCCGTGACGCCGGAGGCGGAGAACAGCGATCATCATCTCGTTAAACGGGCGGCATCAGGCGACCGTCCGGCGTTTGAGGTCATTGTCCGGCGATATAAGCAGCCGGTGTTCCGCTTCATTCGCCGGTATCTCGGCAATAGCGACGACGCCTATGATCTTCTCCAAGATACTTTCGTGGCGGCTTGGACAGCGGTAGGTCGGTTCGACAGCACGCGCCCCTTGATGCCCTGGCTGCGTGCAATCGCGCTCAACAAATGCCGGGACTTTTCCAGGCGTCAGACCGTCCGCCGGTTGATCCTGAGCATTTTTTCTACCGAGGTGGAGCTGCAGACGCCTGGCGATGCCGCCGATTCACAAAGCGAACGGCTCGAAGAGCTGGACCAGGCGATTGCCGAACTGCCACCTTTTTACAAGGAACCTTTGCTTCTGACGGCGGTCAGCGGACTGTCGCACCATGAAGCCGCCACCATGCTCAAAACCACCCCGAAAGCGATTGAGATGCGGATTCGCAGGGCGCGACAAAAGCTGGCAAAAATATTGCCGCCAGGGGAGGGATGATAAACCTACCCGCGTATCTCATTTGAGAGCGGCCGGGATCAGGGTCTGGTTCTAAAACAAAAAGGGGAGAGAAGACATGAAATTGCTTCAAACACGGCATGTTCCGCTTGCGGGAGTTTTGGTTGGTGGCATTGCTCTGCTTGCGATAACTGCCGCGAGCGCCCATGTGCGGGTGAAGCCTGCTGAATCCAAACCAGCAATGACTGAAACGTATCAGGTCACCGTTCCCACCGAAGGAAAAGTCTCGACCGTGCGAGTGGAACTCGTCGTGCCCGACGGTGTCGAACTGGTGTCAGTCGCCGACGCTGACGATCCCCATGAAGTGCGCAAAGGCGAGGCAGGAACGTCGGTCATCACCTGGCGCGGAGAGATTTTGCCAGGTTTTGCGCGGCAGTATGTATTTACGGCCCGTAATCCACGGACCGGTTCACAAATTTCCTGGGTGGCACATCAATATTTTGCCGATGGCACGGTCGCCGACTGGGCCGATGCCCCGGGCAGCAGGCGGCCCGCTTCAGTGACTAAGCTGGTTGTGGCGCCCTGAGCAGCCCTTTAAGACAAACAAAACTCCCCAGGATCAGCAACGGTCATGATTTCCCATCGCCTGTCTCGTCGCCTGTGGCGTCATCATCTACCAATCGGCCTTCTTACTTTGGCCACGACCGGGCTGCTTTACGCCACGCGGGATTATTCCGACGTCATCACCCGCCTGAGTTTTTCCAGCGCGTATCCAGCACTGTTCTTGATTGGGCTGAGCTTGATGATCGGGCCTTGGAAGCTATTGAAGAGACGCCGCGGCGCGGCGATCTCGGTGGATTTTCGCCGGGACATCGGCATCTGGGCGGGCGTGACGGGCATCTTCCATGCCGTGGTGGGGAATTTCGAGCATTTGCGAGGGCGCCCCTGGCTTTATTACATCTATGAGGATTGGCAGGAAAAACACATTCAGCCCTTTCGCCATGACATATTCGGTCTCGGCAATTTCACTGGATTGATCGCCGCACTGATCCTGCTGGCGTTGCTCGCGACTTCGAACGACGCTTGCTTGCGTAAGATGGGCACCCCGGGCTGGAAGCAGCTACAGCGCTGGAATTATGCAGCCTTCGCACTGATGGCCGTGCACACTTTTACATATCAGTGGGCCATCAAGCAGCCCAACCTGCCTTGGGTGATGTTGGCCTTTGCGGCCGTCGCCACCACGGGGGTGCTGCAGTATCAGGGGTTCGAGCGCCGCCGCGCTGCGCAATAGTGGAGCGCATTGGTTGGATATCGGTACAGGCTCCACGCATCCGTAGCGCGCGTATTGGGGCCCGGGCGCCGGGGTATCGGCGGGGGCGCCGCGTCCCCCGCAATACCTCTAGGAACTTAGTATTGTTAGGCCCGGATGACGCCTTAGATCGGCAGTCGTCACCCCGGCAACCACCGCAAAGACCTACAATTCTCTTGATGTTTTCGTCATTCTTGATCTCACGGGTCACCCGACCTATGATCCGAAGCATGCTTCATGGGCTGTTCTCGCGGAGGTTAGTCTCGCTGATTGCCGCGCTGAGTATTGTCCTAGGTGCGGCAGCGCCAGCTTGGGCGGCAATACCCGCCAAGGCGCCTTCGGACATGGCGATGACCGATATGGCAATGCCCGGTATGTCTGGCGATTGCATGGACATGGCTCAGCATGACGATAAGAACCTGCCGTCGAAGAACACCGGCAGCATCTGCGGCATATGCTTGGCTTGCGGCCTGCCCATCTCGGCAGCCTTGCTGACGCAAGGGCTTTATCGAAGCGGCGAGGCTGTGCGCGCGCCTGACGCAGACCGCAGCAGCATCGCCATTCTTCCTGCCCTTCCTCCTCCCATCGCCTGACAAACCGTAACGGCTTGCGCAGGGCGCGGGCTGTTCGTTTGCGCTTCAAGGCGCCCGCATTTTCGGGGCCTGTCCAGAAGCTCGATTCCGGCATGAACCAATCATTCGGCCTGCGCCATCGCGCGCGGGCAGGAGGACCATATGAATACCAGCATTACCAAGAACGCTTGGCTTGTCGGCCTCGCGCTCGCCGCCACATTTTCAGCCACCCCAGCATTGTCCCAGGACATGGGCGGCATGAAAATGACCAGCCCCAAGGCGATGACCGCAACCACGGGCTACCGCTTTGAGCTTGCCGCGCCGCCAAAATCCACTGGTGCCGGCAAGAGCATCGTGTCGGTCAGACTGATGCATGCGGGCAAGCCCGTCAGCGGCGCGATCATCATCCAAAGTCGGGCCGACATGGGTCCGATGGGCATGGCCGCGATGACGGCTCCGATCAAGGCGCTCGGCGAGAAACCGCCCGGAACCTACGGCTTCGAGATCGACAACGGATCGGTCTGGAAAAAGCCCGACGATTGGGACGTCAGCTTCAACGCGAAGGTCCAGGGTGTCATGCAAACCGTGACCGGCAAGATCACGGTCAGGCTTAAGCCCTGACGCGATAGCAGGCGGCGTGCGTTGCGCCGCCTGCCACACACGCCCGATAGTCGGAGACACGTCATGAAGACAGTGCATGCAATGGCGCTCGCGGTTGGCGCGGCAGGGTTGGTGGCAATCGGCGCCGCCGGGGGCTATTGGCTTCACGCCGATGGCCCGCTTTCGCAAGCGGCAAATGCCCCGGCCGTATCCGCGATGTCGGCGGCCAAGCCGCTTTATTATCAAGACCCAGACGGCAAGCCCGATTACTCGCCCACGCCCAAAAACTCGGCGGATGGACGCGCCTATAAGGCGGTGTATGGAGAGCAGGAAACGACGTCCGCGCCCAAGGGTCCGGGCAAGATTCTCTATTACCGCCACCCCATGGGATTGGCCGACACCTCGCCAGTGCCCAAAAAAGACTCCATGGGAATGGATTACATTGCCGTCCGGGAAGGCGAAAACGAAACCGGCCTAGTGACCGTTAGTCCCGCCCGCATGCAGATGTTGGGGGTGAGAACCGCGCCCGTCGAACTGCGTGCCTCCCTGGCGCAAACCGTGCGCGCCACCGGAACGATACAGCCGGACGAAAGCAGGCTCGCTTCCGTCACCACAAAGTTCGACGGGGTGGTCGAAAGGCTCCTGGTGTCCACCACCGGCGCCGCCGTGCGCGCCGGGCAGCCCCTGGCGCGGGTATGGATTCAAACGCCCGATACCCTGACCCAGATGGGTCCGGATGTGATCACCCGCCAGATCGGGCTTGTCATCGCCTTGCAGGAGAAAGACCCCGCCGCCATCGCGGCGGCGGAAAATGTGCTGCGGGAGTATGGCATGCCGGACTCCGTGATTGCCGAAATCCACCGCACCGGACGCGCCACGCGCTCCATTACCATTGTCGCGCCCCGCTCGGGCATCATCATCGAGAAACCCGCCATCGACGGGATGCGTTTCAACACGGGCGATCCGCTGTTCAAGATCGCCGACCTGTCCAGCGTCTGGCTGATGGCCGATGTGCAGGAACAGGACCTGGGCGCGCTGCGCGCCGGGGCACAAGCCAAAGCCGTTCTGGTCGCTTATCCGGATCGCAGTTTCGCCGGCAAGGTCGATTTCATCTATCCCTCCCTGATGGCGAGCACGCGGACAGGCCGGGCGCGCATCGTGCTTCCCAACCCAGACGGGGCGTTGCGGGAAGCCATGTATGCCAGCGTCGAGATCGACACCTCGCAAGCCTCGCGCACCCCGATGCTGACGGTACCGGATTCCGCCATACTGGACAGCGGAACGCGGCGGATGGTGCTTGTCGCACGTGGCCAGGGACGCTTTGAACCGCGTGCTGTGCGTGTCGGCGCGCATGGCGACGGCCATACCCAGATATTGGAGGGGCTGAAGCCGGGCGAGAGTGTGGTTGTCGGCGCCAACTTTCTGATCGATGCGGAAAGCAATTTGCGCGCGGCGCTGTTGGGCTTCAACGGCGGCAAACCATGATCGAATCCATAATCCGCTGGTCGGGCCGGAATATCATGCTGGTCCTGGTCGCCACGGGGGCGATCATTGCCATGGGCATTTATGCGGTTGCCAACACGCCGCTGGACGCCATACCCGACCTCTCCGATCCGCAAGTGATCGTCTATACCGACTATCCCGGCCAGGCCCCGCAGGTAGTGGAAGATCAGGTCACCTATCCGCTGACCACCGCGCTGCTGGCCGTCCCCAAATCCAAGGTTGTGCGCGGCTTTTCGTTTTTCGGCGTGTCCTTCGTCTATGTCGTGTTCGCGGACGGAACCGACATTTATTGGGCGCGCAGCCGGGTGCTGGAATATCTGAACTTCGCGCAGAAGCGATTGCCGTCCGGGGTCACGCCATCGCTTGGGCCGGACGCCACCGGCGTCGGCTGGGTGTTCGAATATGCCGTGGTCGGAACCAAGCAGACGCTTGCCGAATTGCGCGCCATCCAGGACTGGTTGATCCGGTTTCAGCTCACCAAGGCCGAGGGCGTGGCCGAGGTCGCCAGCGTCGGCGGTTTCGTCAAGCAGTATCAAGTGGTGGTCGATCCCAACCGGCTGCGCGCCTATGGGATTGGACTTTCCAAGGTCACCGATGCCATCCGCGCCAGCAACATGGATGTGGGTGGACGCACCATAGAAATGACCGGGCGCGAATATATGGTGCGCGGGCATGGCTATCTCAACGGCACGAAAGACCTGGAACAGATTGTCCTGAAGAGCAGCCAGGGCACGCCCGTGCTGCTGCGCGACATCGCCCGGATCGAGATCGGGCCGGACGAGCGGCGCGGACTGACGGAACTGAACGGCGAAGGCGAAGTCGCCGCCGGCATCGTGCTCCAGCGCGACGGCGCCAATGCGCTCGATGTCATCAACAGCGTCAAGACCAGAATCGCCGACATTGCGGGCAGCCTTCCCGAAGGTGTGAAAATCCTGCCGGTTTATGACCGCTCCAGCCTGATCACTCGCGCCATCGACACGCTGAAGCGAACCTTGCTGGAAGAGAGCCTGATCGTGGCGCTGGTTTGCTTCGTCTTCTTGATGCATGTCAGAAGCGCGCTGGTGGCGATCATCATGCTGCCGGTGGGCGTGCTGATTGCCCTGATTGTCATGCACTGGCTTGGCGTCACCTCGAACATCATGAGCCTGGGCGGTATTGCGATCTCGGTCGGGGCGATGGTGGATGCGGCCATTGTGATGATCGAGAACGCGCATAAGCGGCTGGAACGCGCGCCGCCAGGAGAATCGCGCGTAACCACCTTGGAGCGCGCAGCCGTCGAGGTGGGTCCCGCCCTGTTCTTCAGCCTGCTGGTCCTTACCGTGTCTTTCCTGCCAGTGTTCACATTGGAAGAACAGGAAGGGCGGCTGTTCAAGCCCCTGGTCTATACCCATACCCTGGCGCTGGCGGGTGCGGCGCTGCTTTCCATCACTCTTGTGCCGGTGCTGATGAAGCTGTTCGTGCGGGGCCGTATCATGCCGGAACGCAAGAATCCGCTGAATCGCATTCTAATCACGCTGTATCGCCCGCTGATCGAAATCGTGCTGCGCTGGCGCAAGACAACCATAGCGGCGGCGGCCGTCATCCTCGCGCTCTCCGTCTATCCGGTCCTGCGCACCGGTAGCGAGTTCATGCCGACCTTGAACGAGGGCACCTTGTTCTACATGCCGGTCAGCCTGCCCAGCATGTCGATCACCCAGGCGGCGCAACTGATCCAGGTCCAGGACCGGATCATAAAATCCTTTCCGGAAGTCGAATCCGTCTTCGGCAAGGCGGGCCGGGCTGAAACCGCGACCGATCCCGCACCCGTCGAGATGTTCGAGACCATTATAAACCTCAAGCCCGAGAGCCAATGGCGCAAGGGCATGACCACCGACAAGCTGACTTCGGACATGAACGCGGCCCTGCAGTTTCCCGGTGTCAGCAATGCCTGGACCATGCCGATCAAGGCGCGCATCGACATGCTGTCCACCGGCATCCGCACGCCGGTCGGGGTCAAGGTGTATGGCAATGACATTGCAGGCATCGACCGGATCGCAAAACAGGTCGAGGCGGTGGTCAAAAAAGTCCCCGGAACGACCAGCGCCTTCGCGGAACGGTTGACCGGCGGCTATTATCTCAACGTCCGGCCGGATCGCCAGGCGCTGGCGCGTTATGGCGTCAGTATTGAGGAAGTGCAGCAAGTCATCAAAACCGCGCTGGGCGGAGAACTGGTCACCACCACCGTTGAGGGCCGCGAGCGGTTCGGCGTCATCGTGCGCTATCCGCGCGACTATCGCGACGCGCCAGAGGCCATCGCCCGCAATGTACTGGTTGCCACCAGCGAGGGCGCCAGCATTCCCCTGGGCCAGCTTGCCTCGGTTTCGGTCGGCCCCGGCCCGCCGTCGATCCGCACAGAAAACGCCCAGCTTGTCGGCTACATTTATGTGGACCTTCAGGGCCGCGATCTTGGTGGTTATGTGAATGACGCCCGGCGCGCCGTGCAGGATCAGGTCAAGCTACCTGCGGGTTATCATATCGAATGGAGCGGCCAGTTCGAATATCTGGAACGGGCTAAAGCACGCCTGATGACGGTGATCCCGCTCACGCTGTTCATCATTTTCCTGCTGCTCTATCTGAACTTCCGGCGCCTTACCGAGACCGCGATTGTCATGCTGTCGGTGCCGTTCGCCCTCACCGGCGGCTTCTGGCTGGTCTATCTGATGGGCTTCAATATGAGCGTGGCGGTGGCCGTGGGTTTCATCGCTCTTGCCGGTGTCGCCGCCGAAACCGGCGTGGTGATGCTGATCTATCTCGACCATGCCTTGCGCGAGGTGACTGAGCGCAGGCGTGAGGCGGGACAGGCGCTGACCCAGGACGACCTCTACCACGCCATCATGGAGGGCGCGGTGGAGCGCGTGCGGCCCAAGATGATGACCGTCATCGCGATCATGGCGGGCTTGCTGCCCATACTCTGGAGCAGCGGCACGGGCTCCGAAGTCATGCAGCGCATCGCGGTGCCGATGGTTGGCGGCATGATCACTTCAACGGTTTTGACCTTGCTCGTCATTCCAGCGATCTACGCCGTGGTGAAGGCGAAGCGGATCATCAGTTCCGCACGCCTGTAAGTACGAGCCAATTCAATGTCCGCTATTGATGCTGTGGACGGCTCTCCACCAACCCGCCAGCCTGTAGAGGTTGGCAATATGGAGGAGAGCCGTGGAAACAGCGGTAACAATCGGATTGGACTTGGGGAAGTCGGTTTTTCAGGTGCACTGCGTTGATGCTGGAGGGACGGTTGTCGTCCAGCGGCGGCTGACGCGGAGCAAGCTGCTGGGGTTCTTTGCGAAGCAGGAACCCTGTCTGGTCGGGATGGAAGCCTGCGCGGCGGCCCACCATTGGGGAAGAGAACTCAGCAAGCTGGGACATAGGGTGCGGTTGATGCCGCCCCGGTATGTAAAGCCGTACGTCAAACGTCAGAAGAACGATGCGGCGGATGCTGAGGCGATCTGTGAGGCGGTGACCCGGCCTACCATGCGCTTTGTCGAGATCAAGACCTGCGAGCAGCAGGGAACGCTGGTCCTGCACCGTGTGCGGCTGATGCTGATGCGCCAGCGCGTTCAACTGTCGAACGCGATCCGGGGCCACATGGCAGAGTACGGCCTAGTGGCCCCGGTAGGCCGCAATGGCCTTCAGCGATTGATCGCCATCCTGGGCAACCCGGATGATGAGCGTGTGCCGGCCGTGGCCCGTGCCTCACTGGCGCCGCTGGTCTCTCAGTTCGGGCTGGTGAATGACCAGGTGCTGGAGAACGACCGGCGGGTCAGAGCAAGCGCCCGGTCCACGGAACTGGGCCGCCGCCTGATGGAGGTACCCGGCGTCGGCCCCGTGCTGGCCAGCGCCATGGTCGCTACGGTGCCGGACCCCACAGCCTTCAAGTCTGGCAGAAACCTGGCTGCCTGGATCGGGCTTGTCCCGCGACAGAACTCCAGCGGCGGCAAGGAGAAGCTGGGCGGCATCACCAAGCAGGGTGACCGCTATCTGCGGCAACTGCTGGTGGCTGGGGCTCTGGCGGTCATCCGTTACGCTCAGAGGCATGGAACCAAGCGGCCCTGGCTGGTGCATCTGCTCGCCCGCCGCACGCCCAAGATTGCGGCGGTCGCGCTGGCCAACAAGATGGCAAGGATGATCTGGGCCATGATGATGACCGGAGAACGATATAGAGAACCTACGGTGGCTGCGGCCTAGGCAGCAGCACCCGGCAGAGTTTGGGAAGGGCAATCGCGATGTAATGCACCATCGGTCGACACCGAGAACGGGAAAACCCATTTGCGCCAAGGCGCCTAGAGCGCGTGCTTTTGATCGGGACCCGTCTTAGCGGAAGGCATTATGGCCAGCGGCCTCTGTGTGCCGCATCAACAGGCCGCACACATGGCCGCACCGACCGAAGGACAGAACATCAAGAAAGCTCTTGCCAACGAGGAGCCGTCCACACATGGCGCAAAGCCGACATTTGGCTGACCTGGGTCGGATGACCGCTTTTGACCCAAAGCGGCCATTCGAGTGGTGTCTTCTGGGTCAGGTTGGTCGTCAGGGCACCACAGACAGGCAAGTACTAGTCAGGCAGCACCCCCCCGGTGTCCGAAGAGGATGACTGCCATCCCCACCAGGCATATAGCGGCACCCGTAACGTCCCAGCTGTCCGGCCTTTGCCCTTCCGCCACCCATCCCCAGATTAGCGCCGCAGCGATGTAGATACCCCCGTAGGCGGCATACGCTCGGCCAGCGAGCGGGCTATCGACCAAAGTGAGTAAGTACGCGAACAGCGCCAATGCGACCATGCCCGGAATCAGCCACAGGGGCGACTTATCCAGCCGCAGCCACGCCCAAAAAGCGAAGCAGCCCGCGATTTCCATTAGTGCTGCGCCAAGGAAGGCAAGTAGTGAAGTCATTTTTGCCCTTTCGTGTGCAGATGAGCTTGCGAGGCTATCAATCAAGCTCGTGCCTGCGGTGCGGCGTTGTCCAGCAGCAGCTAGTGCAACACGCGCAGGCATAATAGCCATGCGCTCTAGCAATCTACCCCGTTTCGGCCAATTTCCCGACGACGGGAGAGATATGAAGAAGCGGCCTCAGATCAAGCACATCCCGTTCCCGTGGGGTCTAGCTATCCTCGCGGCACTAATGGTGCTGTTGGGCATGTTGTTCTATGAGTTTGGAAATTCGTACTTTGAGCACTAGGCCAACCGCGCGAGAAGGCTACCCAGCTTCAAAAGCTGGCTGATCGTGAAGGCCCACCCCGCCCAAATATCCAAGTGCATAGTGCAGGAAGCACAAAGAGCGTGAGGACCGTAGCGGTGATGAGCCCCCCAATCACCACCGTGGCCAGCGGCTTTTGTACTTCTGCGCCGGTACCAAGCGCGATAGCCATTGGAACAAACCCGAGTGACGCCACGAGCGCAGTCGTGAGGACCGGGCGCAGTCGTTCTACTGCTCCCTCGATAATGGCGGTATGGGGCTCCGCCCCGTCACTCACGTGCTTACGGATGCTGCTCATCATGACCAGTCCGTTTAAGACCGCGACACCTGACAGTGCGATAAACCCAACCGCCGCAGAGATGGAAAAGGGCAGCCCGCGCAAAGCCAAGGCAAACACCCCTCCCGCAATAGCGAGTGGAATTGCACTAAAGACCGCAGCCGCAGGAATGAGACCGCCGAGGCCCATAAATAAAAGCGCGAATATCAGCACGAATACGAGCGGCACGACGACCAGCAGCCGTGCTTTAGCCGCCTGAAGACTTTCGTATTGACCGCCCCACTTGAGCCATGAGCCCGGCGGGAGGGCTACTTCGCTAGCGACGGCGCTCTGCGCTTCCTGAACAAAGGAACCGATGTCCCGGCCACGTATGTTGAGTTGCACAACGATACGTCGTTTTCCCTCTTCCCGACTAATCTGATTAAGACCTTCCGTATATCGGACCGATGCTACATCGCGAAGCGGAACAGATAGCCGGTGAGCCCCTTCACGGGCAGGAAGCATGATCGGTAGCGCGAGGACGCTTTGAATGTTGTTGCGTACCACATGGGGAAGACGGACTACCACTTCATATCGCTGGTCGCCTTCGAAAACCGTGCCAGCTTCCTTGCCACCGACTGCTACCTCGAGCGCGGTAGCTACTTCCTCAACGCTGAGACCTCGTCGAGCAATGGCGTTGCGGTCGAGCGCTACGTCAAGTGTAGGGTAACCTTGCGACTGTTCGACCCGAACGTCATTTGCGCCTTCTATTTTGGACATCACATCGCCGATGCGGTTCGCTGTGGCGAGCATGATCCCGAGGTCATCGCCGTACACCGCCACTGCAACGTCACTGCGGACACCCGCTACGAGCTCGTTGAACCGCATTTGAATTGGCTGCGTGAACTCGTAGGTGTTGCCGATAAGACCGCTGACTTTCTCTTCGATCTTTTCGATGAGCTCGGCTTTCGGTAGTGAAGGGTCGGGCCACTGAGCCCGGGGTTTCACTACGATGAAGGTGTCCGCCATACTGGGTGGCATAGGGTCGCTAGCTACTTCGGCCGTACCGGTTCGCGAGAATACAAGCTCCACTTCGGGGATAGTACGAACAGCGCGCTCCACCGCGAACTGCATCCGTTGGGATTGCTCGATAGACGTGGATGGAATGCGTATCGCATTCATGAGCACGTCCTGCTCATCGAGCTGCGGAATAAATACCTGTCCGATGAAAACAAACATAATAGCAGCAGCCACGAAGGTAAGACAGCCGCCCGCAACCACAGGCATCGGGCGGGCAAGGACCTTCACGAGAAGTTTCCGGTACCGCTCCTTGCTCCACCGGATAATACCGACGTCGGTTTCGGAGACACGGCCACGCAGAAACGTGGCGATGAGGGCTGGCACCGTCGTAAGGGAGAGGACGAACGCTGCCGCGAGGGCGAGCATCACTGTCACCGCCATTGGGAAAAACATCTTCCCCTCTACACCTTCAAACGTGAGCAGCGGCACATAGACAAGCAAAATAATCGCCTGTCCATACAATGAAGGCCGGATCATCTCTCGCGAAGCGGCAATCACTTCGGTCAGGCGGGACTCATTAGAGAGGATGCCCCCCTCTGCACGCTGTCGTTCTGCGATACGGCGAAGTGCGTTTTCCACGATAATAACTGCGCCATCAACGATGAGACCAAAGTCGAGTGCGCCAAGGCTCATAAGATTGCCGGATACCCCGAACCAGCGCATACCCATAGCGGTCATAAGCAGAGATATGGGAATAACTAGCGCAGTGATAATTGCGGCTCGAATATTTCCAAGGAGCCAAAAAAGAATGGCGATGACCAGCAGCGCACCCTCGAGCAAATTCTTGCCGACGGTATGTATAGTGGCATCGACAAGCTTTGAGCGGTCGTAAACCACTCGCAATTGCATCCCAGGTGGTAAGCTTGCTTTGACTTGTTCAAGTTTTTCTACCACGGCGGCAGAAACCGTACGGCTATTCTCTCCAATGCGCATGAGCGCCGTACCGATGACGACTTCCTGGCCATCTTCGCTTGCTGAGCCCGTGCGCATTGCGCCCCCAATGCGTACATCGGCAACGTTTCCAACGGTTATCGGCGTGCCCTGTCGTTCGGCGACAACGGCGTTTCTTATTTGATCCATAGTTCGAACGCGGGCGTCCGCGCGCACGAGGAAGGCTTCGCCTCCGCGCTCAATTAAGTTGCCGCTTACCGCAAGGTTCGTCGCCTCGAGAGCACGGGCAAGATCAGAAAAGGAAATGCCGTATGCGGCGAGCATCGTAGGCTTAGGCTCGACAACGTATTGTTTCTCGTAGCCGCCAATCCCGTCCACTTCGGCGACGCCGGGCACATTTCGAAGTTGGGGGCGAACAATCCAATCCTCTACGGAGCGCAGATAGGCTTGTAGCGCCACGTCATCTCGGAGAACCTCACCAATCGGAGTTCGGTACGAGCCGTCTCGCTGCCAGCCGAGCGAACTGCTCGCACCCTTTTGGTCGCGGGCCGTATATTCGAGTGTCCACATAACGATTTCGCCGAGGCCGGTTGAGATTGGGCCCATGCGTGGATCGACATTCGGAGGCAGGACCTCTCGGACGTTTGTAAGCCGCTCGGCAATCTGCTGGCGCGCAAAATAGATGTCGATCCCATCATCAAAGACGGCGGTAACTTGACTAAAGCCATTTCTCGATAGCGACCGCGTCGTGCGCAGACCGGGGATACCCGCAATGGCATTTTCGATGGGATAGGTAACCCGTTTCTCAATTTCGACCGGGGAGAGTGATGGAGCAGTGGTATTAATCTGCACCTGCTTGTTGGTGACATCTGGTACCGCGTCGATGGGGAGGCGCGGGAGGGCAATTGCTCCGACGATGGCAACTAACAGAGTGACGAAAAGCACCACGTACCGGTGGCGCACCGCGAAGGTTAGGATGGCGTCAATCACTGTCGCCCCCACTACCTTTTTCCAGTTCGGCTTTGAGGAGGAATGCGTTAGCGCCGGCGATCCGGTCACCCGGCTTCAAACCCGAGCGCACTTCGGTCATCGTTCCGGCCTCCGGACCAGGGAGTATCTTACGCACGGCAAATCCCTTGGCGGTGCGAACGAAAACCGCATCTTCCCCTTGGATTTTTTGCAATGCCTCGGTCGGCACTAGGACCGCGTTTTCATCGGTACTGTGGGCTCCGACAATGATCCGCGCTGAAACGAGTTGGCCGGGCTGAAGCGCTGCCGCGCTCGACGGCAGGAGAACTACGGTTGCCGCACGGCTTTCGGTGCTAACGTCCGGTGTGATTGCACGCACCCGGGCAGCAATGTTGCCGGCCGAAAGCTCTATTATCGCTACATCACCAACGCGCACTCTTTGAGCGTCGCTAGATGGTACTGCCGCATGAACTTCAAGCTTGGCAGGATCAGCGACCCTAAAGAGTTCAGTGCCCGCAACCACGTACGCGCCAAGCACTGCCGGGGCTGCGGTGATACGGCCTGCTACCGGGCTCAAGATGTTGAGGGAGACGCCATCCTGCGCTAGCCCCGAGGCGCGGCTTGCAGCATCCGCGCGGGCTCGTTCCGCTTGGGCCACTTGCAGTTCGGCTTCCGCCGCATCAAAGTCTTGGCGAGAGGTCGCGTTCGCAGCAAGCAAGTTTTGTTGCCGGTTATAGGTTTGCTGCGCTCGAACCAACCGTGCAACCGCTGCTGCGCGTTCTTGAGCGAGGAGCGCGGCCTCTCGACTTTGAATAGACCCGAGTACCTCTCCCCTACGCACCGCATCGCCTAGGCGTTTGCCTATCCTTGTAACCGTGCCATCCGCTCTTGCCCCAATCACCGCCGCGCCTTCAGGCGTGGCCGCGACGGTTGCTTGGGCGATCACCTGGGCTGAGAGTCCGCCAGCTTCAACCTTCACGACCGCTATGCCCGCTGAGGCGATTTTCTCTTCGTCGAGATCAACAGATGTTTTAGTGGAGGTTTCCTCCTCCCCGGCAACTTCGGTGTCGTGCTCAGGCGTGAGGATGTACCGGCCTACAGCAATTCCTACCGCCAGAGTAACTAGCATTAGTGCCGCAATGAGATACCAACGTGCGGA
This sequence comes from uncultured Alphaproteobacteria bacterium, assembly GCA_902825865.1. Lineage (GTDB taxonomy): Bacteria > Pseudomonadota > Alphaproteobacteria > Micropepsales > Micropepsaceae > Rhizomicrobium. The sequence continues at coordinate 46,701 of CADECX010000010.1, forward strand.
CCCCGGGGGCCGCGAGCGCGTGAATTCGGTCAAAGAAAGTGCTCCCTGTCGCGTTTAGGAAATAGTTGCGCGTGGTCGCGCAGACCACTACGCGCGCGGGGGTCGCAACAGAGAAAAAGTGGGGGCAGTTGGAGCGCTGCTCGTGGCCGGCTCGAACACATTCGTTGCTGTCAGGGTCGCGCCGAACGTCGGGTGCTCCGTACGAGCAACACCTACCCAGTGGTAGCAGTGGCAGAACTGACAGGGCACGCCTTTTGTCGTCTCGGTGTCGCCTTGCTTGGCTGCGGCGTGTGTACCCACAGAGTAGTTGGCCAACTCGAGGGAGATATTACCGGAGCCGTTCTGGTCGAAGTCGGCAGCGCAGATGCAGCTATCGTAGGAAGGCAACAGAAAGGCAAGCGCGAGGGCACAGGTGAGGAGCACCCGTATCGGACCACGCGCGGCTAGCCATTTTCTCATTGGGCTGACCGTAGCACTCCTTCTGGTTGGCCTTCAACCTGGATGGGATTAGTCGTGTTCCGTGGTATCGTAACCGTAATCTTACCCGACCCGGGAACAATCATGAGTGACGACTGCTGCGGCCCTAAAGACCTTACGCATACGACACCAGCTTATCGGCGCGCACTCTGGATAGTAGTGCTCGTGAATGTGGGGTACGGCATTATCGAAATGATTGGTGGCTTTGTCGCAGGCTCTCAGGCGCTTAAGGCTGATGCCCTCGATTTTCTCGGCGATGGAAGCATCACTTTTGTGGGGCTGCTTGCTATTGCATGGAGCGCTCGTGCCCGCTCTCAAACTGCGCTTGCGCAAGGCATCTTTTTGGCTGCCCTTGGTATCGGCGTCTTCGTCAGCACTATCTATCGAGTGATGACGGCAGTTAGTCCAGAAGCAGAGCTAATGGGCGGGCTTGGGCTGGTCGCACTGATGGTAAATGTCGCAGCGGCGTGGGTGTTGTCTAAGTTCAAAGGCGGAGATGCGAATATGAAAGCGGTCTGGCTCTTTAGCCGGAACGACGCCCTCGGTAATGCTGCTGTGGTCGTCGCTGCCGGATTGGTATGGGCGCTTAACTCGGCTTGGCCTGACCTTATTGTGGCCTTCGGCATTGCGGGCCTCTTTATTTACTCCGCGTGGGACATTATCGCCGACGCGCGCCGCGAGTTACGTGAAAAGCGGCTTTAGAATAGCTTTCCGACCATTATCCCGATTGCAAGGATGTACCCGATCAAAAAGGGGAGCACGGTCGTCACCATGCCGAACGCACGGGCAGCAGCACCTTTGGGGTACGCGCGCAGAAATGTGATCCGGCCGATTGAGAAAAGGAATACGGCGCTGGGCAGTAACGCCAGCGCGGGACCGGAGAGCAACGTTGCCAAAGCAAAGATGGCACCGAGCGCGATAACTGCTTGCTCTAAAGTGTTTTGGAGAAATGCACGGGGTACGGCGATTTCCGCGCTCGGGACGGTATAGGCGGAGCCCTTCATATCTTCCGGTGAGTAAAAGCGAACCCTCGACACCATCCGCACTCCTATCACGACCCAAATAACCACAAACATGCTTAGCTGAGCTGCAAATGCCAGACGATCCGCCATGTCTTCGGGGAACGAGAAATAATGCGGAAGAAGCAAATAACCAGCGTAGAGAATTGCGGAGGAAAAGGCCGTAGAGACTAGCGCGCTCGCGACAATCCCGCGCTGTTGCGATTTGAGATCGTTCCTCTCCATGGCGTTAGTATACCTCAAAGTCCCACATCGGTCAGAAGTTCCGGGGTCAACTGGCGAGGCTACCCAGGCGAAACTTGTTGTGCTCGCTGCCTTTTTGATGCCTTGCTTGTCGCTCGACTATCGAAGGTTGGGCGGTGCCGTTTTCCTCAGGAAAGAATATTTCTGATCTTGGACTCGGTTGGGGCTTGCATTGCGGGCATCTCAATGGCGAAGCGTCGTGTGCTCACCATGCATTAAAAATCTGTATCGCCAGCGATTCGACCATCATGGTCAACCTCGCCGAATCAACAATCTGGGCGTCCGCCGTGCTCGTCCGAAGCGGTATTCGACACGCCCTACGCAATGACGAAGGAATGACGTGTTCATTGTATATCGATCCCGATTGTGAAGCGGCGGCAGGCTTGGCGAAGCTCGCTGGACCGACCGGTGTTATTTCTCTTAGCGGAGCGGTCGAGCGCGCCGCTCGTAAATGCGTACGACTTATAATTTCCAGCGGTGTGGGCGCCCAGACGGCGTTTGAGGAATTCAGTACCTTGTTGGGCAGTCCAAAGACCGGTCGCATTTGCGACCCGAGAGTAGGTGTCGCGCTCGCGGCACTGATTGATGGTCATCACAACCGCTTGCCGCTTGCGGGCCTTGCACGGAATGCGGGCCTATCCCAACAACGCTTTGCCGCAGTTTTCAGAGAATCGACCGGACTTCCTGTGCGCACCTATGTGCGCTGGCTGCGAATGCAAACAGCGGTTGGCGCCATCGCAAGAGGTTCGGACTTGACCTCCGCTACCAAAGCGGCTGGATATTCAAGCGAAAAACAATTCGTAAATTACTTTCGTCATTTTTTTGGGGTGTTGCCGTCCGCATTTGCGATGACTCTCCGAAAGAGGCGGTGACCACCAGTTTTGTGCTCACTTTCGATTCAACCGCGTGGCAAGCGACGCTGTCCCCGATTGTGTTGCGCCCAATGATTCGGCGAATTGCCTAAATAGTATGCAAACCAGTTCTACGGCGTAGGCTGCCGCTTTAGTTTGCATTGTGCTGTTGCGCCAGAAACACAGGAAAGTTGGAAAAACCTGTTTCCTTTCCAAATTCGCCCCCGCAAAGTGCGTTATCTGCATTTGGTGCGGTGCATATAAATGTATGGGTTGCCCGTCGGCGACAGTGTCGGCAAGTCGGTTTAATAGGGCGGCCATTGGCCAAACACTACGAGGGGTATAAAAAATGTACGGGAATCATAATCTTAGCAAAACTAGCGGCCTGCCGGTCCCAATGCGCTTGCGGTTTCGCCTGCTCAAGGGTGCAGTTTGCCTAATGGGCCTCGTTGGCATCGGCACAAGCGCGCCTGCCTTGGCCCAAGATGCGCCGTCTTGGGCGCTGACCGGCAGCGTTGCCGTGCAAAGCGATTATAAGTTCCGCGGCATCAGCCAGAATGATCGCGAACCGTCGCCGCAGGGTTCGCTGACCCTCACCGGTCCGGAAGGTTTCTATGTCAGCGCCTGGGCCTCGACGGTGGATTTCGATCCCACCAGCTCGAGCAATCCCCATGTCGAACTCGACATCTATGGCGGCAAGCACACCGACCTGTGGGGCGTGGACTGGAATTTCATGCCCTACTACTACGCCTACCCGTCGCAGAATTATGGCTCCGGTCCCAAGGCCGACTATTTCGAAATCATCAACCAGTTCACCAAGGCAGTTGGTCCGGCGACCTTCAGCGGCAGCTGGGCCTGGTCTGACAACCTGCCCTTCAACGGCGGCACCGGCAACGCGCTGTACGGCACTATCGCCTACACCGTGACGGACTGGCTGACGGTCAGCGGCCAGATCGGCCATCAGTGGGCGCAGAACGCCAAGTATGTCGGCTCCAGCGACTATACCTATGGCGACATCGGCGCCACCGCGACCTGGAAGGGCTTCGCGCTGGACCTGCGCTATAACGGCACCGACCTGAACACCACCCAGTGCGCGGCGTTCTATATGGCCACGACGAATGCCTGCAAAGGCAACTTCGTCGCCACCCTGACCTACAATATCAGCCTGCTGCCGTAATCGCGCAGGCCTCTGAGTAAAAAAGCCCGCAAGGTTATGCCTTGCGGGCTTTTTGCTACCCCCCTGAACATGGGTTAGGACGACGCCCTTGATCTGGTAATGCGTAGAAAGATGGCCTCGTTTTGCGCAGGGAACTGGGCACCTGGACCCCAGCAGTGTTCAAGTTGTTTCAGCCGGTATGCATCACCGCGTCGTGCACGAGACAATGGCGAGACAAAGGAGAGAGACGGCGACGCGGATATGAAAGCCGTCTGGCTTTTTAGCCGGAACGATGCCCTTGGTAATGTGCCGTGATCGCAGCTGCTGGGTTATGGGCGCTTAACTCGCCTTGGCCTGACCTTATGTGGCCTTCGGCATCGCCGGCCTATTTATCTATTCCGCATGGGACATTATCGCCGACGCGCGCCGCGAGTTACAAAAAAAGCGCCACTAGACGCTTCTGCGCGCGTATCCCAGAGTTGCTGCTGCCCGTGCTTTCGGCATGCTGCTTCCTTCGCATCGGGTTCGAGCTTCTTAAGGTGCCAGCGGTAGCCAAACGGTGCTTGGCCCCTGATCGCGCGAGTGAGAGGTGTGCATGGGCCGCTCCGCGTCTAATCACCGGGATTCTAGCTCAGCCACCGCAATCTTCAACCCGGATAGGTGGTACCAGTGCAAAGCTTTTTGCCGAAATGTGGGGCGCGCCCTTCGACGGAAAACGCCAATTCCCTGTCTAATGCAGTGAGTGGTAAAACCGTGCCCACCAAGTGTTGGTGTAATAACACGACCGATCGGTCTGGCTTAAAAGGTCATGGGCGCATGATCGCCCTGTCTTATCCAGGATGAATCCCCGCGCCTCCATGCATGCTTCCGTCAGCTCCCCCAGATCAAATTTGGTTAGATTCTGGCCCCTCGCTCGGTTCGTAGCTTTCACTTGGCATTCGGCGAGGACTTTCTGCTCCGGTGGGCTGCACCCCAGCAATAACAGTGGTGCTCCAATAGCCATAATCAAACGAATGTTGACCATTGTTCGCAGGAATCCTGAGCGCTTCGGCACCTTAACCGCCTAAGGCTAAGGGGCAATACTGATTAGGGAACTATTAGCCTCGCGGGAGTACCCTCGTCGGCGCGAATGTGTTAGGAAACCGCATGGCTTTGCGTGCGAAATTGCGGGAATGGAGCGGAATGCTTCTGGCCTGTTTTCTCGTGGTGGCGGTATTAACCCCCACCATCGACACCTTCGCGTGTCTCTCCGATCTTGCTGCTACTGTTGTTTCAGAGCCGGGCACATCAAGCGAATTAATTCTCGACGCTGGAGAGCCGACCCATGATGAGAGGGATAGCGCGTGCATTCACGGGCATTGCCATCACTGGGCTGGCTTTACGAAGCTTGCAGAGCGGGCGTCCCTTGAGGGGGCGGGATTAACTTCCCTGGACGCGCCCATGGGGTCATTTCGCCCTCGTCCGTCTGCACCCCAGATACAACTACTCAGGCCTCCTCGCGCTTGATCCTGTAACGCGCTCACGCGCGCGACCTTGATCCATAGCGAGAGGATATTCCCATGTCTGATGTCGGACGGCTGCCAACCTTGGCGGCAAATCGAGTAGCTATTATCAATCTTATTTGCTTTGCCTTCACCGCACCCATCTGCGGTCTGTTGTTGTCGGTATGCGCCGCCAGCCCTGCTTTAGGACAGCCGTCGATGACCTTGGGCGATGCAATATCGCGGGCTGTCGCCACCGATCCCACTGCCGGTGCCAATACGGCACGTGTTGATGCGGCGTCTGCCTCTGTGCGTCAGGCAGGCAACGGCCCCCGTCCCAATGCCGGGATAGATGTGGAGGATTTCGCTGGGACTGGTCCTTACAACCGGTTCAACCGGTCGCAGAGTACTGCCTTCTACGAGCAAACATGGGAGCGAGGCGACAAGCGCGTCGCCCGAATCGGTGTGGCGCAGGCGGAAGTCGAAGTGGCACGAAAGCGCGCCTCTATCCGCTTGCTGGACCTGATCGCGAAGGTTCAGGGCGCCTGGATTGATGCCGCCGCAGCCGAAGCCGCAATTGCCATCGCTGAGGAGCGCGTGGCTATTGCCGAAAGGCTGGAGCGCGAAGTTCGCCGACGGGTGGGCCGGGCACTCGATCCGCTGTTTGCCGGAGAACGCGCCAAGACGAACTTGGTACAGGCGCTCACCGCTCGGGACCAGGCCATCGAGACGTCCAAGATAGCGCGGCGCTCTTTGTCGTCCTGGTGGGGCGGCACAGAGGATTTCCGGATTGATCCAAAAGAACTTGCTCAGCTTAAGACGGTCGGTTCGCCATCAGGTGCCAATCCCGATCTGGCATTGGTAACGGCGGAGCGGGACGTGGCCGATGCAAGCATGCGGCTTGCCGAAAGCGCCAGCTACGCAGATCCTACCTTCCGGGTCGGTGTTCGCCACCTCGCAGGGGACAGTGGCGTAGCGGTGATTGTTGGAGGGGCAATCCCGCTCGGTGTTGAAGGTGCCAACCGCTCCAATCTAGATCGGGCAGCGGCGCTGCGGCGGGCTGCCGACGCCGAGTTGGCAGTGTCGCGCCTGGAAGTACGGCGCGAGACGGAACGGCTGGTTGCTGATCGCGCCCGTATCAGAGCGGAAGTTACCCGCATCGACGCGGAAATTCTTCCGACGGCGGAGGGGGCCGCGAAACTGGTTGTCGATGGTTATACGCGCGGCGGAACTGCCTTCACGTATCTGGAGATGGCCGACGCCCAGCGCGCGGTTATCGACGCGCATACGCGCAAGCTCGAACTTCTGAGACAATTCCATCAGGACGGCGTCCGGCTGGATCGCCTTTCGGGGCGCTATATCGCGGCCATTTCTGGCCAAGAGGCACAAAAATGAAAACGTCACTGATAACCGCCGTCTGTATTGTTTCCTCCTTGTTGCTCTCCGCCTGTGATGGTGGTGACAAGAAAGCTGCTGGCGAGGAGCATGCCGCATCCGGAGAAATGGAGCGCGGCCCCCATCGGGGACGCATGCTGCGCGATGGCAATTTCGCTATTGAAGTAACAATCTTTGAGGAAGGCGTGGAGCCGGAGTTCCGTCTATACGCCTTTCGGGACGACAAGCTGGTTGCTCCGTCCGAGTTGCGGGCTTCCATGCAGCTAATTCGGCTGGGAGGGAAGGTGGATAACTTCACCTTTGCTCCCCGAGAGGAATATCTGCGCGGCAACGGTGTGGTCCGAGAGCCGCACTCGTTCGACGTCAAGGTGACCGTCACCGAAGGCGGGCGCCAACATAACTGGTCTTATCAATCATACGAGGGACGGACCACCATATCCGCCGAAGCTTCGCGCAAGGGAGGCGTGAAAACTGAGCGCGCCGGGTCCGCTGTTATGAGCGAGCTCATAAACCTATCCGGCAGAATTGAAATTACACCGGAAGGAAAGGCAGACCTGAGGGCTTGGTATCCAGGCCGCATTGTGGAACTGCGTGGCGAACTTGGACAGGCGGTGCGGAAAGGTCAGGTGATGGCGCGCGTGGAATCCAGTTCCAGCCTCCAAACCTATTCGATCCCCGCGCCCATCGACGGGGTCATCATCGAGAAGAACGTCAATGTCGGGGATACGACCGAGGGCAAGGCGCTCTTCGTCGTTGCCAATCCGACCATGCTGCATGCAGAATTCTTCGTGTACCCGCGAGACGCTGAACGGGTCCGCGTCGGGCAGAATGTCGAACTGCACAGCCTGTCCGGACAGGCAAACCTAAGGGCGAAGGTGGAAGCAATCTTGCCCACCGCCGATCTCGTCAGTCAGACCCTGATGGCACACGTGCATCTGCCTGCCTCGGCTGCGGACCAGTTCCGTCCCGGTATGGGTGTGGAAGGTCAGTTTGAGATTGCTGTTGCGCCAACACCATTGGCGGTCCGCACTAAGGCGATTCAGAGATTTCGAGACTCCGATGTGGTTTACGCCAAAGTAGGCAACACCTACGAAGTCCGGATGCTGGAGATTGGTCGCAGGACGCCGGAATGGACGTCAGTCACCGGCGGGCTGGAGCCAGGGACGGAGTACGTCACTGACGGATCGTTCCTGATCCGCGCCGACATCGACAAGGCGGGCGCTTCGCATGATCATTGAGCATGTAGGGCCCGTTGGCGGGAAGCTGGAAAAGCTGATTGCCGCCGCAATTCGTTTTCGCTGGCCTGTTCTGGCGTTTGTTGTGCTGCTGTGCGCGATAGGCGTCTGGAGTTACCAGCACCTTCCGATTGATGCGACGCCAGACATCACCAACGTTCAGGTTCAAATCAACAGCGAGGCCATAGGCTATTCGCCGCTGGAAGCGGAGCAGCGGGTCACCTATCCCATCGAAACTGCAATCGCAGGTCTTCCGGGGCTTTCCTATACCCGTTCCATCTCACGCTATGGCCTCAGTCAGGTAACGGCGGTCTTCGAAGACGGAACGGATATCTACTTCGCCCGTCAGCAGATTACGGAACGGCTACAGACTGCGAAAAGTCAATTGCCAGAAAATGTCGAGCCTCAACTTGGACCGATCTCAACGGGATTAGGCGAGGTGTTCATGTACGTAGTCGAGCCGGAGCCTGGGGCGCGGAAGGCCGACAAGACGCCCTATAACGCCGAAGACCTACGCACTCTTCAGGACTGGGTGATACGGCCCCAGCTTAGGAACACTGCTGGTGTGGCCGAGGTAAACAGTGTCGGTGGCTTTGAGAGGCAGTTTCATGTGATGCCGCTGCCGGACCGTCTGTCCGCCTATGGTATAACCTTGACGCAGGTTGTCGAAGCCCTGAAGCGCAACAACACAAATGTCGGCGCCGGATATATCGAACGGTTCGGCGAGCAATATCTGGTCCGCGTCCCCGGCCAGGCTAGCGGAATCGAGGATATACGCGCGATCATCGTGGACAACCGCGGAGGTGTCCCGATCCGCATCGCGGATATCGCAGATGTCGCGCTGGGAGAGGAACTGAGAACCGGCGCTGCGACTCAGAATGGCCGCGAAGTCGTTTTGGGCACGGTCCTGATGCGGGCGGGAGAGAATAGCCGCGTTGTTGCGAAGGCCGCCGCAGAACGTCTGGAGCAAGCAGCAAAAGCGTTACCGGCAGGGGTGAAGGCGATAGCCGTCTATGACCGGACCGGATTGGTCGAACGGTCCATCAGCACCGTGTCGAAGAATTTGGCCGAGGGTGCTTTGCTGGTGATCGTCATCCTCTTCTTGCTGCTTGGAAATATTCGGGCTGCGCTTATCACCGCCGCTGTGATCCCGATCACGATGCTCATGACGATCTCGGGTATGGTTCAAGGCGGCGTTTCGGGCAATCTCATGAGCTTGGGTGCCCTGGACTTCGGCCTGATCGTCGATGGCGCGGTCATTATTGTCGAGAACTGCTTGCGCCGTTTCGGCGAGGAGCAGCACCGGCTTGGCAGGATAATGACCCGCGATGAGCGATTCGCCATAGCAGCCTCAGCGACGTCCGAAGTTATCAGGCCATCGCTTTTCGGCATGACAATTATCGCTTTGGTCTATGTGCCGATCTTTGCGCTGACTGGCGTGGAAGGGAAAATGTTCCATCCCATGGCGATCACGGTGGTCATAGCGTTGACGGGAGCGCTTATTCTCTCACTGAGCTTCGTACCTGCCGCCGTCGCCCAGTTCGTAACCGGCTCGGTGAAAGAGCACGAAAGCCGGGTCATGCTGTGGGCGCGCAAATGGTACGAACCGTTGCTGGATGCAGCGATCCGGTATCGGAGAACGGCCATCGCCTTCGCCGTTGCCATCACAGTGGTGTTCGCCTTCCTCGCCAGCCGAATGGGATCGGAATTCATCCCATCCCTCGACGAGGGTGATATCGCGATGCACGCAATGCGGGTGCCTGGAACCAGCCTCACACAGGCAGTGAAGATGCAAACTGCTCTTGAGGAAAAGCTCAAAGCGACATTCCCTGAAGTGCAGAGGATCGTCTCCAAGATCGGAACGGCGGAAGTAGCGACCGATCCGATGCCGCCATCGGTTGCAGACACTTTCATACTTCTCAAAAACCGCGATGACTGGCCTGATCCACGCAAGCCGCGTACGCAGCTCGTGCAGGAATTGCAAGCAACTGTCGCGCAGGTTCCTGGGAGCAATTACGAGTTCACCCAGCCGATTCAGATGCGGTTCAATGAACTTCTATCAGGTGTCCGATCCGATATCGCCATCAAGGTATTTGGTGATGACTTGGAGAAGCTGCTGGAGATTGGTCAGCAGATTGAAGGCGTGTTGTCCGGCCTCAACGGCGCTACCGATGTTTCGGTTGAGCGCGTCTCCGGCCTGCCGATGTTGCAGATCACGCCGGACCGGGCGGCGCTCGCCCGGCTTGGGATCAATGTTGCCGATGTACAGGATGTTGTCTCGACGTCGGTGGCCGGCACGCAGACAGGGCTCATATTCGAAGGAGACCGCCGTTTTCCATTGATCGTGAGGCTGCCAGAGCGCATCCGAAGCCGGACCGAGGAAATCGCTCGCCTTCAAATTCCGGTGCGCGGCCCCAACGGAAGGCAGGGCTTCGTGCCTTTGCAGGACGTGGCAAAGGTCGAGGTAATCTCCGGTCCAAATCAGGTAAGCCGGGAGAACGGCAAACGCCGCGTTGTGGTCACCGCCAACGTTCGGGGCCGCGATCTAGGCTCGCTGATACAAGAAATCCAGGCGCGTGTGTCGTCGGAGGTTTCACTGCCGGCGGGCTATTGGATCACCTATGGCGGCACTTATGAGCAGTTGGTGTCGGCAGCCAAGCGTCTCCAGTTGGTCGTCCCGGCTGCGCTGATCCTGATCTTCGGGCTGCTGCTTTGGCTGTTTCGATCCGCCAAAGATGCCGCAATCGTGTTCTCGGGTGTCCCATTGGCTTTGACGGGCGGTGTGGCCGCCTTGATGCTGCGCGATTTGCCTCTGTCCATCTCGGCGGGCGTTGGGTTTATTGCGCTATCGGGTGTCGCGGTCCTGAATGGCGTCGTGATGCTCAGCTTCATCAAGGCGCTTGCTGATAGTGGAAGGCCAGTCGTTGAGGCGGTTCGGGAAGGGGCACTGGCGAGGCTGAGGCCAGTCCTAATGACCGCACTGGTGGCAAGCCTGGGTTTTGTGCCAATGGCGTTCAATGTTGGGGCGGGTTCCGAGGTTCAGCGTCCACTGGCAACCGTCGTAATCGGAGGCATCCTTTCTTCAACAGCCCTGACCCTTTTAGTGCTGCCCGCGCTATACGTGTGGGCTGCCGATCTCGGGCGGTTGGGAATTCGTCAATCCCTGCGACGGATGTGGTCAGGCCGTCGCGTTGCTGTTGGGGGCTAAAGAATGTCTGGGGATCACAGCCACGTTACGAGATCGAATCCGAAGCGGCATATCATCGCGCTATCGTTTACCGGGACCTTTCTGGTCGCTTACTTGCAGGAGAGCTCAATGCGACACCGTACCAAAATCAGATCCCGATCATGAAGCATTGGTGGAAGTCATCTAAAGGGTTGCTGGTGATTGTAAGTGGCGGTGCCCTTGCTACAGCCTTCGGGATTGGCAAGCTGATGCCAGAGGTTGCGCCATGGGCATTTATTGCTGCGCTATTGATTGGTCTGTTGCCAATTGCGCGCCGCGCCGTCATGGCCGGTTTGGCGGGCTCGCCATTCACGATTGAAACCCTGATGACCATAGCCGCAGTAGGCGCGGTGGTTATCGGGGCGGCGGAGGAAGGTGCAACCGTTGTATTCCTTTTTCTTGTCGGTGAGTTGCTTGAAGGTGTCGCCGCTGGAAAGGCGCGGGCGAGCATCCAGGGATTGGCTGAGCTGGTGCCAAAAACAGCATTGGTGGAGCGCGAGGGCCGTACAGAAGAGATACCTACCAACGAAATAACTGTTGGAGCCATTCTGCTTGTGCGCCCCGGCGACCGATTGCCAGCGGACGGCGTGATCATGTCGGGCGAGAGTGCGATAAACGAGGCTCCTGTGAACGGTGAAAGCATTCCCGTGCGCAAGAGTGTGGACGCCATAGTGTTCGCTGGGACCGTCAACGGGGAGGCTGCGTTGCGAATCCGCGTCACCGCGTCCGCAGCCGACAATACGATTGCCAGGGTGGTGCGACTCGTCGAGGAGGCGCAGGAAAGCAAAGCGCCGACCGAACGGTTCATCGACCGCTTCTCCCGATATTACACACCCGCCGTGGTGGTCCTCGCGACACTGGTGGCAGTCATTCCGCCCTTGCTGTTTGGCGGGGCTTGGTCTGCGTGGGTCTACAAGGGCCTTGCCCTTCTTCTTATCGGATGCCCATGCGCTTTGGTGATTTCCACACCGGCGGCCATTGCTGCCTCGCTCTCAGCGGGTGCGAAGCGCGGCCTGCTTCTTAAGGGCGGGGCAGTCCTCGAACAGTTGAGAAAGATTACAATCGTCTGTTTCGATAAAACTGGGACACTGACCGAAGGCAAGCCCAAGGTGACTGATGTGTTGTCGTTTGGCTTGCCGAAAGACGAAATAGTTCGCCTAGCTGCCGCTCTGGAGACCGGTTCATCTCATCCACTAGCGTCGGCCATTCTTGCTCAAGCAGTGACTGATAAGGTGACGGTACCGCAAGTTATGGACGCCGAGTCCCACGGAGGCAAGGGCGTGTCCGGGACGGTCGAAGGCCAGATGCTATTTCTGGGCTCACCCAAGGCAGCGGAGGAGCGGGTAATAATGAAGCCCGATCAGCTAGCGATTATCGAAATGCTGAATCGTGAGGGAAAAACGGTCGCCGTTCTGTTGGTCGGCGAGACATTGGCGGGTGCAATCGCCATGCGCGATGAACCACGTTCCGACGCAGTCACAGGCCTTAAGATGCTGGCAGATTCGGGCATTAAAACGGTGATGTTGACTGGCGACAATCGCCGTACGGCTGAGGCGATAGGCAGGCAGCTCGGCATCGAGGTCCGAGCGGACCTGCTGCCAGAGGATAAACAAAAAATTGTGATCGAAATGAAGGGCCAAGGCATGACCGTGGCGAAAGTCGGCGATGGCATAAACGATGCTCCTGCGTTGGCGGCGGCGGACGTTGGGATCGCGATGGGCGGCGGATCGGACGTGGCTTTGGAAACGGCTGACGCTGCGGTGCTCCACGGTCGTGTGGCTGACGTGGCTGCGATGGTTGACCTGTCTAAAAGAACCATGCGCATTATCCATCAAAATATTACGCTTTCTCTCGGCCTCAAGGCGGTGTTCCTAGTCACAACTGTAACCGGCGTCACTGGACTGTGGCCTGCAATCCTCGCCGATACAGGGGCGACCGTGCTTGTGACGTTGAACGCGCTGAGGCTGCTCACCCCCGTGCGGAAGATGGGAAGTTGAGCTGAGAATGAAGGCTGCCAGCGCCAGCACGAAATATCAGAGCAAAGCGGCAAAAAGGACGACAGGTTCTTTCATTTTCAGCGCCCCACAAATGACCGCTTTTGGCGCAAAGCAGACATTGCAACCTCGGCTTGAGCAGGGCACCGGGCCCGACTTAGTCTTCGAGGACGCTCTCTAAGTATTTCTCCCATTTGGCGACGGCTTCGCGCATTTCTGGGAGATAGTTGTAACGGTCGTAGGTGCCCGTTACGCCGGCCTGGACGCCGGAAATGTGGTTGATGTACCGCTCTGCGACTTCCCGGCTGATCCCCAAGGAAGCCAATTTGGTCCTGAACGTCCTCCGGAGGTCGTGGAGGGTCCAGTCTGTTACCCCGGAAAGTTTATCGAGACGAGCTTTCGCTTTGGAGAAGCCGTTGTAGGAAAGGTGGCGGAGGAACGGCTTCGCCATCTTTGGAAAGGGGAAGGTGTGCTCGCGGCCGTTCTTCGTCAGAGAGCCGGGAAGGGTGATGAGGTCACCGGAAATCATGGCCGGTAGGATGTGGGAAGTTTCACCGGTCCTCTGTCCGCAGAGGATCAAAAGTTTGACGATGCGCCCGAACGGATCATCGGGACAAGCATGCCAGACCCTGTGAAGCTCATTGTCCGTAAGCGTCCTTTCCCTGGACTTGGACCCGTGAGGAGTTTGCATCCGGTCGAGGGGGTTCTTGTCGAGGTAGTGCTTCCGGTAAGCCCACCGGATGAAGATGCGGACGTACACGAAGGCGTGGTGCCGCTCGGCAGGACGGTTCTTCAGCTTGTCTAATGGCCGCTGGAAGTCGTGCGGGGTAAGGGCTTCGAGCTTAGTGATCCCGAACTTGAAGTGGGTCTTCAGGTGGCGGCGGTAGCTCTTGAGGGTGCTCGCGCGGTTCTTGGCCGAAACTTCCTCAAGGAACTCCTCCAGAGCCGAATTCCAGCTCCTCGAGAGGGGCCGGGTCTTTCCGAGGGTGTATTCGGCCAGCCTGCGCTTCGCTTCCTGGCGAGCATCTGTGAGGGCGATGATGCCCACCCGTCCGAGGGTTTCTTTCGTCCGCCTGGGACCGTGGGTCAGGACGTAAGATTTGGTCCCTCCTTCGGAGACCCGGACCCCGAAGCCGGTGAGGAGGTCGTCGGTGTAGTAGGACACACCCTTTTCTGGCAGCTTGAGGGCGCGTATCGAGATGTCAGTCAGGCGCATTATAGTCTCTCCATAGTCTCACGCCTCGTGTGAGTAGGGAGGAGGAGGCATGAACGCGATGAAGGGACAAAAGCCGAAAAATACAAGACGCCTCCGTTACTTAGAGACGCCATGGGTTGCTATGCTTCGGCCTTAAATATAAATCATAATCCCTTGGTCGGCGGTTCAAATCCGTCCGGTGCTACCATTCATTCGCGCCCGGATCGGGTGCGAATGAATGACAAGCGGCCCCGCGCGTCAGCGACTTGAGGGGCCGCGCGTCAGGCGAAAACTCCGGCCTAGACGCACAGACGAACGGCCAAAACAAGGGTCCGTCCCGCGCGCAAATGAATGCCAAGGCCGGGCGCGCGCCAGCGACTTAAGCCCGGCCGCGGCAGGCGAAAACACCGCCCTTACACGCACAGGCATACGTGCGGCAAAACCTCAACCCAAGCGCGCGTTCAAAAGTTAACCAAAGGTAAATTTTTTGTTTGCACCTTCGCCAATGCGCGTCACGATGTGCCCATGCGAGCACTTCTTCCCAAAAGCGTGGCGCAGCTCACCGGTGTGTTGGTGACGGCCATTGTCGCCTTCGGCACCGATGTGGATGTCTATTACGCCATGCCGCTGGGCGTGTTCGCGGGCGCCACGGCAATCTTTTTCGTGTCGCTATCGGAAATGAAGCGGCCGCTGCGCGCCAAATAGCGCGATCTCTATCAGGCCGTATCCGGCGGAATATTGTTGAGCGCGGCTTCCAGTTCCTGGAAGCTGGGCTGGTATTCTGACGGCACGCTGCCGCGGCCGATTTCCACCGAAACTTGCGCCGCATTGCCGTGCAGATGCGCCACCAGAATATCGCGGATCACGTGATAGAACAGCGCATCCTCGTCGATCACCGCCTTCAGGCGCGTGCCCAGCGGGCCGACAATGCCATAGGCCAGGAACACGCCCAGGAAGGTACCGACCAGCGCCGAGCCGATCATTTCGCCCAAGACTTCCGGCGGCTCGCTGATCGCGCTCATGGTCTTGATCACGCCCAACACGGCGGCGACGATGCCCAGCGCCGGCAGGCCGTCGGCCATGGACTGCAGCGCATTGGCGCCCACCAAGGCTTCGTGATGATGCTTTTCCAGCTGCTTTTCCATGGCGGTTTCGACCTGGTGCGGGTCTTCCAGGCTCATGGTCATCATGCGCAGCGTGTCGCAGATGAAATCCAGCGCGAAGTGATCTTTGCAGATCTTGGGATAGCGCTTGAAGATGGACGAGTCGTCCGGCTTTTCGATATGGGCTTCCAGGGCGATCAGGCCCTTGGATTTCATGGTCTTTGTCAGCAGGAACAAGAGACAAAGCAGGTCGTTATAGTCCTTCGGCTTCCAGCGCGGGCCGGAGATGACCTGGCCCAAGCCGCCGACGATCTTTTTGACATTGTACACCGAGCCGGCAATCAGCATGGCCGCGATGGCGGCGCCGAAAATGGTCAGCATTTCGTGCGGCGCCGCATGGATCACCACGCCCAGCGAACCGCCGGTCATCAGGTAACCGCCGAACACGCAGGCGAAAAGAACGACAATGCCGCCAATCTGAAGCATGAAAAACCCGCGAAATCCTGGGCCGCAGTATTAACGGGAGGGCTTAAAGAGGCGTGAATTGCCCCCGTTTCGCGCGGGTTTCAAACCTTAACGCTTGGTGACCAGCAAGGGCTTAGTGCGCTTCCGCCAGCCGGCGGGCGACCAGGGCCGCCAGTTCCGCCGCGACCTTATCACCCATCCGCACATCATCGTCCTCGGCGCGGGCGGCGCGGGCGATGGCCGAGGCGTGCAGCGCCACGATGGTGGCATCCAGCGGTTTCCCGACGCGCTCCATATCGTCCATATAGCGGCAGAGGATTTCGGCGATCCGCCCGGTGGTGATCATGCCGGCGGTTTCCGCGAAACCGCGAATCTCATGCACGATCGCAAAGAGTTTTTTCATGTCGTGCGCGGCGGCTTCCATCTCCTCGACATAGCCGAGGATGGCGGCGCGCATGGGCGGAACGGCGGCTTCCATGGCGGCTTGCGCTTTGGCGGCGGTCTCGGCGGAGCGCAAGGTCAGCAAAGCGCGGGCTGCCGCCGGCTTGCTTAATATTTGCGGATAGGCATCGGGCTCGATGAATTGGGCGCCGCTGGGCGGCAGGCGTTTTTTTGACATCAGCGTACCTCCGCCTCTTGCAGATCGTCGGCCCTGCGCCAGGGGCCTGTATGCATATCCGCCTCCTGATGGCGCCGGCGATCGGGCCCGAAATAGCTGTCGCAGCGCACAAAGGCGCGGGGCCGCTCCAGGATCTCGGTGATGCGCGCGAACAGATTGTGGGCGGTGACCGGCTTGGCGAGAATCTCGGTGACGCCGGCGTCGCGCGCCGCTTCCACGCGGTATTTTTCGGTATGCCCGGTGATCATGATGATCGGGACAAAAGGATTCGGGCTGTTTGCGTCATTGCGCAGATGGCGGGTCAGTTCCAATCCGTCCATCGGACCCATGGCGAGGTCGGTCAGCACCAGGTCGATTTTGCGTTCGCGCAGTATGTCCAGGGCGGCCTGGCCATGAATGGCTTCGCCGACGTCTTTGACGCCCAGCGTATTCAGCAGGGCGCGCAGCAAGGAGCGCATATGCGTATTGTCTTCGACAACAAGCGCCTTGATGCTCTCCAGTCCGGCCGCCATTCGCCCTTCCGCCATTCGCGGCCGCGTGGCCGCCGAAATCCAGCAATTGTCTGTAACTGTGGGGTATTTTTCCAACATCTATAACGTGGAAGTTATGGAAGGGTTACGAAAAAGTTTCCAGCATGGGATGGCGGATAGGGCGGGTAGATAGTTCCCGGGCTTGCCTTTTGCGCCCTTGGCCGCTAGCGAAAATCCCATGAACGCATCTCCCAAGGAATTGGCCAAGGCATCGGCAGGCAAGGAACCGGGCACGGCCTGGCAAGTCCGTCTGGAAACACCGGCGGATGAGGCGCAAGTCGAGGCGCTGAACGCCGAGGGTTTCGGACCCGGCCGTTTCGCCAAATCCGCCTATCGCCTGCGCGAGGGCGTGGCGCCGGTCGCCGCTTTGTCTTTTGTCGCGGTGGAAAAAATGCCGGACGGCAGCGAAGTCCTGCGCGGCTCGGTGCGCTTCTGGCCGATCCGGGTCGCAGGGCATGAAGAATTGTTGCTGGGCCCGCTGGCGGTTCAAAGCGATCAACGCGGCCGCGGCATCGGCATCGGCTTGATGCAGGCGGGGATCGCGGCGGCGGGGCAAGGGTCCTGGCGCGCCATCCTGTTGGTGGGCGATGAGCCATATTACACCAAGGTCGGCTTTTCGCGCCTGCCGCCGGGGCGGGTGAAGTTCCCCGGACCGGTGGATCAGAACCGCATTCTTGGCTTGTCGCTCAAGGCGGGCGAATTGCTCACGCTGTCTGGTGAAGTGCGCCGCGCCCAGATCGATGAACCGGTGTGTGCCAATGGCGCGGGTGTTGGCTAGCCGCGTTAGCGGCCCTCCAATTTCCACGCGAGCAAGAGCGCGCCCACGATCAACATCAGCGCCAGCCATTGCGGCAACAGCTTTTCCTGTTCCAGGGCGGTGACGCGATAGGCGCCATTGCTGCGCAGCCCGATCCAGCTTGAGCCGCTGGCGGTATCATCCGCGCCGACACGCCGGACTTCGGGCACGCCGTCTTCCAGCCAATGCACGCTGCCGCCGCTCGCCTCGGCATTGGGCTTGAGCACTTCGTCGGTGGCGCGCATATCGGCCACTTCCTTGGGATTGAGCGGCCCCGCCGCGGTGACGGTGGAAAGAATGCCGTCGGTGGCGCGGTAAAGGCCCAATTCTCCGCCCTTGGTCTCGGCACGCCAGATACCCGGCTCGATGCGGGTCAAGGGCAGGTCCACCACCTTGCCCGACGGCATGGTCAGCTTCACCGCGGGGGTTTGCTTGGCCATGGTGCGGCGGGTGATACGGACGGTGTCGCCGACAATCGCCGCCGACAAAGCTTCCGATTCCAGCTCCGGTTCCTTCATCAGCCAATGGGCCAGGCGGCGCAGCAGCTCCGCTTGCGGTCCGCCGCCTTCAAAGCCGCGCGCCCACAGCCAGGCCTGATCCGACATCAACTCCGCCACCCGGCCTTTGCCGACCCGGTCCAGCACCAACAGTGGCCGGTTGCCGCTGCCCGACATCACGGTCTGGCCCGCGACTTTGTTGGAGCCCAGGATGCGGAACCAGCGGCCCCATGTCGGCAGCGTCTTGTCCTGGTTGCGCCCCGCAAGTTCGCGGGTCACCGGATGCGCCAAGCCGTCCTCGGTCAGCATAGGCTTGAAGGGCTGGGTGATGACCTCGCCGGTCGGCTGGACCGGCAGCACCTGGCTGAGCGGCGTGCGGTAGATGCTTTCGGGGCCGGCGAATTCCGGGCCCGATGAGATCAGCAGCGCGCCGCCTTCCGAAACATAGGAGGCGAGGTTGAGGAAATAGGCCAGCGGCAGCACGCCGCGTTCGCTATAGCGGTCGAACACCACCAGATCGAAGGAGCCCAGCTTTTCCTGAAACAGTTCGCGAGAGGGAAAGGCGATCAGCGACAATTCGTTGATCGGGGTGGAGTCCTGCTTGTCCGGCGGGCGCAGGATGGTGAAATGCACCAGATCGACGGACGGATCGGCCTTGAGCAGATTGCGCCATACCCGCTCGCCGGCATGGGGTTCGCCGGACACCAGCAACACCCGCAGGCGGTCGCGCACGCCGGAGATGGTCACCACCGCGTGATTGTTTTGCGCCGTCAGTTCGGCGGGACCGGGACCGGCGGAGAGTTCGACCAGATTTTCGCCTTCATGCGACACCGGCACGCGCACATCGGTGTCCTTGCCCACCGGCACGATGCGCGAACCGAAGGACTTGCCGTCGATGCGGACATCCAGCACGGCGCTGGTCTCGCCGCCCCCGCCCAGATCGTCCACCCGCAGCCGCAATGTCGCCCATTGTCCGACAATGGCGAAGCGTGCGGCGTTGAGCACGGTGAGCTTGCGGTCGCGCTCGCCGCGCGATCCCGCCACCAGGACTTGCAGCGGCGCCTTCAAACTCATGGCCTCGGGCGACGGCGCGTCATGCACCTGACCGTCGGTGATCAGGATGGCGCCTGCCACCCGTCCTTGCGGAACATCCGCCAAGGCCGCGTTCAAGGCGGCGAAAGCCTGGGTGCCGTTATTCTCGCCGGTGGCGGTGGTGGTGATACTGGTCTCGCGCAAAACCAAGCCCGGTTGTTGCGCCAATAGCTTTTTGATCTGTGCCCGCGCGCTTTCCGCCTGCGCGGCGCGCTTGCCCAGCGCCATGCTTTGCGAACGGTCGGTGACGATCACCGCCACATCGTTCAAAGGCGCGTGCTGTTCCTTGACCAGCATGGGACCGGCGAGCGCGAACAACAGCACCGTGAAGGCCAGGCCGCGCGCCCAGGCGCCCCGGGCGCCGACGGCGAAACCATAGAGCGTGATCAGCAGCGCCAGCGCGATCAGCACCGCCAGGGCGGAAAGCGGAATGACGGGAGCAAAGGCCAGCCTGGTCATTGCGGCACCCGCTCATTGCCCAGCCGCTGCAACAGGGCCGGCGCATGCACCACATCGGCTTTGTAATTTCCGGTCAGGGCATACATCACCAGATTGATGCCGAAGCGGAAGGCCATCTCGCGCTGCAATTCTCCGCCCGGCGAAGGCGTGGACATGAAACGGCCATTGGAATCCACCGCCCAGGCGCTGGCCCAGTCATTGCCGCCGACAATCACCGGCGACACGCCATCGCCGCCGCGCGCCGGCGGCGCGCCATTCTTGGGCGCCGGCGGCAAGGCCTCGACCCATAATTTGCCGCCGCTCCAGCGCCCCGGAAAATCGCGCAGAATATAAAAGGTCTTGGTCAGGACATGATCGGCCGGCACCGGCTCCAGTGGCGGCAAATCCAGCGCCGTTGTCAGCCGCCGCAAGGTCTGTTCGCCCGGCGAAGAGGGACCGCGCACCGCGCCCAGGGTGAAATCGCGGGTATCGAACAGGATGGTGCCGCCGTTGCGCATATAGTCGGCGATACGCGACAACGCCTTTGGCGATGGGGTTTTGGCGCGCGGGTCCATCGGCCAGTAGAGCAACGGATAAAGCGAAAGATCGTCGCGCTCCGGATCCACGCCCAAGGGTTCCGGCGGCTCGTAGGAGGTGCGGGCTCTGAGCATATAGCTCAGACCGGTCAGTCCCGCCTGGCTCACCGAATCCACATCGGCCAGGCCTGTTTTTACATAGGCGAGATGGGTGTCCAAAGCGGCCTTCTCGCTTATCGGCCCTTGCGCCCGCGCTTGAGGGACGACAAGCACAAAGGTCAGGAGGACGGCCGACGCCCAACGGAGTTTGCGCGGGGTAAAGCCGCGCAACAGCAGCGAGATCAGCGCATCCAGCAGCAGCAACGCCATGGCGGCGGCCAGCAGATAGGGCTCCAGCGCACGGGCATGGGTGTTGCCGTAAGCCTGCAGGCTGCTGTCCGGCAAAGGCCTGAGCCGATCCTCGGCGCGCACGATATTCAGCGCGCTTTCCACTTCATGCGCGCCATAAAGGCCCGGCGGATGCCGCGGCGAAACCCGCACGCGCGAGAAGCCCTTGGCTGGTATGGGCGCGACATCGGACGGAGGCGCCATGGCATGGCCGAATCCGTCCAGCAGCGAGACCGGCGGCAGGCTGGTCAGTCCGGCCAGTTCGCGCGCCGGCGTGCCCGCCGACAGCGCCAGCAGCCGCTTGAGCATGTCGACATAGAGTCCCGACAGCGGCAAGGTCGACCAGCCCGGACTGGCGGAGGTGTGGAACATCACAATCCAGCCCGAGCCCATGGCTTGGGCGGTGATCAGCGGCGTGCCGTCGGCCAATTGCGCCCAGGTGCGGTTTTGCGCCTCGGCGGAGGGCTCGGCCAGAACCTGGCGGGTCACGGTCACTTCGGCGGGAATCTCCAGCCCGTTGAAGGGGCTGGTGGCAGTGAAGGGCGACAGATGCTGCGGCGCCGACCAGGCCATGGCGCTGCCCAGATAACGCCCGCCCACCCGCAGCTTGACCGGTACCAGGTCATCGGTGCCGTTCGTGGTGCGCTCGCCCGCGAAGCGGATCAGCACGCCGCCTTTGCTGACGAAATCCTTCACCCTGTCCATGTCGGCGCCATTGATCTTGGCGACATCGGCCAACAGCAGCACCGAGATGCGCTTGTCGAGAAGTTGCCCGATGCCGCCTTTGGCGATTTCGGCATAGGGCGACAGCGCACGCTCCAGATAGTAAACGTCGGACAGTATGGGTTGGGCTTCGCTGCTGGCATTTTCCGAAACAATGCCGGCGCTGCGCTGGGCGGCGCCGCGATCCAGCAATTGCACCGCGCCGGCGCTTTCCTCGCCCGCGATGGCCAGCCTTGTGGTGGCGTTCCGCACTTCCATGGGAAGAGAAATGTGGCCCTGGGCGCGGGTCTCGCCGCGCTTGAAGTGCAGCCTGGTGGCGGCCAGGGTTTCGCCGCGCACGCCCAGCGCGCCGGCTTCGACGTCTTGCGGCGCCCCGGCATTGGCGCGGATGGCGGTAAGCGAGAAACCGCTGGCGTCGCGGGTTACCGGCAACAAGCCGAGCGGGCTGTGGGTGGGCGCGAACAGGCTGACGCCGCCATAGCGCTTGAAGGCGTCGCGCAACGCCTTGCTGCCCGCATCGTCGATGCCGTCGGTCAGCCAGTAAAGCGCCGGCGGGGCGGCGAAGTTGAAGCGGCCCAGTGCGGCGGCGGCGGCGGCGCGGTCTCCCGGCCAGGGCATCGGTTTCAGTTCTCTCGTGATGCGCGCGGCCTCGCCTTCATTGAGCAATCCGGTAGGCACTGAACCCGCGGTGGGAATGATCGCCACCGGGCGTCCTCGGGCACTGCGCAAGAGATCGGTGATCAATTCCTGCCGCGCTTCCCAGTCCCTGGCCCCCGTCCAGCCATTATCCACCACCAGCACCAACGGACCGGTGGTCATCAGCTTGGGGCTGCGGCCGAGCAAGGGATCGGCCAGGGCCAGGATCAACAAGGCCGCCGCCAGCAGGCGCAGCAAGAGCAGCCACCAAGGCGTTTTGGCGGGTGTCTGTTCCTCGTCTTGCAGTCCGCGCAGCAAGCGCAGCGGCGGAAACAAGGTTCTGCGCGGCAGAGGCGGCGTGACCCGCAGCAGCCACCACAGCACCGGCAAGGCAAGCAGCGCCGTCAGGATGAGTGGTGTTCCGAAGCTCAGCGGGAATCCGAACACGGTTTAGGTACCGCCGATGGCGGCGTGCAGGGCTATCAGTGAAGCCTGCGGCGCGTGATCGGTGCGATGAACCGTGCAAGTCCAGCCCAATTTTGCCGCCGCTTGGGCGACACGCTCGCCATGGGCCGTGAAACGGGTGCGGTAAGAGGCGCGCACCCGCTCGGCGCGGCCGAAGATTTCGTCTTCGCCGCCGCGCGGCGATTCAAAACGGGTGCGGCCGGAATAGGGAAAGTCCTCCTCCGCCGGGTCGACGATACGCACCAGATGGCCTTCGACGCCGCGCTGCGACAGCATCTTCATCGCATCGAAAACGTCTTCGTCCAGGAAATCGCTGAACCAGACCAGCTGGTTGCCGCGCGAAAACGGCACCAACGGCGGCAAGGCGCTGCGCCCCGAGGCGAACATGGCGCGGCCCATGCGGGTCAGGGCCAGGCGCGAGGCAGCAGGCGCGCCTTCCATGCCGGTAAATCCCACGCGCTCGCCACCACGCACCAACAGCGAGGCCAGTGCCAGCAGCAACAGGTCGGCGCGGGCGCGCTTGGTCACCGCGCCGGACTTGAAACTCATATTGGCGCTGGCATCGCGCCAGAACCATACGGTCTGGGCGGCTTCCCACTCCCGCTCGCGCACAAAAATATGCTGCGACTTTGCGGATTGGCGCCAGTCGATCGCCGAGGAAGCATCGGGGCTGGCATAGCGGCGGAACTGCCAGAAGCTTTCGCCGATACCAGCGCGCCGCTTGCCATGCACGCCCAGACTCACCGACGCTGCCAGATGATCGGCCTCCACCATCAGCGGTGGAAGTCCGGCCGACAGGCCATCGGCTTCATGCTGAAGCGCGGAGAACTGGGTCAAGACGGGCCTATATCAAAAGAGACTCTTCAGAAGAGACTTTGGCAAAGCCGCGCGATCACATGCGCGGTCGTGACCCCTTCGGCGCGAGCGGAGAAATTCAAGGCCATGCGATGGCGCAGCACCGGCCCGGCCAACGCCACCACATCGTCGGTGGAAGGCGCAAAGCGCCCGTCCAAGAGCGCTCGGGCACGCACCGCCAGCATCAAGGCCTGGCTGGCGCGGGGTCCTGGACCCCAGGCGATCTGTCCGCCATTGGCCTGATCGGCATCGGGGCGCGCGGCGCGCACCAGGGACAGAATGGCTTCCATCACCTGTTCGCCCACCGGAATGCGGCGCACCAGATTTTGCGCTTCTTGCAGGTCTTCCGGCCCGCAGACGCGGGATGCGGCCTTTTCATCACCCATGGTGGTCGCCAGCAGCATGCGGCGCTCGGCATCCAGGTCGGGATAACCGACATCGATCTGCAGCAGGAAGCGGTCGAGCTGGGCTTCGGGCAAAGGATAGGTGCCTTCCTGCTCCAGCGGATTCTGGGTCGCCAGCACATGGAACAGCCGGGGCAGGTCGTGGCGGGCGCCCGCCACCGTGACATGCTTTTCCTGCATCGCCTGCAACAGCGCCGACTGGGTGCGCGGGCTGGCGCGGTTGATTTCGTCGGCCATCAGCAATTGGGTGAAGACCGGGCCATGGATGAAACGGAAGGCGCGCTGGCCGCTGCTGCTTTCCTCCATCACTTCCGAACCGGTGATGTCTCCGGGCATCAGGTCGGGGGTGAATTGCACGCGCCGCGTGTCCAGCCCCATCACGATGCCCAGCGTGTCCACCAGCTTGGTCTTGGCCAGGCCGGGCACGCCGATCAAAAGGCCATGGCCGCCGGCCAAAAGCGTGACCAGGGTTTGTTCGACCACCTCATCCTGGCCGAAGATCACGGCGTTCAATCCGGCCCGCACCTTGGCGAAGGTTTCGGCCGAGGCCGACAGGCGTTTGCCGGCTTCGCGCTCTTCTGGAATGTCCACTTTGTTCATGCGGGGTCCTGAAGCTTGCCGGGGTTTGGCGTTATGTTGCACCGTTGGGCGTGAAGGGTGCAACCCCGGATATGGCTTTAAATTTCAACGGAAAAGCGCCAATTGTGGCCTCATGGCGGCATTGAGCAACTTCGACAATATGGGGCGCGCGTGAAAGTCGCGCCCGAGCAATTGCGAGCCCTGCTGCCGCAGCAGCTGCCGGATCTCACCCGGCATGACGATTACGACGGCATGCCGCCCGGGGCCGGCGCGGTCAAGGCGGCGGTGCTGTTGCCGGTGATCCTGCGCGGTGAGCCCAGCCTGGTGTTCACCCGACGCACCGAAAGCCTGGCGCGGCATAGCGGCCAGGTGAGTTTCCCCGGCGGACGCAGCGAGGCCGGCGACCTTACGCCGGTGGAGACGGCGCTGCGCGAGACCTTTGAGGAGACCGGCATCGCCGCCTCTTTTGTCACCGTGGCCGGCTATCTTGACCGTTATCTCACCGGCACCGGCTTCGATATTCAGCCGGTGGTGGGACTGTTGGCCGATGGCTTTGCCCTGACACCGGACCCGCGCGAAGTGGCGGAGATTTTCGAGGTGCCGCTGGCCTTTCTTTGCGATCCCGCCAACCGGCGGCGCGAAAGCCGCGAGATCGGGGGGCGCAAGCGCAATTTCTATGCCTTCACGTACCGGGATCATGAAATCTGGGGCGCCACCGCCGCCATCGTGGTCAATCTGGCCGAGCGCCTCCGTGCTATAAACGAATCGTGAAGATTGATCCTGCGTTGCATGGCTGGATGACCGCGCCCGAGACCTTGGTGGTGATGGGCGCCCTGGGCGAAGCGCGTTTTGTCGGCGGTGCCGTGCGCAATGCGCTGCTCGGTGTTCCGGTGGTGGATGTCGACATCGCCGTGCCGATGCCGCCCGAAGAAGCGCTGGCGCGGCTGAGGGCCAAGAATATCAAAGTGGTGGAGACGGGACTGGATCACGGCACCGTCACGGCCATTGCCGGCACGCATGCCTTTGAAGTCACATCCCTGCGCCGTGATGTCCAAACCGATGGCCGTCACGCCACCGTCGCCTTCACCGACGATTGGGCCGAGGATGCGGCGCGGCGCGATTTCACCATCAATGCGCTTTATGCCACCGCCGATGGTGAGATTTTCGATTATGCCACCGGGGTCGAGGATCTGATCGCGGGCAGGGTGCGGTTCATGGGCGATGCGCGCGCCCGCATCGCCGAGGATTATTTGCGGGTGCTGCGGCTGTTCCGCTTTCATGCCTGGTACGGCAAAGGCGAGATCAATGCCGAAGGCTTGCGCGCCGCCGCCCTGGCCAAGGACAAGCTCAAGAGCCTGTCGGCGGAACGCATCGCCAAGGAATTGTTGCGTCTGTTGGAGGCCGCCCATCCCGTGCCGGTGCTGCGGGTTATGGCGGCGACCGGAATCCTGTCTTTGCTGTTGCCGGGCGCGTTGCAGCTGGTTCGGCTGGAAAAGCTGGCGCAATTGGAAGCGGAAAACCGGTTTCCCGGCGACGCGGTGCTGCGTTTGGCGGCCTTGCTGCCCGACGGCGCATCGGCCGCCCAGGCTGCTGCCGATGCCTTGCGATTGTCCAATGCGTCACGCGGCCGGCTGGGGAACGCGCTGGGTGGTGAAAAGGTCGGCGCGCAAATCTCCGCGTCCGAAGCGCGGCGGCTGCTCTACCGGATCGGCGCGGCGAGCTTCAAGGACAAGGTCATGCTGCAATGGGCCGGCGCGCCGCAAAGCACGGCGGGCGCCTGGCGGATGCTGCTGGAGATGGCGGACAATTGGCAGCGGCCGCGTTTCGTCCTGACTGGGCGCGATGTGATGCAGGCGGGCATTCCGCAAGGCCCCGATGTCGGACGGTTGTTGGCCCAGGTCGAGGACTGGTGGGTGGAAGGCGATTTCGCCGCCAGCGAAAGCGCGCTCAGGGACCGGCTCAAAATGGCGGTCGATCAGGCCCGCGCATGAGTTTCGACATGGTGGCCTCTCTGTCGTTGCCCGGCGATCCCGCCAAGGCCAATGAAGATGCTTTCGGCCATGGCGGCAAGGAAGCGGTGGTAATCGATGGCGCCACGCCTTTGGGCGACAGTCTGATGCCGGGTCCCAGCGATGCCGCCTGGATCGCCCAATTCGGGGCGCGCCGGCTGATGGCGCATTTGCGGGAGGGCGATGGCGCGCGCAAGGCACTGCGCGCCACGCTTGCCGACACGCAGAAGAGCTTCGAAGCCTTGCGCCGCCACGACCCGGAAGAGATGTGGCAGACGCCATGCGCTTCGATGATGCTGGCCGTTGCGGGCGAAAATGGCGTCGAGTTTCTTTGGTATGGCGACTGTGCCGCGCTGGTGAAGCAGGGCGATGGGCCAGTGGCGGTGATTGGCGAGACATTCGACAAGCGCGCCGCCGAAGCGCGGCGGGCACAAGCGCTGGCGAAGGAAAAGAAGGTTTCGCCGGCGGCCGGTCTTAGCCGCGCGGAATTCATCGCCGACCTGCGTGTGTCGCGCAACCGCATCAACAGCGGCAATCATTGGCTGTTCAGCCCGGACG
Source organism: uncultured Alphaproteobacteria bacterium (assembly GCA_902825865.1). Classification (GTDB taxonomy): domain Bacteria; phylum Pseudomonadota; class Alphaproteobacteria; order Micropepsales; family Micropepsaceae; genus Rhizomicrobium. The sequence goes on from CADECX010000010.1 coordinate 73,665, forward strand.
TGAAAGCCGCCGCGCATGCCTCGCGCCGGGTGATGAAGCTGGGGCCGGGGAGCGAAATCCTGCTGCTCACCGACGGCTTCCTGGCCCTGGCCAGCGACTACGGCGTCTACAACGCCGACAGTTTGATGGCGGCGGCGCATTCGAAAGGTTTGGCAGCCTTGGGCGAGGAATTGCGCGCCATCGAAGCGGACGACAGCGGTGGCGACAGGTTTCCGCGCTTCAAGAAGAACGATGATGCAACAGCACTGCTGTTACGCTGCACGTAGCCGCGAGGGATTTGGCGGCGTGAGCAGAAGCGCCGAGCGATGTGTACAAATAGTACATGAGCGATGGCGCGACGAACTCACGACGCCAAAGACCCGCGGCTTAGAGCATGGCCTTCGCGACTTCCTCATAGCCATGCCAAATCATCGAAAGCGCGACATAGACCACGATGGCAAGACCGATATAGGCGATCCAGCGATAGCGCTCCAGCAGCTTGGCGATGTAGGAGGCCGCGGCGCCCATCAAGGCCACCGACATCAAGAGGCCGATAATCAAGACATCGAGATGGTCGCGGGCCGCGCCCGCCACCGCCAGCACATTGTCCAGCGACATGGAAACGTCGGCGATCAGAATCTGCGTGATGGCTTTCTTGACCGAAGCGCCGGTTTCGATCTCGGGGATAATATGTGTCTTGTCGCCCGACAGGTCGCGCCACATCCGCCAGCACACCCACAACAGCAGGATGCCGCCCGCCAGCATCAGCCCGATGATGGCCAGCAGCTGGACGGCGACAGCCGCCATGGCGATTCGCATCAAGACGGCGGCGAGCAGGCCCCAGAGAATGACCTTCTTGCGCATGCTCAGTGGCACGCGGGCCGCGGCCAGGCCGATCACAATCGCATTGTCGCCGGCCAGCACCACGTCGATCATCAGGACTTGCGCCAGCGCCACCAGGCCGCCGGGCTGAAGTAAGGTCAATTCCACAGTCATTCCTTCGGAAATAGAGATGTCTGACGCAGGGCTTCCCCCAGCACCATCGCGGCGGCTTGCGCCACATTCAAGGACCGCAGACCCGAGCGCAAGGGAATCACCAGCCTTGCATCCACAGCGTCGTGTACCTCCTGGGGAACACCGGCGCTTTCCCGTCCCATCAGAAGGGTATCGCCGGGGGCGAAGGCGAAGTCGGTATAGGCCAAGTTCCCCTTGGTGGTGAGCAGGACCAGCCGGGAAGGGGCGGCCTCACGGAATTGCGCCCAGGATGCATGGCGGCGGATATCGGCGCTCTGCAGATAATCCATTCCCGCCCGGCGGAAATTGCGGTCCGACAGCAGAAATCCACAGGGCTCGATAATGTCGATCCCCACCCCCAGGCAGGCGCCCAGCCGCATCAGGCTGCCGGCATTTTGAGGGATATCGGGCTCATACAGCGCCAGGCGCACCCCAAACCTCCAATTTTCACCCCTTTGTGGATTAAGTCGCGGCAGGACAAGGCATTTTCTGCGTCATCGTGCCGCAAGACCCTCGAAAATCGACTCTCTATTTTACCGGCCCAACGAACAAGCGGGACGGGCCCAAAGCGCGTCACCGCGTCAGTACTGTATCCCAGCTTGTTTGTGGCAGAAGTTCGCAGGCACTTTCCAAGTTTTTTTCCGATCTCAAAGTTCTAAAGGTGAACCCAGTGGCAGCTACGACGAGTGACGCGGGCACGCGACGCGATTTCCTTTATGTGGCGGCGGGCTCGGTAGGAGCCGTGGGCGCTGTAGCGGCGGCTTGGCCGTTCATCGACCAGATGAACCCGTCGACCGGCGCGCTGGCCCTGGGCTCGACCGAGATCGATCTCACCGCCATCCAGCCGGGCCAGCAGATCGTCTATAAGTGGCGCGGCCAGCCGCTGTTCGTGCGCCGCCGTACGCCGGCGGAAATCGAATCCGCCAAGGCGGTGGATGTGAATTCCTTGCCCGATCCCTTGGCGCGCAACGCCAATCTGCCGGACACGGCCTTGGCCAATGATGCGGATCGCGCCACCAAGCCGGAATGGCTGATCGTCAAAGGCGTCTGCACCCATCTGGGCTGCACCCCCGCCGTTTCCACGCCGCAGATACCGGAAGGCGAATATGGCGGCTGGCTGTGCCATTGCCATGGTTCGGAGTACGACACGTCGGGGCGCATCCGCAAAGGTCCGGCGCCGGAGAATCTGGCCGTGCCGCCCTATACGTTTATGACTGACACCCGCGTCAAGGTCGGTTGAGGAGAACAACAATGTCTGGCCCTTCGACCTATAATCCCCAGTCCGGCCTTGAGCGCTGGATCGATGCCCGCCTGCCGCTGCCGCGGCTGTTGCACGACACGGTTCACACCTTCCCCACGCCGCGGAATCTGAACATCTGGTACACCTTCGGCGGCATCCTGGCTTTCTGCCTGGGCGTTCAGATCATCACCGGCATCACGCTGGCGATGCATTATGTCGCCAATGCGAACCTGGCCTTCAACAGCGTCGAAACCATCATGCGCGACGTCAATTACGGCTGGCTGATCCGCTACATCCACGCCAATGGCGCATCGATGTTCTTCCTGGCGGTCTATATCCATATGTTCCGCGGGCTTTATTACGGCTCCTACAAAGCGCCGCGCGAACTGCTCTGGATCATCGGCGTTTTGATCTATCTCCTGATGATGGCCACGGCCTTCTTCGGCTATGTGCTGCCCTGGGGCCAGATGTCCTTCTGGGGCGCCACCGTCATCACCAACCTGTTCAGCGCCATTCCGGTGGTGGGCAACCATATCGCCACCTGGCTGTGGGGCGACTTCGCGGTGGGCGACGCCACCCTGAACCGCTTCTTCTCGCTGCACTATCTCTTGCCCTTCATCATCGCTGGTGTGGTGGTTCTTCACATCTGGGCGCTGCATGTGCCGGGCAACAACAACCCGCTGGGCATCGACGTAAAGAGCCCGCAGGACACGGTGCCGTTCCATCCCTATTACACGGTCAAGGACGCCTTCTATCTGGTCCTGTTCGTGATCTTCTTCGCAGGCTTCGTCTTCTATTCGCCGGACTTCTTCGGCAATCCCGACAATTACCAGCCGGCCAATCCGCTGGTGACGCCGCCGGAAATCGTGCCGGAATGGTACCTGCTGCCCTTCTACGCCATGCTGCGTTCCATCCCGAACAAGCTGCTCGGCGTGATCGTGATGGGCGGCGCCATCGTGACCTTGGTCTTTATCCCCTGGCTGGATACCAGCCGGGTGCGCTCCTGCCGCTTCCGTCCGCTGATGAAACAGTTCTTCTGGGGTCTGGTGGTGTGCTGCGTGCTGCTCGGCTATTGCGGCGCCCAGAGCGTGGATGCGGTGAAGTTCGGCATCCCCATGGTTTGGGTCGCCCGCATCGCCTCGATCTACTACTTCGCCTTCTTCTGGCTGATCATGCCCATTATCGGCCTGATCGAGACGCCTAAGAAGCTTCCTGCATCGATCGCGCAATCCGTGCTCGGCGATAAAGCCGGCGCACCCGCCGAGTGAGAAACAACATGCGTCTGACCAAACTTTCGCTCGGCATCGCCCTCGGGCTCCTGACCTCGGTTTCCGCCTTCGCCGCGGAGGGCGGCGCCACCAAGCGTCTGCATCCCAAGGCGGCAGAGTTCGAATTCGAGGGCCCCTTCGGCACCTATGATCGCGGCGCGCTGCAGCGCGGCTATCAGGTCTATAAGGAAGTCTGCGCCGCCTGCCATTCCGCCAACCTTCTGAGCTTCCGCAATCTGGCCGAACCGGGCGGTCCGGGCTTCACCGAGGCCCAGGCCCGTGCCCTGGCCACTGCCGCCAAGATCCCGGCCGAGCCCAATGACAAAGGCGAGACCACCGACGACAAGGGCGCGCCACTGATGCGGTCCGCCACTTTGGCCGATCGCTTCCCTTCGCCCTATCCCAATGAGAATGCCGCCCGCGCCAGCAACAGCGGCGCCCTGCCGCCCGACCTGTCGCTGATCGTCAAGGCGCGCGAAGGCGAGGCGCATTACATCTATTCGCTCCTCACCGGCTTCCATGAAAAAGCGCCGGCGGGCTTCAAGGTGACGGAAGGCAAGTATTTCAACCCTTACTTCGAGGGCTGGAACATCACCATGCCGCCGCCCTTGACCGAGAATGGCGTGACCTATTCCGACGGCACCAAGGCGACCATCGATCAGCAGGCCCATGACGTGGTGACCTTCCTGGCTTGGGCGGCCGAGCCCAAGATGGAAGAGCGCAAGCGGATGGGCTTTGGCGTGATGGTGTTCCTGATCGTGCTGGCCGGTCTTCTATTCGCGGCCTACAGGAAAGTTTGGAAAGACGCGCATTAAGCGTCCAACGATTTAGCAAAAAGGGCGCGGTGCAAACCGCGCCCTTTTTTATTGCGCTCTCGCTATTGCGGACAGTCGCTCGGTTGCTTGCACGGCGTGGACGCGATCGGGCCCACCCCGGCCTCGAACAGCACGCCTGGTTCGTCCTTGGCGCCGTCGAAATGCGCCTTGCCGGCATGGTGGGTGACGAAGGTGCCTGTCCGCATCGGATAGGTCTTGGCCGGGTCATAGGTGCCGCTGGAACCCACCCACCAGGTGCCCGAGGCGATATAGAAATGGCGGGTGGTGGAATGATAGTGCGGCCGGCTCATATTGCCCGGCAGCCATTTCACCAGCCGGATATACGGGCCCGGCTTGGAGGCATCGCCCAGCAGTTTGACTTGGCGCTGACCGCCTTCGCCTTCCCATTTCATCGTTTCCGGCGCCGCAAAGGTGACATGGCTGGGATCGGGCAGGGCATAGGCATCCTGGGCGGAGCCGCGCAGATTGAGCAAGGCCAGCCACACAAGGCTGAGACAAAAGGATTTTCCCAGATGGTTCATCATCATTCTCCCCTATTGCGCGCCGATGCTACGCCCGCCGGAGGCGCTGGGGAACTGGCCGTCTTGCCCGTCACATTTTGTGTGCTAAAAGGCCCGGCAATCCGCATTTTTTCGGGCTTTTCATGACCAAGACGGTTCTGGGCATTATCGGCGGTAGGAGCGTAGGCGAGAGCCGGAGCGACCAAAATCAACGCGGGGTCAAGCTGTGACTAAGACCGTTCTGGGTATTATCGGAGGATCCGGCGTCTACCAGATCGAAGGTCTGGAAAATGCCAAATGGCAGACGGTCAAAAGTCCCTGGGGTGAACCGTCCGACCAGCTGCTCACCGGAACCTATGCCGGGGTGGATCTGGTGTTCCTGCCGCGCCATGGCCGCGGCCATATCCAGACCCCGAGCTCGATCAATTACCGCGCCAATATCGATGCCCTGAAGCGCATCGGCGTCACCGACCTGATTTCGGTGTCGGCTTGCGGTTCCTTGAAAGAGGAATTGCCGCCCGGCACCTTTGTAATGGCGGATCAGTTCATCGACCGCACCTTTGCGCGCGAGAAGAGCTTTTTCGGTCCCGGCTTTGTCGCCCATGTGCCCATGGCCCATCCGGTTTGCCCCAAACTGTCGGGGGCGCTGACCCTGGCGGCGCGGGAACAGAAGATCGATCACAGCGAGGGCGGTACTTACATCTGCATGGAAGGCCCGCAATTCTCCACCCGCGCCGAAAGCTTTCTCTATCGCAGCTGGGATTGTTCGGTGATCGGCATGACGGCGATGCCGGAAGCCAAGCTGGCGCGCGAGGCCGAGCTGCCTTACGCCATTGTCGGCATGGTGACCGATTATGATTGCTGGCATGACGATCATGATTCGGTGACGGTGGATGCGGTGATTAAGGTGATGCTGCAGAACGGCTCCAATGCGCGCAAGCTGATCATGGCGGTGGCGCCCAAGCTGGGGCCGCAGCGCCAGCCTTGTCCGCTGGGGGTCGAGACCATGCTGGACATGGCGCTGATCACCGCGCCCGACAAGCGCGATCCGGCGCTGATGGCGAAACTGGATGCGGTGGCCGGCCGCGTTTTGAAAAAGGGTTGAGCAATGAACATCAAGGACGCGATCCGCACCATTCCGGACTATCCCAAGAAGGGGATCATGTTTCGCGACATCACCACTCTGCTCGGCAATGCGCGTGCCTTCCGCCGCGCCGTGGACGAGATGGTGCAGCCCTATGCCGGGATGAAAATCGACAAGGTGGCGGGATTGGAAGCGCGCGGCTTCATCCTGGGCGGCGCGGTGGCGCATCAATTGTCGGTGGGCTTCGTTCCGGTGCGCAAGAAGGGCAAGCTGCCGCACACCGTGATCGGCGAGGATTATGACCTGGAATATGGCAAGGACCGGGTCGAGATTCATATCGACGCCCTGGAAAAGGGCGAGCGGGTTTTGCTGGTGGACGATCTGATCGCCACCGGCGGCACCGCCTATGCCGGCATCAGGCTCTTGGAACGCGGCGGGGCCAATGTGGTGGGCTGCTCCTTTGTCATCGATCTGCCGGAACTGGGCGGCGCCGACAAGCTGCGCGCCATCGGTAAGCCCGTGACGGCGCTGGTCGCGTTTGAGGGCCACTAAGCGATGCGTCAGCATCGCGGAGAAAAAAGATGAAGCTCTATTCCCATCCCGTGTCGCCTTTCGCGCGCAAGTGCCGGGTTATCGCGCATGAGTTGGGATTGAAGCTTGAAGTCATCGATGTCATGGCCCGCAATGACGAGAGCCTGCGCCGCCTCAATCCCCTGAAACAGATTCCCATCCTGGTACTGGATGATGGTTCGACTTTGTTCGATTCCCCGGTCATTTGCGAATATTTGAACCAGGCCGGGGGCGGGAAATTCTTTCCCGTCGACACCATGTGGAAAGCCGCCACTGGCCGCTGGAGGGCTTTAGGCCTGCAGGCGCTGGCCGACGGCGTCGCCGACGCCGCGGTGGCGCTGCGCTATGAGATGGCCGAGCCGGAGGAGCGCCGCAGCGCTGACCGCATCGCCCGCTTCAAGGCGACGATAAACGCCGGGATCGACGCGCTGGAGCGGGTAAAGTTCGCCACTGAGCCCACCATCGGCGAAATCGCGGCGGGTTGCGCCCTGGGTTATGTCGATTTCCGCCTGACGGATCTTGATTGGAAAAGTTCCCATCCCAATTTATCGGCCTGGCATGCGCGCTTTAGCGAATATCCGTCGATGAAGGCCACTCAACCGCAATGAAGATCCAAGGCAGGCATTACCGTTCCGTCTGGCCCATCGGCAAGGATGCTTTCGGCATTATCGACCAGACCAGGCTGCCGCATGAATTCGTCACCATGACTTTGCGTTCGGCGGACGACGCGGCGCGGGTGATCAGGAACATGAACACGCGCGGCGCGCCGCTGATCGGCGTCGTCGGCGCATACGGCCTGGCGCTGGCAGTGCGCGACGACGCCTCCGACGATCATATCCAGAAAATGGTGGAGATGCTGGCCGAGACCCGTCCCACCGCCATCAATCTCAAATGGGCGCTGTGGCGGTTGCGCGGTGTGCTGCTCAACCAACCGCGCGACAAGCGCGCCGCCCTGGCCTGGAAGGAAGCAGCCCTGATCGCCGACGAAGATGTGGCGATGAGCGAGGCGATCGGAAAGAACGGCCTCGCCATCATCCGCGACATCGCCGCCAAAAAACCCGGCAAGACGGTCAATATCCTCACCCATTGCAATGCCGGCTGGCTGGCCACGGTGGACTACGGCACCGCCCTGGCGCCGATTTATTTGGCGCATGACGAAGGCATTCCCCTGCATGTCTGGGTCGATGAAACCCGTCCGCGCAATCAGGGTGCTTCGCTGACCGCCTTTGAGCTGGGCAGCCATGGCGTGGATCACACCA
>CADECX010000011.1 GCA_902825865.1 uncultured Alphaproteobacteria bacterium
AAAACGCCAGCAGATAGATTTAACGCCTGTGTTGCGTCGATCGGTTGAGCCCGCAGGGGTAAAGCGGACATTCGGCTGGCCGTGGGGAATGACCGCTTTTGACCCAAAGCGGACGTTGGCTCTAGGAGTGTTATATTCCCCACGTTCGCGGAATGTCGGAGCCTTGATAGCCAGTGCAGACGATCGCCCTTGTCATCGTAGTGATCGCGGGGCTATGGCTCGCGGGGGTGGCATTCCTGATGGCGCTGCGACCGCTTTATTGCCTTCATTTGTTGGAGAAAATGTCCGCAAATCTGCGAGCATCCAACTGGCGTCTAAACCTCGCGGAACAGGGCTTAAGGATTTTGGCAGGCGTGGCTCTAATCGTTCATTCAGCAGCTTCCAAACTGCCGCTAGTCTTTGAAGTTGCTGGTTGGCTTGTCCTGGTATCCTCGATCCTCATCTTGGTGTTACCAATCCGATGGCACGCTGCGTACGGCTTCTGGTGGACCCGGCGACTAACCCCATCGGCGCTTCGTGTTCTCTCTCCAATACCGGCAATCGTAGGCGTGGGACTGATTTACGCTGCACTTTAATAGTTTCGGGGATGTCTGCTACTGGCGCAAAGCAAACGTTGGCTGATCGGGGACGAATGACCGTTTTTGACCGAAAGCGGGCATTTGGACCGGTAAGCTTTCTAGTCGCGGTCCCGGATGACCATTAACCTGGGGCGATGGCAGGTCGATTTCGATACGCGAAAATGTGCTTTTGCTTTAAACGGGTTCGATTGATGCTGATTGGTGTTGGTTTAGGGAAGCCTTTCGATGGCCTTCGGTATACCGCTGGAATTCTGGCTGTTCGGCGTGACGCTGATAGGTGTGGCAACCTTTCATAAGCAGGCACTTTGGATTTCTCTTTCGGGCCTGGTAGCGGTTACAGCTTACAAATTGCTCGCTGGGGGATTTTCGGAAGGCGCTGGCTTACCCGGACTACAAAGTCATTTTGTCCATGAATGGGTATTGTTGGCCAATCTTCTTCTGCTGCTGCTTGGCTTTGCGGTTCTTGCGAACCAGTTTGAACTTTCGAATGCGCCCGAGGCGATGCCAGGTCTACTGCCGCAAAACTGGACGGGGGGGCTCTGCCTTCTCGGGCTGATTTTCCTTCTATCTATCATCCTGGACAATATTGCAGGAGCTGTAGTGGGCGGCGTAGTCGCGCGCCATGCATTCCGCGACAAGGTTGGAATCGGCTTCCTTGCTGCGATAGTCGCTGCCGCAAATGCTGGCGGTGCGGGTAGCGTCATTGGCGACACAACCACGACCATGATTTGGATAGCCGGGGTTTCACCGCTAGAGGTCGCGCCCGCTTTCATCGGTGCGACCGCTGCCTTTGCCGTTTTTGGGGTTGCCGCATCAATTCAACAGCATCGCCTATCCCCTATTCAGCCGCATGTAGGCGCGCCAGTGAACGTAGACTGGATGCGGCTGGTAACGGTTGGGGTGATGCTATTCGCGTTGCTGTGCACCAATGTAGTGGTCAGCGGCTATTTCCCGCAGCTGGAACACACTTTGCCCGCGCTGGGCTTAGGCCTTTGGGCCGCAATAATTGGGACATCACTTATCCGCAAGCCTGATTGGACGGTTCTGGCTCCGGCAGCAACAGGAGCAGTCTTTCTCCTTGCGTTAGTCGCTGCCGCTTCGATGATGCCCGTTGAATCCTTGCCGAAGCCGTCATGGCAGAGTGTGTTCGGCATAGGCGTCATTGCGGCGGTCTTCGATAACATTCCCCTCACGGCGCTTGCGCTAGAGCAGGGAGGCTATGACTGGGGGCTATTGGCTTATGCTGTTGGAGTGGGCGGTTCGTCTTTATGGTTTGGATCGTCTGCAGGTGTTGCACTGACCAATCTGTACCCCGAGGGGCGTTCGGCGGTTCGATGGGTCAAGGAAGGCTGGCATGTTTCCGTCGCGTATATTTTTGGCTTCTTCGTTATGCTAGCTATTGTCGGTTGGTCCGTATCGCCGGTCCATCAGTGACTATTACGGTTTTCTCAGATGAATCGGAGAAACCATGAGCATTGAGTTACTCTCCGCCCTAGCTGTCGCCTTGATCCTTGTAATACTGGGTGCAGCGGGTTTTGGGCTTCAGTTGATACGGAAGGGCAAGCTGGTAAGGGACGGTTCCGTTCTGCTGGTGGTAGCTGCCGTGGTGCTTGGCGGTATATTTTTACTTCATCGCTAGGCGGACGTGAGGATCAGGGCAATTTGGGCGCGAGAATCTGAGTCATGAGCATTGAGATACTCTCCGGGCTTGCTGCCATCGCCCTCGCATTACTATTTTTGGGTGTCTTAGGATTTGGGCTGGTGTTGGTACGGGACGGGAAGCTTGCATGGGGCGGGGCTGTGCTGCTGGCAATAACAGGCATTGTGATTTGGGCGATGGTATTCTTTTATCACTAGTCGGTTTGTCGGGCGTCCCCGTGGTCGCCAATGCTCAATTGATGTGGCGGAACGTGGAATTTGAACCGCCCAACGGAGCCCGCAGCTAGGTCTCCAAGCCGGATAGCGTTTGGATTTCATCGCACTCCGAGCAGACAATTATTGGTTCGGAGCTATGTCCGCTTTTGACCCAAAGCGGACATTCGAGCATTCGGCATGCAAACGGCTAAAGTCCTTGGGGCGTGCCTGTCGGCGTAAAATTTGCCTCACCAGATGGCACGATCGTAAAAGCCTCTCAAATTGTTGAGGACTATTGCGTTGCGAGGCTGAGGGGCACTCCATGGATCGCGGTCATCTAACACCCGATATCCCACGACGCGCCAAATCCAGAATTCGACGGCCCTGTCTTATGCGGGCCGCGTCAACCAGCATGCGGCCTGCCCAACGATAGACATTCTGCTCGCGGACTTGCTGCCGCATCAAACGCATTCGCTCTCTTTGTTCCTCCGCCGGCATGCAAAGAGCTGTGTTGAGAGCATTTGACATTTCGCGGGCGTCAAAGGGATTTACGATCAAAGCCTCGGACAGCTCACGGGAGGCACCGGTAAAGCTTGAGAGAACAAGAACACCCGATTCGTCATCTCGAGATGCGATGAATTCCTTGGCAACCAGGTTCATGCCATCGTGAAGGCTGCTCACGACGCACAGATCGGCAGCTCGAAACAATTCAAAGACCTCAGCCGGCTCATGATGACGTATGACAAGGCAGATGGGCTTATAGTGTTCATTGCCGTGGCGCGCGTTTATCTCATCAACTAGTGCGATCACCTCGTCCTGAAGCATGCTGTAACTGTTCAACTTTGTCCGGGTGGGGGCGGCGATTTGCACAAAGGCCAGCTTTCCCTTCCATTCCGGATGCGCGGACAGGAGCAGGTCTATCGCGCGTAGCCGATCCAGAATGCCCTTTGTATAGTCAAAGCGTTCAATGCCGACCGCAAGCTTTGCGAAAGCGGGAAGGCCGAACCTTTCAAAAACCTCCGCCCGGCACACATCCACCGGCGCTTGGCTTTCAAGCGCCTTTGGCGGCCACTCGATCGAGATCGGATAAGGGCGAATCTTGGTTTCCTGTCCGCCGAGGGTCACGGTGGCATGCTCCCGGTCGATACGGCTCTCGATAAATCTGTCGACCGTTTCAATGAAATTGTTGCAGTGAAACTGCGTGTGGAAACCGATTATGCTGCTGCCTAGCAGCCCCTCCAGAAGTTTTTCCTTCCAGGGACATACGCCGAAAGTCTCAGCGTTCGGCCACGGTATATGCCAGAATGTGATGATGGTCGCCTTGGGCAAAAGCTCGCGGATCATTCTTGGCGCCAGGGCAAAATGATAATCCTGCACCAGGACGATGGGATCGTCAGTCTGCGCCTCTTCAGCCACCGCCTCTGCAAAGCGCTTGTTGATCAATTCGTAATAGTGCCAATCCTTCTCGCGAAAAACCGGGCGGACGAAAGCGATGTGGCATAGCGGCCATAAGCCCTCATTGGCGAGGCCGTAGTAATAGCCATCCTGCTCCTCCTCCGTAATCCAAACTCGGCGAAGCCGGTAGACAGGCGCGCCGGGAGGAACGCGAATCGAATCCTGCTCATCCACCGTCTCGCGATCCGCCGTTCCGCTGCCATGGGCAATCCAGGTTCCGCTGCAAGCGCGAATGACAGGCTCAAGCGCTGCCACCAGTCCGCTGGCGGGGGTCTGAATTTCGACGCCAGCTTCCGTCTTGTTGTGGATATAAGGTTCCCTGTTGGACAGGACCATGATCTCCGCCCCGGGCAAGGCCGTCTTTAGGAGGTCATGCAGGGATTGGGGAGACCACTGGCTTTCCGCCACCTCGGTGGGCGTGTTTCCCACTTCCAGGTCCTTGAGCATTTTGCGGATTTGGCCGTCCATGATCGTCCCGTCGCGGCGCAAGCGCCGCGCAGGCCGGCCAGCACGAATATCGCCGATTGCTTGCTGCAGGGAATCTGTCCATCCGCGCAGGACCATAATCACCATTATGGCGGCGACCCCCGCCATGGCGATGGCGATGACGAAAAGCCCGGCAATGAAATAGGTCTGAGCTTGTCCCGCCCTTGCATCGGCAAAGGAGAGGTCGTGCAAAACGGCGAGATACATCCGGCCTTCGTGCGTCACGACCGGAAAAGTTCCAACCAGGACCCTCCGGCCCTGATTGATCATGTCCGAAAAGCTTTCACCTTCTGAGCGGGCAATGTTGTCGCACGAAAAGGTCTGCGGCATCAGCCCGGCTGCACCACGCAGAAGACTGCTTTCGCCGCATAGGCCCACCGCAAGAATGCGCTCATCCTGTGTTACGGCATGAAGAATGCTCTCGAGACGGACTTGATCGCCGTCAGCGAGCGCGCGAATGATCGGCCCCTGGATCGAGGCATAAACGAGGCGGGAGCGGGATTCGACGTCGCGGCGGGCCCACTGGTCCACAAGCGACTGGGAGACCGGCAAGCTTGCAAGGGTCAGCGCGGCGAGAAGGCCAATTGCGATTACGCCATAGGTGAGCAGTCCGCGGGTTCTGGAATTCACGTTGGTCCTAGCCTTGCACCACTGTGCAACAAATATTGGGGACAAGGGTTCCATTTAGTGCGGAGCAGCTGGTAGGCATCTGCTCCGGTCACGTATTGCTTTGGCTGTAGTCCAAGTTTCGAAGATCCGTCTCGCCGTTGTAAGGCCAATGTGTTAGGGATGCTATGGCTTCAAGTATACGCGTTCCGCTGGATAGGATAGCATTGGGATACAAGACCATAATGTAGCGAGGGCTACGACCCACCCCCTCTTGGAAGCGCACAGTCTCGATATTCTGCAATTGTACCTCAGTGATGGCTGATCAACCAATCCCCGAAGAAGTGAGAGAGTTTCTTCTCGCGCACATCGATTCCATAGCTCAGCTCGAGGCGCTAATACTTTTGCGAACGTCGTCGGAGCGTAGTTGGGATGCCCGTGCCTTGGCGGGCCGTCTCTATGTGAGCGAAAAGGAAGCCGCCGACGCCTTAATTACCCTCCAAGCGTGCGAACTGGTCGCGAAAGATGGGGCATCGTTTCGATATCACCCCCGCGATGATCAATACCAGGAACTGGTGAACAAAGTGGCGGTAACCTATGCGCGGTCGTTAGTGCCCGTTACCAGGCTAATCCACGAAAAAGGCTTGGGGCTTCGTAAGTTTGCTGATGCCTTCAAATTTTGGAGAGACAAATAAAGTGTCTTCAGTAACTTATGGATTGTGCATTGGAGTGGCAATCATCTGCGCATGGATGCTGCTCGCCGCCTGGCGCCGTGAGCGCCACCGCCTCTTATTTTGGAGCGGATTGTGCTTTCTGGGTTTCTCAATGAACAATTTGCTGCTGCTGCTCGATAAAGTCGTTTATCCCGACGTTGATTTGTCGATATATCGCGCAATAGTTGGGTTCGCATCCATAACGGTTTTGTTGTTCGGTCTCATATGGGATGACAAATGATCGGCACATTAAAGGTGTTACTGTTAGGTGCTATTGCTATGGGGTCGCTCGTTGCATCTTTGTTTTTCCTGAGGTTCTGGCTTCGCACACGGGATACCTTTTTCCTATTTTTCGCAGCTGCATTCCTTATTGAATGCATCAGTCGAGCTGTTCTTGCGTTTGAGCAGACGGCTGACGAAAATGAGCCGCTCTATTATCTGCCCCGGTTATTCGCATTCAGCCTTATCGCACTGGCGGTTGTTCTGAAGAATCGTCCGCGAACTTAGCGAGCATTCGATCCCAATTAGCATGCCGGTCAAATCTCATCTGCAATGAAGGTCGAACCCGACGCGGCCATCGATGCGGTGCGCTGCCTGCTTGGAGAAAAGCTTGCACTCTTCACGAAGATTGAATGTCCGCTATTGGCGCAAAACGGTCATTGGGCTGACAGAGCGGAATGACCGCTTTGGAGAAAAGCGGACATTCGGTGGCGGTCAAAGCCTGTTTACAGGCAGCCTGAGATATACTTGCCCGTTCGCGTCCTTAGGCGGCATCCGGCCCGCGCGGATATTCACCTGTACCGATGGCAGCAGCAGCGCGGGCATTGTCAGGGTCTTGTCGCGCGCAACGCGGTTCGCCACGAACTCTTTTTCACTGACACCTTCGTGGATGTGGACGTTCTGCGCCCGCTGTTCGCCGACAGTCGAATGCCACGCATAGCTGTCTCGTCCGGGCGGCTTGTAGTCATGGCACATCCACAGATGGGTGTCGGCCGGCAGCGCCAGGATGCGCTTGATGGAGTGGTATAGTGTGTGCGCATTTCCGCCCGGGAAATCTGCCCTGGCAGTGCCGTAGTCCGGCATGAACAACGTATCGCCGATAAATACGTTATCTGCGATCTTGTAGCTGACGCAGCCCGGCGTATGGCCCGGCGTGCTCATCACCTCAATCGTCAGGCCGCCGACGCAGAGTGTCTCCCCGTCTTTCAGAAGCCGGTCGAATGGCGCACCGTCTCCCGCCAGGTCTTTGGCGTCGAATATCGGCGCGAATATCTTCTGAACGTCCCTGATGTGTTCCCCAATTGCGATCTTCGCGCCCGTGATGCTTTTGAGGTAGGCCGCCGCCGACAAGTGATCGGCATGTGCATGCGTCTCCAGGATCCATTCGACAAGAAGTTTGCCGGCTTTTACTGCGGCCAGAACCCGGTCGGCGGAATGTGTAGCAGTGCGGGCGGCCTTGGGATCAAAATCCAGCACGGGGTCAATAATGACGGCCCGCCGGGATGCGGGATCGCTCACCAGATAGGTGACCGTGAAGGTCTGTTCGTCGAAAAACGCCTGAATTTCGGGCTCCATGCTTGTTCTCCCTTGTTGCTCGACTATATATTAGTGTATTCTAATAGATCAAGGCTAAGAGTAGAGGACAGATGGACGCTATTTCGGCCAAAGATTTGAAGGCGATGCGAAAGCATGCGGGCGAGGCCGCCGCCATGATGGCGGCGCTGTCGCATGAAGCGCGGCTGCGGGTCCTGTGCGATCTCGTAGGGGGTGAGCGCATGGCGGGCGAGTTGGTGGAACGTTCCGGCCTCAGCCAGTCGGCCCTGTCGCAGCATCTGGCAAAGCTGCGTGAGGAGGGGCTGGTAGCGACCCGTCGAGAGGGCCAGTCGATCTTCTATCGCATCGCCGATCCCAATGCGGCCCGTATCCTGGGCGTGCTGCACGACATTTATTGTAAGAGGTAATGAACATGACATTTCCCACCATCACCGCCGCCGAGGCCAAGCGGCGCTTGGCCGACGCCTCGGCCATCTTGGTCGACATTCGCGAGCCGATGGAGCATGCGCGCGAGGCCATTCCCGGTGCTTTCCTTCGTCCGGTATCGACATTTGATCCGCGCACTCTGGCCGGGATCGGAGGCAAGAACGCACCCGCGATCATCTTTCACTGCCAGAGCGGAAAGCGCACCGCCGACAACGCTGATCGCCTGCGCGCCTGCGGGCTGCCGGAAGCATACATCCTGGAAGGTGGACTTTCTGGCTGGAAGGCCGCCGGCTATCCCACAAATATCGATCGCACCAAGCCGATTGAACTTCAGCGGCAGGTGCAGATTGCCGCGGGCCTGCTGATCCTGACCGGCATGGTGCTGGCGTGGCTGGTGTCGCCGCTGTTCCTGGGCCTGTCGGCCTTTGTCGGCGCGGGCCTTATCTTTGCCGGCATTTCGGGTTGGTGCGGCATGGCCAAAATCCTGGGCGCGATGCCCTGGAACCGGCTACCTGCCTGATGGGCGACCTGACTTCCTTCGGCTCCGGCTCGCTCGTGGGTTTCGCGCTGGGCCTTCTGGGCGGAGGCGGCTCGATCCTGGCGGTACCGCTGCTGGTCTATCTCGTTGGAGTGAAAGATCCACACGTCGCTATCGGCACCAGCGCGCTGGCCGTGTCGGCCAATGCCTTTGCCAATCTGATCTCGCACGCGCGCGCCGGAACGGTGAAATGGCCCTGTGCCACCGTGTTTGCCTTGGCGGGCATTACGGGAGCGGCGTTGGGTGCGGTCCTGGGACGGCACGTGGACGGCCAATACCTGCTGTTTCTGTTCGGGCTTGTGATGCTGGCCGTAGCCGCTGGGATGTTCGGCCGCCGCGCCACCGGTGGCGATCCGCTGGTCCATATCGACCGGACGATCGCGGTCCGTTTGGTGGGGACGGGCCTGGTGGTGGGATTTCTGTCCGGCTTCTTTGGAATCGGTGGCGGCTTTCTGATTGTCCCAGCGATTATGCTGGGAAGTGGAATGACAACCATTAACGCTGTTGGTTCGTCGCTGGTTTCAGTCGGTGTGTTTGGATTGACCACCGCCATGACCTATGCGGTGGCCGGGCTGGTCGACTGGCGGATTGCCGCCATCTTTGTCCTGGGCGGGATCGCCGGAGGACTCATTGGCGTGAAACTGTCCGTCCGCTTGTCGGAAAAGCGCGGCGTGCTTTCAAAAAGCTTTGCAGTGGCAGTGGTCTTTGTGGCGACCTTCGTACTTTGGAAATCTTGGGCCGAGATCTCGCACTGAGATGCTATCGGAGCGGATTATCTATCACGGCTTTGACATGTCGCTGATTTCGCTAACATGCTTGAAGTAATAATTTCGTTTGCTAGGTTTATGAAGCATGGGGCGACGCACGAGAATAACGGTCGAGAGGAATCGAACTATTCTCTCCGCTTTTGAGGCGGGAAGAAGCGTCGCGCAGCTCTCCAGACAATTCGACCTCACCGAAGGTACTGTGCGCGAAATCATACGCCAGGAAGCACATCGACGCGCCGTTAGTACAGATGCCTATTATCGTGGATTTCGTGAGGAACCGTAACCTTGTAGCAGCCCGTGCCGTCCGCACACCCGCTCACAACCCCACCACGTGCGGCCGCTACAGTTTGGTGCGATGACTGCTTCCGATGGAAAGCAACCTTAAAATCCTGAACTGCTAAGTCACCGAGACACTCGCAACCGCCATTTTCTGGAATTGATCGTAGGCACCGATCGCATCAGCCGCATACATCAGCGCGGGGCCGCCGCCCATATATATCGCCATTCCTAGCGCCTCTTCGACCTCGGCGCGGGTCGCGCCCAGCTTTACCAATGCCTCGCTATGAAAGCCGATACAGCCGTCGCAGTGGGTCGCAACACCGATTGCCAGCGCCATAAGTTCTTTAGTTTTCTTGTCAAGGGCGCCGGGCCTAACCGCAGCCTGCGCCATGGCCGAAAAACCCTGCATCGTTGGCCCGATATCGGTGCGCAATATTTTCAGGTTTGCGGAAATGTTGCTGACGATCTCTGGATAGTTCTTCACGGCTGCACCCACGACTTAGAGTCGGCAGTTTGTGCATCTTTACAGGAATCTAGTTTGATCTGGCGCAATGCTTCCCTACCGCCGCAAGCTAGGGTGCATCTTGTTTATGGCAACCCGAGGGGAACGCGATGAAACCCAACATGGGAAATCTTGACAGGATCATTCGAATAGTTGTCGGTGTTGCCCTGCTCGCGTATGCTCTCAGGCTTGTCTTCCCGGATACGGGATGGAACTGGGTGGGTTGGATTGGCGTAGTGCCATTGCTGACGGCGCTGGTGCGAGTCTGCCCAGCCTATAGGATCCTGGGCATTAGGACAGACCGGTAACCTCGTTGGCCGTCATTGGCGCGACGAGGACAACGTTCGATCCTGGCTCCAAGCAGCCTGAAGTTTAGCCTCCATAGGAAATGCGCCAGATACGGCCTTTCTTGGAATCGGCAATATACAGCGCGCCATCGGGAGCTACTGCGACGCCAACTGGCCGGTATTTAGCGCTGTCGACGTTTCTGGCATCCGGTGCGGCGCCAGCGAACCCGTCGGCGAATACTTCCGGCGTTCCTACTGTGCCTTTTCGGTCGATCGGCACAAACATGATGTTGTAGCCGGGACGGCCGGCAGCCAAATGGGGACCCAACCCGCCATGGAACGCCACAAAGGCGCCGCCCCGATACTTTGCCGGGAACTGCTTGCCATCATAGAAAACCATGTCGAGTGGCGCACCATGCGCGGGGAACGCAAACAGCGGTGTTGAATAGCGACCCGAAGGGGCCTCGGTTTTGCCATCGCCGCCATATTCGGGCGCAACCAGACGAATTTTTCGCGTTGAATCATAATAAGTGTAGGGCCAACCAAGATCGGTGCCCTTGACGATGCGATGCATCTCTTCGGCAATTGCGGCCTCGTCCGCAGCACTAACCACATCGGGCCAGCTTTGATGCGTGCCGTTACGGTCGTGTGCCACCGCGTAGAGCGCATTCCTGCCAGGAGAGAAGGCCAATGCATCTATGTCGCGCACGCCCGTAGAGAGCTGTTCGCCATCACCGGGAAAACGCTGGTCCCTGGCGGCTGCCCTGAACCTCCATATGCCGGAGCGGCCAGTCAAAGACGGGCACGGCTTGAGACCGACCGGCTTGCTGCCCTTGGGCGCATTCTGGTCGGTGCAGAGATTTCCGCTGCCCCCGACGGAGACGAACAGGTTGCCATTGCCGTCAAATGCCAACGGCCGGTTTGCGAAGCCGCCGGTTGGCATTCCATCGATCACCAACTGCGGCGGCGCGCTGGGCGCGAGCTCGCTGCCGGCAAAAGCAAAACGATAGATTGCGGTAGGTGAAGACGCATATAGGGCCCCCCGGTCGAAGCGGATTCCCGTGCCGCCGCTGACATCGCTGAAAGGCTCGATCCGGACTGCTCGATGATCGGGACCTAGGCGCAACGCGATAATCCCGTTGGACTTTTCGTCGTTTCCGCGACGCGTGGAGATATAAATGTCGCCATTGCCGCGCACCGCCATGTGTCGAGCAGGGCCCACACCTTCGGCGACGACAGTGGCATGGAAGCCAGGCGGCAGGACCAGGCCGTCAGGCTCATCCGCAAAGGAAGGAGTGGCAACAAGGGCCAGGGCAATGGCGGCACAGAGTATCTTAGTCATTCGGTCCCCGTTTTTGAGGCTCAATTATTGACTTCAACGATAGTGCCCGCGGCCAGCTGTTGCAACGCGGCAGCCCATATCTCTCGTCTCCCGGACCCATCGTTGCGCCGATCCGATCATATCCCTAAACTGCGGCGTTCTGCTGGCTTTGGGGGGCGAATGGCTGGGAAGAAGAATTCCGGACCTCTGCATCGGCGACACATATTGCGCGCAGGACTGGCGGGCGCAGGGGCAGCGGTTTCCAGCGGCGTGGTGGCAGCCGATTTCGTGCCGGCGGCGACACAGACTCCCGGCAAACCGATGAGTACTTATGGCGTACCTTCGCCGCATGAGGCTAATGTCCAGCGTATCGTCGGGGCGGCCTATCCGGTCGCTTCGCCGGGAACGGGCTCCTCGCGAACACCGTTGCATTTGCTCGACGGAACCATCACCCCCGCGGGTCTTCATTTCGAGCGTCATCACAACGGCATTCCCGATATTGACGCCAGCACCCATCGACTCCTAATCCACGGTCTTGTGACACGGGCTCTGGAATTCACCGTTGACGAACTACTTCGCTACCCACGCACAAGTCGCATAGCCTTCATAGAATGCGCCGGGAACAGTGGCGTCAATGGCGCGCCCCAGCCTCCCCAAACGACGGCTGGCGCAATCCACGGCCTGCTCTCCTGCAGCGAGTGGACGGGCGTGAAGCTGGGCCTTTTGCTGGATGAAGCCGGCATTGATTCCCGCGCGGCATGGATGATCGCGGAAGGCAGCGATGCTGCGAGCCTTAGTCGCAGCATTCCACTGGCGCAAGCGCGGGAGGTGGGGATTCTGGCACTGTTCCAGAACGGCGAACGGCTACGTCCCGAACAAGGTTATCCACTGCGACTCCTGATGCCTGGCTGGGAGGGCAACCTCAACATCAAATGGCTGCACCGCATCAAGCTGACCGACGGTCCGGTCCATGCGAGGGACGAGACGTCCAAATATTCACAGCTTCAGCCAAACGGTATTGCCCGCCAGTTCGATCTCATCATGGGCGCTAAATCCGTGATTATCCGTCCGTCGGTTGGCATGACCGTACCGGCCGCTGGCTTCTATGAGATCTCTGGTCTTGCCTGGTCCGGCCATGGCCGGATTGCCAAGGTTGAAGTCACGATGAACGGCGGGCAGACTTGGAAGGAAGCCGAACTGACCGGTCCGGTCTTGCCGCAAGCGACGTGCCGTTTCCGCCTGCCTTGGGAATGGGATGGCAAGGCCGCTCTTCTGCAAAGCCGCGCGACCGACGAGAAAGGCAATACGCAGCCAACGCGTGCAGCGCTGATGGCACAGCGCGCCCCCGGGCAGATCTATCACTACAACGCTATTCAGAGTTGGCAGGTCATGTCCGATGGCGCGGTGAGGAATGTCCATGTTTAAGCCGCTTGTCGTTGCCGTCGCATTGGCCCTTCCGGTACAGGCTGTATGTGCTGCTGAAACGCCGCATCTCGGTAAGCCCCCCAATCCGGAACTGCTCAAGGCATGGGACATATCCATCCCTCCGGAAGGCAGTGGTTTGCCGCCGGGCCGCGGCTCGGTGGTTGAAGGCGCAGCGATTTATGAGGCCCAATGTGTGATGTGCCATGGGGCTGCGGGAGCAGGACAACCGGCGGACCGGCTAACCGGCGGCATCGGTTCCCTTACCAGTCCCCAACCTGTCAAGACGGTGGCGAGCTATTGGCCTTATGCCACCACGCTGTTCGACTACATTCGACGCGCGATGCCAATCAGTGCGCCGCGGAGCCTGACGGCGCCCGAGGTCTATGCCCTTTGTGCTTATCTTCTGTCGATTGACGGAATTGTCCCGAAGAGCGCAGTGCTGGACGCCAAATCGCTACCGAAAGTCAAAATGCCGAACCGCGGCGGGTTCATCAACGTCTGGAATTCGTCCAGCGCCGAGTCGAAATAGCCGCCACCCGCCGAGAATGCCTCACTCGATATCAATTCCATAGCCAATTGTGCACTTCGGATGGATTTTTGATCTTATGCAAGTCCATCTTCGGCTCAAAGAGGACTGCCCTATCCCGATCTAAAGCGCACATTGCTAATCGGAGTACGATCATGAAGCATTTCCTGCTCGTTATCCTGGCCGCGTTGTGGTTGACCGCTGCATCCGAAGCCTCGCATGCAGCGGCGAGTGACGCCCAGAATGCCAAGCGAGAGGTTCACGCACTTAAGATCACTGTGCTGGTAACAAATCTCGCGGGCGATGCCCGCGCTGGGGATGGCGAATGGGGCTATTCGGCTCTGGTCGAGGCCGACGGTCGCAAGATTCTCTATGACACGGGCGGCTCCGCGGACATGGTACTGAGAAACGCGCGGGCGCTGCACGTCGATCTCTCTGATGTTGAGGACGTCGTCCTGTCTCACAACCATTGGGACCATGTCAGCGGATTGATGGCCCTGCGGCGGGAGTTCGCCAAAACCAATTCCATGGCTTTTAGCCGTGTGCATGTGGCGTCGCGGGTATTCGAGCCGCGTCTTGACGCTACTGGAAAAGACCAAAACGGCCTGCGGGACATCCGCGCCGAGTATTTGGCGACGGGTGGGGCGTTTATTATCCACGACAAATCGGCGGAGCTATTGCCGGGGGTCTGGCTCAGCGGCCCTGTACCGCGTCCAAATCCTGAGAAAAACTGGTCACCCGGCCTTTCGCTCGCTTCTGCGAAAGGTCTTGTGGAGGACAATGTGCCAGAGGATTCGGCATTGGTAGTCAACACTCATGAGGGAACGGTTATCCTGACTGGTTGTGGTCACGCCGGCATAGTCAATATAGTGGAATATGCTGGCACCATAGTCGGTGATCACGTCGTGCTGGCCGTGATTGGTGGCGTGCACCTGTTCGCCGGTTCGGATCAAATAGTCCAGTGGACCGGAGCTCGGTTGAAGGACTTAGGGATCAAGAATCTCCTTGCTGGTCACTGCACAGGCATAGAAGCGACCTATATTTTGCGTAGAACCACCAATCTGGACCGCAAAACCGCAGTGGTCAGCGCCGTAGGTTCTTCGTTTACGTTGGGGCGCGGCATCGCCGCGGGAGCTTTGGCGCGGTAGCCAGAGCTCAATCCGCGTACGCGGGAATGTCCGCTCTTGGCGCAAAGTAGACATTGAGTGGAGAGGGAACGAATGACCGCTTTGGAGAAAGGCGGACATTGTGAATGGCCCGCCTGCAACTTGGAGTTAAAACATTTGCAACACACATTCTTGACCGGCCTTGTTTTGGCGATCGCGATGCTAGGAGTGCAGGCTAGCGCTCAGGCGGCGCGAGATGTGCGCCAAGTGGTGCGGGTGTCCCCAGTGGAGGAAATTTATATTGCGCGCTCGCTGCGTGAAGCGCGTGTGGCACCGACAGAGTTTTGCGGAGAGGCAAAGACCGGTTTCAAGTCCAGCATCGAGGATCGCTATTCTTTTCGGGCTATCGCCATCGAAGGATTGGATGGTCGGATGACCAATGCCAATGTCAAAGAGATTGGTATTGGCCACGGTTGCCTCGGACAAATTGGGGATACGGGCAATTACAATTTCTATCTGGAGCTGCGTCTTGGAAAAGCCGTGCTTCAAGGGATCGGTGACTGCCGGACAGCGAAGGCCGATTATCCCGAGCCCGGCCTTGCCGCATTCCACTGCGCACTTGATCTTACGGACCCGGCAGGCCGGTACGTGGGTGGCCAGTTAACGACCAGCACGATGAATTCCCGCAAGCTCCTGGGGGATAAGTCGGACCCGCCCGGATATGTTCAACCGTCAATCGCTACTGTTCGGCTTTGGAAACGACGGGTGGATCACTAGGAATGACCGCTTTTGGCGCAAAGCAGCCATTGGGCCGGTCGGGGTCGAATGACCGCTTATGACCCAAAGCGGACATTATCCCTCGCCCGGTGCTGCGACAGAAAATTACTTGACCCCGCGCCTACAAAGCCGGAAAAAAACCCTTATGCAGGGGATGATGCTTGTTATCCGTCATATCGCGCTTGCCGCGCTTATCTTGCGCGCCATGTTGCCGTCGGGCTGGATGCCGGATGCCCGTGCCACTCTGACTATATGCAGCCTGGAAGCCGGCATCACCACGCCTTATCTCGGTAAGGTGCACCATGACGGCCCAGCGGGTCAGTCCGATCATATTCCCGGCAAGACCAACCACCAGGAATGTCCTTTCGCTCAAGCCGGTCATGTAGTGACGCCTCCGCTTGCCGTTGCGCTGGCACTTCCCGCAATCCATGCCTTCGCCGCAGCGACCGATACCGCTCAGGCAGCCGTCATGGCGGCGCGTTTTTCGCCAAACGTCCCTCGCGCGCCTCCCGCATCCGCCTGATCAGGCTCTGACTGAGCGGCTTTTTTTGCCGCTTGCAGTTCTTCCCCAATTCACGCCGTGCCGCGTTTGCCGCGTACGGCTGCACATCCACTACAAGGGTTCTCCATGCGTACCTCGTTCCTCACATCAGCGGCGCTTGTCGCGTTTGCTACTTCCGCGTTGGCCCAGCCCGCGCGTCCTGGCACCGAACATATTACGGTGATCGGCACCCAAACCGCAGCTCAGGCCACGGCTGATATCCAACACACGCCGGGCGGGGTCGAGGTAGTACCGGACAGCTTGTTTAAAAATGGCCCAGTCCAGAACCTCAAGGACATATTGGGCTATGTTCCCGGCGTGATCACGCAGCCGCGCATGGGCGATGACGCCCGCATTTCGATCCGCGGTTCGGGCCTGTCGCGCAACTTCGGCGGTCGCGGCGTGTCGCTGTTCTACGACGGCGTACCGCTGAATACCTCCGACGGTCTTTACGACCTTTTCGAGATTGAACCCACTGCCTATCGCTACGCTGAGGTGTTCAAGGGGGCCAACGCCCTGCGCTATGGCTCCAACGCACTGGGCGGCGCGATCAATCTGGTGACGCCGACGGGCCGCGATGCCTCGCCGTTCGATGCCCGGTTTGACGCGGGCAGCTTTGGCTATCTCAAGGGCCAAGTCAGCACCGGCGGTGTTTCGGGCGACTTCGACTATTTCGGCACGCTGTCCATGTCGCAGATCAGCGGATACCGCCAACACAGCAACGGCGATGCCATCCGCGCCAATGCCAATGTCGGCTACAAGTTCTCGGACAAGGCTGAGACCCGATTTTACCTTGCCGCAACATCCACCAACCAGCGCATACCCGGCGAAATCACTAAGACTCAGGCGCTCAACACGCCCACCATGGCAAACCCCTTCTGGGTTTTTGGAGACCAGCAGCGCAACGTCGATGCTTTCCGCATTTCCAACAAGACAACTCTGAGCCTTGACGAAACCACTGTTGAGTTTGGCGCTTTCTATACCTTCCGGCATGTTGATCATCCGATATTCCAGTATCTGGATTACACGGTCGACGATTACGGCGGCTTTGTGCGCGCGGTGGACGACCGCCAAATCGGCGGCCTTCGCAACCGGCTGACCGTGGGGGCCAATCTGCACAATGGCGTGTTGGACACCGAACAGTTCGTAAACCTGGCGGGCGGCGTGAAGGGCCCACTCGCCTCGTCCATGGTCGACACCTCTACCAATTTCTCGCTCTATGCGGAAAATTCGCTCTATGTGCAGCCCAATCTCGCGCTGATCATAGGCATGCAGTATCTGGATGCGAGCCGCGAACGGCGCGACCGTTTCCTGACAAACGGCAACCAGTCAGGCAACAAAAGCTACGGCTTGTGGAGCCCGCGCCTCGGCGTCTTGTGGGATGTCGAACAAGACTGGCAGGTTTTCGCCAATGTGTCGCGCAGCGCCGAAATTCCGACCTATGACACCAACCCCTTCTCCACGCCCGCCAATTCGAACCTGAAGGCGCAGCGCGCCACCACCTACGAAATCGGCACGCGTGGCCACCAAGGGAATTTCGGCTGGGACCTGTCGCTCTATCGCTCCGACGTCAAGGACGAATTGCAGTGCCTCGCCACCGGGCCTGCGACCTGCGCCATTTCCAATGCGGGTAGCACGGTGCATCAGGGCGTCGAAGCCGGAGCAGATGCCACATTTCCGGTATCGGTTTTTGCCCCGGATGATGCCATCGCGTTCCTCGCAGCCTACACCTACAACGATTTTCACTTCGATGGCGACGCCCGGTTCGGCAACAACGAACTGCCGGGTGTTCCAAAGCATTTCCTGCGAGCCGAAACGCTTTACAAGCATCCCAGCGGCTTCTACGTCGGGCCGAATATCGAATGGGCGCCCGGCCATTACTTCGCGGACAATGCGAACAGCTTGGCGGTTGACCCCTACGCGTTGGTGAACTTCAAGGTCGGGTATGACGCGGGCACCGGCTGGATCGCCTATGCCGAGGGCCGCAACCTTGGCGACAAGCGTTACATTTCGACGGTGGCGGTGACGGGATTCGCCAATGGAGCCTCGGAGATATTCAATCCCGGAACAGGCCGGTCCATTTACGGCGGCTTGCGGTATAACTGGTGACAGGTAGCCAATGACCGCACCCGTAAAGCAACCGGCGGAGCCCGCCAACGTCCTTTACCGAATGGTATGGCGCTGGCATTTCTATGCCGGGCTGTTCGTCATCCCGTTTGTCATATTCCTCAGTATTACAGGCTCGATCTATCTCTTCCGTCCCCAGATCGAGACATGGCTGGACCGGCCTTACGACAATATGGCCTTGCCCCAAACAGCCGTGCCGTCCGAGGTCGCACGGGTGGTGCTGGCGGAAAACCCCGGATGGCGGCTCAGCAAGTACCAGCTTCCCGCCGGCCCCAATTCCGCCGCGCAGATATTGATAAGCCGGGGCGGTGTGGAGAAGCGGCTCTATTTCGACCGCGCCAATCTGCAAACCGTCAAGACAATCGAGGAACAGAAGCGCCCCATGATGCTGATTTTCCGGCTGCATGGCGAACTACTAGCCGGAGACCGTGGGTCGAACATCGTGGAGTTGGCAGCGTCATGGGCCATCGTGATGCTGGTGACGGGAATTTACCTGTGGTGGCCGCGCGGAGCGACGGGAATGGCCGGGGTGCTTTATCCCCGTCTGGGGCGCGGCGGGCGGACAACATTGAGGGACCTTCATGCCGTCACAGGCATGTGGGTGTCGATCATCGCACTGGGTTTCCTGCTCAGCGGCCTGCCCTGGGCCAGCAATTGGGGGCATTACCTGCAAACCATCCGCGTCGCCACGGGAACGGCCCCGGCGTCCGAAAGTTGGTTCGCCGGTCCTAGCGATGAACTCAAGGCGCGCAAAGCGGAAGACGCCGCGGCGGTCAACGCCCACCATGCCGGCCATCATGGGGCCGGAATGGATAGTCCTTCTACGGGCGCCGGCGATTCCAATACTTTCCCCGTGCCTGAAGGTTTAGACATCGCATTCGATACGGCATTGCAGCAAGGTTTCACGCCGCCCGTGATGCTCATGGCGCCGCTCCCTGGTGGACGCAATTGGAAAGCCGTGTCCCAGTCACTCAATGTGCCACGTACGGCGATGGCAACCATTGATGGCCGTACCGGACAAGTCCTAAGCAGGACCGGATTTCAGGATCGCTATTGGTTTGACAGATTGATCGGTTACACCACCGCGATACATCAAGGACAGCTTTTCGGCTGGCTAAATCAGCTTCTCAATCTTCTTTTAGCTCTGTGTCTGATCACCGTCTCGATAACCGCGGTGCTGATGTGGTGGAAACGGCGTTCTCCCGGGACGCTTGGCGCTCCGCCTGCGATGGGGTCACGTGGCTGGTCATGGGGGCTTCTGGCTGTAATCCTGGGCCTTGGTGCACTGCTTCCAGAGTTCCTGGCTTCGCTGGTTGTCGTTCTTGTGTGCGAACGTTTCGTACTACGTGGCTTACCGCCCGTACGCCGCTGGCTCGCCTTGTCGGCCAATTAAAACCGGCTTGCTGGAATGTCCGCTTTTGGCGCAAAGCGGCCATTGGGATGACCAGGGCGGAATGACCGCTTTGGAGAAAAGCGGACATTCAGACCGGCAGTTTCTGACCGTTTATTGTCGCAGCGCCTCGATCAAGGCAATACGCCCGGCGGGGGTCAGCCAACCGCCTAAGGTCCTCATCGAACAATGGCGCCAGCACTACAACACCGTCAGGCCGCACTCATCGCTGAGATATCGACCGCAAGCACCGCAGACTCTTATGCCCGTGCCACCCCATTTAGATCGGATAGCATCCATGCAGTAGTCTCACTCACGTTGGTACAAAATATCCGGCAGGCCAAGGCTGAGCGTGGCACATAGTGTATGCCCGGAATAACCCGCGACATTCTATCTTGGCCTGGCCCCTCTTCTCCTTTCGGCGGGAATGTTCGGTGGAGCACGTGTGGCGCTAGCAAACGGAATTTCTAAATAGACCAGCCATAAAAAAGAGCACTGCTCACGCAGTGCTCTCTATTTGTCGCCGGAAACAAAGTGAACGTCCTAACTGAAGGCTGCTTAACAACCCTTACCAGCGCACGCAGAAAGGGATCACCTCACCTTCCAGTTAAACGTCATTCGTCGGCCTTCGGTGGAAACAACACCAGATTACCGTCTATCGGAACGGCTTTCAGCTTGATGCTGACACCGCCCTTCGACACGTTCCAGGCGCTGCCGATGCGAGTGTAAAAGTTGTCATCGCCGTTCTTCTCGCTCACATAAACGGCATAGTCCGGTTTTTTTCCTGCCACGGTAACTCCTTTCCCGCTGTTGGTTGAGATGCGGGCGCTCGGAGACTAGGACCGGCAGACCTCGTATGGGCGTCGCAACGTCCATAAGGTGTCTCCGAGAGTCCGCACCACAACGGCCATCTATCCATCAGCATACCATTTGCTGTCCACCGCGCACGCGACGAAAGATTGACGCGTGATACAATGTGGTCTGGCCTGTTCTTTAGAAGGAAATTCGCAATGGCATTCATTGACTTTGCGGAGCTGAAGGCCAAAACAACCTTCAGCGACGCGCTCAAATTGCTCGAGCTCACGCTCAAGCAGTCGGGTAATCAGTGGCGTGGTCCGTGTCCGGCGTGCAAAGCCGGCGGCGACCGAGCCTTGGTGGTGACGGAAGGCAAAGGCTATTTCTGCTTTGCCGACCACAAAGGCGGTGATCAGATTGCCCTCGTTGCTCACGTCAAGGAGATTTCAGCCAAGGACGCGGCGCAAGAATTGGCGCGGCATGTCGGGCTGGGAACAGTACCTAGCGCCGGAAAAAGTACCGTGGCAACAGTTCCCCAAAGCGAAGGTGGTAAGGACGGCGAAAGAACCTTCCAGCCGCTTTCGTATTTGGAGCCGGAGCACGATGCAGTTATCGCCATCGGCTTTGACCCAGCATTCACCGCCAAACACGGCATCGGCTACGCACCGAAAGGATTCTTGCGTGGAACCGTGGCAATCCCGTTCAGGGACGAGAAGGGAAGTCTTCTCGGCTATGTGGGCGCGACGGACCTCAAGCTGCCGCCGAGTTTCACGCCGAACGTCGTGGAGCTCAAGCGGCCGGCTTAAGCCTTGGTGCGCCTTGTGGGATAGAAGCCCACCAGCCCAGCAATGGGGCACATCCGGACAAGGCAAGGGGAGACCATTTTGGTCTCCCCTTTTTTATGGCCTCATCGGAGGGATCTCCCAGATTTAATGATTGCTCAAGCCTGCTCATGCGGTCTCATCGGGCGGGACCTGCCTTTACGTGCCCAACGTCCTAGCTAGGCTCTCGTGCTTACCAATACCAACAACATGTGAAGCTGAAAGTGAGATGTGCCATGGAATTTGATACTCAAAAGGCTCGCGAATTGCTCGACCAACGAGACAGCATCGACCGCCAACTTCAGGAGCTCTTTGCCGGAAGCAAGGGCCGTGCGCCGCAGAAGTGCTCGCACTGTCAACAAGAGGGGCACAGCGTCCGCACGTGCCCGAGTAAGCCTGCGTGATACAATGGGCCAGCCGGCGAAAGCCGGTGCTACGTAATCACTTTTCTATCTGGTGTCGCGAGAGCTCCTGAAAGGGAGCTCTTTGCGTTTGCTGGTGTAGCGGTCATTGAAAGGAAACCGTGATATTCTAAGGCTATGCCACTAAATACCGTCTATGACGCAAGCATCCTTGCGAAAGCTCAGGAATATTCTGCGCTCTTTGATGAGGAAAGCTATCAGTTCGTGAGAGATGCGGGGGGGTCGGGCACGCCGACCGAAAGACAACCGGTGAAACTGCCCACCATTGAAGGTCTCGCACTTTACATTCACACATCAAAGACGACCTGCCTGACGTGGGAATTGCAGCATCCCGAATTCACCCAAGTTTTATCGGAGCTGCGGACTAAGCAGGCAAAAGCCCTGATCGAAAATGGACTTGCCGGACTTTACGATCCTGAAGTAACGAAGATCATGCTTGCGAAGCACGGTTATCGCGAAGGCATCGAACTCACGGACTAGAGCCACGCCTTCTGCCACCGTTTGTACGAAGTCACCTCGCCCTACCTCTCCTCGGTTTCAATCCTGGAACCAAGGTAGGTAGGGAGAGTTCATGCACGTAAAAACACAGGGCGACCGACAGAAAATCCGTGCTCATAATGATAACCTTCGACGTCGCTTAGTTGGCGGCCAAGTCGTGCTCACCAACAGCGTCAGCGACCTTCCGCCGCCAAAGCGAATGGAAGTAATCGCGGCAGTAATGAACTTCTGCGTTTTCGACCAGGAAAATGATCCGCATGATGAGCATGACTTCGGCATGGTGGACGTGCAAGGCGCGAAATACTTCTGGAAGATCGACTATTACGACCAAAGCATGGAGGCCGGCTCACCTGATCCGGCCGACCCTGAAGTCACAAAGCGCGTGCTTACGATTATGCGCGCCGACGAGTACTGACCTTTAGAAGCCCCGCTTTTGCGGGGCTTTCCTTTAACGATTGATTGAGGCGCGATTACCCTGACGACGTCTCCAAACATAGTGGTCGGCCGATTAGCCCATAAGCGTAGTTTTCCACACGCCCTAAATCTCCCGCGCTGCTGTGTGCTATAGTGGGATGATGCTACCAAACGTAAACCGCGAAGAGTCTGCATCTCATGATATAGTTTCTTCGCGTTTGGTAGCGCCGATCGCCCGCCGCTTTTCGAAGCAGCGGGCTTTTTCGTGCTGTCCTGGGGGTAAAACGGCGGGACGTTAATAAGGCCGTTCCAGCGCAGGCTCCGCAAGCCGAAACACAGCGGATCGTTCGACGGAAATCTGCGTCTTTTTCTTCCGCGTCGCGGGGGAAAGGGGGCGCATCTTATCAATCTCTGGAAATCAAAACTGGGCTCAATGAATTTGTATGGAATTACCTCATGACTATCAGAAGAAATTTCATAGCGACTCGGCGGCAAAAAAACCAAGAAGTGAATGGGAAGAGCAACTCGACGTTTTCGCGGCCAAATTAAATCCTGGCCGGATTGCAGCGGGCTACAAACCATACAGTAATTCAAGGATAGGGAAGTTACTTAAGAACTATGGGGTTTCAGATGCGGCCAGCGCGCATCGCTTTTATGGAAAGGTCGAAACCGAAGGTCGAAACTTCGGCAAACTTTTTGACTATCTCACCAGCCCCAAGAAAGCCTGACTACCACTCCTCCTTCTTGCTTTCTTCCCACCAGTTTTCCTCATCGGCAATCTTGTGTGCATTCGCGAAGATAAGATCGACAGGGGTCTCCTCGTCGCTTCGCAGCGGGGTAACGGCAATCGCCTTCAGGAGCGAGAACCCAATGAGCTCCCCTTCCGCATCCTTTTTGAGGAACTTTTTTGACCGATCATCATGGAAAACATTGCCGGAAGCGAACATGACCCGGTGCAAGAGCGAAATCCGGAGATAGGGCTTTCTGCTTCCGACGCTCTTTGCGATTGCTCATACGGGCCTCCGGGCGCGCAGGCTAATCCTCTGCGACCTTCCGACGCTGGGCAAAGGGCCATCGGCCCACAGGAGCGAGACAATGGCGAGACAAAGGGGTAAGCTCGTACCCGCTAAGTCCTGGTAGCACCGGACGGATTTGAACCGCCGACCAAGGGATTATGATTCCCCTGCTCTACCGCTGAGCTACGGTGCCAGACCGGACGGACCCGCCGGTTAAGGCTGGGGCCGCGGAGGCGGGGATGTAGGGTTGCGGCCCCAGACCTGTCAAGTTGGCCTGTCAAGTTTGGCT
The DNA here is from genome assembly GCA_902825865.1 of uncultured Alphaproteobacteria bacterium. Classification (GTDB taxonomy): domain Bacteria; phylum Pseudomonadota; class Alphaproteobacteria; order Micropepsales; family Micropepsaceae; genus Rhizomicrobium. The sequence goes on from CADECX010000011.1 coordinate 23,514, forward strand.
CTTCAGGCCGCCGCCTGGGCGTGCCCGGAAGCCGTGATCCAGCCGCCGCCCAGCACACGGCTGCCGTCGGGATCGTAGAACACACAGGCCTGTCCGGGCGCGATGGCGTCTTCCGGCGCCGCCAGTTCCACCCGCGCCGCACCTTCGGCCAGCGGCGTCACCATGGCGGCCACCGGCGGGCGCATGGATCGCACTTTGACGCGGGCCGGGAACGGCGCGTCATGCGCCGCCAGCCAATTGACCTGGCGCAAGATGATGGTCGAGGACCCCAGCGCCGAACGCGGACCCACCACCACCCTGGCATTGACCGGATCGAGCTTGAGCACAAACAAGGCTTCCGCATTGCCGGAAAGATTGAGGCCTTTGCGCTGGCCGACCGTGAAATTGGTGATGCCGTCATGGCGGCCGAGCACCGTTCCCGAACCGTCGACAATGTCGCCCGGCCGGGCCGCATCGGGCCGAAGGCGGTTGACGATGGCCGTATAGCGTCCCTCCGGCACAAAGCAGATGTCCTGGCTGTCGGGCTTGTCGGCATTGACCAGCGCCAGTTCGGCGGCAATGGCGCGCACCATGGTCTTGTCCATGTCGCCCAAGGGAAAGCGCAGATAGTCGAGCTGCGCCTGGGTGGTGGCGAAGAGAAAATAACTTTGATCGCGCGCGGCATCGGCGGCGGCATGCAGCTCCGCGCCATTCTTGCCTTCGACACGGCGGACATAATGGCCGGTGGCCAAAGCCTGCGCGCCCAATTCGCGCGCGGTGGTGAGCAGATCGGCGAACTTCACCCGCTCGTTACAGCGCACGCAGGGGATGGGGGTTTCGCCCTTGGCATAGCTCTCGGCGAAATCCTCGATCACATTCTTGCGGAAGCGGCTTTCATAATCGAGCACATAATGGGGAATGCCGATGCTCTGGGCCACGCGCTTGGCGTCATAGATATCGGCTCCGGCGCAGCAGGCGCCCTTGCGCGCCGGCGTCTTGTCTTCCGGATAGAGTTGCAAGGTGATGCCCACCACGTCGAAACCCTGGCGCTTGAGCAGCGCCGCGGTGACGGAGGAATCCACGCCGCCAGACATGGCGGCAACGATCCGGCTTCCGGGCTTGAGAGTATGGTCCATCTTGGCCGGTCCTATAGAACCGGCCTCAAGGAATCGCAAGAATTAAAGGCTTTTAGCTCTGAATCGGCAGGTAATTCAGCAGCGAAAGCTGGTGCAGCCCCGCCGTGACCTGCAGCGCCGCCTGCAACTGGGTCTGGTTCAGCGACAGCCTGGTGGCGGCTTCCGCCATATTGGTGTCCTGGATATCCGAGGTGAACTTCTTATAGACCGTGTTCAACGAATCTTGCTGACTCTGGGCGTCGGTCAGGCGGTTGGAAACGTAACCATTGGAGGCCGCGGTCGCGTTCAGCGCGGTGTTGGCCGTCGTGACTTGCGCGATGGCGTTGGTCAAGAAGGTATTCTGTGCCGCGCTGAGCGTGGCGGCCCCGTTGAAATTTCCGCCGCCGCCGGCATCGAAATCGGCAATATCCTTCAGCGCCTGCATCAAACCGGTGGCGATATCGGAGGCGGTCATGCCGTAGCTGACTGTCACGCCATCGGCCACCTGCACCGATTTCTTGAGATCGCCATTGGCGAAAGCCTGCGCGGCGCCGGGCAACGGCACGAGGCCGGCCAGGGTGCCGACCGACACCGGCGCCACGTCGGTCTTGCCGCCGCTGTAAATGTAATCGCCATTGGCGTCCTTGGAATTCAGGATGGCGCTGGCCTGGTCGAAGATGCTTTGCGCCTGGGTCATCAAGGTGGTGGCCTCGTTGTTGGCGACGGCGTCGCTGACCGCTTTCTTCAAGGACATCGCCAGGCTGGAAAGGCTGGCGAGCTGGGTGTCCTGCAGATCGGTCTGGGTGACGGCGAATTTGGTGGCATTGGTATAAGCATCGTTGCGGGCATTGGCGGCGATGGTCGCGGTCAAGACCTGCGCCTTGTCGCCGAAGCCGGCATAGGTGTTGGCGTTCTTGCCCGAGGCGATCTGTTCCTGGACCTTGTCCAGCGCGCTGCCGGCATTCTGGATCTGGGTGAGGAAGAAGGCCGTCTGGGCGGCGGTGGAAACGCGATCAATGCTCATAGCTCACTGGTCCTTAGCCAATATTCAGCAAGTCTTCGTACATCTGATTGACCACGGTCAGCAGGCGCGCGCCCGCGGCATAGGCCTGCTGGTACGAGGTCAGCGCGGTCAGCTCTTCATCCAGATTCACGCCGGACTCGGACGAGATGCGCGCCTCGGCTTCGTTCAGGCGGTCGTCCTGGGTGGTCTGGTTGGCGGTCACCGCATTCGATTGGGTGGAGACATTCTGATAGAAGCTGGCCGCATAGTCCGACAGCGACGCGGTCAGACCGGCGATACCGCCGGCGGCCTGGAAAGCCCGGCTTTTGGTGATCACATTCTGCAGCGCGATGGCGCCGGAATTGTCGCCGGCCGATACGATCGTGTCGCCCGCAACACTGGCGGGGGTGATGGCGGGGCTGGCAAAGCCCACCCGCGCCGGATTGGCGCTGATGGCGGAGGTCAATGAGAAGCCGACCGCTTGCGAGGCCTGGGCATTGGCGCCCAGACCGAAGATCTGGGTGAAGCTCATGCCCGTGGCGCCACGCTGGGTGGTGTCGCCGGTCACGTTCAGCGAATAGCCCGGATAAAGTCCGCCGTTCGCGGTTGAGATCGAACCGTCCGAATTCAGGGTGAAGGTCGCGGCGCCGCCCATCGCGACATTCAACGCGGTCACGATATTGCCCACCGTCTGGCCGGCGGTGGTGGTGATGCTGATGGTCTTGGCGATATCGCCTTCCGGTCCCTTCAGCGACATGGTGATGACGCCGCCCGCCGCGATGCCGCTGGCATCGCCGGACGCCAGACCGGTCTTGGTGATCGAAGGCACCTGGGACTTGAAAACGTCGTTCAAGCCGAAGAATTGCGAAAAACCGGTATCGCCGCGCAGCGACGGCGTGGTGGCGTCGTCCTGGATCAGGATGCCGTTGCTGCCGGTCGCGGCGATGGAAAGCTGGCCATTGGTGAAGCTGGCGGTGCCATTGCCGCCCAGCGCGGTGTTCAGCGCGGTGGTGAAGCTGCCCACTGTGGTGCCGATGCTGACGGACCCGCCGCCATTGACGCTCAGGGTGCCGGCATTGAAATCCACATCGATGCGCGACACCAGATTACCGCTGGAACTGGCGACCGCGATGGTGGTCTTGCCGGTGAAATTCAGGCCGTCGGTGGACAAGAGGCCGGTGTTGCGCCCCGCCAGAGAGGTCGGCGGCGGATAGGCGGCATTGGCGTTGGATTGCGCGTTGAAAGCCAAGGCGGTGTGCTGCGCCAGATTGCCCAAACTCTGCGACAGCCCGCCCAGAACCTGGTCGCGCATGTCGATCAGGCCCTTCAACGAGCCGCCGTCCAGGTGCGGATCCAGCGCGAAGGCCGAACCGATCGTCTGGCCGTTGGCCGGATTGATGTCCTGGATGGTGATGCTGTTATAGGCGCCGTTCTGTGCGGTGCCCGAATAGGACAGTTGGGCATAGGTATTGGAAACAAGATTGACGCCATCGGTGGTGGAAACGTTGACGCTGCCATCGGCATTGGCGCTGGTCTTGATCCCCATAACCTTGGCCAGGTCGCTCAGCACCACATCGCGCTGGTCGATCAATGCGGTCGGCTGGCCGTTACCGCCCGCGGCAGCGGCCCTGATCTGGGTGTTCAGCTCGTACACCTGCTTGATCAGCGTATTGGTGGAGGCAATGGAGTTGACGGCCTGCTGATCGACCTGATTGCGCAGGGATGTGACCGTACTCGAGACATTCGAGAATGTCTGGGCCAGGCTGTTCAAGGCATTCATCACCCCGGTGCGGCCGGCGCTGGAGGTCGGCGCCTGGGATGCGGTGGCGAAAGCCGCAGACAGTTTGGTGAGCTGGGTGGCCAGGGACTGATTGTCGCCCGGGCTGCCCAAGAGACCGTTCAGCTGGGAAAACAGACCGGCCATGGTGTCATATTGCGAGGCCGCGCCGCTGGCCGCGAGCTGCTCTTGGACCAGAAACAGGTTGGAAACGCGTTGGATGGTGGCGATGTCGACGCCCATCAACTGGCCGCCGGCGCTCAAGGTCTGTTGATTGACGACGCGGCGCGCATAGCCGGGTGTGTTCAGATTGGCGACGTTGTTGGCGACCACACCCAGCGCGGCGCTGTTGGTCTTGAGCGCAGTGATGGCGCTGGCGGCGATTCCGTTCAGGCTCACGGTGCTAGGTCCGCATACAATGTTCCGCAAAGACTGTCGCAAGCCCCATGCCACTTTGGGGCCTAGGCTGGGTTTGGCGTTTTTGCCCGCTTTTCAAGGCTTTTCACACTGTTCGGACCCTGGGTCCCGGGCGGCAGAGTTTGCCGCACCGGCAGGTCCTGCCCGTCTTTTTGTGCTGATCGCAGGGGCTTGCTCGCCAAAAAATTCAGCAAAATCGCGGGTCTGCAATTGGCCCGTCCCTTGCGTCTGATCTCACGAGCAAAAATCTTTTTGCGGATCGTGATCGGAAGATTTGCGTGCAAGCGTCAACGGCATCCCAGGCTATTTCTCCTGCGAATATTTCCGCAGCCCAGGCCAAGAACGACGTCCATAAGGCGGACGCCGCGACACCATTTGCCATTCTGGTGGCATCGGTGGCGGCCAAGGATCTCGCCCAGGTTGGCAAGAAGGACATCAAGGACACTGGTGACAAGTCCGCGGGCGGCAAGTCCATGGACGACAAGTTCGCCGTCAGCAAAAATGACGGCAAGCAGAAGGATATCAAGCGGGACGACAACAAGCAGGACGCCGCTCCCGCCCGGACCGAGTCACAGGATAAACCCTCCGCGCCGGTCAAAGCCGGGCAACCGGATAAGGACAAGGACACAGCCGAAACCGACAAGGATTCGGCCGGCGACCAACAGCTCGCCGCTGTCCCGCAGCAATCGCCCGATCAGCCCGCGCCGGTGGTGCAGGCATCGGTCACCGTCCCGGCCGACATGGATATCGATACGGGTGCACAGGAAGACATCGCAATTGACGGCGCCACCGCCAAGGCGGCGGCGCCTGCGCCAAGCATGGATGTGCCGCAGTCCGATCCGGTGGACCCGGCTGCCGTGCCCCAGACAGACACAGAAACCCCGATCGCCGCGCAATCCGCCGGCGACAGCGAAGCCGCCCCAACCGTAGCGGCCCAGCCGGCCGCCGGCGCGCCGGCGGATGTCGCCCCGCCCGTCGCGGCCAAGGATGCCGCCAAGGCCGTGAAGACCGCGGCCAAGAGTGGCGAGACGGCCAAGCCGGACACCGGCAATGTCGAACCCGCCAAGGATGAGCTGGCGCAAACCGCCGAAAGCGGCGACGAGACAGTTCATGTCGCCCAGGCCAAGCGCGCCAAAACCGATATCGCCAAGGACGAGAGCGCGAACACGGCCTCTCCCAAAGCCCATGCCGCTCACGAGGCGGGCAACAGCAAGACCGATGCCGGTGTGTCCGACAATCCAAAACCCGAGCTGCCGCAACTTCATGCCCGGGAAACCGACAGCGCCGCGCCCCTGACCAAGCCCGTGCCGCAGTCCGCGTCCGTGTCCAACGCCAACTTCGCCATCAACACTATCGCCGCGCCCCAGGCCGCCCAGCACGCCCAGGCGCCCATCGCCACCCAGCATGTGCAAGTGACGGCGCAAGCCCAGCCCAATCTTCCCGCTCTGGCGGTGGAAATCTCGGCCAAGTCGCAAAGCGGCGCCAAGCAATTCGACATCCGCCTGGATCCGCCCGAACTGGGCCGGGTGGAGGTACGCCTCTCGATCGACGCCACCGGCAAGGCCAGCGCCCATCTTTCCGCCGACCAGCCCCAGACCCTGAGCCTGCTGCAAAAGGATGCGCCCATCCTGGCGCGTGCTCTGCGCGAGGCGGGCCTGGACGTTTCCCAGGACGGACTCAATTTCTCGCTGCGCCAGCAGGCCCATGACCAGAACGGCCATGACGGCAACAACGGCCGCTTCGGCTCGGCACGCAGCTTCACCTTGGCCGCCGCCGCCGGCATCGATCCCGCCGCCGCCAGCTTCGCCTATCGCGCACCGGCCGACGGCCGCGTCGACATCAGAGTTTAGAGGGCATCGCCATGGACGTGACATCCGCCACTTCGACCGCCAGCACCGATCCTTCGCTGAAGCAATTGTCGGGCAATTTCTCGACCTTCCTCACCCTGCTCACGACGCAGTTGAAGAATCAGGACCCCACCAGTCCGATGGATTCCAACGCTTTCACCCAGCAATTGGTGATGTACAGCCAGGTTGAACAGCAGATCAACACCAACACCAACCTCAAGAGCCTGATCTCGCAGGGCACCAGCAACGCCGCGGCGATGACCACCGGCTATCTGGGCAAGAAGGTTTCGATCGTCAACGGCAACGCACCGCTGATCGGCGGCACCGCCAACTGGACCTACAATCTCGGCGGCCCCGCCACCGCCACGCAGCTCATGGTTACCGATGCCAACGGCAAAGCCGTCTACACCGCCACAGGCGAAATGGCTGCGGGCAATCACCAATTCATCTGGGACGGCAAGGACAATGGCGGCAACCAGCTTTCCGACGGCGCTTACAAGCTGACGGTCACCGCCACCAATGCGGCGGGCGGTACGGTCGAGAGCAGCGTCGCCAGCGCCGCCACCGTCACCCAGATCGACATGACCGGCAGCGCACCGCGTCTGATCATCGGCACCATGGAAATCGACTTGGCGGATATCGCCGCCATCGCGAATTGATTTTGAAGTTTTGAAACATCGGCGCTGAGAAGCGGCGCCAAACCTCAAGCGGGCCCGGCCGAACGCCGCAAGTCCGCCCTGAAGGAAACGTAAAATGAGCTTGTATGGAGCATTGAATATCGGCGTCGCCGGCTTGGCCGCCAACAGCCAGGCGCTGTCGGCCACCTCGTCCAACATCGCCAACGTCAACACTGTTGGCTACAAGATCCAGACGATCAACTTCCAGACCTTTCTCAACGCTCCGGGACTGGCGGGCAATTCCTCGGCCGGCGTCGGCGTGGTGATCGGTCAGGACGTCACGACTCAGGGTCTGCCGACCTCGACAACCTCGAACACCGACATGTCCATCACGGGCAACGGCTTTTTCGTGGTCGCGACCGGCCCGCAGCAGGGCGCGACACAGGAATATACCCGCGCCGGCAGCTTCACCCCCGATCAGGTCGGCAATCTGAAGAACGCCGCCGGCCTGTATTTGATGGGCTACAAGCTGGATTCGCAGGGCAATGTCCCGACCAGCTCCAGCGCGCTGAGCCCGATCAATGTGACGGCTCTGTCGGGCAAGGCACAGGCCACCACCTCCTTGGGCATCCAGGCCAATCTGCAGGCCAGCTCAACCGCGGTTCCCGGCTATACCACGGGCCAGATGACCTCCGGCGTTGTGACGCCCGCCTTCCAGCGCACCATCAACGTCTATGACAGCCAGGGCGGCAGCCAGCCGGTCACCTATTCCTTCGTCAAGACCGCCGCCAACACCTGGGCCTATGAAACCGCCTATGCGGGCAATGCCGCCAACCTGTCCACCCCCAACCCCATCAGCACCGGCACCGTCACCTTCAACTCCGACGGCACGCTCGCGAATGTCAACGGCGCGGCGCCGGCATCGGGCATTTTCAACATGACCATTCCCTGGGCGGCGACGACCGGCCTTGCGGCGCAGACCGTCGCCGTCAATCTCGGCAGCGTCGGTGGCACCTCGGGTCTCACCCAGTTCGACACCGCTTCCACCTTGAACGGCACCTCGCCCGACGGTTCGTCCTTCGGCAACGTCACCGGCGTGACGGTTTCCAAGGACGGCACGGTGACGGCGCTGTTCTCCAACGGTCTGTCGCAGAGCGTCTACAAAATCCCGATCGCCACCTTCACCAACGCCAACGGTTTGGGCCAGGTGAACGGCAACGCCTATGTCGCCACGCGCGAGTCGGGCGCGGCCAGCGTCAATCTGGCCGGGACCGGCAGCGCCGGCGGCATCGCCGCCCGTTCGCTGGAAGCTTCGACGGTCGATCTGGCGACGGAGTTCACCAACCTGATCACCACGCAGCGCGCTTATTCCGCGTCAGCACGCATCATCACCACCGCCAACCAGATGCTGCAGCAGCTGGAACAGTTGCCGACAAACTAAGGTGAACGGAAAAGCCCATGAAAATGGGCTTTTCCGGGACCAACGCAGACGAGTTTAGTGAAGCATTTATGAGTTCGTTTACCACGTGTCTTGGCCCTTTTTAAACGCGGGGCAGCGTATTTTTCGGGGTGGATAGTGTCTGGAGTTATTAAAATGGAAGAGCGCAAAGGACGCGTGAGCTACGTCATCGGGCCCGATGGGTCGCCGTTGACGCTCGCCGACTTGCCGCCGCCTTCAACGCGCCGTTGGGTCATTCGCCGCAAGGCCGAAGTTGTCGCGGCGGTGCGCGGTGGTCTGCTCAGCCTGGACGATGCCTGCAAGCGCTATACGCTGACGGTGGAGGAATTCCTCGCCTGGCAGCACGCCATTGACCGTTTCGGCCTGGCCGGCCTGCGGGCGACCCGCGTTCAGCAGTATCGCAACTAAAAGCTCGGTTTCGGCGGAATCCCAGGAGGATTCGTAAACAGCCGGTTAAGCGAAATAGCTTGTACGTTCAATCACGTAGGGCTTTTCCTTTAAGCCTAATTTTACCGTACAGGCGGCAATGTTTGCCTAGCAGAACGGACGGAGCACTTTCCGTCCGCGTTCCGCGAGGAGGACATCTTGCCCGAGTTTTTCAAATCGGTTGGTGCGGCGCGTTTCGGCGTCATGGCCGGCGTGGCGGCGGTGCTGACCGCTTTCTTCCTCTATATAGCGGGCGCCATCACCGAACCGCCCAAGACCATCCTGTTCTCCGGCCTGGAGTCGCGCGATGCCGCCGCCGTGAGCGGCAAGCTGGACAGCATGGCCGTCAAATACGACGTCAAGGAGAACGGCACCATCCTGGTGCCGGCCGACCAGGTCACCAAGCTGCGCATGGCGCTGGCGCAGGACAATCTTCCCGCCGCCGGCGTGGGCTATGAGATTTTCGACAAGTCCGACACTTTCGGCACCACCGCTTTTGTCCAGAACATCAACCATCAGCGCGCCTTGGAAGGCGAATTGTCGCGCTCGATGCAGACCATCGATGGCATTCAGGGCGCGCGCGTGCATCTGGTGGTCCCCGAACGCCAGATCTTTTCACGCGACGATCAGCAGCCCAGCGCCTCGGTGGTGCTCAAGACCAGCGGCAAGCTGGATCGCGGCCAGGTAAGGGCGGTGCAGCATATGGTGGCGGCGGCGGTTTCCGGCCTTGCCGCCGATCGCGTCGCCATCGTGGATGACCGCGGCAATCTGCTGGCCGGCGGCGACAACAAGTCCGGTCCCGACGCGCTCGCCCGCGCCCAGGACGAAGACACCGCCAATTACGAAAATTCGCTGAGGAGCCGCATCGAAGCCATCGTCAGTTCGGTGGTGGGCATGGGCCGCGTTCAAGTCCAAGTCGCCGCCGACATCAATTACAATCACACCCAGACCACCAGCGAAACTTTCGATCCCGATAGCAAGGTGGCGCGTTCCACCCAGACGGTGGAGCAGAATTCCGCCAACACCCAGGGCGGCAGCGGCGCCGCGGTATCGGTGGCCAGCGCCTTGCCGGGCGGCCAGGCCGGCCCTGCCCCGGGCGGCGAACAATCCAGGGATACGTCGGGGCGCACCGAGGAAACCATCAATTACGAAATTTCCAAGAAGGTCACGACGTCCACGGTGGACGGCGGCGATATAAAGAAACTGTCGGTGGCCGTGGTGGTGGATGGCTCCGGCGACACCGTCGCCGCCTACAAGCCGCGCACCGCCGACGAGATGGCCAAGATCACCGCCTTGGTGAAATCGGCAATCGGTTTCGACCAGGCGCGCGGCGATCAGGTGCAGGTCACCAACATGCAGTTCGCCCGCATGGAGCAGGCGGCCGGGACCGAAGCCCCCAAGCCGCTGCTCGGCCTGGACAGCGCCTATTGGTACAAAATCATCGAAGCCGCGATCTTGTGCCTGACCGCGCTCTTGATCGGACTGTTTGTCGCAAAGCCCCTGATCGGCCGCATGTTCGCGGCGCAAGGTGCGGCGGCGGGCGGACCGGCGGCACTCGCCAACGGCGGATCGGTGGTCGCGGGCGCCTTGCCGGCTCCGGCCGGCGCCGACCAGACCGCAAGTCCCGGGCAGGACGGCGTCCCCGCACTGCCGCGGCCCGGACCCAGCATCGATATCAGCCAGATTGACGGCCAGGTCCGCGAATCTTCCATCAAGAAAGTCGGTGAAGTGGTTTCCGCGCATCCCGAAGAAGCGCTGGCGATCATCCGCACCTGGCTCCACCAACCGGTCTAAATCATGTCCAAAGCCCCCAAAGCCGCTGTCAAGGAAGACATCCGCTCCCTCACCGGGGCCGAGCGCGCCGCCATCATCATGCTCTCGCTGGGCGAGGACCATTCCCAGCAGGTCTGGAAGATGATGGACGAAGATGAGATCAAGGAAGTCTCCCAGGTCATGTCGAATCTGGGTTCGGTTTCCTCCGCCCTGATCGAGAAGCTGCTGGTCGACTTCGTTTCCCAGATGTCGGGCACCGGTTCGCTGATGGGCTCGTATGAATCCACCGAACGCCTGCTGGCCAATATCCTGCCCGGCGACAAGGTCGGCTCGATCATGGAAGAAATCCGCGGTCCCGCCGGCCGTACCATGTGGGACAAGCTGGCCAATGTGAACGAGACCGTTCTGGCCAACTATCTCAAGAACGAATATCCCCAGACCGTTTCGGTGGTGCTGAGCAAGATCAAGCCGGAACATGCCGCACGTGTCCTTGGCGCCTTGCCCGAGGAGTTTGCCCTGGAAGTGGTGCAGCGCATGTTGCGCATGGAAAGCGTGCAGAAGGACATCCTGGACAAGGTCGAACAGACGCTTCGGGTGGAATTCATGTCCAACCTGGCGCGTACCGCCAAGCGCGACGCCCATGAGCAGATGGCGGAAATTTTCAACAATTTCGACCGCCAGACCGAAAGCCGCTTCATCACCGCCCTGGAAGAGCGTTCGCGCGACGCCGCCGAACGCATCAAGGCCCTGATGTTCACCTTCGAGGATCTGGCCAAGCTCGATCCGGGCTCGATCCAGACCCTGTTGCGCAATGTCGAAAAGGACAAGCTGGGCCTGGCGCTGAAGGGCGCCACCGACGGCCTGCGCGATGTCTTCTTCTCCAATATGAGCGAACGCGCCGGCAAGATCCTGCGCGACGACATGGAAGCCATGGGTCCCGTGCGTCTCAAGGACGTCGATGAAGCCCAGATGCGCATGGTCAATATCGCCAAGGACCTGGCCAATAAGGGCGAGATCATGATCGCCGGCGGCAGCGCCGAAGACGAGTTGGTATACTGATGACCGCCGCCAAACACAGCGCCCCAAAGTTCACCTTCGACACCGAGTTCGCCGGCAACGAAGACCGCCGCGCCCCGGCCGCTCAGGCGCGCCAAAAACAGACTCTGACCATCGAGGAGCTGGAAAGCCTCAAGAATACTGCCCGCAACGAAGGCGAAAGCAGCGCTCAGGCCCGCGCCACCGATGCCCTGGAACGCACCATCGCCGCTTTGACCATCTCCGTGCGCGCCGCGCTGGATGTCAGCCATGCCGAAATCGAGCAGGTGCGCGACGATGCCGCCCGCCTGGCTTTGGCGATGGCCAGGAAGATCGCGCCCGCCGCCCTTGCCGCCTTGCCCACCGGCGATGTGGAAGTGGCCCTGCGCCAGGCCATGCACCAGGCCATCGCCGAGCCGCGCATCACCCTGCGCGCCGCCCCCGCCGTGACGGCGGTGCTGGAGCCCCGGCTGAACGATATTGCCCATGAAGAAGGTTATGAGGGCCGCGTCCTGATCGCCGCCGACCCCGCCATGACCGGCGCCGATTGCCGTATCGAATGGCGCGGCGGCGGCGCCGAACGCAGCGAGACCGTCATCGAGGACGCGCTGAACGCCCTTATTTCCCGTCATTTCTCGCACACAGTGAAAGGATAATCCCATGGCGACCGACAATGTCGATCTGCCCGATCTCAGCCAGGAAGGCGCGCCCGGTTCCTCCGGCGCCTTGCTCAATGCCGACATGCCGATGGAAGCCGCGCCCAAGCATACGGCGTCGGATCTTGAGGCGGTGTTCGATGTTCCGGTCACGGTCAGCGCCGTCTTGGGCAAGAGCGGCATGGAAGTCAGCCAGCTTTTGAAACTGGGCCGCGGCACCATCGTCGAGCTGGACCGCAAGGTCGGCGAAGCCATCGACATCTATGTCAACGACCGGCTGGTCGCACGCGGTGAAGTCGTGCTGGTGGAAGACCGGCTGGGCATCACCATGACGGAAATCATCAAGGCCGGGTCCGGCTCTTAATCAAGTTACTTGAAGGACAATCGCTATGCGTCTCTTAATCGTCGGCGGACTGCAGGGCCAGATCGGCCTCGCCACCAAAATCGCCATGGACAAGGGTGCCAAGGTCACCCACGCCATGGATATCGAGCAGGCGCTTGCCACTCTTCGCGGCGGCATCGGCGCCGACCTGGTGTTCTGCGATGTCGGCCTGGATATCGGCGCCCTGGTGCGCGGCCTGGCGGCGGAACGCATCTGCACCCCGGTGGTTGCCTGCGGCATCGGCACCGACACGCGCCGCGCGGTCGAGGCGATCCGCGCCGGCGCCAAGGAATATCTGCCCCTGCCCGCCGACGCCGAACTGATCGCGGCGGTGCTGGCGGCGGTGGCCGATGAATCCCATCAGCTGGTCTATGAAGACGAAGCCATGGCGGCGGTTCTCAGCCTGGCCGACCAGATCGCCGGCAGCGAAGCCTCCATCCTGGTGACCGGCGAAAGCGGCACCGGTAAGGAAGTGCTGGCCCGTTACGTCCATCGCAAGTCGGCGCGCAACGACAAGCCCTTTATTTCCGTGAACTGCGCCGCGATCCCGGAAAACCTGCTGGAATCCGAATTGTTCGGCCACGAAAAGGGCGCCTTTACCGGCGCCATCGCCCGCCGCATCGGCAAGTTCGAAGAGGCCAATGGCGGCACCCTGCTGCTGGACGAAATCAGCGAGATGGATGCGCGCCTGCAGGCCAAATTGCTGCGCGCCATTCAGGAACGCGAGATCGACCGCGTCGGTGGCACCAAGCCGGTCAAGGTGGATATCCGCATCATCGCCACCTCCAACCGCGACCTGGCGGAAGCCGTCAAGCACGGCACCTTCCGCGAAGACCTTCTCTATCGCCTGAACGTGGTCAATCTGCGCCTGCCCGCCCTGCGCGAGCGGCCCAAGGATATCCGCGCTTTGGCGCATCATTTCGCGCGCAAATATGCCGAAGCCAATGGCGTGCCCTATCGCTCCATTTCCTCCCAGACCGAACGCCTGCTGCTCGGCCACTACTGGAAAGGCAATGTCCGCGAGCTGGAAAACACCATCCATCGCGCCGTGCTGCTGGCGAGCGGCGCCGAAATCGGCCCCGAAGCCATCCGCCTGCCCGACGGCACCCAGGTCGGCGCCGCTTCGACGATCATGCCGCAAAATCCCAGCGTGCAAAGCGCGGTGGTTTCGGCCACTGCCGTGACGCGCGGCCTGGTGGGACGCACCGTCAGCGATGTCGAGCGCGACCTGATCCTGGACACTTTGGACCATTGCCTGGGCAACCGCACCCATGCCGCCAATATCCTGGGCATCTCCATCCGCACCCTGCGCAACAAACTGCGGGAGTATTCGGATTCGGGCCTGTCGATTCCCAATCATGGCGAACAGCGCGCCGCGGGCTAATTTTCAAGGTTGATTTGAATGTCTGACATCGGCACCGCAGCCAAGGGCTTTGATCTGACACCAGCCAAGATCGGCGACTTCATTCGCCGGTCCGATCTGGGCCTGGCGATCGGCATCATGGCCATTCTGGTGGTGCTGATCCTGCCGCTGCCGACCTGGCTGCTGGACGTGTCGCTGGCCTTCTCGCTGAGCTTCTCGATCCTGATCCTGATGACGGCGGTGTTCATCCGCAAGCCGCTGGAATTCTCGTCCTTCCCCACCATCCTGCTGATCACCACCCTGCTGCGGCTGGCGCTGAACCTGGCCTCCACCCGCCTGATCCTGGCCCATGGCAATGAAGGCACCGCCGCGTCCGGCTATGTCATCCAGGCCTTCGGCAATCTGGTGATGCAGGGCAATTTCGTCATCGGCTTGATCGTCTTCGCCATCCTGATCATCGTCAACTTCATCGTCATCACCAAGGGCTCGGGCCGCATCGCCGAAGTGGCGGCGCGCTTCAGCTTGGACGCCATGCCCGGCAAGCAGATGGCGATCGACGCCGATCTGTCCGCCGGCCTGATCGACGAAAAGGACGCCAAGGCCCGCCGCAAGACCATCGAAGCGGAATCCAATTTCTTCGGCGCCATGGACGGCGCCAGCAAATTCGTGCGCGGCGACGCCATTGCTGGCCTGCTGATCGTGGGCATCAATATTGTCGGCGGCATCATCATCGGCGTGGTGCAAGAAGGCATGAGCTTCGCCGATGCCAGCCACACCTTCACCTTGCTGTCTGTGGGTGACGGGCTGGTGTCGCAGATGCCGGCGCTGATCGTTTCGACCGCCGCCGGCCTGATGGTCTCCAAGGCCGGTGTCGAAGGCGCCGCCGACAAAGCGCTGATGACCCAGCTCTCCTTCTATCCTCAGGCGCTCGGCATGGCCGCCGCGGTGATGGGCATTGTCGCGGTGCTGCCCGGCATGCCGACCCTGGTGTTTGGCGGCCTGTCGCTGGGCACCGGTGCGTTGGCCTATTATGCCTTCAAGCGCAAGGATGCCCGCACCGCCCAGGCCGCCGCCGAAGTCGCCGGTGTCGAAGGCCCGCCCAAGGAAGAACCGATCTCGTCCGCTTTGGCGCTGGATCTTCTGCGCATCGAACTCGGCTATGGCTTGCTGCCGCTGATCAACGATGTGCAGGGCCATCGCATCACCGACCAGATCAAGGCGTTGCGCCGCCAGTTGGCGCAGGAAATGGGCTTTGTCATGCCCGCCGTGCGCATCCTGGACAATATGCAGCTGGGCGCCAACGAGTACCGCATCCGCATCAAGGAATTCGATTCCGGCAAGGGCGAGCTGTTTCCCGGCAGCTTGCTGATCATGGATCCCAAGGGCCTGCCTATCGATCTGCCCGGCACCGCCACCACCGAGCCGGCTTTCGGCCTGCCCGCGACCTGGGTTTCCGGCAGCCTGAAGGAAGAAGCGTCTTTCCGCGGTTTCACCGTGGTCGATCCCGGCACCGTGCTGACCACCCATCTTACCGAAGTGCTCAAAAGCCATATGGCGGAGCTGCTCTCCTATGCCGAGACCAAGAAGCTGCTGGACGATCTGCCGCCGGAGAACAAGAAGCTGGTGGAAGAACTGATCCCGTCGCAGATCTCGGTCACCGGGGTGCAACGCGTGCTGCAGACCCTGCTCGGCGAACGCGTTTCGATCCGCGATCTGCCCGCCATCCTGGAAGGCATTGCCGAAGCGGTCGGCCACACCAAGAACGCGCTCTACATCACCGAACATGTGCGCGCGCGCCTGGCCCGCCAGCTTTGCCACGCCAACCTTTCACCGGGCGGCTATCTGCCGCTGATCGCACTGTCGCCCAATTGGGAGCAAGCCTTCGCGGAAAGCATTGTGGGCACCGGCGAAGAGCGCCAGCTCGCCATGGCGCCGTCCAAGCTGCAGCAATTCATCCAGCAGGTCCGCGAGGCTTTCGACGAGGCCGGCACCAAGAATGAAGTGCCGATTTTGCTGACCAGCCCGCAGATCCGCCCCTTTGTGCGCTCCATCGTTGAACGCTTCCGTCCCCAGACGGTGGTGATGAGCCAGAACGAAATCCACGCCTCGGTGCGCCTGCGCACCCTTGGCCAGGTTTAACGGCCATGGCCCAGCCTCAAGCCAGAGAGCGCTGCAACCTCATCGCCTTCCCGCGCGCCGTTCTGCACAATCTGTTGGGCGAGACCATGAAGCGCCACCGCTTGCCGGAAGGTCTGGCCCAGGCTCTGGTGCGGGAAGCCGCAATTTTTCCCGACGCCGGTGTTGACGGCGCTTTGGCCCGCGCGCTGAGCCAGCGCCTAAAGTCCAAGCCGATCGATTTGGAAAAGGCGCGCGGCATCCTGCTGGTGGGACCGGCGGGATCCGGCAAAAGCGCGGTTGCCGCCAAAATCCATCATGCCGCCACCCTGATCGGGCGCAAGACCGAGCTGACCCGCGCCGATGGCGGGCTGGCGCTGTTTCGCACCGGCACCAATCCGCCGGAGCTGCTGACGGTGATGGAAGCCGACGGCTTCAATCCGCTCAGTGCCCGCGCCGCCAGCGCCTTCAGCGCATTGGGCGAAATTGAAGGCGTGGAGACCATCGGGGTTGTTTCGGCGCTCAGCGATGCCGAGGATGTCAGCGACATCGTAAGTGCTTTCCGCTTCCGGCGGGTGATCATCACCAATATGGACCGCACCCGGCGCCTGGGCGCGGCGCTCGCCGCCTGCCTGTCCAGCGCCAGCCTCGCCCATGTCACCCACGGCGCAAGGCCGGAAGATGGCTTGGACATGCTGGAGCCCGCCGCCCTGGCGGCGCAGATGCTTCTCAGCCATTAAAAAGCGCGTCAGCGCTTTTTGCCGCCGCCGCCACCACCGCCGGTCTTACCGCGATTGTCGAGCGCAAACGGCCCCGGCCCCGATCCCACCAGCAAAAGCAACCCGCCGCAGATCGCGAAATCGCGGGCGAAGATGCCGAATTGCTGGGCGCGCGCGGCCGGATCGGCATAGTGCCAAAAGTCGTGCATGGTGACGGCCGCGATCATGGTCATGCCGAACAAGATGATTGCGGCATGGCGGGTATGATAGCCGAACAGAAGCGAGATGCTGCCCATCGCGATCAAGAGCAGTACCACCAGCAGGACCAGCGGCGGCAGCGGCACTTGCTTGGTCGTCAGATCGGCGGCGATCGTGTGCCAATTGTTTACGATGTCGATCGCACTGGTCAGATAGAACCAGACAAAAGCACAGCGGCCAAAGAACGGCGAAATGGTTTCCGCGAATGACATGCCCTGACGCCCCCTGACTGCCGGAACCCATGCTTGGCCTGGCAGCGACTCAACGGCGGAATCATAGGCCAGCCGCGCCGCGGTTCAACGGCATGGTTAAAGAAAACGCGCTCTTTTTGTCACGGAAAGAGCTCGGGTGTGACTCTTATGGAACGCAGAATTGGGCGGCCGCGTTATTGCGGCGAAGGGTTCTATTCGAGGCCTCACCCATGTCAGCAATTGGCATATCCGCCCCCCGCGGAAAGGGCTTTGCGGTTTCCGCGCACGCCGATTTCCGGCACGACCATCTTGTCTTTGAACGCCAGCAATCCCTGGCCTTGCGGGAAAAGGAATGGGAGGTGCGGATTCAGCCGCTTCTGCCCTGGAGTGCGTTAATCATGCGGGGCGTGGGCGTAACGATCTTCGTTGCCGCGATCCTGGCAATGATGATCTGAAGGGCTACCGCTCCGGTTAGCGCTTAAGCGCTACGCAAAGCGTGTTTCCGCAGATGGCGAACCAGAGCGATTTCGTCCAAACGCGCCTGAGCCCGGCGAGCCTGCATTTCGCTCAGCCGCTTGGCTTGCTGCTCGGTGGCGACTTCCAGCGATTTGAGGTCATGGAAGGCGTCGGTCAGGTCCTGCTGGGCGGCGGCGTACTCGCGTTCGATTTCCTTGAGCGTGGTGCGCAGATTTTCGCGCCGCGCCTCGATGGAACGCAGAAAGGACGGAAAGGCCAGACGGCCGATATCGGAATCGCCGGCGCGCTGCTTTTCGCGCGCCACATTGTCGTCCAGGTCGGTCAGCTTGCGCTCCAGATCCGCCTTCATGGCGTCGATCGAGGCCATGCGGCGTTTCATTTCATCGACGCGAAAGCGCTTGAGGCGCAGCAGCGTATCGGCCCGGTTCATAGCGCACTCCCTTCGGCGCTATCCAGGATGGCGGACAGCGCGTCATAGCATTCGCTCAACACCGCCCGCTCGGTCTTGGACTGAGCCAAAAAGGCCTCGAGGGCGGGATAGAGCCTCACGGCCTCATCCACTTCAGGATTCGTGCCAGCCTTGTACGCGCCCAATCGGATAAGTTCCGCCATGTCTTCATAGATGGTCAGCGGCTGGCGAGCCCGCAAAACCAGCTTTTGCTCGTCGTCACTGTTGCACGCCGGCATGGCGCGGCTGACGCTCTTAAGGATATTGATCGCCGGAAAGCGTCCCCGTTCCGCAATGGCACGTTCCAAAACGATATGCCCGTCCAGAATGCCGCGCACGGCGTCGGCCACCGGTTCGTTGTGATCGTCGCCCTCCACCAACACGGTAAACAGGCCGGTAATCGTGCCTTTGCCGTCGGGGCCGGGTCCGGCACGCTCCAACAGCCGCGGCAGTTCGGCAAAAACAGTGGGTGTATAGCCCTTGGAGGCCGGCGGCTCGCCCGCGGAAAGCCCGATCTCGCGCTGGGCCATGGCAAAGCGCGTGACCGAATCCATCAGCAGCAAGACATTCAGGCCCTGGTCGCGCAGATGCTCGGCCACCGTCATGGCGACATAGGCCGCCTGGCGGCGCACCAGCGGTGCTTCATCCGAGGTTGCGGCGATCACCACCGAACGCGCGAGACCTTCCTCGCCCAGATCGTCTTCGATGAATTCTTTTACTTCGCGGCCGCGTTCGCCGATCAATCCGATAACGATGACATCGGCATCGGAATTTCGCGCCAGCATCGACAGAAGAATGGACTTGCCCACGCCGCTGCCGGCGAAAATGCCCATGCGCTGGCCGGCGCAGCAGGTGGTGAAGGCATTCATCGCCCGCACACCCAGATCGAGCTTGCCGCCCATGCGGCCGCGCAACGTGGCGGGCGGCGGCGGCGCTTTGATGGGATAAGCGATCGTGCCCTGCGGCAGCGCGCCTTTGCCGTCCACCGGCTGGCCGAAGCCGTCAATCACCCGGCCCAGCCAGGCCTTGGAGGGATAGATCGAGGCCGGACGGTCCTCGAAATCGGCCCGCGCGCCCAGGGTAATTCCATCCAGCGATCCCAGCGGCATGACCAAGGCCCGGCCGTCGCGAAAGCCGATCACTTCACAGGGAATTATCTTGTTATTTCCGATACTTATGCGGCACTGCCCGCCCAGGCTCACCGCCCCCTGGGCACCGGTCACTTCCACCGCCAAGCCCTCAATTCGGGCGACCCGGCCGAACCGGGTCAGGGTGGGAATGGCTTCGATATCCGACAGCAAAGCGCGCATAAAAATCCCGTTTTTGGCGCGTTTTGCGCCTCTGGGCCAAAAAATTCGAAGATTTTTATCCCCGATGGGCGCCATCCTGAGGCCAAAAATTTAAACGGCGGTAAACTTAACAAATTGAATCAACCCCCTTAGCCGGCTCCAGAGTCCTTTCCGGGCCTTAATCCGGGATGGAGGAAGGGTTGCGACATGCCCGGGATGTTAAAGCTGCTGTTAACTATTTCGGCTTAGGGTCCTAAAACCAATTAACCCTAACCCACACATGTTGGGTTTAGTCCGAACGTTAAGAGAGGGACCTGAAATGCGCGTACTCTTGATCGAAGACGACAGCGCCATGGCGCGCAGCATCGAGCTGATGCTCCGTAGCGAAGGCCTTAATGTCTACACCACCGATCTCGGCGAAGAAGGGATCGATCTGGGTAAGCTTTATGACTACGACATTATCGTCCTGGATCTTCAGCTGCCGGATATGAGCGGCTTCGAAGTTCTTAAGGCCCTGCGCGTCGCCAAGGTGCAGACGCCGGTCCTGATCCTGTCGGGCAATGCCATTGTCGAAGCCAAGGTCAAGGCCTTGGGCTTCGGCGCCGACGATTACATGACCAAGCCCTTTCACAAGGACGAACTGGTCGCCCGCATTCAAGCCGTGGTTCGCCGTTCCAAGGGTCACAGCCAGTCGGTCATCACCACCGGCAAGCTCACCGTCAATCTGGACGCCAAGACCGTGGAAGTGGACGGCGCCCGCGTGCATCTGACCGGCAAGGAATATCAGATGCTGGAGCTGCTCTCCCTGCGCAAGGGCACCACCCTGACCAAGGAAATGTTCCTCAATCACCTTTATGGCGGCATGGACGAGCCGGAGCTGAAGATCATCGACGTCTTCATCTGCAAGCTGCGCAAGAAACTGGCCGCCGCCACCGAAGGCGCCAATTATATTGAGACCGTCTGGGGCCGCGGCTATGTGCTGCGCGATCCCAATGGCGAAGAGATTATCCAGGTCGCGTAAGCGCCGGGATAGATAGACGAAGGAAGGGCGCCCCTGCGGCGCCCTTTTTATTTTTGGCTGCAGGCGATGAGCTTTGTGTCCAGGCTGGAGCCCATAAACAGGCGGTTTCCCGCCGCAACCGCCACGCTGGCGCCCGCCAGTTGCGATCCGTCATCGCCATAGACCTGGGTCTTGGACTGCGGCACCCCATTGATCAGGCTCACGCGCAGGATTTGGGACGCGGCACGCTTGCCGTGATCGGCGGCGGCGGCCCGCCATTCGAGCAGATTGGCATGGCCGGCCGCCAGCACCTGTCCCTGGGCGTCGAGGCTGAGCTTTTCCGGTCCGGTGGAAAGATTGAGCGTCTCCTCCTCATCGGTCAATTGGCCGGTAAAGGGTATGCGCGTGTAGGTGGTGAGCGACCGGCTTAGCAGACCGCCCACGATCAGGTGGTCGCCGGTCAGCAAAAGGCTGCGTGTGCCGAACAAGCCGTCGGCAACCTGATTGAAGGTGGTGCCATTGAAATACAGCACATTGCCGCCGGGAATGATGCCGTAAGTCTGAAGGCCATGGATCAGCGGATTTGTACTGGCCGTGCCATTGGCGACAAAGAACTGATTGGGGCCGGCGACCGCGACATCCTGCGGATTGATCAGCAAGCCGCCGCCGATGGTGCCCTGCGCCACCAGCGCGGCGTTGCCGCCGGTATCTTTAATTTCAAAGCTGTCGATGCTGAAGCGGCCGCTGGTCCGGTGATTGACCGCATACAGCAACAGGACGCCCGTGTCAGGCGTGCGGTAGAGGCCGATGCCGCGGGGATGGAAATCCTTGGGCGATCCCGTCAGTTTGACCGGGCTGCCGCCGGATAGCGGCAGGACATAAATGCCGTCGCGCGCGTCTGGACCGCGCGCGCTGCCGGCCGATAGAAACAGACGGTCAGCTGCGGCTTCCATATCCTGCACGCCTGGCAGATTGGCGACGGTTTGGCATGTGCCGGAAGTGCCCGATTCCACCTTGGAGAACACACCATTGACCCAGACCCCGCGCACCAAGGCGCTGATCGCCGCCACGACCGCCAAAGCGGCCAGAGCGCGGCCCGGCCTGCGGGGGCGGCTCAATTTCATTGCGACCCACTTCTTAGCATCGTGTCCGCGAACTGCAGCGAGGCCAGCCGTGCATAAAGACCGCCGTCCGCCATCAGCTCGGCGTGATTGCCTTCGGCCACCACCTGCCCTTCCTCCATCACCACAATCCGCTTGAGCCGCTGGATGGTGGAGAAACGGTGCGCGATCACCAAAGTGGTGCGGCCCACCATCAGATTGGCCAGCGCGGTCTGCACCAGACGTTCATTCTCCGCATCCAGCGACGAGGTCGCTTCGTCCAGCAGCAGCAGCGGGGCATCGCGCAGGATAGCGCGGGCAATCGCCAGCCGCTGGCGCTGTCCGCCCGAAAGCGTCACACCGCGCTCACCCACCAATGTGTCGAAGCCTTGCGGCAGTTTTTCGATGAATTCGGTGGCGGCGGCGGCATCGGCGGCGGCGCGGATTTGGTCTTCGCGCGCTTCCTGGCGGCCATAGCGGATATTTTCGGCGATGCTGCCGGAAAAAATCACCGGCTCCTGCGACACGACCGCGATTTTCTGGCGCAGCGCCACGGGATCGAGCTGCGTGATGTCGATGCCGTCAAAACGGATTTGGCCCGCCTGGGCCTCGAAAAAGCGCAGCATCAGCTGAAACACGGTGGATTTGCCCGCGCCGCTGGGTCCCACCAGCGCCACCGCTTCGCCGCTGGCCACGTTCAGCGAAAATCCGTTCAAGGCCTTGAAATCCGGGCGGGCGGGATAGCGGAAGGTCACATCCTGGAAGGAAACCGCGCCACCGGACTTTTCCGGCAATGGCAGCGGATGCGCCGGCGGGCGAATGGCGGGCACTTCATGCAGCAATTCCATCAGCCTTTCGGTGGCGCCCGCCGCACGCTGCAGATCGCCCCACACTTCGCTGAGCGCGCCAACGCCGCCGCCGGTCAGGAACCCGTAAAAGATGAAGGCCACCAGCTGGCCCGCCGAAATGCGCCCGCCGATGAAATCATGCAGCCCGATCAACCCGACCGTGGCCAGGCCTGCGAAAGCGGTGAAGATCGCCACCGCCGTCAGGACCGCGCGCGCGAAAGTGCGGCTTTTGGCGAAGGCAAAGGAACGTTCCACGGCATCGCGAAAGGCGCTGCGTTCATAGCTCTCCTGCGTGAAGGCCTGCACCGTGGGAACCGCGTTCAAGGTTTCGCTGGCGCGCGCCGACGTATCGGCGATGGAATCCTGGCTCTGGCGCGACAGCCGGCGCACCCAGCGCCCGAACAACAGCAGCGGCAGCATCACCAGCACCACCGCCGCCACCACAAACAAGGTCAGCTTCACGCTGGTGACGAACATCAGCACCAGCCCGCCGGTGAGGGTCACCAGATTGCGCAGCGCCAGCGAGACCGAGGAACCCACCACGGTCTGAATCAAGGTCGTGTCGGCGGTCATGCGTGAGAGCACTTCGCCGGTGCGGGTGACTTCGAAGAATTGGGGCGACAGGCCCAGCACATTGTCGAATACCGCCTTGCGGACATCGGCGACCACCCGCTCGCCCAGCCAGGTCACGGCATAGAAACGCACTGCCGACGCCAGGCCCAAGACCGCCGCCGCCGCCACAAAAGCGGCATAGAAATCCGACAGGGCATGGGCTTCGGCCTCGGACAGCCCCCTTGAGTCGATCAGGCCCCGGGCAAACTGGGGCAGCATCAGGGTGGCCGAGGAGGAAGCGATCAGGGCCAGAACGGCCACCAGGATCCGCCCCCGGTAAGGCCTCAGAAACGGCAGGATTCCCCTCAGGGGGGCCAGCGACTTGGCCTTGGGCCGTCCCGCCGCGATCCGGGCGGTTTCGCTGGTAAAGCTGCTGTCTCCCCTGGCCAAAGCTGGGCCGCCTTTTTGTTAACCCCGGGCTGTATATAGGGGTGCCGGGGCCAAGCCAAAGGAACTATTGCCGCTTTCGCCTTTTCCCCTCCGGCCTTCGCTGGCTCGAGAGCCAGCTACGGCCCCCTCCCCAATAATGGGCTCCGCCCTTGGGGAGGTGATCCTTGCAGGGGTCCAAGGCGTCCCTTATAAGGCCCGGCTTCCGGCCACCCGTCAGAAATGGGGGCCGTCTTGAAAGAAGGTTCGCGTCATGAAAAAGGGCATCCACCCCGACTATCACTTTGTCGAAGTTCAGCTGAACGACGGCACCACCTATAGGACGCGCACCACCTACGGCACCGCGGGCCAGAAGATCACGCTCGACATCGACCCGACCACGCACCCGGCCTGGACCGGCGGTCAGCAGCAGCTGATGGACCGTGGCGGCCGCCTGACGCGCTTCAACAAGAAGTTCGCGGGTTTCGTGAAGGGGTGAGCCGCGACCGCCGAAGGCGGGCAAAACAGTCCAGTGGACTGTTTTGAGCGGCGAACGCCGCAGCGGCGAGCCTTTCGGCGCGCCGCGAGGCCGGGACGCTCTTACACCAGATACCAAAACGCCGCCGGTTTCCGGCGGCGTTTTTGTTTGATTCAGTGCCTTGGACTTACTTGAACGCCTGAGCCAGCGCGTCCATCTGGCCGCGCGCGCCAGGGGGCGCCTCGGCCGTGCCGAACAAGACATCGTCCAGCCGGGCGATACGGCGATAAAGATTGTCGCTGCGGCTCAACAGATCTTGCAGCAGCGCCGGCAGCTCGTCGGTTTCCTCGGCGCAGACGCCGAGACAAATTTCGCGGCTGCCCAAGCGGTAACGGTCGTGCAGGGCGTCGGTGCGGTCCATATCGCCATCGCGCACCGCCCGCTGCACCAACAGCCAGCTCGCTGCCTGCATCAGCCGAGTGGTGACACGCATGCTTTCACCGGCATAGAGCATCGCCGCCTTGCGCGGCAGGGTACGGGCTTCCTCGCGGCCCTTGCCGTCGAGATAGCGGGCGGTTTCCTCCACCAGCGCCATGCCCTCGTCAAAGGTCCGGTCGAACATCGCGGTGTCGATGAAATTCGCGACGTCGGTATCGTTGGTCAGCATGATATCCCCGATCAAACTGGCGCGACGCTAGCAAGCCGGAACCGGCCCGCAAAGAACTATGCTTGGTAAATGCCCCGAATATGCGCGCACATGCCTAACGTTGCTGTGCGTATTAATCTTTACGTCATTTCTTGAAAAAGCTCTCCGCCGCGGATTTTGTGGCCTGCCGGTCCTTGATCGCGGCGGCGCAGCGCGCGATTTCTTCTTCCAACCGGGCAATTCGTTTTTCCAATTCGTTGGCGGAAAGCGTGGAGATATCCTCGCCCAACACAATATCGGGGAGTTTCTTGCGCGGTTGCAGATCGTCCAAATCCATCGCGTGAGTCTCCGGTTCCGGTTAGTCTTAGCCGGAGGAAAAGGCCGCGCAAGCCATGAAAGCCGTTCATATTGAGGGGCCGGGCCGGGACTACCGGCTGGTCACCACCACCCTGCCCCGTCCCCAGGCCGGGCCTGGCCAAATCCTGATCGCGGTTGCGGCGGCAGGCCTTAACAATGCCGATCTGTTGCAGGCGCGCGGGCTTTATCCGCCGCCGCCAGGGGCTTCACCCATTCTCGGCATGGAAGTATCCGGCGTGATTGCCGAGGTGGGAGAAGGGGCCGGTTCCTGGAAGACCGGCGACAAGGTTTGCGCCTTGCTGCCGGGCGGCGGCTATGCCGAATTTGCCGTGGCGGATGCGGGCGCAGCCCTGCCGGTGCCGGATACAATCGATTTGGTGGATGCGGCAGGCCTGCCGGAAGCCGCCTTCACCGCCTGGACCAATATCGTAGGTATGGGCCGGCTCGCCCCAGGCGAAAGCCTTCTGATCCATGGCGGAACCAGCGGCATCGGCAGCCTGGCGATCCAGATCTTCGCGGGCCGCGGGCACAGGATTTTCACCACCGTGGGCAGCGCGGAAAAATGCGCGGCCGCAGTCAAGTTCGGCGCGGCGCGCGCCATCAATTACGCCCGCGAAGATTTTGTCGCCGTGGTGAAAAGCGAAACCGATAACAAGGGTGTGGACGTCATTCTCGACATGGTCGGCGGCGACTATGTCCAGCGCAACATCGCGGCCGCCGCGCCTTGGGGCCGCATCATCAATATCGCCTATCAATCCGGCTTCCGAACCGGGGTGGATTTCACCTCGGTCCTGACCAAACGCCTGACCCTGGCGGCGACCACTTTGCGGGGCCGGACGGCAGAGCAAAAACGGGCGATCCGGGACGCCTTGATGCGCGAGGTCTGGCCAGGGGTGGGAACCGGCATAAAACCGGTCACCGATAGGGTATTTCCCCTGGAACAGGCTCAAAAAGCCCATGAATTCATGGCCAAAACCGGCCATATCGGCAAAATTCTATTGCAGATCGCTTGAAAGCCTTTGCGCCGCGCGGGCAGCCCCGTTAAAAGACCGCATTCCTCGAAAGGACTAGCCTGACGAGGGGCGGAGGGCCCGGATACGGCTCCCGCTCAACGGGAGAAAACCACCATGGCCGCCGAACAAAAACCCCTGATGCCCAAAGCCACCGCCGTCTGGCTGGTGGACAATACCGCTTTGTCCTTTGAGCAGATCGCGGATTTCTGCGGCCTGCATCCCTTGGAAGTGAAGGGCATCGCCGACGAAGACGTCGCCAAGGGCATCAAGGGCCAAGACCCGGTCGCCACCGGCCAGTTGACGCGCGAGCAGATCGCCGATGCCGAGAAGGATCCGCGCAAGCGCCTGAAGATGGCGCCCGCCAAGCACAAGATGCCCAGCGTCCGCTTGAAGCGCGCGCCGCGTTACACCCCGGTCAGCAAGCGCCAGGACAAGCCCGATGCGGTTTATTGGCTGATCCGCAACCATCCGGAATTCAGCGACAGCGATATCATCAAGCTGATCGGCACCACCAAGGCCACCATCGCCAAGATCCGCGAGCGCTCGCACTGGAATGCCGCCAACATCAAGGCGGTCGATCCGGTGACCTTGGGTCTTTGCTCGCAGCTGGAGCTGGACCTGGCGGTCAGCCGCGTCAACGCCAAGCTGGAACGGGCACAGAAGCGCGCCGCCAAGAAGGGCGCGGCGCTGAAATCCATCGCCGAAACCACGGCCGATCCGTTGGCGATGCCGGCGGTTGTGCCGGCGGAAGGCGAAGGCGCGCCCGCTCCCGACGAATACAAGTTGTCGAGCGAACTCGAGCAGGACTAAGCGCAGTATTTTGCGGCGTGAGCAGGAGCGCCAAGCGATGTGCACCAAAGCGTGCATGAGCGCAGGCGCGACGAACTCACGACGCAAAATCGGCTGTTAAAATACGTATTTAACGGCAACGAAACCCAAGACCACCACCGCCAGAAAAGCAAACAAGGTTGCTTCCAACCGCTTCTCGATGAAGCGGCGCGCCACATCGCCTTTCCAGTAGAGCAGCCCGGCCACCAAAAAATACCGGCCGCCGCGGGTAATGATCGACAGGATCATGAACATCGCAAAGCTGTAATGGGCAAAGCCGGATGTGATGGTGACCAGCTTATAGGGAAGCGGGCTGAAGCCTTTGCCGATGATCACCCAGGCGCCGTAGGTGGCATACCATTGCTGGAACTGGGCCATATCGTCGGCCAGGTGATAAATGCTGATCACCCATTGGCCAAGAGAATCGAACAGAAAGGCGCCGATGGCATAGCCGGCCGCGCCGCCCAGCACCGACCACAAGGTGCACCAGGCTGCCAGCGCCCAAGCTCTCTGGCGGTCCGCCATCACCATGGGAATCAACATGATGTCGGTCGGGATGGGGAAGAAGGAGGCCTCGGCAAAAGTGAGGCCGGCCAGCGCCCGCCAGGCATGCTTGCCCGTGGCATTGCGCATCATCCAATCATAAAGCACCCGGATGCCGGTGGGTTTGGGCTGTGTCTGGTCGGTGGATGACATCAATCTGTTCCTAAGGGGCTTCTAGCATCGCGTCCGGGGCGATCAAACCTTGTCGGGAAATAAGGCTTTCTTTAGCGTGACTGCCCCATGAGACCACAAAAGTCCAAACAAAAGCCAAAGCGCAAAACCGTCACAAAGGCCGGGAAACCCGCCGCAAAGCCTTATGAAACGGGGCTGGACCGGGTGGCGGCCAACCATCAGCCCCTGACGCCCCTGTCGTTCCTGGAGCGGGCCGCGCGCACCTTTCCGGGGCATACGGCCATCATCCACGGCAAACAGCGAATCGATTACCAGAGTTTTTATGCGCGCGCGCGCCGCCTGGCCTCGGCGCTGGCAAAAAAGGGCATCCGCAAAGGCGACACGGTGGCGGTGGTCCTGGCCAACACCCCGCCGATGCTGGAGGCCCATTATGGCGTGCCCATGCTGGGCGCGGTGCTGAATGCGCTGAACACCAGGCTGGACGCCGCGGCAATCGCCTTCATGCTGGAACATGGCGGGGCGAAAATCCTGATCACCGACCGCGAGTTCTCCGCCACCGTTGGCGAAGCGCTCAAGCTGCTGAAGAAAAAGCCGCTGGTGATCGACTATGACGACAAGGAATTTCCGCAAGAAGGCGCCAGGCTGGGAGAGATCGATTACGAATCATTCCTGAAATCCGGCGATCCCGAATTTTCTTGGGCCGCACCGGACGATGAATGGGACGCCATCGCCCTGAACTACACCTCCGGCACAACCGGCAATCCCAAGGGTGTGGTCTATCATCATCGCGGCGCCGCCTTGATGTGCTACGGCAATGCCCTGGCCGGGACCATGGTGGAGCATCCGGTGCTGCTCTGGACCTTGCCGATGTTCCACTGCAATGGCTGGTGCATGCCCTGGTCGCTTTCGGCGGTGGCGGGCACCCATGTCTGTCTGCGCTGGGTGCGGGCGGGAGCAATCTTCGACGCCTTGGCCGAACACCGCGTCACCCATCTTTGCGGCGCGCCGATTGTGATGAGCACCCTGGTCAATGCCGGCGAGGCCGAGCGCAAGAGCTTTCCGCAGAAGGTGCGCTTCATGGCCGCCGCCGCGCCGCCGCCGGAAAGCGTGCTGGCGGCGATGGCCGATGCCGGGTTCGAGGTCGTGCATGTCTATGGCCTGACCGAAGTTTACGGCCCGGCGGTGGTCAATGAATGGCATCAGGAATGGGATAAGTTGGACAGTGCCGGACGCGCCGCCAAAAAGGCGCGCCAGGGCGTGCGTTATGCAGCACTGGAGGGCTTAACGGTCTTGAACCCCAAGACCATGAAGCCCGTGCCCGCCGACGGCGAGACCATCGGCGAGGTGATGATGCGCGGCAATATCGTGATGCGCGGCTATCTCAAGAACAGCAAGGCCACCGAAGATGCTTTCAAGGGCGGCTGGTTTCACACCGGCGATCTGGGGGTGATGTATCCGGACGGCTATATCCAGCTCAAGGACCGTTCCAAGGACATCATCATTTCCGGCGGCGAAAACATCTCGTCCATCGAAGTGGAGAATGCCATCGCCAAGCATCCGGCGGTGAATTTCGTGGCGGTGGTGGCCAGGCCCGACAGCAAATGGGGCGAGCATCCCTGCGCCTTTGTCGAACTTAGGCCCGGCAAGACGGCAACCGAGCAGGAAATTCTGGCCTTCGTCCGCGAACGGCTGGCGAAATTCAAGATGCCGCGCACCGTGGTTTTCACCGAACTGCCCAAAACCTCGACCGGCAAGATTCAGAAATTCGTGCTGCGGGAGCGGGCCAAGAGCCTATGACCAGCCTGCTGCGCTTGGTTCAGCGGCGCAGCAGCGCCGGTGCATTTTTCCCGGCGCGGCCTTTCCAGCGGCGGCATTCTGCTTAGTCGGTGGTCTTGCGCTGTTTTTTCCGGCCCGGCGGCGGGCCCAGCTCAGTTGACCGCGGCTTTAAGCCGCTCGAGCTCGTCCTTAATTCGAAGCTTTTGCTTCTTCAGAGCCGCGACCCGCATCTCATCCCAATCGGGATTGGCCATCTCGGTCTCGATAATGTCTTCGATTTTCTTGTGCTGATTGGACAGGTGATTGATATGTCCTTCTAGCGCCATGCATGCACCTCATCGATTTGAATTTCGATCGGCCGGCGCGCTGGTAGGCTCGCGCCTAGGCCCCAAAAGTGAAGCACCATTCCCCGCCCCTGTCATCCCCAAAAGGTGCGGAACGCGAAACTCTTTGTATCGGTCTTAATAAGTGCTAACGGAGGCCCATGAAAGCGCGGGAAACGGCGAAAAATAAAGCAGAACGGCTGGTTATCGGGCTGTCGGGGGCCTCGGGCGTGGCCTATGGCATCCGCATGCTGGAAGCCTGCCGGGAGTTGGGGATAGAATCACATCTGGTTATGACCAAGCCTGCGGAAATGACCATCGGGTACGAGACGGAACTTTCACCCCGGCAAGTCGCCGCCAAAGCGGATTTCAGCTACGCGGTCGGTGATATCGCTGCGCCTATCGCCAGCGGAAGTTTCAAGACCAAAGGCATGATCGTGGCGCCCTGTTCGGTGCGCACCATGAGCGAGATCGCCACCGGCGTCACCACCAACCTGCTGACCCGTTCCGCCGATGTGATGCTCAAGGAACGCCGCCCGCTGGTGTTGATGGTGCGCGAGACGCCGCTGCATCTGGGACACCTGCGCAGCATGACGGCGCTGGCGGAAATGGGCGCGATCATCCTGCCGCCGGTGCCCGCCTTTTATGCCGAACCTCGCACACTCTCCGATCTTGTGGATCAGATGGTGGGCCGTGCTTTGGACCTGTTCGGTTACGACTGGCCGGATGTAAAACGCTGGGGCGAGGAACTGGCAAAGGGCAAACGCAAACCCACCTCCCCCAGCGCGCGAAGCGCTCCGAAGGGGGAGGTGGCCGTAGCTGGCTCTCGAGCCAGCGAAGGCCGGAGGGGGAAAAAGTGAGTCGCGTTGTTGGTCCCGATGAAGTCGCCGCCCGCGCCAAGCTGACCCAGCTTATGCAGGAGCATCGCGACCTGGACGCCGCCATCGAAGCCATGGTGCAGACGGGCAGTGCCGACCTGTTGGCGCTGTCGCGGCTGAAGAAGCGCAAGCTGCAGCTGAAAGACGAGATCACCGAGATCAATAACGGGTTGCTGCCAGATATTATTGCTTAGATCCCGCCATCTTCAATTTCACTACAATCTACGGAAAGCCTTGAGCTCGTGGCGTATGACAAAGCGCAGTACGTGCAGCGCAAATGGCGATCAACGTTGATATTTGTAATTGTCGCTGACGTGGCAGCTGCAAGCTATGCAGTATTCGCCATTGTGAAATG
Source organism: uncultured Alphaproteobacteria bacterium (assembly GCA_902825865.1). Taxonomy (GTDB): domain Bacteria; phylum Pseudomonadota; class Alphaproteobacteria; order Micropepsales; family Micropepsaceae; genus Rhizomicrobium. The sequence continues at coordinate 54,115 of CADECX010000011.1, forward strand.
GCTTTTAGGCGATTCCCAGAAAATCCATGACGATCTTTTTGAATTCGCCTTGGAAGCGCTGGCGTTCTCAATTCTATTTCTAGGGTTTTGCTGGCTGATTAAGACAATCGTTCTTTCGGCGGCTTCAAAACAGCAGTAGCGTCGCAACAGTCCGGTCTACTATGCAACCAGTAAGGCTAAACCGGCGCCAATTCCCCTAACTTCTTACGGATGGCATCCAGCGCCGCGCCTGGATTGCCGTTGTCCGGTCCGCCGGCCTGGGCCATGTCGGGCCGTCCGCCGCCGCCCTTGCCGCCCAGGGCTTCCGCCGCCACCCGCACCAGATCCACGGCGCTGATGCGCGCGGTTAGATCGTCGGTGACACCAGCCACGATCGAAGCCTTGCCGTCGGCCGCGGCCACAAAGGCAACCACACCGGAACCCACTTGGGACTTGGCGCCATCGGCCAGGCTCTTGAGATCCTTGGGCGAAACGCCTTCGACCAGCCGCAAAACGGCCTTCAGTCCGGCAATGGTTTCCATTCCGTCATCGCCGCCCTTGGCGGGGCCCGCCAGCGCCAACTGCTTCTTGGCTTCCGCCAATTCGCGTTCCAGCTTGCGGCGCTCGTCGGAAAGCTGCGCCACCCGGCCCGCCAATTCGCCGATCGGCGTTTTGATCGCCGACGCCGCCTCGCGGGCGATTTCCGCCTGGCCCGAAAGATAACGGCGGGCATGTTCGGATGTCAGCGCTTCGATACGGCGCACACCGGCCGCAACCGCGCTTTCCGCCAGGATAGTGAAAAGGCCGATATCGCCCAAACGATGGACATGGGTGCCGCCGCACAGTTCGACGGAATAGGACTTTTCCGCCTCCAAGTCGGCGCCCATGGAAAGCACGCGCACTTCGTCGCCATATTTTTCGCCGAACAGGGCTTCGGCCCCGGCCGCCACCGCCTGATCGGTCGGCATCAGCCTTGTGCTGGTGTCGGAATTCTGCCGGATGATCCTGTTGACCTGGGCCTCGATCTTTTCCAGCTCTTCGGGCGAGACCGGCTTGGGATGCGAGAAGTCGAAGCGCAGGCGCTCGGCATTCACCAGCGAGCCTTTCTGGCTGACATGGCTGCCCAGCACGCGCTTGAGCGCGGCATGCAACAGATGGGTGGCGCTGTGATTGGCGCGGGTGGCGCGGCGGCGCTCCTTGTCGACCCTCAGATCGACGGCGTCGCCGGGCGCGAAAGTGCCTTCGGTGATGCGCACGGCATGGACATGCAGCGCGCCTAATTTTTTCTGGGTATCAGTGACTTGGCCCTTGGCCTTGGCCGAGGTCACATGGCCGCTGTCGCCCGCCTGGCCACCGGACTCGCCATAAAAGGGCGTCTGGTTGGTGACGATCTCCACCGCTTCACCGGCATTGGCGGCCATCACCCGGCCGCCATCCTTGAAGATGGCGAGGATCTGACCTTCAGCTTCCTCGGTGTCATAGCCCAGAAATTCGGTGCGGCCGACTTCGTCCAACACCGCGAACCATTGCGCCTCGCTGGCGGCTTCGCCCGATCCCGACCAACTGGCGCGGGCTTCCGCCTTCTGCTTTTGCATGGCGGCGGCAAAGCCGTCGGTATCCACCGTGACGCCGCGCGCGCGCAGGGATTCTTCCGTCAGGTCCAGCGGGAAGCCGTAGGTATCGTAAAGCTTGAAAGCGACTTCGCCTTTAAGCCGGTCGCCCTTCTTCAGCCCGACACTAGCCTCGTCCAACAGTTTGAGACCGCGCGCCAGGGTTTCGCGGAAGCGGATTTCTTCCAGCTTGAGAGTTTCGGCGATCAGCGGTTCGGAACGCTTGAGCTCGGGATAGGCCGAACCCATCTCACCCACCAGCGCCGGCACCAGCCGGTGCATCAGCGGGTCCTTGGTGCCCAGCAGATGGGCATGGCGCATGGCGCGGCGCATGATCCGGCGCAGCACATAGCCGCGCCCCTCATTGGAGGGCAGCACACCATCGGCGATCAGGAAGGAAGTGGCGCGCAGGTGATCGGAAATGATGCGATGGCTGAAGGTCGCTTCGCCCTTGCTGTCCACGCCGCTGGCCGATTCCGAGGCCGTGATCAGATGGCGGAACAGATCGACATCGTAGTTGTTGGTGACACCTTGCAGAATGGCGGCGATGCGCTCCAGCCCCATGCCGGTATCGATGGACGGCTTGGGCAAATCCAGGCGGGTTTTTTCGTCCACCTGCTCGAACTGCATGAAGACCAGGTTCCAGAATTCCAGGAAACGGTCGCCGTCTTCCTCCGGCGAACCGGGCGGGCCGCCCGCAACCGACGGCCCCTGGTCGTAGAAAATTTCCGAGCAATAGCCGCAAGGCCCCGTCGGACCCATCGCCCAGAGATTGGATTCATGGCCGATGATCTTGTCGTCGGAAAAACCTGCGATCTTTTTCCAAAGCTGCCGCGCCTGCTCGTCGGTGGGATAGACCGTGACCAGCAGCTTGTCCTTGGGCAAGCCGATCACCTTGGTGACGAAATCCCAGGCAAAGGTGATGGCCTCTTCCTTGAAATAATCGCCGAACGAGAAGTTCCCCAGCATCTCGAAGAAAGTGTGGTGGCGGGCGGTATAGCCGACATTGTCCAGGTCATTATGCTTGCCGCCGGCCCGGACGCATTTCTGCACCGTGGTGGCGCGGCTATAGGGGCGCTTTTCCGCCCCCGTGAACAGGTTCTTGAACTGGACCATGCCCGCATTGGTGAACAGCAGGGTGGGGTCGTTGCGGGGCACCAGGGGCGAGGACGAGACCACGGTGTGGCCGTGGCTTGCGAAGAAATCCAGGAAACCGCTGCGGACGTCGGAAAGGCTTTTCATGAAACCGGTTGTAACGGCTCTAAAAAGCGGTGTCACGCCTGGGTTTCTGGGGGCGGCTATGCCTTTTGTCCCGGTGCCGCCCCCTCACCCTTCGACAAGCTCAGGGTGAGGAATTGCGTGAAATCCTCATGCTGAGCTTGTCGAAGCATGAGGGTGCCATAAAAACAAAGGGCGCCCGCATTCACACGGGCGCCCTTTGCCGAGGAGTTGAGCCCGGGGCTGCGAAACCGCCAGAGTCAACTTTTTCGTCAGCACAGGGCGTAGGCGCGAGCCGGAGCCCCGTTTAAAAAGTCGGCCTATTCGTCTTCCGCCTCCGCCTTTTCGGAAGCATCCAGCACCAGATTCTGGCCGATCTGACCGGCGCTGGCGCGGATCGCCTGTTCGATCTTGTCGGCGATGTCGGTGTTCTCGGTGAGGAAGGTTTTGGCGGCTTCGCGGCCCTGGCCAATGCGGCTGCCGTCATAGGAATACCAAGAGCCCGACTTCTCCACGATCCCGGCCTTGACGCCAAGGTCGACCAGCTCGCCCACCTTGGAAATGCCGACGCCGTACATGATATCGAACTCGACCTGCTTGAAGGGCGGGGCGACCTTGTTCTTGACCACTTTGACGCGGGTCTGGTTGCCGACCACTTCGTCGCGATCCTTGATGGCGCCGATGCGGCGGATGTCGAGACGCACCGAGGAATAGAATTTCAGGGCATTGCCGCCGGTGGTGGTTTCCGGATTGCCGAACATGATGCCGATTTTCATGCGGATCTGGTTGATGAACAACACGATGGTATTGGACTTGGAAATCGAGCCGGTCAGCTTGCGCAGCGCCTGGCTCATCAGTCGCGCTTGAAGGCCGGGCAAGGAATCGCCCATCTCGCCTTCCAGTTCGGCCTTGGGGGTGAGTGCCGCGACCGAGTCGATCACCACAATGTCGACGCCGCCGGAGCGCACCAAGGTGTCGGTGATTTCCAGCGCCTGCTCGCCGGTGTCGGGCTGGGAGATCAGCATTTCGTCAATGTCCACGCCCAGCTTCTTGGCATAGACCGGATCGAGCGCGTGCTCGGCATCGACATAGGCGGCGGTGCCGCCCTTTTTCTGGATCTCGGCCACCACATGCAGCGCCAAGGTGGTCTTGCCCGAGGATTCGGGGCCATAGACTTCGATGACACGGCCACGGGGCAGCCCGCCGATCCCTAAGGCGATGTCCAGGCCCAGGCTGCCGGTGGAGACCGCGTCGGTCGCCAGGCCCAGATCGCGGCTGCCCAGCTTCATCACCGAGCCCTTGCCGAACGCCCGGTCGATCTGGCTCAGCGCGGCCTCGAGAGCCCGCTTGCGATCGTTATCTTGTGCCTTGCCCACCACCCGTAAAGCCGCCTGCGCCATGGAAAACTCCCTCGGTTATTCCACAGCGCCCGCTGATCCCCAAGCGAATCCGGCGGCGGGTGGACAAATCAAATGTACACACTTTGTTCTCTTTGCCAAGCCACGAGATAAAGCATTGAAGGAACGAGAAATACCTACATTTCGTTCTACTATTGTCCCGTAAGGGAACTTTCGCTGTTAACATCGTTGGCGTACAGCCCAAGATCACTGACAAATTGTCATATTGGTTGCCGCCCCTGGCATCGATACTCCGGAGCGATAACGGCTTTTCGTCTTTTCGCGTCCAGAGAATGGCCGATAATTTGACGGGTTGGGCAGCGCGACTTTTCAAGTCCGTTCCCCGGCAGCTAGACTCAGCACAACAAGAAAATACGGGACCGGACATGAACAGGATCAGGGTCGCCGCGCTGGGCTTGGCGGCTTGCGCATGGACAGCCTCTTTCACCGCGCCGGCGCAGGCGAAAATCGAAAAGGCGCCCTGGGGCGAAACCGCCGATGGCCAAAAGATCGATATCTACACCCTGACCAATGCGCGCGGCATGAGCGCGCGCATCACCAATTACGGCGCCTTCCTGGTCAGCCTGAATGTGCCCGACAAAAGCGGCAAGATGGCGGATGTGGTCTTGGGCTATGACAATCTGGAAGCCTATAGCCGCGGCACCACCTATGGCGCGGTGATCGGGCGTTTCGCCAACCGCATCGGCAACGCCCAATTCTCCTTGGACGGCAAGACCTACAAACTCAAAGCCAATGCCGGGCCCAACAATATTCACGGGGGACCCGTCGGCTTCAGCTATCACGTCTACAGCGCCACGCCGCTGAACGGACCCTCGCCCTCCTTGATCCTGCACATGGTCAGTCCCGACGGCGATCAGGGCTTTCCGGGCAAGCTGGACTTCACCGTCATCTATACCCTGACCGCCAACAATGGCCTCAAGGTCGAGTACCGCGCCACCACCGACAAGCCGACCGTGCTCAATCCCACCAATCATTCCTATTTCAATTTGAAGGGGGCCGGTAACGGCGATGTGCTGAACCACCGCCTGCAAGTCTTTTCCGATGCGGTGACGCCCACCGACACAAATCACATGGCGACCGGGGAAGTGATGAAGGTGACGGGCACGGGCTTTGACTTCACCAAGCCCAAAGCCATCGGCAAGGACATCAACGGCCCCGATCCGGCGATCGTGGCCACACCAGGGTACGACATCAATTTCATTGTGCGCGGGCCGATGGGAAAAATGCGTCCCGCCGCGCGCGTGGTGGAGCCGGAATCAGGCCGGGTGATGGACGTGCTGACCACCCAGCCTGGTGTTCAGCTTTATCTGCCCAACAATGAAAAGCCGATCACGGGCAAGGGCGGCGCGCAGTATATCAAGCGCGGCTCCTTCTGCCTGGAGACCCAGCATTTCGCCAATGCGCCCAACATCCCGGCCTTCCCGACCACGGAACTAAAGCCGGGAAAGATTTTCTACGAGGCCACGGAGTTCAGATTCTCAACGGTGAAGTAGGCGCCCGGACCTCAGGTCGCGGTTGCGCTGGTCGCGACGACGGTGATGGGAAAACCCTTCGCGTCGCTGCTACGGCCGCCGGATGTGGCAATGAGGATGCCCGCGCCCAAGGCAACGACACCGCCGATCACGGCCCATTCCATACCGCTGCTCTCTTGTGCCTTGCGCACACCAGCAGGCTTGCCTGCCGCAAGCGGATCGGCCCAAGCCGAGGAGCCGATCATGCTGATAACGATAACAAAAATGCTTGTTTTTTGCCGAGCTTGCGCATTCCAGTCCCCAGGGCGTTTGTTATATCTGCCGATAATCTGCCTTGGCAGCGCTGCCAAGATCAAGAGAAAAAACGTGAGCGCTACCGTGCCCGGGAAACTGTGTCACCAAATCCTCTGTTGCAGTTGCGAACACGGCATAAAAAAGGGCGCGATTTCCGCGCCCTTTTTGTTTGTACCTTCTCACCTTGCGACACACGCAAGCGGGGTTGGGCCGCTACTTCTTCGCGTAGGGGCCGACTTCGGGAACGGCCTGGGTATTGGCCAGATTGCCGAGATCCTGCCTCACACCCGCGGCGATGGCCGCCGTTTCGCTGCCACCCTGGAAGCAGGTGAAGTCCGGACGGTCGCGCCAGGCCAGCGGCCCGCACAGCCGCACGCCGGCCTTGATCGCCGCATCATGCACGATGTTGATGTTGCGCTCATAGTCGGGATCGCCCTGGCGATAGCCGGTATGATTGGAAAGATCGCCCGAGGCGGCGAAGATCGCGGTCACGCCGGGAATCTTGGCGATGCGGTCGGCATCCTTCAGGCCATCCAGGGTCTCGATCATCAGGATCAACACCAGATTGTCGTTGATGGTGTTGCGATAACCGCCCGGCACCGTGCCCCAGAAGTCGGCGCTGGCGGCCGGTCCGCCGCCCGAACTCCGGCGCCCCAGAGGCGGGAAAAAGGCCCAGTTGCGGGCCTGGACCGCCTCCTCATAGGAGCGGATGGTCGGCACCACCAGCACCAGAGCGCCCAAGTCCAGGGCATGTTGAATCTCGCGCTCGTCGGTATAGGCGACGCGCACACCAGGCACCGCCTTGGCATGCGGGCACTGCGCCCACATGCGCGAGGTCTGTTCCCAGTCATGGGCGCTATGCTGATGCTCGGTCCAGATGAAATCGTAACCGGCATTGGCCATGGCGCAGTAGGTGGAGGGATCGGTGGCGGCGAACACGGTGCCGCCGGTGACCTTGCCGCCCTGCATCATCTTGAGCTTGACGGGGTTCCAGATCTTGGCGCCGGGCGGAGCATTAAAGGCAGGGCCGTATTTCCAGGTCTTGTCGTCAAACTTGCCCTGGTTGACGGCGCCCGCCGGCGCCTTCTCGATGGCCTTGCTGTCCACGCCCGCGGGCGCCGCCAGCGGAAATTTCATCGTGCCGGCGGCGGCATTGTTGGCATAAGGATCGGCGGCTTGCGAGAGCGCGGCGACCGTACCCAGACCCACAGCCGCGACGAAGGCGGCCGAAAACAACAGGCGCTTCATTGAATCTCTCCCCTGGCCGCTCGCATTCGCGGCCTCGTTTTTCGATGGCGGCAGCTAATCAGGGCGAACCCGCTTGGTCAAACGGTCAAAACGATTTCGCGTTCGCAATATGGCGCGGCGGATGGCGGCTTTGTAATGTGGCGCAACAGGCAGAGGTCAAATTGATGAAACTAGTCACACTAATTGCCGTCCTTTGGACCTTGGCAGCGATGCCAGCCCAGGCGGGCATCACCGTCCAGGCCTGGGGCGGGGTGCGCGGCGACGGCGTCGACCTGTTCATCCTGACCAATGCCAGGGGGATGGAAGCGCGGATTACAAATTACGGCGCCATTATCACCGCCATCCGGGTGCCGGGGCGCGACGGCAAAGTGACCAATGTGGTGCAGGGTTTCGACAGCCTAGCCGAGTATACCAGCCCCGATTACAAGGGCCGTTATGGCGCGATCATCGGCCGCTTCGCCAATCGCATCATGGACAACAGCTTTCGGATCAACAACAACACCTATCGCATCTCGCGCGATGCCTATGTCCTGAACGACGCCACCAACAACCGGCCCTATGACGAGCGTGTCTGGGAGGCGGATACCAAGGACGGCGCCGAACCGCAGCTGATCCTCTCACTGATCGATCGCAACGGGTCCATGGGCTTTCCCGGCACCCTGCGCGTGCAAGTGACCTACACCCTGACCAGGAACAATGTGCTGCGGATGAACTACCGCGCCGTCACCGACAAGGACACTGTCGTCAATCTGACCAATCATGCCTATTTCAACATGGCCGGCGATGCGTCGGGTTCGGTGCTGGATCAGCTTCTGACCGTCAATGCCGACACCATTACCTTCGGCGATGACAAGAATGTGCCGACAGGCGTGATGCGGAAAGTGGAGGGTACCGCTTTTGATTTCCGCACACCCACCCCGATCGGCAAGAACATCAATGCACCCGATCCGGCGATTCAACTCGCCAAGGGCTTTGACCAGAACTATGCCTTGAACGGCAAACCCGGAACCTTGCGGCTGGCGGCGCGGCTGGAAGATCCCAAGTCGGGCCGGGTGCTGGAAGAATGGACGACGCAGCCGGGCTTGCAGGTCTACAGCGCCAACTATCCGCCGCCCACCGTGGCGGCGACCAAAGGCTATGCCGTCCATAGTTCGGTGGCGCTGGAAGCCCAAGGCTTTCCCAACGCGCCCAATGTCCCCAGCTTCCCCAGCACCTTGCTGAGACCGGGCGAAGCCTACACCGAAACGACCGAATATCGCTTTCTCGTAAAGCCTTAGATTCTTCCGTTGCTCTGACCGCCTCCCCCAGCGCGCGCGTCAGCGCGCTTGCATTGGGGGAGGCGGCCGTAGCAACGCCGTGGCGCGCAGGCGAAAGCCGAGCACCACGGCAAAGTTGCGAAGGCCGGAGGGGGAAATTCAGGGCGCGCCGAGTGTGAGGCACTGCGCATAGCTGCGCGCATAGACGCGCTGCTGCGTCGCCTGGTCGAAACCGTTGGCGCCGGCGTCCTGCATCGCCACCGAGCGGCAGAATTCGGCGTTGGCGGGTTCTGGCGCGGCAACGGCTTCGGGCGCGGCCGCTACCGATCTGGCCGCCGGTGTTGGCGCAGCCTCTTCCGGTTCCTCCGCCGAGCCTCGCAGGCCGGTATAATTCAGGGCCTGATCCCAATCGGTATCGGTGCAACCGGCAAGCAGCACACAGAATAATAGCGGCAGAGTTTTTCTCATCGCTCGCGAAGATAGAGAGACGCGCGCGCTTTGCAAGGCTTGAGAAGGCTTCAGCCGGCGCCCGCCAGCACTTCCTTCACCTTGGCCGCGAGCTGCTTGAGGCCAAAGGGCTTGGGCAGGAAATGGATGTCTTCCGAACTTTGATCGCTGCGGCGGAATGCCTCTTCGGCATAGCCGGACATGAAGATCACCGCCAGGTCCGGCTTCAGCACTTTGACGTGCTTGACCATGGTGGGACCGTCCATATTGGGCATCACCACATCGGTGATGATGAGATCGATGGTATTGGCGTCATTCTTGACGATTTCCAGCGCCTCCTCGCCGCCGCCGGCTTCCAGCACATTGTATCCACGCATGCGAAGAGCGCGGGCCGCGAAGCTGCGCACCGCCTCTTCGTCTTCCACCAGGAGGATGGTGTCCTGGCCGGTAACATCGCGCGCCGGCGCGGGCGCGGTCTCGACCGGCGCGGCTTCGGCAGCCTCGACCTTGCGGCGCGGCAGATAGATCTTGAAGGAAGTGCCCTTGCCCAGCTCGCTGTCCACGGTGATGAAGCCGCCGGACTGTTTGACGATGCCATAGACCGTCGCCAGTCCCAGCCCGGTGCCCTGCCCCACCGGCTTGGTGGTGAAGAAGGGATCGAAAATCTTGCTTTGGATTTCTTTCGACATGCCGGTGCCGGTATCGGCGACATCGATGCGGACATATTCGCCCGCCGGCATGATGGCGGTGCCAAGGGCCGAAGCGGCGCTCACCGCCTGATTTGCGGTGCGGATGGTCACCGTGCCGCCCGACGGCATGGCATCGCGGGCATTGACCACCAGATTGATGATGGCGTTGCCCAGCTGCGCTTCGTCAGCATGGACCGCCCACAGATCGGTTTCGCGCTCCACCACCAGGGTGACGCCCTCGCCCACCAGCCGGCGCAGCATCTGCGCCAGCTCGCCGATCACATCGCCCAGCGCCAATATCTTGGGCTGCATGGTCTGCTTGCGGCTGAAGGCCAGAAGCTGGCTCACCAATGCGGCGGCGCGCAGCGCGTTCTGATGCACCTCGTTGATTTCCTTGAACGAGGGATCGCCCGCCTGGTGGCGCATCAAAAGAAATTCGCAATTGCCGATGATCACGGTGAGCAGATTGTTGAAGTCATGCGCCACCCCGCCAGCGAGCTGGCCCACGGCCTGCATTTTCTGCGACTGGGCGAATTTGGTTTCCAGCGCCTTCTGTTCGGAGACATCGACCAGATACAGAACCGCCTTGCCGGTCTCGCCGGTGGAAGAGGGCATGGGCGCGGCGAACAGTTCCGCCATGCGGTCTTCGCCCGCCTTGCCGGCGCGCAATTCCACCGGTTTGAGCCCGGTTTCGCCTTTTGCCGCGCGGGCGATCAATTGCGCGATCTGCGCCTGCTCGGCGCCGTCCGCCAGGGCGGTAAATTTTCGTCCCGTCAAAGAATCCGTCACGCCAAAGAATTTGGCCAGCGCCGCATTGGCATTGCTGATGACGCCATCGCCGTCGGTAAAAGCCACGCCCATGGGCGCGTCACGAAACAGATCGCCGACCGGCACGACTTGCGCCACAACCGGCGGAGGCGGTGCCGGGGTCTCTTGTACCGCTTCCGCGGCTTTTTGCGGTTCGGGCGCGGCATCCAGCGCGCGCCGCAACACCGGCTGGGGCGACGTGCTGGCCGCCAGGCGCGGCGTGAACCACCAAGCCGTCTGTTTGCCCGGCAACGGACGGACCGCGGCGACAATTTCCAGGCCCGGCAACACGACGAATGTTTCCTCGCGGGCGCGCCCTTCGGCGGCGTCGCGCGACAAGCGATAGAGCACCGCGGCGCTGGGTTCGCCGGCGATCGCCAGTTCGGGCGGCGGCGGCGAGTCGCTTTCACTCACACCCGCCATTCGGCGATAGACGGGATTGCAATCGAGCACCGCGCCGTCTTCGCCGGTGATGGCCCAGGCGACATTGGCCTTGGCGGCGGCTTCGGCGACACGCAGCGCGTCCTGGGTGGCGCGCCCGGCGCGCGGCCAGACCGCGAAAAGCAGCAAGATGGCGATCAGGGCAATGCCGCCCAGCAGGGCATGCCCGGCCAGACCCGCCACCTGGGGCGAGGCCAAGGCCAAGCCGGCGGCGATCAGGGCCACCACCACACAGCCCAAGGCAGCCCAGCGCCAGGGGCCGGCGGCGAGACCGAAACCGGCAGAAGACATAGATTTAGCGGCGTTCATGCCGCCACAATACAAGATTCGGTTAACCAATCCTTTCTAAGGGTTAAAGGACTGGATTTGCTGTTAAATTTTGTTCCGTAGGCGAACGCTGTTCGGCTCGTTTTGCGCGAAAAGTTAATGCCCCGAATCAACCGGCGCGGGCGGGCAATTTTCCCTGCAGCCGCAACACATAGCCGATCACCTGCGCCACAGCCTTGAAATGCTCCGGCGGCACCGGATCGTCGATCTCGATCGCGGCGTGCAGGGCGCGCGCCAGAGGCGGATTTTCCACCACCGGCACATCATTTTCTTCGGCGACGGCGCGGATGCGCAAAGCCAGCGCATCGACGCCTTTGGCGACGCAGACCGGCGCCGCCATTTTGCCGCTCTCATATTTGAGCGCCACGGCATAGTGGGTCGGGTTCATGATCACCACGGTGGCCGAAGGAACCGCCGCCATCATGCGCTTGCGGGCGCGGTCATGGCGCAGCTGGCGGATCTTGGCCTTGATGGTGGGATCGCCTTCATTCTGGCGATACTCTTCCTTGATCTCCTGCTTGGACATGCGGTTGCGCGCCATGAAGCGCATGCGCTGCCAGAAATAGTCGAGCCCGGCGATCACGGCCAGCGCCGCCAGCGACGCCATCAGCACCTTGAACAACAGGCGCGACATGTCGTGCATCACCGTGACGGTCGACTGGTTGAGCATGCCTTCCAGGCTGCCGCGCTCGGGCCAAAGCTGGGTCCAGATCGCCAGCCCCACCACCGCGATCTTGGCCAGTCCCTTGAGCAAATTCATCCAGCCTTCGGCGCCGAACATGCGCTTGAACCCGGCGATGGGCGAGACTTTGGAAAAATCCGGCGCGATCTTGTCGAAGGAAAAACTGGGCAGGCTTTGCAGCATGTGGCCGGCAAGGCCGGCCGCCATCATCACCAGAAAGAACGGCCCGAGTGCGAGCGCCAGCGGGGGCAGCAGAAGCCACATCATGGCCGCAAGGCCCGCGCCATCCACGCTCATGGCGTCGGGCTGCTGCAGAAACATGGTCAGGGTACGCGCCAATCCCATGCTGGTATATTTTCCGAACATCGCGATGGCCAGGGTGCCGCCGCCCAGGAGAATGAAGGTGGTGACCTCCGGCGATTTGACGACGTCGCCATTCTCGCGCGCCTGTTCGAGCCGTTTGGCTGTCGGCTCTTCGGTCTGTTGCGATTTGTCCTGGTCTTCCGCCATGGCTTAGAGAAACGGCGCCATGGAGTTGGCGTAATAGGTCAGGAACACGGTCATCAAGGAGCCGATCAGGGCCAGCATGATGACAAAGCCGCACATGATGTTGAGCGGCACCGCGACAAAGAAAATCTGCAATTGCGGCATCAATCGCGCCAGCACGCCCAGCCCGGCATAGACCGCGAAGCCGAACACCAGAAAGGGCGCGGCCAATTGAAATCCCAGCGCGAAAGAAGATGAGGTGAGCTGGATCACCAGCTGCACCATGTCGCCGACCGGCAAGGTCCCGCCGGGCGGCAGCATGCGATAACTGCCGGCGATGGCGCCGATCGCCAGATGGTGCAGATTGGTGAGAAAGATCAGGGTGGTGCCGAGCAGCATCATGAAATTGCCCACAACCGCGCCTTGGGTGTTCTGGGTGGGATCCAAGGTCTGGGCATAGGCTAGGCCGATCTGGGTGGCGATCAGATAGCCCGCAACCTGCAAGGCGCTCATGATGATGCGCGCCATGGCGCCCACCAGCACACCGGCCGTGACTTCCTGGGCGATCATGATGGTCAGCGCCATCGTGCTTTCCGGCGAGACGGCGGGATAATTGCCTTGCACCTGCGGCGTCAGCGCGAAGGCGATCGCCAGCGCCAGCACCAGGCGCACTCGGCTGGGTACGCCCATCTCGCCAATGGCGGGGAGCAGCATCACCATCGCGCCGACCCGGCTGAACACCAATAGGTAGGTCAGTATGGCGCCGGACAGCTCGGGAAGGTGAAATGTCATCTAACTAATAGGCTGCAATGCGTCCGGCGATATCGATCATCAGCCCGTTCATGGCGGCGCCGGCGAACGGCAAGGCCAGCAGCATCACCAGAAAGATCGCCACGATCTTGGGGACAAAGACCAGGGTCTGTTCCTGAATCTGGGTCACGGCCTGCAGCAGGCCGATGCCCAAGCCGACCACCAGAGCGGTAAGCATGGAGGGGGCGATGATTTCCAGCAGAACCAGGATGGAGGTGCGGGCAAAGTCGATGGTGGAAGCGGGATCCATAATACTCTCTATCTGCTATCTGATCGTGTGAATTTCTAATTGTCGCTCCGGCTCTCGCCGACGCTCCTTAGATCGGCATATTCATGATGGACTGATAGGCGGCCACGACCTTGTCGCGCACGGCCACCACCGTATCCAAGGTGATCTCGGCGGCATTCACCGACTGGACCACATCCACCAGATTGGCCTTGCCCTGAACCTGCTGGCTGGCGGCGTGTTCGCCCTGGTGCATGGTGTTGATGGAATCCTTGATCGCGCCCGACAGGAAGTCGGAGAAATTTCCGCCCGGCACATTGGCGGGCGCAATTCCAGGCGTTCCAGGTGTCGCGGCGATCTGGGCGGCGGCGCGATAGGCGGCTGCTGCTGCGGCGGGAATGGCCATGCTGTTTCCTTTCGTTTCTCAGTTCGCAAGTCCGCGCGAAGCGCGGACCGGCGTAGCGGTTACTTCAGAAGATCGACGGTCTTGGCCAGCATCTGCTTGGTCGATTCCATCACAGACAAATCGGCTTCGTAGGAGCGCTGGGCGGCGCGCATGTCCATGATTTCCACCAGGCTGTCGACATTGGGCAGCTTCACATAGCCCTGCTTGTCGGCATTGGGATTGCCGGGATCATACTGGCTGCGGAAGTCGCTGCGGTCGGGAATCGGCTTGCCGGCGCTGACCAGGGTCGCGTCGAGATCGCGGTTGAAATCCGGCTTGATGGTCGCGATCTTGCGGCGATAGGGATCGGCGCCCTTGACCGGCGAGGTCGAATTGGCGTTGGCGATATTTTCGGCAATCGTCTTCATGCGGTCGGTCTGGGCGCGCATGCCCGAGGCCGCCACCGCCATGGATTTCGAGAAGTCCATCCTTGTCTCCTGTTTCTAAAAGTCCGCGTTCATACTCTAAGGGTTCAATCAGCGTCCGATCGCCGTCTTCATCATGCGCATGGCTTTGGCATAGATATTGGCCGCGGCCTGATACTGGGCCTGCGTGTCCGCCACCTTGATCATTTGCACTTCCAGCGCCACGGCATTGCCGTTGGGGCTGAATTCCTGATCCGGAGTTTCGTGATCCTCGAATTTGCCGTTGCGCGATGGCGTCAGCGAGAAATGGCGCACATTGGTCGCCATCATCGACGTGCCGGTGCTTCTCGAGCCGCTCAGCATCTGATCGAAGTCCAAAGCCTTCAGATCGCGCGAGATATATTTCGGCGTGTCGGCATTGGCGACATTCTGGGAAAGCAGATCCTGGCGCTGATTGAGCCAGGTCATGCGCTGTTTCAGCATAGAGAACAGCGGCAAATCGGTGATCTCCATCGCGGTAACCTTTTGTTAGCCTAGAATTCGATGCGAGACTGCGCCCGCCATGCTTAAGCGCGGCTTAACAGTGCGCATTTTTTGCCGGGCACAATCTGCCCCGCCTTAACCCGCGATTAAGGTTGATCGTCGTTAATCCCCGCATGACATTCATCGACATCCTTCGCTATTTCGGCGCGCTGCTCCTGGTGCTGGCGATGGTCGGCGGCGCCGGTCTGTTGGCGCGGCGCTTCGGCGTGCCCGGCGTGACCAAGGCCGCCGGCATCAAGCGGCTTGCGGTGGTCGAAACCCTGATGATCGGACCGCGTCAGCGCTTGCTGATCCTGCGCCGCGACAATGTCGAACATCTGGTCCTGTCTGGACCCGATGGCGTGTCGGTGATCGAAAACAGTATCTCTGCATCGAGCGTGGGCACACCGTGACCTGGCTCAAGCGTCTGCTTCCTTTTCTTCTGCTGCTGGCGATTCTCGCGCCGCATACCGCGCTGGCCCAGACCTTGCCTATGGCGCAAGCCAATGCGCCGGCCGCGGCGGCCGCGGCCACACCCGGCAGCGGCCTGACCATCGACTTGAACGGCAGCGGCCTTTTCACCGACCGCATGCTGCAGATCGTGGCGCTGATCACGGTCCTGTCCATCGCGCCCTCGATCATCATCATGATGACCAGCTTTGTGCGCATCGTGGTGGTGTTGTCGCTGCTGCGCACCGCCTTGGGCCTTCAGCAATCTCCGCCCAACAGCGTCATCGTATCCCTGGCCATGTTCCTGACTTTGTTCGTGATGAGCCCGACCCTGACCGATGCCTATCGCTCGGGCATTCAGCCGATGATGAACAACACCGTCACCACCGAACAGGGCTTCACCCAGGCTCTGATACCGATGAAGAAATTCATGCTGGCGCATGTGCGCGACGCCGACCTCAAGCTGTTCTCGGACATGGCCAAGCAGAAGCCCACCAGCGACCCCGCCCAGGTGGCCGTCACCACCCTGGCGCCCGCCTTCATGCTGTCGGAGCTCAAGCGCGCTTTTGAGATCGGCTTTTTGATCTTTGTGCCCTTTTTGATCATCGACATGGCGGTGGCCTCGATCCTGATGAGCATGGGCATGATGATGCTGCCGCCGGTGATTATCTCGCTTCCCTTCAAGCTGATCTTCTTTGTGCTGGTCGACGGCTGGCGCCTGATCGCCGGATCGCTGGTGCAAAGCTATATGCACTCCCCGCCGCCGACTTGACCGCCTTCATCAGGTGAGGCGCTGCCAGCGCCCCTGCTTGACGGTCTTGCCGCCGCGTTGGACAGTCCCGCGCAAGACGGGGGTGAACATGCGGCATCTCAAACTATTCGCCTCTGTCACCGCGCTATGCGCGGGCCTGGCCACCGGCGGTCAGGCGCCAAAACCTGAGGGCGGCGATGCCCAAGGCTGCCGGGCGCTCACGGGGCGGACCATCGCGCCCAACACCGTGATCCAAAGCGCCGAATATCTACCCGAAGGCGGCTCAGTCGGCGCCACCAAAATCACCGCCGCGTTCTGCCGCGTCATCGGCCTGGCCACCCCGACCAGCGATTCTGGGATTGGTTTTGAAGTCTGGCTGCCGCCCAAATCGCGGTGGAACGGCAATTTCCGCGGCGAAGGCTCGGGCGGCAGCGCGGGCGCGATCTCGCCTGCGCCCATGCGCGAGGCGCTGATGAGCGGCTATGCCACCATGTCCACCGACAATGGCCATCTCAACGATCCCAAGGACCCGCTGGGCGGCAGCGGCCAGAGCTGGGCCTATAAGCATCCGGAAAAAATGATCGACTGGGGCTGGCGGGCGCTGCATTTGTCCACGGTCGCGGCCAAAAAGGTGGTTGCTGATTTCTACGGCAAGCCGGCGGGCAAGAATTACTTCGTCGCCTGTTCGGCGGGCGGCCATCATGCGCTGATGGAAGCGACACGCTTTCCGCAAGACTATGACGGGTTTGTCGCAGGCGCGGCGCCCTGGAAATGGACGGCGCTGATGTTCGGCCATACCTGGAACGCCAGGCCGGCGCTGAAAGACCCCAGCGCCATTACCGCCGAGAGCGTGGCGATCCTGAACCGCCGCATGGTGGCGGCCTGCGACAAGCTCGATGGCTTGGAGGACGGCATCATCTCCGATCCCCGACGCTGCACCGTGGACCCGGTCGAATTCCAATGCAGCGAGGCGAGCAAAACCGGCTGCCTGACGCCGGTCCAGGTGGCCGCCGCGCGCCATATTTATGCCGGGGCGACCAAATCCGACGGCACACAGCTGATGCCGGGCCAGGTGCGCGGCGCCGAATCCGGATGGCTGGCGCAGAATGGCGGCAAGACGCCGGGCGGCAGCAGCGCGGAGTTCTGGAAACTGACGGTCTTTCAGGACCCGAATTTCCAAAACGAGAATTTCGATTTCGACAAGGACACGGAACGGGCGCTCAACACCAAAGTGTCCAATTCCACCCTGGCCGAGGTCTATGATCAGAAAGTGAACTTCGACGCGTTCCGTGCGCGGGGCGGAAAATTCATCTTCTTCCAAGGTTGGGCGGATTCGGTGATCACCCCGATGATGGATGTCGATTTCTACCACCGCGTCGCCGCCCGTTACGGCCAGGCCAGGACCGATGACTTCTTCCGCTTTTTCCTCTTGCCGGGCATGGGCCATTGCAGCGGCGGCGTGGGCTTTTCCAAAATCGGTGGCGCCACCGGCGCCCCGCTCAAGGACGATGCCGATCACGATATGGTGAAGGCGCTGGATCTGTGGGTGACAAAGAACCAGGCGCCGTCCCTTTTCATCGGCGCCCGTACCAACGAGGCCAAAGAGGTGACCGCCACCCGCCCAACCTGCCGCTATCCGCTGGAAGCGGTTCATTCCGGACGCGGCGATACCAACCGGGCTGAAAATTTCACCTGCCGCATGCCATCAAGAATGTAGCCAGCGCAAAGCGCGACCATTTGGCAGACTTGAAAAGGCAGCGAAGCGGTTTATCTCCCCGCCCATGATGTTTTATGGCCGCCCCCTTCGAAATCCCCGGCTTTTGCTGGTGAGCGCGCTGCTGGCGGCGAGCCTGATGCTCCCCCTGCTTGGGGCAATCGCCTAGCGATTTTGCAAGAATTCCGCGCTAATCTACCGCGATGGCGCACGATCACACCCTCCACGGGCACACGCACGGCCATGACCATGCGCATGACCACGGTCACGATCATGGGCATGCCCATGAATCGGGCGCCCATGACCATGGCATCTGGACCCGTGATCACGTCTTTCTGGGCCATGGCCATTCCCGCGCCGAGACAAGGGCCAAATGGGCCGCCATCGTCACCGCTATATTCATGGTTGTGGAGATCGTCTGCGGCCTGGCCTATCACTCCATGGCGCTGTTGGCCGACGGCGCCCATATGGCGACCCATGTCGGGGCGCTCGGCCTGGCGGCGGGCGCCTATTGGCTGGCGCGCCGTCACAGCGGCAGCGGGCGCTTTACCTTCGGCTCGGGAAAATTCGGCGATCTGGCGGCCTTCACCAGCGCCATCATCCTGGGACTGACGGCCATCGCGGTGGCGGTGGAATCAGTCCAGCGAATGGTGACGCCGGCGCAAGTTCAGTATGGCGACGCGCTGCTGATCGCCTGTATCGGCCTGGTGGTCAATCTGATCAGCGCCCTGATCCTGAAAGACGATCATTCCCATGACCATGGTCATTCCCACGGTCACGACAACAATATGCGCGCCGCCTATCTGCATGTGCTGGCCGATGCCGCCACCAGCGTGCTGGCGATTGTCGCCCTGGCGGCCGGTTACTATTTCGGGCTTGGCATATTGGACCCGCTGTGCGGCTTGATCGGCGCTGTTGTGATAGGCTCCTGGTCTTATGGCTTGATCCGCGATAGCGCCATGGTGCTTTTGGACGCCGATGCCGATCCCAAACAGTCCGATGAAATCCGCACCTTTCTGCAAGACGAGCTCAAGGCACGCATTCCCGACCTGCATCTTTGGCGGCTGGGCCCGGGCCATCGCGGCTTGATCGTGTCGCTGATCTCGCCCGACGCGATCAGCGCCGAAGCGGTGAAAACGACCTTGCGCAGCCGCTATCCGGACTTATCTCATGTCACCGTGGAGGTGGCGGTCTGCGCCGATTGCACATGAGATTTTGGAAAAGGAAGAAACAGCAAGTCGAACAAGCGGTGGATGAAGTAGCCATCACCGCCAACGATCTGGCCGAGAAGACCATGGTGATCGGCCCCACCGGTGTGCTGCTGTTGCTTGGCGCGGCGGCGGTAGGCGCGGCGGCGACCTATTACGTCACCCAGAAGAACAAAAAGGCCGCCGGGAGCAGCGGCCAGGCGAGCGCAGCGAAGCCGTCCGGCCGTGCGACCATAAAATAAAAGCCGCCCCTTTTGGGGGCGGCTACAGAAGCGGCCTCTTCGAAATCCGATAAGCGCTCTTAGCGCGGCAGCAGGCCTTCGCGCTGCAGGCGCTTGCGCTGCAGCTTGCGATAGCGGCGCACGGCTTCGGCGCGCTCGCGGGCCCGCTTCTCGCTGGGCTTCTCATAGGCGCCGCGCAGCTTCATCTCCCGGAAAATCCCTTCGCGCTGCATCTTCTTCTTCAGCGCCTTGAGGGCCTGGTCGATGTTGTTGTCGCGGACGATGATCTGCAAAGCCAAAGCTCCTGGGCCGAAATTTAAGAGGCGCGGGTGATACCAGACGGCATTTTCCCTGTCTACCCACGGAAATTAACCGTCCCCCGCCCTTGGCCGGGCCGGCCCCGGAGGTCATATTTCGGGCCATGGCCATCCTGAAAATCGCCCGCATGGGCCACCCGGTCCTCAGCCTGCCCGCCAAACCGGTCACCGACCCCACGGCCCCGGAAATTCGCCGTCTTGTCAATGACATGGTCGAAACCATGATCGACGCCAATGGCGCCGGATTGGCCGCCCCCCAGGTCCATGTTCCCTTGCGGCTGGTGGTGTTCCAGGCCCCCGATGGCCGCGCCGATCAGAGCCTGGCGGACGAGGAGCGGTTCGACCACACCGCCCCCCTGACCGTGCTGATCAACCCCGAAATCGAGATTCTGGCCCCCGAAAAGGAGGGCGGCTGGGAGGGCTGCCTGTCGGTCCCGGGCCTGCGCGGCTGGGTGGAGCGGCCGGGCCATATCCGCTATCGCGGCCTGGGCATCAATGGCGAGACCATCGAACGGGTGGCGCGCGGCTTTCATGCCCGGGTGGTGCAGCATGAATGCGATCATCTGGAGGGGCGGCTGTATCCTTCCCGGATGGAAGACCTGAGCCGCTTGATCTTTGAATCCGAAATCCGTCACTTCCAGACCGCGCCATGACCGAAGCGACCCCGAAAAAACCGCGCAAGAAAGCCGCGCCCAAAGCACAAGCGGAAGCTGAGAAACCTGCTGGGGAAAAAAGCAGCGATCAACAGATGCGCGAAGCGGTGTTGGCCGCCGCCCTGCCACATGCCGCCTTTGATGGCTTCACCGACAGCCTGTTGCACAAGGCCGGCGCGGAGGCCGGTGTCTCCAAAGCCGAGGTGGAGCGCCTGTTCGAGAATGGCGTCCTTGGCCTGATCGAATTCTATTCCACCTGGGCCGATGCACAGATGGAAAAGCGGCTGGGGGACCTCAAAGCCATGAAGATCCGCGAGCGCATCGCCACGGCAGTGAAAGCGAGGCTCGCCATTCTCAAACCGCACAAGGAAGCGGCGCGCCGGGCGGCGGCGATGCTGTCGCTGCCCATGCACGCGGCCCTGGGCGCCAAGCTGATGTACCGTACGGTGGATGCGATGTGGCGCGCCGCCGGCGACACCTCCACCGATTTCAATTTCTACACCAAGCGGGGCATTCTCGCCGGCGTCTATGGCTCCACCGCCATGCGCTGGTTCAACGACACCAGCGAGGACGAAAAGCCCACCGATGATTTTCTCGCCGCCCGCATCGAGAATGTGATGCAGTTCGAGAAGTTCAAGGCCAAGGCCAAGGAAGCGCTGTCAAACTTTCCCGCTTTTGCGGATTGGGGAAAGCCGAAAGCGAAACCCTAGACCTCCATGGGCGGGCTTGACCCGCCCATCCAGAGTCACAAACACCGCGCTTGCCCTCCTGAATGGCCGGCTCAAGGCCGGCCATGGAGTGGTGTTAAAGCAACTCCGCGATCTGGACGGCGTTCAACGCCGCGCCCTTTAGCAGTTGGTCCGCCGCCACGAACATGCTGATCGACTTGCCGCTAGGGTCCGACAAGTCCTTGCGGATGCGGCCCGCCAGCACATCGCCCTGGCCCGAAGCATCCTTGGGCATGGGGAAATAGTTGTTGGCCCAGTCATCCACCAGCTTTACGCCAGGGGCCTTGGCCAGCAGCGCCTTCACTTCTTCCGGCGTAATCGGACGTTCGCATTCGAATGTCATGGACACTGAATGGGCGCGCAGCACCGGCACGCGGATGCAGGTGGCGCTGATGGCGATCTTGTCGTCCTCGAAAATCTTTTTGCTTTCCTTGATCACCTTTGTCTCTTCGTCGTTATAGCCGGTCGCCATGTCGATGGCGGTGTTATGGCTGAAGACGTTGAAGGCATAAGGATACTTGACCACCTTGGGCGGATACTCCTTGCCGTCCAGATAGGCGCGGGTGGAAAGCTCAAGCTCTTCCATCAGAGCCGCGCCGCCGCCCGACGCCGCCTGATAGGTGGAAACGATCAGGCGCTTGACCGGATTGACTTGATGCACCGGCCATAACGGCACAAGCGTTGTGATGGCCGAGCAGTTCGGATTGGCGATGATGCCCTTGTGATCGGCGATGCGCCTGGCGTTGATTTCCGGGATCACCAGCGGAATGGCGGGATCGGAGCGAAAGGCCGACGAATTGTCCACCACGACCGCACCGGCCTTCACGGCGGCGGGGGCGTACTGCTTGGAAATGCCGCTGCCGGCCGAGAACAGCGCGATGTCGACGCCGTCAAAAGCGCGATCCGTCAGCTCCTCGATCACCAATTCCTTGCCGCGGAACATCTGGGTCTTGCCCGCCGAGCGGGCCGAAGCCAGCAGCTTGAGCGAAGCCAGCGGCACGCCGCGGCTCTCAATGCATCCGACAAATTCGCGGCCCACCGCACCGGTGGCGCCGACAATGGCAACGGTCTTGTTCTTCATCTCACTACTCCACTTCATTACTGGTGGCCCCGGCTTCGCCTACGCCACAAAAAAAGCCCCGTCCGGATTTCGGCGGGGCCTGGGTCTTGTCGGTTTGGCTTGTTTCTTAAGCGCGCGCGACAGTTCCAGGCCCACTGGGCTTGGTCTTGGTCGTCTTTTTAGTGGTGGTCGCGTTCATGGGCGCGGAACCTATGGGGCGATCAGGGCTTCGTCAACGGCTTTAAGCGCGTCACATGGCCCATTTTACGCCCCGGGCGGCTTTCCGTCTTGCCATAGAGATGCAGGGCGCCGCTTGCCGCCAAACTCTGCCAGGCGTCGGCCTCGGCGCCGATGATATTTTCCATCACCGCATCGGCATGGCGGATGGGATCGCCCAACGGCCAGCCCGCCACGGCGCGGATATGCTGTTCGAACTGAGAACACTGGCAGGCTTCAATGGTCCAATGGCCGCTATTGTGAACCCGGGGCGCGATCTCATTGACCAACAATTCGCCATCCTTGCCGACAAACAGTTCCACCGCAAAGACACCGGCATAGTCCAGCGCATCGCCGATCGCCTTGGCTATGGCCTTGGCATTCTCGACTTGCTTGGCGCTCAGGCGCGACGGCACGCTGGAGCGGCGCAGGATATGGTTTTCGTGTTCATTCTCCGGCGGATCGTAAGCCGCAAAACCGCCATCGGCGCTGCGCGCCGCCACCACCGATGCCTCGTAGGAAAAATCGACAAAGCCTTCGAGAATGGCCGGTGCGCCTTTGAAGCTTTCGAACGCCTTGGCGGCTTCCTCGGCGCTGGTCACTTTCGCCTGGCCCTTGCCGTCATAACCGAACCGGCGGGTTTTCAGGATGCCTTTGCCGTTCAACTTCGAAAAAGCCTCGCGTGCTTGCTCTGCAGACGACACTTCGAAAAAGGGCGCGGTCTTCAACCCCAGCTTTTCGACAAAGGTTTTTTCCGTCAGCCGGTCCTGGGTCATGGCCAAGGCATGGGCGCCGGGCCGCACCACCACCCGCTCCGCCAGATGGGCGATGGCATGGGCGGGCAGATTTTCGAACTCGAACGTCACCGCATCGCAGACTTCGGCGAAGGCGCTCAGCATGTTGAGATCGTCATAAGGCGCGACCAGGGCATGCGGCGTCACCTGAAAGGCGGGCGCATCGGGCGCGTCATTGTAGATGCAGCTCTTCAATCCCAGCCGCGCCGCCGCCAAGGCCAGCATGCGGCCCAACTGTCCGCCGCCGACAATGCCGATGGTGCCGCCGGGAGCGACCGGCGTGTTGCGGGTTTTCATTTCGGGCTTTTGGCGACCGAGCGGGTCTGTTTGTCGCGCCAGGCATCCAGCCGCCGCTTCACCCCCAGGTCCGACAGACCCAGGATGGCGGCGGCATGCAGGGCGGCGTTCTTGGCGCCGGCCTCGCCGATGGCAAAACTCGCCACCGGCACCCCACCCGGCATCTGGACAATGGAAAGAAGCGAATCCAGCCCCTTCAGGGCGCGGCTTTCCACCGGCACGCCCAACACCGGCAAGGTAGTCATGGAGGCCACCATGCCCGGCAGATGCGCCGCCCCGCCCGCGCCCGCGATGATCACCTTCAACCCGCGTTCCTCGGCCTCCTTGGCATAGACCGCCATGCGGTCGGGGGTGCGGTGGGCGGAGACGATGCGGGTCTCATGGCTGACTTTGAGGGCCTCCAGCATAAGGGCGGCGGCCTGCATGGTCGCCCAGTCGGACTGGCTGCCCATGATGATGCCGACGGCTGGCCGCGGTCTGGCAGGCTTGCTTCGTTTCGCCATGACGGCTCCTTCGCGAAGCGGCGCAGTATAGGGACCAAAAAGGCCAAGGAAAGAGCAGTCTTAGCGGGCATTAACCCTATTTTGGGGGTCATCAACCAATTGTTAAGCACCGAAAAGTTAGATTTCGGGGGCCAAGAACTGGCACCGCGCCATCGAAGAAGTCCGATGAAAGTAGAACGCAACACCCCCCTCCGCTCCACCCGCTCGGTGGCTCAGGCCGCCTATGCCCGCCGGGTCGAAGGCACAGCCGCGACCGGCCTGGAAGGGGTCGCGCCCGCCGCCTCGGTGCTGGGCATCCCGGAATCCGAATTCACCCCCAGGGTGCGCGACGCCATCATGGGCTTGATGAGCGAAGTGGACACGCTTCGCCGCGAGCTGAACCAGACCCGCGCCCGGCTGGATGAAGTGGAAAAGACCGCCGACCAGGACGGCATGCTGCCGCTGCTCAACCGCCGCGCCTTTGTGCGCGAGCTTACGCGCTATATTTCCTTCGCGGGCCGCTACAACACACCGGCCTCGCTGATCTATTTCGATCTCAATCGTTTGAAACAGACGAACGACACGCTGGGCCATGCCGCGGGCGATGCGGTCTTGGCCCATTTTTCCGAAGTGCTGACGGCGCATGTGCGCGACAGCGATTGCGTCGGACGGCTGGGCGGCGACGAATTCGGCGTGCTTCTATCCCATGCCAATCAGGAACAGGCGCAGAGGAAGGCCGATTCCCTGGCCAAGGCGCTGGAAGCCTCGCCCACCAAGTGGAATGGCAACATCATTCCCGTCAGCTTCGCCTATGGCGCATTCGAACTGAAGTCGGGCGACAATCCCGACGTCGCCATGGCGCGCGCCGATCAGGCGATGTATGAGCAAAAACGCGCGCAGAAAAACGCGGCTGAATAACTAAAGGCGCTAGTCTTTTGCGCCGTGAGTGCGTCGCGCGCGCTCACGTGCTATACGCACGCTCCGCGCGACGCTCCTGCTCACGCCGCAAAATCCTGCGCGCGGCCCTGTGGCGCAATCTAGGTTCTACGCCATCGCCTTTTTCAGGTTCTCATCGACCTTGTCGAGGAACCCTTCCGTCGTCAGCCATTTCTGATCGGGGCCGACGAGCAAAGCCAAATCCTTGGTCATGAAGCCCTGCTCGACGGTGTCGACGCAGACCTTCTCCATGGTCGAGGCGAACTTGGCCAGCTTGTCGTTATTGTCCAGCTTGGCGCGATGCGAAAAGCCGCGCGTCCAGGCAAAGATCGAGGCAATGGAATTGGTCGAGGTCGACTTGCCCTTCTGATGCTCGCGGTAATGGCGGGTCACCGTGCCGTGCGCGGCTTCGGCTTCCACCGTCTTGCCGTCGGGGGTGAACAGCACCGAGGTCATCAGGCCCAAGGAACCAAAGCCCTGCGCCACCGTGTCGGACTGCACGTCGCCGTCGTAATTCTTGCAGGCCCAGACATAGCCGCCGCTCCACTTCAAGGCGGACGCCACCATGTCGTCGATTAGGCGATGCTCATAGACGATGCCCGCGGCATCGAACTTGGACTTGAATTCGCTCTCATAGATTTCCTGGAACAGATCCTTGAAGCGGCCGTCATAGGCTTTCAGGATCGTGTTCTTGGTCGAAAGATAGACCGGATATTTGCGCGCCAACCCGTAATTCAGCGAGGCGCGGGCGAACTCCTTGATCGATTCATCCAGATTGTACATCGCCATGGCGACGCCGCCGCCGGGCGCCTTGAACACTTCATGCTCGATGGTCTTGCCGTCAGCGCCCACGAACTTGATGGTGAGGGTGCCGGCGCCGGGGAAGACGAAATCGGTGGCGCGATACTGATCGCCGAAAGCATGACGGCCGACCACGATGGGCTGGGTCCAGCCGGGCACCAGGCGCGGCACATTCTTGCAGATGATGGGTTCGCGGAAGATCACGCCGCCCAGGATGTTGCGGATGGTGCCGTTGGGCGACTTCCACATCTTCTTGAGCTTGAATTCTTCCACCCGCGCTTCGTCGGGTGTGATGGTGGCGCATTTCACGCCCACGCCGTATTTCTTGATCGCCTCGGCGGCCTCGACCGTGACCTTGTCGTCGGTGGCGTCGCGATGCTCGATGGACAGGTCGTAATAATGCAGGTCCACGTCCAGATAGGGCAGGACCAACTTCTTCTTGATCAGGTCCCAGATGATGCGGGTCATCTCATCCCCGTCCAGTTCGACGACCGGATTGGCAACCTTGATCTTTTCCATGATGCGGCTTCCTTGATTTGGCTCGAAAATCGGGACTGGAGGGGATATAGCGGGGGCACGAGCGAGCGTCAAAGGCTTAGAAAATGGGCAAAATATCCCAAGCGAAGCGGTGGGTTATCGCGACTGCCTGCATCTATGCCATGGCGCTGAATTTCAGCTTGACGCAATTCGGCAAACAGACGGTCGTGACCTATTGCGACTATCATACGGAGAGGACCGGACCGCCGGGAGAAGCCGTGCTGCCGCTGGCAAATAGCGTCATCGATGCATTCGGAAGCCTTCAATCGGTAACGGAAGCTGAAAGAGCGCGCAGGGTCTGCGCCACTGCCACAACCCACGGCCTCTTCGGCAGGCCGGGAATTCCGCGCAGTTTTGCAATCGGGTTGGGCCTTGCCGGACCCTCGCTGGCACTGCTCGCCGCGGCCTTTGCGGCTTTGCAATGCTTTGTGCCGGCAGGCCGAGCCGCTTTGATTCTCGTTTTAGCGGCTTTGGGGGGCTCCACCCTGGCCCTCTGGCTTTTTTACGTCCTGGTCATTTCTTCGACGTCGGCGGGAGCCCTTGCAATGGATGCATTGGCGCTGGTCATGCCGATTGGATTTTTGGGCGGTGCGTTCTGGCTTTGGCGCGCGCGACCTTCTAGAGAACGCACGTGACCTCACCTGCCGTCATCCTATCCCACCCCCAGATGGGGGAAAATGTCGGGGCCGCCGCCCGGGCGATGAAGAATTTCGGCCTGTCGG